>CAKUIA010000005.1 GCA_934660865.1 uncultured Opitutales bacterium
CGTAGAATGCGGAATAAAACTATGAAAAACAAATTACAAAAAAAACCTTATTCCACAACCTTTGGGGTTGACCCAAATAAAGCCGCAAAAAACATATACAAACAAACCGCAGCTTGTAAAAAACTGCGGTTTGTTTTTTTAAAAAGTCGAGGCGAGTGGATTCGAACCACCGGCCTCTACGTCCCGAACGTAGCGCTCTACCAGGCTAAGCTACGCCTCGAATTTTTAAATGTGAAACTATATTTATGCTGTAATGCAAAAAATATTCAAGAAAAATTTTTCGACTTATAGCTAGTGTTGCGAAATAAGGCTAATGCCAACAATGCCTATTATTATCAATGCAAGGAAAAATATCTGCATAAAATTCGAAGGCTCGTTGAAAAGCAATATGCCCGCAATTACAGCGCCCGCGGCGCCCATGCCCGTCCATATCGCGTAGGAAACGCCAACGGGCAAATAGCGTATGGCCAAATTTAAAAGCAAAAAGCTTGTAACAATGCTGACAACCATTCCCGCCGACGGCCAAAATTTTGTAAAGCCTTCGGAATATTTTAGGCACACAACCCAACCTACTTCCAAAAAGCCCGCTATAAATAAAAATATCCAAGATAAAAGTATCATAATAAACCCTTAGATTCTCCCGATTTGGCCGAATTTTGCAAGGTTTGAATTTTTTTGAAAAATTTTTAAATTTATACTTGACAAATTTGGTAGAGAATAAAATTATAGGCTCATAAAAATTAAGACTTGGGCTAAATTTACGGTTTTGCAAACGATTTGGCATACATAAAACAAAGCAAAGCCGCGAATGGACGCCCTTAAATTTAAAACATAAACACTACCAAATAAGGAGATATTAAAAAATGAAAATAGCCAACAACATTCTCGAACTTGTAGGCAAAACCCCGCTTGTTAGAATTAACAAGCTAAACAATTCAAGTGCCGAAGTTTTGGCAAAGCTTGAATTTTTCAACCCCTCCGGTTCCGTAAAAGATCGGGCCGCCCTTGCAATGATTGAAGACGCCGAAAAAAAGGGTATTCTAAAAAAAGGCGCTTTGATTATAGAGCCTACCAGCGGCAATACCGGCATTGGCTTGGCGTTGGTTTCGGCGGTAAAAGGCTATAGGCTTATTCTTACCATGCCCGAAACCATGAGTGTTGAACGCCGCAAATTCCTGCTAAGTTTGGGGGCAGAACTTGTTTTAACCGACGGCGCAAAGGGCATGAAAGGCGCAATAGAAAAAGCATTGGAATTAAAAGAGCAAAATTCCAACGCATTTATTCCGCAGCAGTTCGAAAACCCCGCAAACTCGGCAATACACAGGCTTACAACAGGCAGGGAAATTTGGGAAGACACCGACGGCACCGTAGACATTGTAGTTGCAGGCGTCGGCACAGGCGGCACAATTAGCGGCATAGGCGAAGCCCTTAAACCCCTAAAGCCCTCGGTAAAAATCTATGCTGTAGAACCCTTTACCTCTCCCGTTCTTTCGGGCGGCAAGGCGGGCCCGCACAAGATTCAGGGCATAGGGGCCGGCTTTGTACCAAAAATTTACGACAGCTCGGTTATAGACGGCGTAATTAGGGTAAAAGACGCCGACGCAGGCGACACAGCCCGCAGGCTTGCAAAGGAAGAGGGCATACACTCGGGCATTTCGGCGGGAGCTGCGGTTTTTGCCGCGCTGGAATTGGCAAAACAGCCCGAAAACGCGGGCAAAAAGATTGTGGCCATTGTTCCCGACACGGGCACGCGCTACCTGTCTACATGGCTTTATAGCGACTAAAAATCAATTTACATAATCTATCTTTAGGCACATATTTGTGTTGGTGTATAAACAAGCCGCCTGCAACGAAAATTGCAGGCGGCTCTCTTTTTATTGCAGGCAGCATAAAGCGCCGCGTTTTGCATAAAAGCTCCGCGCAAAATGCCTTTCACATAAAAAGCGCGGCGTTTATTATTGCCCAAGCGCACAGACACAAAAAAAACGAGCCGCACAAAACGGCCCGTTCCTATTTTCACATTCTTATTTACAAAATTACTTTCTCCTGCGGTATATTGCAAAGGCCAAAGCCAAAGCGCCGAATATTGCCGCCCATGTAGAAGGTTCGGGAACTTCGAATGTTGCCGTAAAGTTGTTTTCGTCGCCGCCAAATGTCAGCTTCCAGCCGTTGTAGTCTATAGAAGTGCCCTTTAAGGCCTCCAGCGAAGCGTTATACTTCGAAGAATCGTCGAAGAAAATCAAGTCGTAGGTTTCGCCGTCTTCGTAGTTTGTAAAGGAAAAATCGCTTGCCAAGATGTCGCCTACCAAGCTTGCGCTGTCGGTGAAAAGCAAACTTGCGCCCGAAGACAAGTCGAATTCAAACTTGCCGCTTGTAAAGTTTACAACCGAATACCCGCCAAAAGTTGCCGAACCCTTCAAGGCGAATGTGCCTTTGTCTATATTAACTTTGCTTGCAAAAGATTGGGCCGTAGATTTGTTGAACGTCATAGCGCCGTCTATTTGCAGGCGACCTGCAACGTTCACATTAAGCTCTTTTGTAGCCCCTGCATTAAGCTCGTCTTGCAAATTGCCCTTTATAACAAGCGCGCCGCCTTCGTTTACATTCAGCACACCGCCCGTAGAAAGCTTTATTGTGCCCGTAGCGGTTGTGGAATTGCTTACATTCAACGCGCCCGCAGCGCCTACGGTTAAATAGCTGTTTGAATTAAAAGTTGAACCTTTATTTAAGGTAAGCGAACCGGTGTTGATTGAAATTTGCGCTTTTTGATTCCAGGTTGCGCCGCTTTCCAAAACAACCGTGCCGCCGTTAAAGTGGTCTATGGCGTTTTGGTTGAAAGTGCCGTAAATTGTGTGGTTGCCCGCGTTAAAACGCACGGTAGAACCGCTAGCCTGCGTCATTGTGCCGCGCATTGTAAGGGAGGAATTTGCGCCGAACAAAACAGTGCCCGCGCTCTTTATGCCGTCTACGGTTTCGACGCCTACGGTAAAGTTTGCGCCCTCGTCGATATTAACCGCGGTTTTTTCGAATGTTACGCCGCCGCTTACATTAAGGTTGCCGCCGTTTTTAACGTTCAGCGTGGAATTGTTTGCAAATTTTATTGTGTTAAAGTCTTTGTCCTGATCGGTGGCCGTTGTGCCCCTGTCTTGAACCGACTTTTCCTTGCCGCCGCTTTTCAATGCAAGCGTGCCGTATACGTCTACCGTGCCGCCGCTCGAAGCAAACGAACTTGATGTTGTGGCTTTGCCGTCGGTAATGGTTTCGTCTACAATGGCAGTGCCCTTAACGGTAAAGTTGCCCGCCCCAATCGAAAGCAAGCCCTTGCTTTCGAAAACGGCGCCTTCTTCTACCGTATAATTGAATGTTGTAGAAGTTGCCCCGAAGGAAAATGTGCCGTTGTTGGTAAGCGAGCCGAACTGACTGTGGTTGTCGCCGCCGGCAAACTTAAGAGTACCGTTGTTTATAAAGCTGCCGGTTTTTGTTAAAATAAAGTTTGCATCTTTTGCGACAATGGTTGTGCCGTTGTTTTCGAAAGCGCCAACCAAATGCTGGTTGTAGCCGTTTAGGTTTACCGTAGCGCCCAATTCGTTTACAATGTCGCCAATGTAAACATTGGGCATATCGTACGAAGCCGAGTTATAGTTTGCACTGCCCAAAGTTAAAGTGCTTTTGTTTTGCGACTTTTTGCCATTGGTTACCGAATATGTGCCGTCTTCGTTTTTGGTTACGCCAAGCCTTATTTCCTGTATGTAGCTGTGAATGCGGAAAGCGTTTGCGTTTACAATAACCTGGCCTATGTCTACCAAAGCCCTCGAGCCGTATTTAAGCGAGCCGTTTGTAACCGCGTCGGCCACCCCTATAATTTCGAGATTTTTTGTGCCGTTAAGGGTTAATGTGTCGCTTACTATAAAGTTGTTTCTCGAAATATCCTCCGACTTATTGTCTGCCGTATTAAGCGTAAAGGTTGCGCTCGAAAACATTGCGTCGGTAAAATTCTGAGTTAGGTTTGCAACCGAAAACGAGTTGCCGCCGTTGTGCAGGGAATTTACCATTTTTCTGACGCCGCGGCCCTCTTCCATTTGCTCTAGCTGCAAAAAGTCGTAGTTGTTGTTGCCCGCCTTTTCCTGCCAAACGGTTTCGCTTGTGTAGTAGTCGTTAAAAAATACGTTTGCGGTAGAGTCTGTTCTGGGAGCCTTGCTTGCCCTAACTGCAGTTGCAACATCGCTTGTAGTATACCAGTTGTTTGGGTCTGCCGCAAAATTGCTGTTGTTGCCCGAAGCCCTTTCGCCCACTTTATCCGAAGCGGGCAGGCTGTCCCACGCCGAAGTTGTAAGGCCGAACATAAAGTAGTAATCGGTGCCAAATGCCATAGAGGCCGCGCCTATAAACAAACTTGCCAAAAATGCTTTTGTTGAATTCATATAATATATTCCCGTTATTTTTGTGTTGCACCGATAGCTTAACTTAACGGAACTTAACTAGTCAACACTATTTTTTAAAATTCCGCAATTTACAAAAAAACTCCGCAAAAAATTGCGGAGTTTTGTAAAAAATCTTATTCCCATTCTATTGTAGACGGCGGTTTAGACGAAATATCCAAAACCACTCTGTTTACACCCTTAACCTCGTTTATTATTCGGCTTGAGGTTTTTGCAAGAACCTCGTAGGGGATATGCGCCCAGTCGGCCGTCATTGCGTCTACCGACTCTACAATTCTAAGGGCAATAACGTTGTCGTAGGTGCGTTCGTCGCCCATAACGCCCACTGTTTTTACGGGCAAGAACACGCAAAAGGCCTGCCATACGCTGTAGTATAGCCCCGAAGCCTTCATTTCTTCTATAAGGATTGCGTCGGCCTCGCGCAAAATGTCCAGGCGTTTTTTGGTAATATCGCCTACAACTCTAACACCCAAGCCGGGGCCGGGGAACGGGTGGCGCCACAAAACTTCTTTAGACAAACCAAGCTCTTTGCCCAGGGCGCGAACTTCGTCTTTAAACAATTCGCGCAAAGGCTCCAGCAGCTTAAGCTTCATCTTCTTGGGCAAGCCGCCAACGTTGTGGTGGCTTTTTATCAAAGCCGCGGGGTTGCCCGCAATCGGCACGCTTTCTATAACATCGGGGTACAAAGTGCCCTGCGCTAAAAAGTCTACATTGCCAAGCTTTTTAACTTCCCTGTCGAAAATGGTTATGAAAGTTTTGCCGATAATCTTGCGCTTGCGTTCGGGGTCTTTTACACCCTTTAGCTTTTTAAGGAAAACGCTTTCGGCTTTGGCGGTAACCATTTTCATCTTAAAATTGTTCTTGAAGAGGTCTTCAACCGCCTTGCGCTCGTTTTTACGCAAAAGCCCGTTGTCTACAAACACGCATGTAAGCTGCTTGCCTATGGCCTTGTGTATGAGGGCTGCCGCCACCGACGAGTCTACACCGCCGCTAAGCCCCAAAATAACCTTTTTGTCGCCAACCTTTTCGCGGATATCGGCAACGGCCTTGTCGATATAGTTCGACATTGTCCAATCGCCCTTGCATTTGCAGATGTTGAACAAAAAGTTCTTTATTATTTCCATACCCTTTGGCGTATGCGCAACTTCGGGGTGGAATTGCATTCCGTAAAACTTGCGCTTGCCGTCTTCGATAAGGGCAAATTCGGAGTTTTCGGTAATGCCTATCGATTTAAAACCTTCGGGCAGCTTGACTATTCTGTCGCCGTGCGAGTTCCAAACCTTCATGGGCGACTTAATGCCCTTTAAAAGCTCGCCCTGCGCCTTAAACGAAAGCTGGCCGTGCCCGTATTCGCGCTGCGCGCTGGAAACCACCTTGCCGCCCAGCATTTTGCCCATAAGCTGAAGCCCGTAGCAAATGCCCATAACGGGAACGCCAAGTTTGAATATGCCCGCGTCGGGACGCGGCGAACCCTTTGCCAAAACGCTTGCGGGCCCGCCCGACAATATAATGCCGACTACCCCCTGTTTTTTAAGTTCGCTTGCCTTTGTGCCAAAGGGCATAATTTCGGAAAACACGTTGCATTCCCTTATCCTGCGGGCTATAACCTGCGTATATTGGGAACCGAAATCCAGTACGGCTATTTTTTGATTCATATAAATTTTAGTTAAAACTTTAGGCTTGAATTTATGTGGTTGCAAGTTGGACAAGGCGCCTTGCCGTTTTTGGGATAGGCCGCATAAACGGCGTTGCACTTGCGGCAATGGAAAATCACAATATGCGTAAGCTTTTCGTAATTTGCAAGCTCTTTGCGCTCGCGGTGCCACGAAATAACGCAAACGGCTATAAGAACTACCAGTATAACCGCCGCGATATACGCTGCCAAAGAAATTGCCATTGCCCGATTGCGCTTGTTTAAAAATACAAAAAGGCTTAATTCAAAAAGAATTAAGCCTTTTTAGAAAAGTTTTGGCTATGCCTTAACTTCTTCGGCTTTTTCTTCGGCGGGTTTTTCCTCCGCCTTCTTGGCCGTCTTTTTAGCTGCGGTTTTCTTTGTTGCAGCCTTCTTGGCGGTTTTCTTGGCAGCGGGCTTTTTTGCCTCTTTCGAATAGCCCTTGTCGTCGGCCTCGATAAGCTCTATCAAAGCCATGGGCGAAGCATCGCCTACCCTTTCAACCAACTTGTAGATGCGGGTGTAGCCGCCCTTGCGTTCGGCAAACTTGGCCACCTTTTCCGAGAAAAGCATCTTTACAGCGCTTTCGTCTCTTACCTGGGCAAGAGCCAAGCGGTAGTAATGAAGCTTTACGGCTTTGTCTTCGGCCAACGAGGCCTTCTTTGCCAAAGTGATAACTTTTTCGGCAAAGGGACGAAGCGCTTTCGCATAAGTTAGTGTTGTTTCAATTCTGTCGTGGCGGAAAAGAGCCGCCGAAAGCGAAGCCATTATCGAGGCTCTGTGCTCTTTAGTTACGCCAAGTTGATATCTGTGTGTGTTGTGACGCATTGTCTAAATCCAATTCTATTTTAATTACGGCTGGTCGATTAAACGTTCGTCTATCTTCATACCCAAAGAAAGACCTATTTGCTCGAGCTTTGCCTTTATTTCGTTGAGAGATTTCTTGCCGAAATTGCGGTATTTCAACATTTCCTGCTCGCTCTTCATCGCCAATTCGCCCACTGTGGTGATGTTGGCGTTGTTCAAGCAGTTTGCAGCGCGAACCGAAAGTTCTATTTCGTTTACGCTCATGTTCAAAAGCTTGCGAAGCCTGTTTTGTTCTTCGCTTACTTCCTTGCCCTTCGCTTCGAATTCGATGGATTCGTCGTTTACCTTGTCGAATACGTCGATGTGCAATTTCAAAATTACCGCCGCTTCTTTCAAAGCTTCGTCGGGAGTGATTCTTCCGTCTGTCCAAATTTCAAGGGTAAGCTTGTCGAAGTCGGTCATGTGGCCAACACGTGTCGACGAAACTGTATATCTTACCAAATCTATGGGACTAAAAAGAGAATCTACGGCTATTACACCGATGGGCTGGTCTTCGTACTTGTTTTCGTCGGCGGGTTTCCAACCTCTGCCTGTCGAAATTTCCACCTCGGCCTGAAATCTTTTTTTCGTGTCGAGCGTGCAAATAACCTGTTCGGGGTTGATTATCGTTATGTCCGAATCAAGCTGAATGTCGGCGGCCGTAACGGGCCCTTCCTTTTCGACGTCGATTAAAAGACGCTTCGCTTCGCGCCCAGTGCTCTTAATCTTAATCTTTTTCAAATTCAGCACAATGTCGGTAACGTCTTCTACAACGCCGTCTATGCTCTGAAACTCGTGGTCTACACCCTCGATTTTTATCGAGCTAATAGCCGCGCCTTCAATCGAGCTTAGTAGTACCCTGCGAAGAGAATTGCCTATCGTGTGCCCAAAACCCGTTTCAAATGGGTCAGCCACATACTTTGCGTAAGTCGGCGTCGCCGAAGCTTCGTCTTTTACAAGACGATTTGGAAGTTCAAATTTTCCGAGTCTTTTGGCCATTTTGGAATCCTTCTTTTTAGTTATTAACGGGAGTAAAATTCAACGATTAGCTGTTCGTTGATGGACTTGTCCATTTCGTCGCGGATAGGCAGTCTGCTTATCGTGCCTTTGAATGCTCCCTCAACCCTTTCGAGCCATGCCGGAGGTGTGCGCAAAGCAGTGTCGTCGAGACCCCTTTGTGCCATCTGGCGCGAGTTGCTCTTTTCGGAAACTTCAATGGTGTCGCCGGGCTTGCATGCAAAGCTGGGAATATCGGTTTTCTTGCCGTTTACCAAAACGTGGCCGTGTGTTACCATCTGGCGCGATGCCTTGCGTGTGCGGGCATATCCCAAAAGATATACGATGTTGTCGAGACGGCATTCGAGAAGTTGCATAAATACTTCGCCTGTTACGCCGTGCTGTTTCTTTGCGCGTTCGAAAGTAAGGCGGAACTGTTTTTCCGTCAAACCGTACATATAGCGCAACTTCTGTTTTTCGTTCAAACCCTGCGAATAGTCGGTTACTTTGCGGCGAAGTGTTTTGCCGTGTATGCCGGGAAGATAGGGTTTCTTTTCGTTAGCCTTCTTGCTCTGGAAAATGGGTTGTCCAAAGCGGCGGTTAATTCTGCTTGTCGGTCCTGTATAACGAGCCATATTAAAATACCTCTTGTCTTTAAAAAGTTAGTGTTATACTCTTCTTGCTTTGCGCGGACGGCAGCCGTTGTGGGGAACGGGGGTGGCGTCTACTATGCTTGTAACAACAAAGCCGAGTGTTTGAAGAGAGCGTATTGCAGCGTCTCTGCCCATACCGGGGCCGCGAACCTTGATGGCAACTTCCTTCATGCCGTGGCTCATTGCAACCTTGCCGGCGTCTTGCGTAACCATCTGGGCGGCATAAGCCGTGCTTTTCCTCGAACCTCTAAAGTTCATTTTGCCTGCGCTCGACCAGCTGATTACATTGCCCTGTTGGTCTGTAAATGTAACTTTCGTGTTGTTGAAAGTAGCGTTAATGTGGCATACGCCGGATACAACGTTCTTGCTGCCCTTGGCCTTGCGAACCTTGATTTCGCCGATTTCGTCGGCAAGAATGTCCTTGGCCGAAGGTTGTGCATTTTCGGGAGCGGCGGGTGCTGCTACTTGTTCTGCCACCTGTTCGGGAGCTGCGTTTGTTTTTTGTTCTTTATCTTCGCTCATTGTATTTTACCTGCGGTTATTTCTTGGTAACTACACCCACCGTTTTGCGGGCGCCCTTGCGGGTACGGGCATTTGTGCTTGTGCGCTGGCCTCTTACGGGAAGACCCTTTGCATGACGCAAGCCTCTGTAGCTTTTAATTGCAGTCAACCTCTTAAGGTTGGCGCCAATTTCGCGGCGCAAATCGCCTTCAACTTTAAATTGCTTTTCAGTAATCACCTGAACAACTCTGTTAAGCTGCTCTTCGGACAATTCCTGTGCGCGCGTTTTCGGATCGATACCCGCTTCTTCGCAAATAATCTTTGCTCTGGTCGGACCGATGCCGTATATGTATCTGAGTGCAAATTCCGTGCACTTATTGTTTGGTATGTCTACACCGAGTAATCTTGGCATATTATTTTCTAGTGTTAAAAGGTTCTAGTTTGCTGATTTTTTTCGTTTTGAAAAGACTTTTTTTAAAATATCGCAAAAATTAGCGGCTTTTTGCCTTAAATATCTGCAATAGTAAGAATTTCAGGGCCCGAGTCGGTAACCAAAATCGTGTGTTCGGAGTGGCTGCTGGCCTTTCCGTCTACAGTTTTAATTGTCCAACCGTCTTCAAGCTCGAAAATTTCGGGTGAACCAAGGGTTATCATAGGCTCTATGGCCAAACACATACCGCTTTTCAATACGGGGCCGGTTCCGGCCTTGCCGTAGTTGGGAATGGCGGGTTCTTCGTGCATCTTTTTGCCTACGCCGTGGCCTGTAAATTCCTCTACAATGCCGTAGCCTGCAATTTCAACACGCCTTTGTATTGCGGCCGATATGTCGCCCACGCGGTTTCCGGGCAGCGCCGCCGCTATTCCCTCCATCAAAGCCTCCTGCGAGGTCTTTACCAAATCGAGAACTTCGGGCTTAACATTGCCTACCGCAACCGTGCGGGTGTTGTCGCCAACAAACCCCTGATAGACCACGCTTACGTCCATACTGACGATATCGCCCGACTTGAGTATCCGCGAGGGAGAACCTATGCCGTGTATCACTTCGTCGTTTACGGACGTACATATATAAGAGGGAAAACGTAGGCTGCCCGATTTGTACTTGTAGCAAGCACTTCTCGCAGAATATTCTGCCATAAATTCTTTGGCCGCCTGATCGATTTCCCAGGTGGATATGCCCTCACGCACTACTCGGCAGAGCTTTTCGAGTACGTTTGCGGCAATCACGCATGCTTTACGCATGATTCTTAAATCACGTTCAGATTTTATTGGAATCATACTTACGCGCCGTCTATATTATGTTGTTATTGTTTATGTGAAAGAACAAAGCCGAGGTTGCCCTAACGAATTAGAG
This sequence comes from uncultured Opitutales bacterium, assembly GCA_934660865.1. Classification (GTDB taxonomy): domain Bacteria; phylum Verrucomicrobiota; class Verrucomicrobiia; order Opitutales; family Intestinicryptomonadaceae; genus CAKUIA01. The sequence goes on from CAKUIA010000005.1 coordinate 10,459, forward strand.
CAAACCCCACTTCCTGATTACCCATGCCGCAATGCCGACAACCGTAATGATGATTAGCGGAGTCCACAACGCCCACAGGTTTTTAAGTTGTTTCGAATCGAGTAGCTGACGCCTTTCGCCAACGCTTTTACCCTTAATGCGACCCTTTTGGAGGAAGCCGTCGTAGTGGCGTTGAAGCAGGTAAGTCTCGATTTGACGCATCGTATCCAAAGCAACGCCAACGGCGATTAGCGCGCCGGTGCCGCCAAAGAAACGCGAAACATTTTGGGGAACGCCCCATGCGTCGGTCAAAATATTCGGGAATACCGCGATTGCAGTCAGGAATATTGCACCTACCAAAGTCAAACGCGTCATGATAAAGTCCAAGAACTTTGCCGTGGGTTCGCCGGGGCGCACGCCAGGAATATACCCGCCATAACGCTTTAAGTCGTCGGCAATCTGCAAAGGTTTAAACATTATCGAAACCCAGAAATACGAGAAAAGGAATATCAATACGCCAAAGCAAATGTTGTGCGTAGTTAATCCGAAATATCCGAAAATTTGTTGGGGCAAAAGCAATATTGCGCTTGCAAAGATTATCGGCATAACGCCGGCATAGTTTACCTTTAGGGGCAAATACGAGCTTTGACCGCCCATAACCTTGTTGCCAACAACCCTCTTTGCATACTGTACGGGAATTTTTCTTACACCCTGTATCATTGCAATAATGGCCGCGGTTACCAACAGCAATATGGCAAACAAAGCTATAGCCTTGTGGTAGCCAAACGCCGCGCCGTCGGCGCCTATGGGTCTGTCGACAACCAATGTGTACATCTGCGAAACAGCGCCCGGCAAGTCGGCAACAATGCCCACGGTAATCAAAATGGAAATACCGTTGCCTATGCCTCTTTGGGTTATCTGTTCGCCCAGCCACATCAATATTGCCGAACCCGTTACCAAGAACACTATGCCCATTGCCATAAACAGCGGTGTGCTGCCGGCAACAACCAAAGAGCCGTATACGTTTTTGTCGAAGCCCCTAAAGAGGGTTTCGGGCGTATACGCAATGGCGTAAAGCATCATTATGCCCTGTATGAACGCTATCAACAAGGTCAAATAACGGGTATATTGGGTAATTTTCTGCCTGCCTATTTCGCCCTCCTGCATTAAGCGGGCAATGCTGGGCATTACCGCACCCATCAGCTGAAGAATAATCGAGGCCGAAATGTAGGGCATAATGCCCAAGGCGAACAATGCTCCGTTAAGCATTGCACCGCCCGTAAACATATTGTACAAGCCTATAAGCCCGTCGCCCGAATTGCCGCCGCTTTCGGCATAGAACCTAATAAGAGGGCTCATGTCGATTCCGGGCAGGGGTATAGAAGCCCCAACCCTGGCGACAAATACAAGACCTAGCATCAGCAACAAACGCTGGCGCAACTCTTGTATTTTGAAGCAATTTGTGAATGCGCTTAACATGGCAAGCCTTATTTATTTTCGGAGGTCAAAATGGCCTTGCCGCCCGCAGCTTCGATAGCGGCTTTGGCGGACGCCGAGAATTTGTCGGCTGTTACGTTTAATTTCTTTGTAAGTTTTCCGTTGCCCAAAACTTTAACCAGGCAGGCGTTTGCGCGAACAAAACCGGCTTTAACCAATTCGTCGCGGTTTACGTCGGCAACTTCAAGCTTTTCGAGGTCGTCGAGCTTTACAATCGCATAGTCTACCGTGAAGTTATAGTTGTTGAAACCTCTGTGGGGAAGTTTTCTGTACAAAGGCATCTGACCGCCTTCAAAACCCGGACGAACGTGGCCGCCCGAACGCGCTTTTGCGCCCTTATGACCCCTGCCCGAAGTTTTGCCGTGGCCGCTGCCTACGCCGCAACCCAAGCGCCTTGAAGAATGTTTTGCACCTTTGGGATTTGAAAGATTGTGTAATTTCATTTTGTAAAATTCCTTCGTTTATAAAGGCTTATTCTTTGCCCCTCAATTTGCCGATGGCTTCTACCGTGCGAAGCTTGGAAAGCGCATTCAATGTTGCGTTTACCATAGCGCCGTCGTTGTTGGAACCCAAAGACTTGCTGAGGATATTCTTGATACCTACCGCTTCGAGAACGGCTCTTACGCCGCCGCCTGCGATAACACCCGTACCTTGAATGGCGGGTTTAAGAAGAACTACGCCGCCGTCGCTTTCGCCCATAACTTCGTGGGGTATGGTTTCGTTAACGATGGAGTAAACCTTAAAGCTCTTCTTGGCTCTGTCGGTTGCCTTGCGGATTGCGTCGGGAACTTCCTTGGCTTTTCCGTAGCCGAGACCGGCCTTACCTTTACCGTCGCCAACAATAACCAATGCCGCAAAGGAGAAACGACGTCCACCCTTTACAACCTTGGCGCAACGGTTGATATGCACAACCTTTTCGATGAATTCGGGAGCCGAAACTTCGGCCGCTGCCTGTTTTTTAAATTCTTTGCTCATCTTTTTATTGTTAGAAGTTTATGCCAGCTTCGCGGAGGGTATCGGCAAAAGCCTTTACGCAACCGTGATATTGTCTCGAGCCTCTGTCGAAAACAACCGTCGAAATGTTGGCTGCCTTCATCTTTTCGCCCAATTTTTTTGCCAAAGCAACGCTGCCCGCCATGTTGGCCAATATCTTTTCGCCGTTAAGCTCTTTAGACATAGAGCACAACGATACCAAAGTTTTGCCTTCGGTGTCGTCTATGCACTGGGCCGTGATGTGCTTGTTGGAGAATTTCACCGACAAACGGGGTTTTTCGGCAGTACCAGCAATGTTGCTGCGAACGCGCCAGTGGCGCTTCTGAGCCAAAATATTTTTCTTTTCAATTTTGTTCATACGATAACTCCTTCAAGAAACTTATGCAGTCTTCTTGCCTTCCTTTCTGCGAATATGTTCGCCGACGATTCTGACACCCTTTGCCTTGTACGGTTCTACCGGGTAGAACCTCTTTATGTTGATGGCAACTTGGCCTACCATTTGCTTGCTTGCGCCTTCAACCGTAACCAAAGGATTGCGGTCTTGCGTTTCGCCAACGGTTATCTTTATGCCTTCGGGAATGTCGAGAATGCAGGGGTGCGCATAACCCAAAGCCAAAACGAGCTGCTTGCCCTTAACTTCGGCCTTGAAACCTACGCCCTGTATTTCGAGAACAACTTTAAAACCTTCGGTTACGCCCTTAACCATCGAGTTTACAATGCTGCGAACCGTGCCGTGCATTGCGCCCGAATAGCGCGAGTTGGAGGCGGGCTGTACTGAAAAATGTTCGCCTTCGAGCGTCATTTTTACGGAATTGTCGAATGTTTGCGACAATTTGCCTTTGGGGCCTTCAACGTGAACCGTGTAGCCGTCTAAAGAAAGTTTTACCCCGCTGGGGATTACTACTGGGAGCTTGCCTATTCTACTCATTGTATATTAAACTCCTTACCAAACTTTGCAGATTATTTCTCCGCCAACCTTTTCCTTGCGGCAGTCGGCATCTTTCATTACGCCCTTCGAGGTTGTGAGAATTGTTATTCCCATACCGCCGAGAACTCTGGGTATCGACAAAGAATCGCAGTATAGACGTTTGCCGGGTTTGCTTACCCTGTCTATGCCCGTAAGAGAGCATACGCCGTCTACATAGCGCATTTCGATGACGATATTTTTCTTTGCGCCTTCGCCTTCAACCGAAAACGATTGAATGTAGCCTTCGTCGGCAAGAATCTTGGTCATGCTTTCGCGGAGCTTTGTCCACGAAACGCTGCACGATTCCTTGCTCGCGCGGGCGGCGTTGCGCACTACCGTTATAAAATCTCCTATTGTGTCGTGTGATGACATTTTAAAAACCTTTCTGTGTTACCACGATGCCTTTGTTACGCCGGGTATCTTGCCGTCGAGAGCCAACTCGCGGAAGCATATACGGGACAACCCGAACTTGCGGATAAAGCCTCTTGCGCGACCCGAAACCGAGCAGCGGTTGCGCAGACGGATTTTCGAAGAGTTGCGGGGCAATTTCGCCATAGCCTTGGTAGCTTTGAAGTATTCTTCGTCGCTCGATTCGGGATTGGCGATAATCTTTTTAAGTTCGGCGCGCTTGGCGGCGTATTTTGCCACCAGTCTTTCGCGTTTTAAATTGCGTTGTATAGATGATTTTTTAGCCATATCTTTGCCTTATTTTGCCTGAGCAACTTTTGTGGACTTGCGGAAGGGCATACCCAAGAGGGTAAGCAACTGTCTGCCGTCGTTGTCTGTTTTGGCCGTCGTTACTATTGTGATGTCCAAACCGACGTTTTTGCGGTTGGGGTCTACGGTAACTTCGGGGAATATAGTGTGGTCGGCAATACCGAAATTGTAGTTTCCGTTGCCGTCAAACTTCGAGGGAACGCCTCTGAAGTCGCGGATAGAGGGGAGCACGATGGCGATAAATTTGTAGAGAAATTCCCACATTATCGCGCCGCGAAGCGTAACTTTTACACCCGTGGGCTGGCCCTTGCGGAGCTTGAAGTTAGCAATGCTCTTCTTTGCTTTTGTAACTACGGGTTTTTGACCCGAAATCTTGGCTATTTCTTTTTCGACTTCCGAAACCCATTCTTTAGAAGCGTCGCTCTTTATAGAGGAGCTAAGAATGATTTTTTCTACAGCCGGTACCTGATGGGGATTTTCCACTCCCAAAACTTTTTTAAGTTCGGGAACGACCTTATCCTTATATATGTTTTTTAATACTGGTGTGTTCATCTTCTTTTTGTAGTTCAGCCGCTGCCGCGATTACTTCGACTTCTTTTTGGAGTCGTAACGTTCAGCCGACATTACATTCGAAATGTGAATGGAAGATTCGCGTTCCACGATTGCGCCGTCGGGATTCTTTTCCGACTTGCGTTCGTGGTGCTTGCGCATATTTACGCCTTCCACAATAACTCTGCTCTTCTTGGGTTCAACGAGCAATATTTTGCCCCTTTTGCCCTTGTCCGAGCCGGATAATACGACAACTTCTACGCCTTTTTTAATTGTGTTCTTCATAATCTTACAGAACCTCCGGTGCCAGACTTATAATTTTAGAGAAATTTTTACCGCGCAATTCGCGGGCAACGGGCCCGAAAATACGCGTGCCTTTGGGATTGTTTTGTGCGTCTATGATAACGCAAGCGTTCGTGTCGAAACGAAGATAGGAACCGTCGGCCCTGCGAATGGGAGCCTTTGTGCGAACGATAACGGCCTTTGCAACCGTACCCTTCTTAACGGCGGCGTCGGGAGTCGATGTCTTAACGGCAACAACAATGATATCGCCTATCTTTGCCGAGCGGCGGGGTTGGCCGAGCCTGCGGATCATCGCAACCTCTTTGGCACCCGTGTTGTCGGCAACAACGAGTTTTGTCTGCATTTGTATCATTTTACAATATCTCCTATGCCAAAATTGGCGCCTTTGTTACTATGCGAACAACGCGGAATCTCTTGAGTTTGCTCAAGGGGCGTGTTTCGACGATTTCAACTACGTCGCCCAAAGAACATTCGTTCTTTTCGTCGTGCGCGTGTACAACCGTCTTGCGGCGGATTTCCTTGCGGTACAGCGGGTGCGGAACCTTGTAGAAATACGTTACCTTTATGCTCTTGTCGCCCGAGCGCGAAGTTACTTCGCCAACGAGGCTTTTTCTTTGTTTTCTGGAAATTTCTTCAGCCATTGTTTTTCTCCACTAATAGTTAGGCCTTTTGCGCCTTTATTGTTTCGAGACGCGCAATGAACTTGCGAAGCGACCTAATCTTGGCGGTGTTTTCCACCTGACCGGCGCTCTTGCGCATATTCAAATGCAACAACTCTTCGCGCGATTCGCGCAATTTTTTGTCCATTTCCGCTACGGAAAGTTCTCTAATCTCTTTAGCTTTCATTCTAGTAGATTGCCCTTTCTGATTATATGATTTCTACGCCTTCGCGTACTACGAAACGGCACCTTAGAGGAACCTTGGCATCGGCCAAGCGCATGGCTTCGCGTGCAAGCGTCGGAGAAACACCGGCTATTTCGAAGAGAATTGTGCCGGGCTTTACAACCGCGCACCAGTATTCTACCGCGCCCTTACCTTTACCCATACGGGTTTCGGCGGGTTTCTTTGTAACGGACTTTTGCGGGAATACTCTCATCCACATTTTGCCTTTACGCTTTAAGTGCCTGTTAATGGCGACACGGGCAGCTTCTAACTGCTGGGCCGAGCATTTGCCGCGTTCCAAAGACTGCAACGCGAAGTCGCCGAAAGAAATATAGTCGCCGCCCTTGGCCAAGCCGCGGATACGACCCTTTTGTACCTTGCGGTACTTGGTTTTTGCTGGAAGTAGATTTGCCATCTTAAAACTCCTGTCTTATAGAATTATAGTACGTCCTCGGATTTAAGGCACAACCAAACTTTTACGCCGATTTTGCCGTAGAGGGTGTGGGCTTCGGTGAAGCCGTAGTCTATGTTTTCGCGGAGAGTCTGAAGGGGAATTTTACCCTTTCTCTGCCATTCGGTACGCGCAATTTCTGCGCCGCCAAGACGGCCGGAAAGTTGAACTTTAATGCCTTCGGCACCCATCGCCAACGAGGTCTGTATGGCCTTCTTGATGGCTCTGCGGAAAGATACGCGGCGTTCGAGCTGCAAAGCAATGCTTTCCGCTACGAGGAACGCAACCAAATCGGGTTTCTTTATTTCCTGTATGTCGAGCATTATGTCTTTGCCGAGGAACTTCGAAAGCTTTGCCTTCAACTGGTCGAGCGATGCGCCTTTTTGACCGATTACAACACCGGGGCGCGCCGTAAATATCTTAACGCGTACGCGTGCACCCGCACGTTCGATGAACACTCTCGAAACCGACGCCGACTTCAATTCGGGATATTCGCGCAAAAATTCGCGGATTTTATAGTCTTCGGCTAAGAATTTAGCATAGTCGCCCTTGTTGGCATACCAGCGCGAATCCCAGTCGCGGCGTACTGCAAGGCGAAAACCTCTTGGATTTACTTTTTGTCCCATATTTTTTTCTCCGATAAATTATTTCTCGTCGCTCAAAACTATGCGGATATTGCTTGTGCGCTTCTTGTAGGGATGCGCACTGCCTCTCGCTACGGGACGAAAACGCTTGAACGCCACGCCGCCGTCTACCGACGCCAATTTGATTTTAAGGTTGGCCGAAGACAAACCGTTGTTGTTTTCGGCGTTAGCTATAGCACTTGCCAATGTCTTGGCAACCAAGCGGGCACTCTTTCTGGGAATGAGGTTTAAAACCTCGAGTGCTTGACCCGCATTCATACCTTTTATACGGCGTGTAATGTCGCGGACTTTCTTGTCGGACATACGCGCAAATTTTGTTAAAGATTGAACTTCCATCTTTCTACTTTCTTAAATTATTTATTTATTAGTCTGAGCTCAAAGGTTTCGTTGCCCGCAATGTTGTAGTCGCCCAAAAGAAGGGCTACGCTCGAATTCTTTGCAGATTCCACAACCACCGCGGTCAATAAAACTTTGCCGTTTTTCTTTACATCGCAAAAGGCACCTATGCGGTAGTTCGAAGACGAACCTTTGTCGAGCAAAACCAAAGCGTTTTCGGAATCGGTTTTAACAACGTTTGCCCTGCGCGATACTGCCTTTGAAGCCCAAGCCGGCATAGCCGCAAAACATACCTGGCCAAGACACATAAGTGCCGCCGCCGCTATAATATGTTTTGCGAATTTTGCCATATACTAAAGCCCTTTAATTATTGAACAGCCTTCTTTGTGTGGGGCTGGTGGCCTTTGAAGAAACGCGTGGGAGCGAATTCGCCAAGCCTGTGGCCAACCATGTTTTCGGTTACATATACGGGCAAGAATTTGCGGCCGTTATGAACATTGAAGTTAAGACCGACAAAGTCGGGCGTTACCAAAGAGCGGCGAGACCAAGTTTGAATGGGCTTGTGCGAATTTGTTTTATGCGCTTCGTCCACCTTTTTCTGCAACTTGGGATCAACGTATGGTCCTTTTTTAATTGAGCGTGCCATCTAATTAGTTCCTTTTAAATTTTTTACCGTTGCGTCTGATAATAATAGAAGAATTCGAGGGCTTCGCCTTTCTGCGGGTCGGATAACCTTTCGAAAGCTGACCCCAAGGAGATACGGGGTGGCCGCCACCGGAAGTTTTACCTTCACCACCGCCCATCGGGTGGTCTACAGGGTTCATTGCAACACCTCTTACTCTCGGCCTGCGACCCAACCAACGACGGCGGCCCGCTTTGCCCAAGCTTTGGTTTGCGTGCTCGGAATTGCCTACAACACCGACAACTGCGCGGCAGTTTGCCGATACCTTACGGATTTCGCCGCTGGGCATTTTAATTGTTGCAACTTCGCCTTCTACTGCAACCAACTGAGCCGAAGAACCGGCCGATTTGGCCAATTTTGCGCCCAAGCCGGGATACATTTCTACGGCGTGGATTACAGTGGCTGCGGGCAAGTCTTTAAGGGGCATTGCCAAGCCAACGGGAAATTCCGACTGCTTTTTGTTTGTAGAAAGGATTGTGTCGCCCTTCTTGAGACCTTCGGGAGCCAAGATGTATCTTTTTTCGCCGTTTTCGTACGATACCAACGCGATGTAAGCCGTGCGGTAGGGGTCGTATTCTATTGCAACAACCTTGGCGGGAACGTCGAGAATGTCGCGTTTAAAGTCTATGCGACGATACAACTTTTTGTGGCCGCCGCCTCTGCGACGAGACGTGATTCTGCCGTAGCAGTTTCTGCCTTTTGCGCTTTGGATTCTTTCGGTAAGCGAAGCTTCGGGACGCTTGTCGTCAACTTCGTGTCTGGACAATTCCAAAAAGCGTTGAGCCGGTGTCTTGGGATTTCTTTTAATAATTGCCATCTTTAACGCCTTCCTATGCTAATTGAATGCTTTCGCCTTTGGCCAATGTAACAATGGCTTTCTTCATGCGGCCAGTTATGCCGACACTGCCCCTCTTTATGCGCGAGAGCTTTACCTTGCCTTTTACATTTACCGTGTTCACATTCTTTACCTTAACGCCGTAAAACTTTTCAACGGCCGCCGCAATTTCGGTTGCGGTTGCGTCTTTGGCTACTTCGAAGGTGTATTTGTTTTCGTTAGACTGAAGCAAGCTTGCCTTTTCGGTAAGTCTGTAAGCCTTTAGAATTTTTTCGGGAGATACTGTCATTTTCGCTACTCCTTACTTGTTGTTTGCGCGAGCCAAAATGGTGTTTAACGCATTTTCGCTTGCAATTATGCTGTTGAATGTAACCAATTCCATCGCGCTGATTGTGTCGGATTCGCAGAGGTAAACTCTTGCGATGTTGCGGCTGGAGAGGATTACATTGTCGGCGAAGGTGTCGTCGATAATCAAAACTTTGCCCTTGGGGCTGATTTTGTCGATTACCGAAACCATGGCTTTTGTTTTTGCCGCGGCATCGTCGAACTTTTCGATTACGTTAAGGCCGCCTTCGGAAACTTTGTCGAACAAAGCCCTTGCCAAAGCAAGCTTCTTAACTTTTTTGTTGATTTTAAGAGACCAGTCGAAAGGCTTAGGACCAAACACAACAGCACCGCCGCGATGAATGGGGCTTTTTGTAGTACCCTGACGACCGCGACCCGTACCCTTCTGCTTGAAAGGTTTTTTGCAGGTGCCACCGACATGACCGTAGTCGAGTGTAGAAGCGTTGCCCTGTCTTGCGTTGGCCTGATAGGCTACTATTGTTTCCTTTAACGCGAAAAGACCTTTGTCTCCTTCAAATGCAGGAATGTCGAAATCCTTTTCAACAAAACTGCTAGCGTCTGATTTGTAAAGCTTAAGTTTCATTTAAAAAGACTCCTTATTTTGCTTTTTTTGCCGTGCGGACAAAAACGGTTTCGCCCTTGGAACCGGGAACGCTTCCCTTGATGAGAAGAATGTTTTTGTCTTCCAATACCTTAACAACCGTAAGATTCTGGGTTGTTCTGCGAACTTGGCCCATGTGGCCGGGCATCTTTCTGCCCTTGTAAACGTGGCCGGGAGTTTGGCGGCAGCCAACGGAACCCGTTCTGCGGTGCATCATGTGGCCGTGGGTTTCAGGCTGACCTTCAAATCCGTAGCGTTTCATTGCGCCTTGGAAGCCCTTACCTTTTGTCAAACCGATAATATCTACCTTTTGACCGGCTGCGAATTTCGAGGCGGTAAGAACGTCGCCAACTTTGTATTCGCCTTCGGGAGAACGGAATTCAACCAATTCGGTTACGGGTTCTGCGCCCGCTTTTTTTAGGTGCCCGAGCTCGGCTTTCGACATACGAGATTCTTTTTGCGCGCCAAAACCGATTTGAACTGCGCTATAGCCGTCGCTCTGAGCAGATTTTACTTGTGTAACGGGGCAGGGACCTGCTTGAACAACAGTCACCGCAACGAGAACGTTATCCCCGTCGAAAACTTGGGTCATACCCAATTTTTTACCTATAAGTACTAAGCTCATTTTTTCTAAGAGGCAGGCGGTAATTCGGCTTTTTAAGCCAATTCACTTTATACCTGCGTTAGCGTTAATATTGTTTGTTTATGCTTTTTCTTTAATGAAGAAAGTGCTAAATAGTGCCCTTTTAATGTTTAAAGTCAACAACTTTTTAAAAAATTTTTAATTTTTTTATAAGATTTTTAAAAATTTTTCGGTTTTTGCAAAAATTTGGCGGTTTTTTGTAAAAAAATTTAGCTCCCCCCAAAAAAATTTTTAGTTTTTTTACAAAAAAAGCCATTTTTTTGCCGTTTTGCGAAAATTTTTTTTACGATTTTTAAAAATTTTTCACTTTTTCGATTTTTTAAGCTGCGGCAAAGGAAATTTTTTGCGGGAAAATTTTTCATATTTTTGGCCGTAGGGCAAAATTTCGGGATTTTTTTACAAAATAAAAATTTTACAAAAATCGGCAAAAATTTGTCGGGCATTTTACCGCAAGCAAAAAAAATATTTTGCGCAAGCCGCCACAAATTTGAAAAAAAACGCCCCTTTTCGCAAAAAACGAAAAGGGACGGTCAAGAGTTTACTATCTCTTATATACTATATACTGATGAAAAATTTTACCGACAAACTAGCGGTCTACACGCGCAGAACCGCCGCCCGCCAATTTTTCGACTTCCTTTAGGCGCGCCATAGAGGTGTCGCCGGGGGTTGTCATTGCCAAAGCGCCGTGCGCCGCGCCGAAGTTTACGGCCTTTTGGGGGTCGCCCAATTCCATAAGCCCGTAAACAAAGCCGCTGGCAAAAGAATCGCCGCCGCCTACTCTGTCGAAAATCTCCAAGCCGGGGAATTTTTTTGATTCGTAGAACTTGCCGTCTTTCCAGCAAACTGCCGACCAGTCGTTTATGGTTGCGGTTTTTACGTCTCTTAGCGTTGTGGCAACCGCCTTAAAGTTGGGGTAGGTCTTTACAACCGTCTGAATCATTTTTTTGAAAGATTCAACCTGAATGTTGCCTATTTCCTTTGTAACGCCTTCAACTTCAAAGCCCAAGCAGGCGGTAAAGTCTTCTTCATTGCCAATCATAACATCTACATACTGGGCAATTTGTTTGTTTACCGCCCTGCACTTTTCCAAACCGCCAATGCTTTTCCATAGCGACGGCCTGTAGTTTAGGTCGTACGAAACTATTGTGCCGTATTCCTTTGCCTTTTTTACGGCTTCGAGCACCAAATTATACGAATTTTCGCTTAGCGAAGCAAAAATACCGCCGGTATGCAGCCAGCGAACGCCCAATTTGCCGAAAATATAGTCGAAATCGAAATCGCCAACCTTCATTTGCGACGCCGCCGACAAGCCCCTGTCGGAGCAGCCAACCGCGCCTCTAACGCCGTAGCCGCGTTCGGTAAAATTCAAGCCGTTTCTTACAGTGCGGCCTATGCCGTCGAAAGGCACCCACTTTATAAGAGAAGTGTCTACACCGCCTTGACATACAAAATCTTCAAGCAAATAGCCCACTTCGTTTTCGGCAAAAGCGGTAAGCACGCCCGCCCTAAGGCCGAAGCACTTTTTAAGACCTCTGGCAACGTTGTATTCGCCGCCGCCCTCCCATACATTGAACGAGCGTGCGGTTCTTATTCTGCCTTCGCCTGGGTCTAACCTAAGCATAATTTCGCCGAGCGACAATATATCGTAGGCGCAGTCTTTTTTGTCTTTAATATTCATAATTGTGTATGTTTGGTAAAGTTTGCCGCCTTTTTTAGGTTTTGCAAATAAATTTTATATACCCCGACTATTTTTTTAACATTAACCCAACAAGCCGCCGTTGTGGTGCTACTTTTGCGCGTTGCGCAATTTTTGGCATTTTAAGACCGCCTGCATAAACTCGGTGTAGTAGCTTTCGTTTTCGCCCTTAGTTAGGGGAATTTGTACGGATTTTCGGCCGTTCAACTCTTTAGACAAGAAATCCAAAGCCTCTTTGCCGTCTATGCTGCCTACTATGCCGTAAAACTTCGAGCCGCTAAACAGCGCCGCCCCCACGAAACTGCCGCCCGAAACGCCGTATACACTTCCCAAAAGCGGGTATAATTGGGCAAAATTCTCCTTTATTTCGCCCGAAGCGAACAGCACCGACGCCGTTTTCGAATCGGGGGCTGCGGCCAATTCAAGTTCGGGAGAAAGCTTTGCCATTTGTTGGGGGATTTCCACCAAAACATAGTCGAAATTATCGCCGCAAAGCAAAAGTTTGTCGGCCTTAAACGAAAGGGTTTTTGTAGTGCACTGCCTTCTTGCCATAACCGAAAGCGAATATACGCCGCCTTTGCCTATCTCGCGCCAGTCTAGCCCAAGAGCCTTAAAGGAAACCACAATATACGACTTTTGCCCAATGCCAACCGAAATTGCGCTTGTTTTTTTCGACAAAGACTCGTTTAAAAAGTGGTCTTCAAAAATGTCTATTTGCACGCTCCAGGGCGACTGCCCCGAAAACGCCAAAACCGAAAGCGCGTTTGCCCGGCTTTGCTGCGGCTTTTTTAGATATGCCGAAAAGGCCAAAAAAGCCCCCGCAAAAAACACAGCAAAAAAGACGTATACAACCGCCATTCTGAATAAAGTTTTGCGCCTTTTGCCGCTTTCGTCTTTCAGGCTTTCGGCCAAATATTTTCGCGGCAGCAACACCGCCGAAACAAACAGCGACAATCCGAAAAACACGCCCCACCTAAAAAATTCGCCGTACCTAAAAACCGCGTAGGCAAGCTGGTCTTCTACATATCCTTTAAGCGCCGAAAACGATTTTACCGAATTTTTTGCCGCGCGCGAAAAGAACTTGGGGTGTCGGGCCGCAACGGCCATTGCGGCCGGCCCTTTGCGGAGCGCGGCATACGCTGCGTCCATACCCTTTTGCCCGTTTTTTGCGACAAAATCGAAAACCTCCTGCGAATAGTCGCCGCCCAATGCAAGCACTTTTTCAAGCTTTTTTGCGTTTGCGGGGTTTTCCCTTAAAAGGCGCGTAAAATATTTTACCGCCTCCATATTTTTGGCGTTTTTCATCACAAGCGAAAACTGACCAAAACTGTGCGAATTTTTCCACAAATCCGAAACGGGAACAACGCCCTCTTTTATTATGCTTGCGGCCTCGCCTTTCGGGGCTTTTAGCGCGGTTTTTACCGTGCCTTCGAAAGCGTCGCACAATGGTTTCGACAAATTGCCAGTTTTTTTAAGCACCTTTAACGCCGAAAACGACGCGTCGGCCGGCGGGAAGAGCGTAGTTAAAATCCCCGCCGACGAAAACGCCACAACAAAGGCGTCGCTTTCGTCTTCGAAAAACGACTCCCTTACAATGTCGCGTATGTCGCCGTAAATAAGAAGGTCGCCCAAAACGGAGCCCGAAAGCGAGTCTATGCCGTCGGCCTTGCCCGTAATAAAGCCCTTGCCTACGGCAATAACCCTGCCCTTTGCGCTTTTTCGCTCGGCAATCCGCTTTAGGTAGTCGTTATACAGCTCGCCGCAGGCGGCCGAATCGCCCAAGTTGTTTTCCACAACATATTCCAATGCAGCCAAAGCGGTAAAGTCGTTGCCCTGCTTCCACTGTTTTTGCGCGTACGAATAGTAGTCGAAATCGGCAAGGTTTTCGTTCTCGGCAAGAGTGTTTATGTTCTGCACCGCGCACAGCCAATACATCAATAGGGCCGCAACCGCAACACCCGCAAGCCTAAACAAAAACTTTATGCACCCTAACATATTGCGCTATTTGCCCGAGCGCTTTTTTAGATAGCGCAAAATTTTCATCATTCTGGGCATATATTTTGCGGGCGAATAGAACGCATAGCTTAAAAAGATTATGCTAAAGCTGTATTCCTTAAAATATACAATTAAAAATATGCACGCGATTATAACAACAAAGGTTCTAAACTTTGCGCTGGTGTTCCAATTTATGTGCTTGAAAGTCGGATACGGAATGCTGCTTACCATAAACCACGCAATAAGCAGCATTAGCGGTATTAAAAATATGGCGTAAAACTTCAGGTTAAGCGTAAAAAGCGTCAACGCAATAGAGGCGACAACGCCGGCCGCCGCGGGAGCGGGCAAACCGCTAAAGTCGCCCTTTTCGTACTTTTCGTGCCCCATAATATACGGATTTGTAAGCACGTTAAAGCGCGCCAGCCTTACGCACGCGCAAAGCAGATATATAAAGCCCACAAAAAAGCCCACGCTGCCCATATAGGCCTGCAAAAAGTCGGGCAATTCGCTTACGGGCTTAAGCACTATAAATATCATAAGCAGCGACGGAGCCACCCCGAAGGAAACCGTGTCGGCAATGGAATCGAACTCTTTGCCGAATAGCGATGATTTGCCCGAAGCCCTTGCCGCCCTGCCGTCGAGACAGTCGCAAAATACCGAAAGCAAAATGCACAAAATCGCCAAAAGATAGTAGCTTTGGCTTAAGTCGGCGTTAAGCGAAAGCGAGGGAGCAAGCATATTCGACAGCTTGTGAAAACCCGAGCCTTCTATGGGGCAAAACCTGCCCAAAATGCACAACACCATCGAGGAAAATCCGAAAAACAAATTCCCCGCCGTAAAGAAATTGGGCAAGAGGTAAATCTTGCTCGCCTGATGAACATTGCTCCAAAGAGTGTTTTTTTCGCCCATATTATATATTTTGTTTTACCGTTTGCATAATGAGGCCTTTGCGCGTTTAGTCAAGCCGAACCGAAATCAAGCCGATTTGCGCAAAAAGCAAAAGCCCCGTTTGGGGGCTTTGTTTTGCGGTAATTGCTAAAAAAACTACTTTTCGTATGTTTTCAGCAAAATCTTGCCGACATTGCCGAAAGAAATAAGGCTGTAGTTGTCGGTCCAGTCGGAGGGAGCCTTGTTTTGCGTTGTCCAGGCCTTTAGCGACTTTTTCCTGTCGCCCATTTGGTGGCTTTGGAATGAATGCGGCCATGCGCCCCTGGGTTCGCCAATTATGTTGTGGTGCGGCCCCATAAGGTTGCGCAAAGTCGGATAACATTCTACCGCAACGGTTTCGTTGCCCGTTTTTACGTATTTTGTTATGTCAAGCTCGTAGGGGGCGTCGTAGATAACGCCCGCAAGAACGTCGTTTACGCGTATGGCAACAACCGCGCAGTCGGTTTTGCCCAAAGCTATGGCAAAGCGTTTGTTTGCCGCAGGCTTTACATTGCCCAATTTAACCAAATAGGTAAATGCCCCCGTATAGAACGGATAGCCCTTATAGGTTATGTCGCAAACTTCGCTTACGGGTTTTTGGTCGCAAATATATAGCGAGTCGGCCTTTGCCCTTGTAGCCGCGGGAGCCGGCAAGCCCATTTTTAGCAGTGTTTTGTCGAACGGCGCTTCGCCGGTAGCTTCGGCATTAACCGCAAAATTGCCTATTATATATACCGACTCTATTTCGGTGCCGTATCTTTTAAACGCGGGTTTTGCCAAGCCCCTTATGCCGCATTCGAATTTGTCGAATTCAAGCTCGAGCATATTGTCGCCTTCTACAACCTCTTTTGTGATGTTTACGGGCAGCCACCTAAAGTCGCGCCAAAAGTCGGCGCCTTCGTACTTAACGGGCGTGCCGTTTATCCTTATTTCGGAGCAGCGCAAGGGGTTTTCTATTACGGCGGCAATGGGCAGACCCTTTTTAAGCCCCTTTACCTTAAACGGATACCTTATTGTCAACTTTCCGTTGTAGCGTATCTGGTTTAGGTAGTTTTGAATTTCTATTACGGGAACTGCATATTCGCCGCTTTCGCCCGCGTTGTTTGTTTCGTAAAAGGCGTAGTCTAGCGTAAGGCTGTTCCATTCGTTGGGGCCCGCAGCCAAAACCTTAAGCTCTTTTTGCGAAGCCAAAGTTTCGGGCTTTTCCTTTTTTGCCTTGGGCGAATCTTTCGAAAGCAATATAAGCTTTGTCTGCACGCTCTGTAAATTAAGCGGCATTGTAAACGACCCTCCCTTTCTTTCGGCAAAAAATTCGGTTGCTTTGCCCGTTTTTATGTCTAGCTCTTTTATGCTGTTGTATACGCCGCCGAATTTTGCAACGCCATCGAACGCCGAGTTTCTGTCGAGGTTTGCAATCAGTATAATTCTCGAGCCGTCGGGCAAGTCCCTTGCGTGCGACCACACCAAATCCTTGTTGCCGCTTTTCGTCTCTATTGCAACTTCCCTTTCCACTACGGGAATAATGCGCTTTGACAATTCGAAAGCCTCCAATTTTTCGACGTTTTTCATCAACTCCATAATTCTGGGGTTTTCTTCGCCGTCTATCATAAGGGGACATTCGTTGCCCGCAAACAAAAGCAAGCCGCCCGTTTTTTGGAACTTTTCAAGCATTTTTACCGTAGACATTCTCAGCGTGCAAGACGACGGAATTACCACTATCGAGTAGGTGCACTGCCCTACCGATATTGTGCCCTTGCCCGCCGAGCCGTCTTCGGCCATAATCTGTTCGCTTGCGTAGTCGAAGCCTATGTTGTTTGCCAAAAGGTTGTCGGTTACCTGGCTTAGGCCGTCTTCGTAGGCCTTATACCTTTTGTTTGTGCCCGACCTGTCCCAAATGGGGGCGTCGTTTTCGTAAGGCTGTATGAATTTTGCCCTAACAGACTCCATTGGGTGTATTACCAAAACCTTTGCGCAATACTTGCCCTGCGCCATTGCGTAGCAAAGCCTTGCAAGGGGAATATCCAAAGTGCTGTTTAAGCCCCACCACGGTTGCTGATAGTATATGCTTTGCGGATAGTCTCTTTTGCGGCAGCCTGCCATAGTGTATAAAGACAAGTGCGGGTTTATTAAGTTTACACCAAGCAATACCTGTTCTACTGCAACCCATTTTCGGTCTTCAAAACTTAAGGCGGCGCCTCCAATGCCGTACATTTCCGACAACATTCTCTTTTTGCCGAACTGGTTTACAACGCTTTGGCACTGCTTTGCCGCGGGTCTTTCGCCTATCTGTTTTAAAAGGTGGTCTATGCCGGGAATTTGGTTGTGCCTGTAATAGGGCATAATGTCGCCCATGGCCAACTGGCTGCCCGAAAGCGGGAACTCCTGCATAAAGTGCCCCGTAAGCGAAATATTGTGTTCGCCACACCAATCGGCAATCTGTTTGGGATACGCCTCTTCGAACATCTTGTTCAATGTTCTGTAGTACTTTACCCTAAAGCTTTCCGCGCCTTTTGTGTCGGTAAACAATTTGTAAAAATGCGGAATGGGGTCGAAACCGTACTCGTTTTTAAAAGTTTCTACCAAATTCGAGGAGTAGGCAATGCCGCCGCCTATTGTCGCGCTGCGGTCCGACATGCTGGGTTCGTCGGTAAATTCGGCAACAATAACTTTGCCGTAGTATTCGGAGTATCTTTTATAATAGCTTTCGTAGGCGTCGTTTATGAATTTGCCAACGGCTGCCTTGTTCATTGTGTCGATATATGTCGAGCCGTTGTAGCGGCCGTTGCCCATGGGGGCTATATATTTATATACTTGTATGCCGTCTTTCGGTTCGCCAATGGGCTCGCAATGTTTGGGCACCCTTTCGCCGACCTTTCTTGCCACCAAAGATTTTTGGCGGTAGTCTTCGTTTGCCGCGGGAACCGAGCCGCCGCTGTATCCGCTCGGCCAGCCGTCTTCGTCGTAAAGCCAAACTTTTAGGCCCGTTTCGACACAGGCGTCTATTGCGGCGCTTACGCCCTTAAACCAGTCGTCGGAAAGATATTCGGTAATAAGGCCTTCGCGGCTGTGCACAAAGGCTCCGCCCCAGCCGCCGCGCTTGATTTCGTTAACCTGCCTTTTAATTTCGTCGGGCTGCATAATTTCGTTCCAGCTCCAGAAGGGAACGGCCTTAAATTCTACGGGAACGTCGGCAAATGCCTTTTCGTTAAAAGAAGAGGCTTCTTCGGCAGCAAGCTGCTGCGCCGATACAATGGCCCCCACTGCGGCGACAGTAGCCAAAATTTTATTGGTAAATGTGGTTTTCATATATAAATTGTTTAATATCTTAACAAGAATACAGTTATTTTGCCAAAAGCGTCAAGATATAAAAGCACAAGCGGCTTTGATATTTCGGGCAAAACACGCAAAATTGGTATTTTTTGAAAAAACCAACAAATCTGTAGGCTTTTGGATTTATTGAATAAAATTTATTAGTAAACTTGACTTTGGTCAAAATAAGTTCAGAAATGTAGCCTTAATATGCCAAAACGCACAGATATTAAGTCTATTTTAATAGTAGGTTCGGGCCCTATAGTTATAGGCCAGGCCTGCGAATTCGATTACTCGGGAAGCCAAGCCTGCAAAGCACTAAGAGAGGAAGGCTACAAGGTTATATTGGTAAATTCCAATCCCGCCACGATTATGACCGACCCCCAAATGGCCGATGTTACATACATAGAGCCGCTTGTGCCGGAAATTCTCGAAAAGATTATCGCAAAAGAGCGTCCCGACGCCCTCTTGCCCACACTCGGCGGCCAAACGGGCTTGAATTTGTCGCTAAAGCTGCACCAGCTGGGCATTTTAAAGAAATATAATGTAGAGCTTATAGGCGCCGACGCCGAGGCCATCGAAAAGGGCGAAGACCGCGAAAAGTTCCGCGAAGCCATGATTAAAATCGGCCTGGACGTTCCGCTAAGCAAGGTTGTGCACTCGCTTGAAGAAGCTTTGGAGTGGGCCGACTCGCACAAGAAATACCCGCTAATTATAAGGCCCAGCTTTACATTGGGCGGCACGGGCGGCGGCATTGCCTACAATAGAGACGAATTTGAAAGAATGGCGGCATTCGGCCTAAGTGCCTCGCCGGCAAACGAAATTTTGGTTGAAGAATCGCTTTTGGGCTGGAAAGAGCTTGAAATGGAAGTTATGCGCGACTGCAAAGACCAGTGCATAGCAATCTGCTCAATCGAGAACTTCGACCCCATGGGCGTGCACACGGGCGACTCCATAACAATAGCGCCCGCATTGACGCTTACAAACAAAGAATACCAGCTTATGCGCGACGCTTCGTTCGCCGTAATCAGGGAAATCGGCGTAAAAACGGGCGGCTCGAACATTCAGTTTGCGCTTAACCCCAAAGACGGGCGAATGATTATCATAGAAATGAATCCCCGTGTTTCGCGCTCTTCGGCATTGGCGTCGAAAGCAACGGGCTTCCCGATTGCGAAATTCGCCGCAAAATTGGCGGTTGGCTATTCTTTGGACGAATTAAGAAACGACATTACAAAGGAAACCCCCGCAAGCTTCGAGCCGGCAATAGACTATGTTGTGGCAAAAGTTCCGCGCTTTGCTTTCGAAAAATTTGCGGGCGCCGACAACACCCTTACAAGCTCGATGAAGAGCGTAGGCGAAGTTATGTCGATTGGCCGCAGCTTTAAGGAATGTCTGCAAAAGGCGTTGCGCTCGCTTGAAATAGGCGCGCGCGGCTTGGGCGGCGGCGGCAAATTCGGCGGCCATGAAATTACCGATATGTCGGTTATAAGCAAAGGGCTTGTAAGGCCTACCGCCGAAAGAATTTTCTATATGCGCTACGCCATTTTGGCGGGCATGACAACCGAGCAAATCAGCGACCTTACAAAGATAGACCCCTGGTTTGTCCGCGAAGTTGAAGGCATTGTGCGCATAGAACAAACATTGGCAAAAGAGGGGCTTTTGGGCCTTGATAAAGACCTGCTGGAAAAAGCGAAAAAGGCGGGCTTTACCGATTTGCAAATCGCCACAATCTGCAATACGAAAATCAGGAACATCAAAAAACTGCGCGAAAATTTCGGCATAAATACGGTATACCGTTTGGTAGACACCTGCGCCGCCGAATTCGAGGCGTTTACCCCCTACTATTATTCTTCGTACGGGGTCGAAAACGAACTTAAGCCCAGCAATAAAAAGAAGATTATGATTATAGGCGGCGGCCCCAACAGGATAGGCCAGGGCATAGAGTTCGACTACTGTTGCGTGCATGCGTCTTTTGCGCTTAGGGAAGCCGGCTACGAAACGATAATGGTAAACTCGAACCCCGAAACGGTTTCGACCGACTACGACACTTCCGACAAGCTATTCTTCGAACCGCTAACGCTTGAAGACGTGCTTGAAGTTTACAAACAAAACAAGTGCGACGGCGCAATAGTACAATTCGGCGGTCAAACCCCGCTAAACTTGGCGGCCGAATTGCAGGAAAACGGCGTAAATATCATAGGCACATCGCCGGAGTCTATAGACGCCGCCGAAGACCGCGAAATTTTCAAACACATAATAGAAAAGTTGCACCTAAGGCAGCCCGTAAACGCAACGGCAACTACCCCCGAAGAAGCCTACAAGCTTGCGGGGCAGATAGGCTTTCCGATATTGCTTAGGCCCTCGTTCGTATTGGGCGGCAGGGGTATGTTTATAGTATACGGCATGGACGACATGAAGAAGGTTATAAGAGACGCCTTCGAAGCCGCCCCCGGCAAGCCCGTATTGCTCGACAAATTCCTTGAAGACGCCATAGAGCTTGACGTAGACGCGATTTCCGACGGCGAAACGACCGTTATAGGCGGCATGCTAGAGCACATCGAATACGCGGGCGTACACTCGGGCGACGCGGCAATGGTGCTGCCCCCGCACACCCTTTCGGAAAACGTGCTAAACGAAGTGCGCAAGGCTACCTACGACTTGGCCAAAGAGCTTAAGGTTGTGGGCCTAATGAACATTCAGTTTGCAATCAAAAAGGGCGAAGTCTACATTTTGGAGGTAAACCCGAGGGCTTCGAGAACGGTTCCGTTCACGTCGAAGGCCATAGGCGTGCCGCTGGCCAAGATTGCAGCCCGCGTAATGGCGGGCGAAAAGCTGAAAGACTTGGGCTTTACAAAAGAAGTGAAAATCCCCTACATAGCGGTAAAGGAAAGCGTATTCCCGTTTGTCCGCTTTAGCGGGGCTACCATTATGCTTAGCCCCGAAATGAGGTCTACGGGCGAAGTTATGGGGCTGGACAAAGACTTGGGAACGGCCTTTGCAAAGAGCCAGATTGCCGCGCAACCCGGCTTGCCGAGTTCGGGCAACGTATTCTTGTCGGTAAAAGACCACGACAAGGAAATGGCTGTAGAAATCGCAAAATCGCTCGACAAACTCGGCTTTAAGATTTTCTCTACGGCGGGCACTGCAAAGCTTTTGGCCGACAACGGCATTCCCGTAACGAGAACATACAAGCTTAACGAAGGGGCGCGCCCGAACGTTATAGACATGATTAAGAACGACGAAATGTCGCTTATAATCAATACCCCATCGGGTATGTATCCTTTGCTCGACGAAAACCTTATAAGGCAGGAGGCCCTCTTAAAGAAGGTTTGCATTATAACCACGATGATGGGCGCCTACGCCGCAATTAAGGGCATAGAGGCTATGCGAAGCAAAGACCTAAGCGTAAAATCGCTACAAGAATATATGCAACAGTTAAAGAAATAAGACCATGAACGACGCAGTATTGGCATTTGAAGACGGTAGCGTTTTTAGAGGCAAGGCCTTTGGCGCAAGAAAAACAACTTTGGGCGAAGCCATTTTCAACACATCGGAAATGGGCTATCAGGAATTGCTGACCGACCCGAGCAACTACAAGCTTATTCTTACAATGACATTTGTGGAAATAGGCTGCTACGGAATAAACGAGGAAGACGTTGAAAGCGACTCCGTTAAAGTTTCGGGCCTTGTAGTTGCACAGGAATGCGAAACGCCCAGCAACTGGCGCAGCCAAATGTCGCTCGACGAATATCTTAAAAAGAACGATGTTCCCGGCATTAGCGGCATAGACACGCGCGCAATCACAAAAAAGCTTAGGGTTGGCGGCGCGCTAAAGGCGTGTTTGTCTACCGAAGGCATTTCCGACAAAGAGGCCGTAGAGCTTGCCAGAGGCTGGCAGGGCATTGCGGGCGTAGACTATATCAAGGAAATTACCTGCAAAAAGCCCTATTATTTCGACACCAAAAAAATCAACATCGAGCCTTTCCAGCTCGGCGGCGTGCACATCAACAAAAAACCGCGCAAGGAAAAGCTGTTTAAGTGCGCGGCCGTAGACTACGGCGCAAAGCTTTCGATTTTAAAAAGCTTGGCCTACAGCGGCTTCGACGTAACGGTGTTCCCCGCAACGGCCAGTGCCGAAGAAATTATGGAATTCGGCCCCGAGTGTCTCTTCCTTTCGAACGGCCCCGGAGACCCTTCGGTTACAACCTATGCGCACAAAACCGTTGCAAAGCTTATACAGCACTACCCGACTTTCGGCGTATGCTTCGGCCACCAGGTTATAACGCACGCAATAGGCGCAAAAACCTACAAGCTTAAGTTCGGCCACCACGGCGGCAACCACCCCGTAAAGAATCTCGACACGGGCAAAATTAACATCACCTCGCAAAACCACGGGTTTGCGGCCGACGCAAAGTCAATCGAAAACGCGGGGGCTATTGTAAACGAAATAAACCTAAACGACCATACCGTAGAGGGCTTGCGCCACAAAGACCTGCCTTTGTTCTCGGTGCAATACCACCCCGAATCCGCGCCCGGCCCCACAGACGCCTCGTACGTTTTCGACAATTTCTACGACATGGTGAAAAAAACTCTTGACAAATAGCAAAAAAAGTAAATTTCTTTGTAAATACAAAATGAAAATCGCGTTTACAAACAACAACTGGTGGCGTTGGTCGGCTAAAATATTAGGCGGCTGGCTATCCTATTGTTAAAACGCACGGCGTTTGGGTTTACAAAAAATAGAACCGAAAAAAGAGGATAAGGCTAACCGCCCTATCCTCTTTTTTTTCGCAACAAACACATTCCTAAAAAATTTAAAAAGCACACAAAAATTTAAAACAAAAAAGGCACAACAAAATGGACAGCAACTACAAGGTAGACAACAACGGTTATTACGGCGAATTCGGCGGAGCGTACATTCCCGAAATTTTGCGCAAAAATGTGGAGCAACTGCAAGAGGCATTCTTTTCGGCAATGAAAGACCAAAGCTTTTTGGACGAATTTTACGCCCTTTTGCGCGACTATGTGGGAAGGCCCAGCCCCCTTTATTTCGCAAAGAAGCTCAGCGAAAAATACGGGGCCAAAATATACCTGAAAAGGGAGGACTTAAACCACACCGGCTCGCACAAAATAAACAACGCCATAGGCCAAATTTTGCTGGCAAAAAGAATGGGCAAAACCAGAATTTTGGCCGAAACGGGCGCGGGCCAGCACGGGGTTGCCACGGCAACCGCCTGCGCGCTTATGGGGCTAGACTGCACCGTATTTATGGGCGAAACCGACATTAAACGCCAAAAGGCAAATGTCGAAAAAATGCAAATGCTGGGGGCTAAAGTATACTCGGTTACAAGCGGCAACAAAACCCTTAAAGACGCAACAAACGAGGCAATAAGATACTGGTGCTGCAACCCCGACACCTACTACCTTATAGGCTCGGTTGTAGGCCCGCACCCCTATCCCGAACTTGTAGCGAAGTTCCAGTCGGTTATAAGCGAAGAGATAAAAAAGCAGCTTCTCGAAAAAGAGGGGCGCGACTACCCCGACTATGTAATAGCCTGCGTTGGCGGCGGCAGCAACGCGGCGGGCGCTTTCTACAACTTTTTGGACAACCCAAAAGTTAAGCTTATAGCGGCCGAAGCGGGCGGCATGGGCGTACAAACAGGCAAAAGCGCCGCCACTTTGGCCCTGGGCAGCCTGGGCGTTTTGCACGGCTCTAAAAGCATTGTAATTCAGGACAAAAACGGCCAGGTAATAGAGCCCTATTCGATTTCGGCCGGGCTGGACTACCCAGGCATTGGCCCGCTTCACGCATATTTGGCAAAGGAAAAGAAAATGACGCCCTGCGCCGTAAACGACGACGAAGCCCTGCAGGCCGCCTATTTGGCGACGCTAAAAGAGGGCATTATTCCCGCGCTGGAATCGGCGCATGCCCTTGCAATGCTCGAAAAGATTGCCTTTAAGCCGACCGACATTGTGGTTGTAAACGTATCGGGCCGCGGCGACAAGGATATGCCGACATACTTGGCAAACAGAAAGGTTGTTAAATAAAATGGTTAAACTTACCCAAATTGTACGCAAAGTTGCAGGCGACTTGCAAACGCCCGTAGGCCTCTACCTAAAAATAAGGGATATAGGCGAAAAGTCGGCGCTGCTGGAAAGCTCGGATTTTCACACCCAAAACAACAGCTATTCTTTTGTGTGCGCAAAGCCCATAGGCCATTTTAAGCTGGACAAAAACGTGTGCGAAACGGCGTATCCGAACGGCGAAACCGTACGCGAAACCGTGCAGAGCCATTCTTCTGCAATATCGCTGCTAAAAAAATATTTGGCGAACTACCGGTTCGAAGGCGGCAACCCCCTGCCATCGAACGGGTTTTTCGGCTACACTTCGTACGACTGCGCCGAGCATTTCGACGCCGTAAAATTCGCCAAGCGCGCCCCCAACGAAAAGGACGCCCCCGAAATGTACTATGTGCTATACCGCTTTACGGTTTCGCTAAACCATTTCAATAACGAGCTTGTTGTCGTCGAAAACCTGCCCGAGGGCGAAAGCTCGCAAATGGACGAATTTTTGGCCGTAATACACAACAACAGTTTTGCCGAATATTCGTTTGAAAGGGTGGGCGCCCCCAACTACGAAACTTCGGGCGAAAAGTTTATGCAAAACGTAGCCGAGGCCATAAAGAGGATAAAGCTCGGCGACATTTTCCAGATTGTGATTTCGCGCGGGTTTAACACCCGTTTTAAGGGCGACGACTTTAAGGTATACCGCGCCTTGCGCCGCATAAACCCTTCGCCGTACCTCTTCTATTTCGATTTCGGCGGCTTTAGAATTTTCGGGTCTTCGCCCGAAACGCACTTAAAGATTGTGGGCGACACCGCAAGCATAGACCCCATTGCGGGCACGTTCAAAAGAACGGGCAACGACGAAAAAGACTCGCTTTTGGCCGCGGCCCTTTTGAAAGACCCGAAGGAAAATTCCGAGCACACAATGCTTGTAGATTTGGCGCGAAACGACCTTTCGAGAAGCTGCCTGCACACAAAGGTTGAATTTTTAAAGCAAATTCAATACTACTCGCACCTGATACACATGGTTTCGAGAGTGTCGGCAAAAGTGCCCAGCCCCGACAAAAAGCTAGACGTTCTCGCCGACGCATTCCCAGCCGGCACGCTAAGCGGCGCTCCGAAAATAAAGGCCATGCAAATTATAGACGAGCTTGAAAGCGACAGGCGTTCGGTATACGGCGGCTGCATAGGCTTTATAGGCTTTAACGGCGACTTAAACCAGGCAATAACCATAAGGACATTCTTCAGCAAAAACAACACCCTGTACTTCAAGGCGGGGGCCGGCATTGTTGTAGACAGCAAGCCCGAAAACGAATTGCAGGAAATAAACAACAAACTCGGCGCTTTAATGGCGGCGCTCGACAAGGCCTCGGAGGAATAGCAAAATGAAAACCCTTTTGTTCGACAATTACGACTCTTTTACATACAACATTGCAAACGCCCTTAGGGAGCTTGGCATAGAAAACCTAAGCGTTGCGCGAAACGACAAAATATCGGTCGAAGAAATGAGAAAGTTCGACAAGATAATATTTTCGCCCGGGCCGGGCATTCCCAAAGACGCGGGCGTTATGGAAAGCGCAATAAAAGAGCTTGCCTCCGAAAAAACGATATTGGGCGTATGCTTGGGCCACCAGGCAATAGGCGAAGTTTTCGGCGCAAAGCTGGAAAACCTAAGCCGCCCCTTCCATGCGGTGCAGTCGCAAATGAAAATCGTAAAAACAACCCCCCTGTTTAACGGCCTAAGCGACGGATTTTTGGCGGGGCGCTACCACTCGTGGGTGGTATCCAAAGAAAATTTCCCCGACTGTCTGGAAATTAGCGCGGTAGAGGAAAACGGCCAAATTATGGCGCTGCGCCACAAACAATACAATGTGTTCGGGCTGCAATTCCACCCCGAATCCATACTTACCCCCGAAGGGGCCAAAATATTGGACAACTTTTTAAAGCTCTAAAAAAATGAAGGCTATTTTAACAAAACTTTTTTCGGGCAAAACGCTAAGCTTCGACGAGGCAAAAAACGTAATGCTGGGCGTTTCCACCCACGGCTATAACAACGCGCAGCTGGCGGCGTTTATGTCGGTTTTCCTTATGCGCGCCATTGCCCCGCAAGAGCTTTCGGGCTTTTCGGCGGCAATACGCGAAACGCAAACCAAGCTTAACATAAACGCCGACAACGCGGTAGACATTGTGGGCACGGGCGGCGACGGCAAAGACACATTCAATATCTCTACCCTTTCGTGCTTCGTTTTGGCGGGAGCCTCCTACAAGGTTGTAAAGCACGGCAACTACGGCGCAAGCTCGGCAAGCGGCGCCTCGAATGCGCTGGAAAACTGCGGGGCAAAATTCACAAACAACCCCGACATTCTGCAGCGCTCTTTGGACGAATCGAATATGCTTTATATGCACGCGCCCCTTTTCAATTCGGCGTTAAAGGTTGTAGCCCCCGCAAGAAAGGAGCTGGGAGTAAGAACGTTCTTTAACCTGTTGGGCCCCCTGCTAAACCCGCTTAAGCCAAAAAATATGCTGCTTGGCGTATACAGCCTAAAGCTTGTAAGGCTGTATAAATACATACTCGAAAACACGGTTGACAACTACGCCATTGTGCATTCGCTAGACGGCTACGACGAAATTTCGCTTACGGGCAAATTCAAAATTGCGTCGTCTAAAAACGAGGGGGTTTTCGCCCCCGAAGACCTTGGGCTGCCGCGCTGCAAACAAAGCGATTTGGGCTGCCAAAGCAACGCGCAAATTGCCAAGGAAATTTTTATAGACGTTTTAAACTGCAACGCAACGCCGCAGCAGGAAAACTGTGTTTTGGCAAATTCGGCGGCAGCAATAGGCATACTCGAAAAAGGCAAAAGCTTTGCGGAATGCCTTGAAATTGCGCGCGAAAGCCTGCGCGGCAAAAAGGCGCTGGCGTGCTTTAAAAAATATTTGGAGATAAACAAATGAACATTCTCGAAACGATTTTGGAAAACAAAAAAGCCGAAGTTGCAGCCGACAAAAAAAGAGTGGCAATTTCCGACTTTAACGGCTTTGAATATTTTTCGAGAAAGTGCATTTCGCCGAAGGCAGCGTTTTTAAAAAACAAAACCTCTCTTATTTGCGAATTTAAGCGCAAGTCGCCCTCAAAGGGCGACATTGCCCCGAACGCCTCTCCCGAAACGCAGATTCCGCAATATATAAAAGGCGGGGCCGCCGCCCTTTCGGTGCTTACCGACAACAAGTTTTTCGGCGGCTCGGCCAACGACCTGCTTTGCGCCAGAAAGCTTGCAAACATTCCCGTTTTGCGCAAAGACTTTGTTGTAGACGAATACCAAATATACCAGGCAAAGGCTTTGGGCGCCGACTTTGTTTTGCTGATAGCGGCCGCCCTAGGCAAAACGCAGTGCAAAGACTACGCCGACATTGCCCACGGCTTGGGCATGGAGGTTTTAACCGAATTGCACGATGTTTTAGAGCTTGAAAAGCTGCCCGACTCTTCGGATTTGGCGGGCGTAAACAACCGCAACCTGGCAAACTTTAAGTGCTCGTTTCAAAGCGCAAAAGATTTGGCAAAGCTTATAGGCAAAAACTTTGTAAAGGTTGCCGAAAGCTCGATAAAAACGCCCGAAGACGTGCGCGAATTAAAGAGCATGGGCTTTTCGGCATTTCTCATAGGCGAAAGCCTTATGCGCAGCGGCAATCCAGCGGCAACAATCCAGGAATTTTTAAAGGAATGAAAATAAAAGTTTGCGGATTAAAAGACGCCGAAAACGCGACAAATGTTGCAAAGCTAAATGCGGATATGCTGGGCTTTATCTTCTACGAAAAGTCGCCCCGCAACGCGTTCGGCATTAAGGCAAGTTTTATAAAAAGCCTAAATGCCGCGCAAAAGGTTGCCGTTTTTGTAGACGAATCCATCGAAAATATCCGCAAAATATGCGCCGAAAGAGACATTAAAATAGTGCAGCTTCACGGCGGCGAAAGCCCCGAATTTTGCAAAGAGGCAAAGGCTCTGGGCTTTGTTGTAATAAAGGCCTTTCAAATTTACGACAAAGGCGATTTCGAAAAAATTGCCGACTACGCTTCGGTTTGCGACTATGCGTTGCTCGACACCAAGTGCGACACCTACGGCGGCAGCGGCAAAAAATTCAACTGGGGATTGCTTGGAACATACCGATGGCAACTGCCCTTTATTTTAAGCGGCGGCATTTGCGAAGACGACGCCGAAGATATTTTGAGCATAAAAAACAAAATGTTTTGCGGGGTAGATTTAAACAGCCGCTTTGAAAACGGACAAATGCTAAAAGACTGCAACAAACTTAAAAACTTTATGGAAAAAATTAGAGGATAAAAAAATGAACAAACTAAACGAATTGCTCGCAAAAAAAGACAAGAACCTGCTTTCGGTATATTTTACCGCGGGCTACCCGAACTTGAACGACACTACAAAGATAATAGAGGCCCTCGACAAAAACGGCGTAGACCTTATAGAAATAGGCCTGCCCTTTTCCGACCCCATTGCCGACGGGCAAACCATTCAGGAAAGCTCGCATTTGGCCCTCGTAAACGGAATGACAACACAGCTTATGTTCGAGCAGCTTAAAACGCTGAAAAACACGAATGCGGTTTTAATTTTAATGACCTATTTAAACTTGGTTGTGCACTACGGCTTTGAAAACACATTAAAGATGTGCAAAGAGTGCAACATTTCGGCGATGATTTTGCCCGACTTGCCGCTTGAAGAATACGAGCGCGACTACAAAGCCCTTTGCGAAAAATACGGCATAAAAATCGTTATGCTCATAAGCCCCGAAAGCTCAGACGAAAGGATAAGGGCCATAGACAACGCAACAGATTCGTTTATCTATATGGTTTCAAGCGCGTCGGTAACGGGCACAAAAGACGATTTCGACGAAAGGCAGTGCGCATATTTTAAACGCATTAGCGATATGAACCTAAAAAACAAACGCCTTATAGGCTTCGGCATTTCCAACAAAAAAACAAAGGATAAGGCCAACAAATATTCTTCGGGCGTTATAATAGGCAGCGCCTTTATAAAAGCATTGGCGCAAGAACCGAACAACCCCGAAAAGGCGGTTAAAATTTTTCTTGAAAAACTGGAAAAGTAAAAACGTTTAAAACAAAATTTTGCATGGAGCTGCACGGTTGCAACACCCGAAAAACGGCTCTGTTATAAAAAATTGCGGTGCACAGCAAAAAAAGCTTGTATCGCAATTTTTTTCGATTAACCTATAAATCGTTTAATACTTGATAATAACACTATGGCTAATTTTATAGAAACACAAATAGACGAACTGCGCGCCGTTTTGGAAAGCGCAAAAGCACTTGCCCCCGAAATCGAAAGGGCGGCATTATACGCCAGCGAATGTATAAACAACGGCGGCACAATATTTTCGTGCGGCAACGGCGGCAGCGCGGCCGACGCAATGCACCTGGCCGAAGAGCTTTCGGGCAGATACAAGAACAACCGCAAAGCGCTCCGCGGCTTGGCCCTGAATGCCGACCCTACCGCCATAACCTGCATCGCAAACGACTTCGGCTACGACAACCTTTTTTCGCGCCAGCTTGAAGCCTTCGGCAAAGAGGGCGACTTGCTTGTTTTGTTCAGCTCTAGCGGCAATTCAAAGAACCAGCTTAACGCCATAGAGCAGGCAAAGCAAATGGGGGTAAAAACCTTTTTGGTTACAGGCAAAAGCGGCGGCATTTGCAAAGGCAAGGCCGACTTTGAAATTGTAGTGCCCTCGAACACCGGCGCAAGGGTGCAGGAAGTACATACAATGGTGCTGCACATCTTAATTGAGTATATCGAAAAGAATTTGAAATAAAAACGAGAGGAAAATTATATATGAAACTTAAAGCAACCGCATTGTTTGCTTCGGCTGTAATTGCCGCGGCAGGCTGTTTTGGGGTGGAAAATCCCGCAAAATACGTTAAACCCTTTGTGGGAACCGCCTATGTAGGCCACACGTTCCCCGGGCCTACAATGCCCTTCGGCTTGGTTCAACCCGGGCCCGAAACGGGTCAATATAACTGGAAATACTGCAGCGGCTATAACTACGACGACAAAGCCATAATTTCTTTCGGGCAAACGCACATGAACGGCACGGGCTGCCCCGACTTTGGCGACGTTGCCTTTATGCCCTTTGTGGGCGACCCCGTTAAAAAGTCGTACAAAAGCGCGTTCGACAAGAAAAACGAAAGCTCGGAAATAGGCCTATACAAAGTTTACCTGGACGACGCCAAGGCGGAGGTAAAAATTACCGCAACCGAGCGCGTTGCCTTCTACGAAATTAAGTTCGACGAAGATAACGGCGGGTTGTTTTTTAACTTCCAAAGCGGCATGGGCGGCAATCCGGCGCGCCGCGTGCTGGAATGTTCTATCGACACCGAAACCGTAAAGCCCACAACGCTTTTCGGCGAAATCGAGGCTCTGTTTAACGACAATGCCCCCAATGCGATTTCGGGCTACGTAAGAACGGCGGGCTTTACAAATCGCAAAGTTTATTTTTACGTTGTTTTCGACAAGCCCATTTTAAAGCTTACTCAGGTAAAAATGGGAGCTGCCACCGAAAAGGGACCTAAATGGGCCTTGCAGTTCGGACTTAAAAAAGGAGAAACGCTAAAGGTTAAAATTGCAATGTCTACGGCGTCTAAAGAGGGCGCAAAGCTTAACATGAAAAGCGAGCTAGACGGCTGGAACTTTAAGCAAACCGTTGCCGACAACAAGGCAAAGTGGAACAAAATTTTGGGCTTGATAGACGCAAAGGGCGACGAGGCTTCGCTTGAAAACTTCTACACAAGCATGTACCACTTGTTTGTGCAACCCAACAATTTGTGCGATGTAGACGGCTCGTATACGGCCACAAACGGCCAGGTTAAAAAGTCGCCCACAAAAAGCTACCATAGCTCGTGGAGCTTGTGGGACACCTACAGGGCGGCCCACCCCCTATACACAATCCTGACCCCCGAAAAGGTAGACTTGTTTGTAAACGACATGCTTGCCCACTACGAAACAAAGGGCTATTTGCCCGTTAACGTATATTGGGGTTTTGAAACGCATTGCATGATAGGCAACCACGCAATAAGCGTAATCGGCGAAGCAATAGTTAAGGGCTTTAACGGTTTCGACCGCCAAAAGGCTCTGGACGCAATGGTAGTTTCCTCTACCGTTCCCCACAAAAAGTCGCCGTGGGTAGACTACGAAAAATGCGGCTATTTCCCCTTCGACGTGATGAAAACCGAATCGGTTTCGTCTACAATGGAGGCAACCTACAACGACGCATGCGTAGCAGCTTCCGCAAAGGTTTTGGGCAACAAGTTCATTGAAGAGCACTTTACAAAGCGCGCAAACTTCTACAAAAACCTGTTCGACCCGACCACAAAATTTATGCGCGGCCGCGACAGCAAGGGCAACTGGAGAGAACCCTTTAGCCCCTTCCAATTCTCGCACGCAGAAACCTTTGGCGGCGACTACACCGAAGGCAGCGCCTGGCAGTACACCTGGCACGTTCAGCACGACCCAATGGGGCTTATAAAGCTTTTCGGCTCGAACGAAGCTTTTTGCGAAAGGCTTAACCACCTTTTTGTTGCCGAAGACGGCAACAAGAACGCACGCAAAAGCGCCGACATTACGGGCTTAATCGGCCAATACGTTCACGGCAACGAGCCCAGCCACCACATTGTATACCTCTTTGCTTTGGCCGACCAGCCCCGCAGAACGGCGGAATTGGTAAGGGAAGTTTTCGACAAATTCTACCTAAACAAGCCCGACGGCCTTTGCGGCAACGACGACTGCGGCCAAATGAGCGCATGGTATATATTCTCGGCAATGGGTTTCTACCCCGTAAGCCCAATTTCGGCGGAATATGTTTTGGGCGCACCCCAGCTTGAAAAGGCGGTTATAAACCTTAAAGACGGCAGGAAATTCGAAATTGTCGCCCGCAATTTCTCGAAGGAAAACAAATACGTTAAGTCGGTAAAACTTAACGGCAAACCCTACAACAAAAAGACAATCTCGCACAAAGACGTAATGAACGGCGGCGTGCTAGAGTTTGAAATGTGCAAATAATTTTACTATGGCTAAATACTTATTGGGGATAGACGTCGGCGGCACAAAGTGCGCCGTTACCCTCGGCATTCTCGACGAAAGGGAAAACATTAAAATTTCCGCTAAGGAAAAGTTTGCAACTTTTGTCGGCAATCCGAAAAAAACAATAGACACGTTCTTTGAAGTCTCTAAAAAGATTTTAAAGAAGGCAAAACTGCAAAAGTCGGACATTTCCGCCATAGGCATAAGCTGCGGCGGGCCGCTCGACAGCAAAAGGGGCGTTGTTATGTCGCCGCCGAACCTGCCGGGCTGGAACAATATAGAAATTGTAAAGGCTTTCGAAAAGGAATTCGGGGTAAAAACCCTGTTGCAAAACGACGCAAACGCATGCGCTTTGGCCGAATGGAAATTCGGCGCTGGCCGCGGCTTGGACAACGTTGTGTTTATGACGTTCGGCACCGGATTGGGCGCGGGTCTTATTTTAGACGGCAAGCTCTATTCGGGCACAAACGACAATGCGGGCGAAGTGGGCCACGTAAGGCTTGCCGATTTCGGCGGCACGGGCTACGGCAAATGCGGCTCGTTTGAAGGCTTTTGCAGCGGCAGCGGCATTGCGCAAATCGGCAAAATGAAGGCTATGGAAAAGCTGCAAATGGGCCAAACGGTTGCATTTTGCAAAGATCTTTCTTCGTTGAACGACATAAACGCAAAAGTTATTGCCGACTGCGCCGACAATGGCGACGCCCTTGCAAAGGAAGTATACGCAATTAGCGGACACTATCTGGGCATAGGCCTTTCGATGATAATCGACATACTAAACCCGCAAGCCGTTATTATTGGCAGCATATTCACAAGGTCTAAAAAGCTTTTGTGGAGCGAGGCTAAAAAGGTTATCGACAAAGAAGCCCTGCCCGTTTCCGCAAAGGTATGCAAAGTTTTGCCCGCCGCCCTCGGCGAAAATATAGGCGACTTTGCCGCCCTTTCGCTTGCAGCCTACGCGCTTAAATAAAAAATTTTAAACATTTACCCAACAAAGCACCGTTAAAGCATTTTTGCTTTTGGTGCTTTTTTTGTTTTTGCGAAAAAAGAAAATTTTAGGCGCTTAAAATATTTTGACAGCACAAAAACTTTACCGTAGCTTTTTTCCACATTAAACGCCGCGCGTGTTCGCGGCAAAACAGATTAACAGCAAAATATATGATGAATACAAAAACCATAATTTCGGCATTGGCCTTAGGCTCGCTTTCGGTAGCTACGGCATTTGCCGTAGACAACTACGGGCTTCGCAGGGCGCAGCCGCAGGATATGCTGCCAAAGGCAAAGGCCGCCCCGCAAACGTCGCAGCGCAAGCCTTTTGCAAAGGTGCAAAACAAGTTTGTGGAAAAGTCGCACAACTCGTTCGCGTTAAGAGACGGCTGGACAATGTTCGAAGAAGACTGCATTGTGTCTTCGCCGGCAAACATTTTTGCCGACAATTTTTCGGCGGGCGAAAACGAATTTAACGCAACAGTTCCCGGCACAATACTGCAAACGCTTGTAGACAGCGGCGTGTATCCAAACCCCTACTACGGCCTGAACAACTTTTACATTCCCGACACAATATGCCGCAAAAACTGGTTCTTTAGAACCGAGTTTGAGCTGGGAAACCTTGCAAACAAAGGCGAAAACATACAGCTTGTTATTAACGGCATAAACTACAAAGCCGACATTTGGCTAAACGGCAAAAAGCTGGGCCAAACAAAAGGCGCCTTTATAAGGGGCTATTTCGACATAACAGACATTGTAAACAAAAGCGGCAAAAACGTTTTGGCGATAAGGGTATGCCCGCCGCCGAATGTAGGCATTGCGCACGAAGAGTCTGACCGCTCGGGACAGGGCCCCAACGGCGGCACAATGTGCCTAGACGGCCCGACTTTTATATGCTCGGAAGGCTGGGACTGGATACCCACCATACGCGACCGCAACAGCGGCATTTGGCGCGACATAGAAATTAAATTCACAAACTCGGCCTCTATCGGCGACGCCTTTGTAAAAACCGACTTAAATTTGCCCGAATGCAGCTTGGCAAAAATTTCGGCAAGCGTTCCCGTATCGAACAAATCCAACGCAAAAAAGACATTTACCGTTAAATGCACAATAGACGGCAAAACGCTCGAAAAATCGGTTTCGCTTAAGGCAAACGAAAGCAAAGACGTTGAATTTGAAATGCAAATGCAAAATCCCAAGCTTTGGTGGCCGAACAATATGGGCGAGCAGAACCTGTATTTTGCCGACATTTCGGTTTCCGAAAACGGCGTTGTAAGCGACAAAAAGCTTGTGCGTTTCGGCGTAAGGGAAATCAGCTATTTGATGATGGTAGACCTTCCCGAAAAGAACGGTTTTTTTGCCGAATTTAACCCCATAGAGGGCTACAAAAACAAAACTTCGCCGTTCGACAATTCCAAACGCCGCGAAGTTGTCGACAGAATGGTTGCCCCCAAAGTTTTAAAAGACGCCAATTTAAGCGCATTTACCCCCTCTACCGAAAAAACGCCGTATTTGATCGTAAAAATAAACGGCAAAAAAGTGTTTGTAAAGGGCGGCAACTGGGGTATAGACGACGCAATGAAACGTATTTCGCGAGAAAAGCTAATCCCATATTTCGAGCTTCAAAAGAGGCAAAACTTCAACATAATCCGCAACTGGACGGGCGAAACAACGCAGGAGGAATTCTACGAACTTTGCGACGAATACGGCATGCTTGTTTGGAACGATTTTTGGTCGTCCACGCAAAACTACAACCTAAGGGCGCAAGACGAAGCCTTGTTTGTTGAAAACGCAAAAGATGTTGTTTTGCGCTACAGAAACCACCCGTCCATAGTATTCTGGTGCCCAAAAAACGAGGGCTATGTAACCGAAGAGCTTAACGCCGACTTGGCAAAGCTTATTGCCGAATGCGACGGCACACGCTACTACATACCAAACTCGCGCTTTGTGAATATGAGAACCAGCGGCCCATACCGCTACTTTAAAGACGCAGCCTTTTACTACGGCGGCACAAGCCACGGGTTTAACACCGAAATAGGCAGTTTTTCGATACCTACGGCGGAAACGGTTCGCAGCTTTATCCCCAAAGAAGACCTTTGGCCGGTAAGCGACACATGGGTTCACCACGACCTGCACAACGGCCATTTTAGACAGGAATATTATAGCGCCCTGGAAGACGACTTCGGCAAAAAAAGCCGAAACGAAGCCGAATTTTGCGCAAAGGCGCAGGTGCTTAACTACGAATCGTACAGGGCAATGTTCGAGGGCCGCTTTGCGCATTTGTGGGACGACACAACGGGCCTTATGCTGTGGATGAGCCACCCCGCCTGGCCGAGCATGACCTG
Source organism: uncultured Opitutales bacterium (assembly GCA_934660865.1). Classification (GTDB taxonomy): domain Bacteria; phylum Verrucomicrobiota; class Verrucomicrobiia; order Opitutales; family Intestinicryptomonadaceae; genus CAKUIA01. Next base: position 46,300 of record CAKUIA010000005.1, read on the forward strand.
GCAGACATATTCGTGGGACTACGAAACTACGGGCGCATATTTCGGCACAATGAAAGCCTGCCAGCCGATACACGTTCAAATGAATTTAAGCGACTTTAAGGTTGTTGTAGTAAACAACAACTACGAGGCTATGCCCGACATTACGGTTTCGGCCAAAGTATATTCGGCAAAGGGCGAACTGCTTTGGCAAAAATCGCAGAAGGCAACGCTTTTGGCGAACGACAAAACCGAAACCTTTAAGGTTGAATTCCCCGAAAACTTAAACGAGTGCGTTCTAATTAGAACAACCCTTGAAAAGTCGGGGCAAATTTTGGCGCAAAACGACTATTGGAAAAACCCGAAAAACCCATCCGACAGAAGGGCAATGCTGAAAGTCGGCAAGCCCGAATTGGCGATAGAGGGCGAAATTAGGGAAAGCCAAAGGAACGGCTTTGCCGTTTACGAATTTACCCTTAAAAACAAAAGCGCGTTTACGGCGTCGTCGGTAAAGCTAAACGCCCGCAACGCCAAGGGCGAAAGAATTTTGCCCGCGTATTTTTCGGACGGCTTCTTTAACCTTTTGCCGAACGAAAGCGTGAAAATTTCGGCGGAAATTCCCGCCGAAAAGAAGGTGGGCAAAATTTACTTTACCTACGAAACACTTACAAAAACAACGCCCGAAAAGCTCTAGTTTTTTTAGGAAAGCACACTACAAAAAGCGTTTGCCGAGCTTGGCAAACGCTTTTTTTATGCAAGATATTCCGCGCAAACTTTGGCGCAAAAAACGCCCGCCCGAATAAAAAATCGGGTGGGCGTTTGCAAAAAATTTTGCAATTATGCTACTGCAAATATTGCGGTTTCGAAAAATCCACACACGGCTTTAGCTTTGCCCATTGCGATTTAAAATCGGCAAAGTTGCAGGCAAAAAGCGGGCTTATTTCCAAATCGTGCAGGGGCACGCCGTCGGCGTCTACTGCAATGTCTACGCCGACTTGTTTTAGCCAGTATGCAAACTGCTTTTCCTGGTCTATTTTGCTTGTAAGCGGCGAATCTTTGCCCTCGGCGTTCTTTATGGGCGAAAACTCTTCGCGCCTTACGCCCTCTATAATTACGGGGTTGTTCGCCATAGGCAATGCGTCGAAAACAAACATTTCAAACTTATAGCCGTTGGGGCTTTCGGGCTTAATCTTTTGCCCGTTTTTGTCTATATAGGGAATTTTCTTGTGCGCAATATGGAATGGCAAGGTGGAATTTTTGCCGCATTTTTCGACAAAATCCAGCGATATAACGTGAATTGCCACGCTGCCTGCAACAAACTTCAAAGACCCGTCGGCATTGCGAAGCTGCTGCATGCTTTCGGGCAAGTCGGAATATTCTACAACGTTAAGACGCCCCTCGTACATGCAAAAATGCCCGACCTTTTCAAGCGGGTATGCTTTGGGAATCATTTTCGACGACATATCCGAAGCCCCCTTTATGTGGAAGCCCAAAAACGCCTCGTCTACAATGTTAACAATGGGGTTGTCTACCTGAAAATAGCTTAGGTATTTTACGCCGCGCCTTTTCAATTCGTCAAGCGCGCCGCTTTTTACTATCGCGCGCAAACTGCCGCCGTGGCCGTCGGGCGAAAGGGCTATTTTGCCCTTGTCTTCCATTATTATTTTGCCGTCGGCCGTAGCTGCGGGCATTCTGCCCTGTTTAAAGAAAATAACGTCGTTTTTATCCAGCCCGAAAAAGTTGTTTTCCTCGAAGTGCGCGCGGGTGGCCGCGTCGTTTATATGGCTTGTCATTATAAGCCACGGAATTTTTACGCCGTATTTTTGCGAAGCCCTTAAAATTTTTTCGGCAAAAACCCGAAACAGGCTTTTGTGCATTATGGGAGTTGCCTTATATGTGCCTTTCGGGCCGTTGTAGCCGAGGCGGGTTCCCTGGCCGCCGGCAACCACAAAACAGGCAAGCTCGCCGCGCGAAATTGCCGAGGCACCCGCCTTGGCCGCGTCTTCCCACAAGGCTGCGTTGCCGCCGTTTTCGGGGTTGGCAATAAAGGGGGCGGCCTGCAATTTGCCGTAGTCTATTGCGCTTTTGGGCTGCGCGCCGTTAAGCATTTTGCAAAGCCCGTCAAACTCGTTTAAATCTATTTGGGAACAGTCGTCTAGCAGCGATTTTTTTTGCTCGGGAGTAAGCCCGTCAAAAAACTCGAAAACCTGCGCTTGCCCCGCCTTTTTGAATTTTTCGATTATTTCCATTTTGTTCCTTTAAATCTTTTTTAATCTATGCCGCCTATAAACGGCAAATATAAAGTTTCCTATCGAACTTTCCAAAACAAAAAGCCCTTTTGCGCCCCAAAATTGCGCAAGCAAAGCCCTTGCGGAAAGCTCCGATTATTTTATTAAAAGTTTTACGTAAACTTTAACCAAAGCCGTGCCTCTTGCAAAACAATTCTCTTGATTGGCGCAGAAATTTTATAGATTATACGCAAACTATGGCCAAGTTGGATAAAGACGGCAAGCTTGCCGATTTGCTTAGAATCAACCGGAATTTGTCGAAAAAGCTGTTCAGGCTTGACGCGGTTTTTAACGCCCTGCACGAGTCGGTGCTTGTTATGGCGCTGGACAATTCGATTTCCTTTGCAAACGAAACGGCAAAAAAAACGCTGTCTATGCCCGACAATTTCGAAGGCTACCCGATATTCAAGATAATACCCGACTTAAAGCCCGATTTAGACTCGGTAAGAAGCTCGCTTTCGCCGATAACAAAAGAGTTCCAGATAAGCTATCCCGTTCCGCGCTATCTAAAGGCCTACATAGTTCCGCTAGATGGCGAATTTGCCAACGACGAGCCCCTTTGCGTTATAATTCTTTCGGACGCGACAAAGGAAAAGCTTTCCGAAAAGGAAACCATAGACAACGAAAGGATAAACTCTATTTTAAAACTCGCTTCGGCAATAGCGCACGAAATAGGCAACCCGCTAAATTCCATGGGCATACACCTGCAGCTTATAAACAGGCTTGCCTCGAAAATAGACGACGAAAATTTAAAGGCGAAAATTTCCGACAGCATAGGCATTTGCCGCAGCGAAATAAGCAGGCTGGACTCGATAATAAAAAACTTTTTAAAGGCGGTGCGCCCGCAAAAGGCGCTGCTTGTGGAATGCGACGCGCTTAAGCCCCTGCTGGAAACCGTAAAATCGCTGCAGGCGCAGCTGCAAGACTCGAACATTGCAGCCGACATACAAGTTCCCTCGCAGCTGCCAAGCGTTTTTGCCGACGAAGCCCTTTTGCGCCAGCTGTATTTTAACCTGCTTAAAAATTCCATAGAGGCCATCGGCGCCGACGGGCAAATTACCATAAAAACTTCGTTCGACGACGAATTTTTAAACTTGGTGTTTTGCGATACGGGCTGCGGAATTTCGGCGAAAGACCTGACGCGCATTTTCGAGCCTTATTTTACAAGCAAGGCAAACGGCAACGGGCTTGGAATGCTTATAGTCGAAAACATAATAAAAGCGCACAACGGCAAAATTTCGATAGAAAGCAAAGTAGGCCACGGCACAAAAATTACCATATCGCTAAGAAGGGCGCACCCCGAAATCAGGCAGATACAATAGAAAAACATTTTGCGCAGCCAACGCAAAGCCTTTACACGAAAAAAAACAAAAAGCCCCGCAAAAAACTGCGGGGCTTTTTTGCAAAAAAGCGGCTTTGCCGGTTATTTTTTGTTTTTATAGTCGGTTTGGTAGTAGCCCGAACCGTGGAATATTATGCCTGCGCCCTCGCCTATTATTTTACGCAAGGTGTTCTTCCCGCAATAGGGGCACTTTTTGCGCGGTTTGTCGTTCATGGAATGGAAAATTTCCATATCCTTTTTGCAGTTGTCGCAATGATAATCGTATGTAGGCATATCTTTGTATAAATTAAAATTAAAAGTTCTACACTTGCCCGAAAATATTTCAATAAAAATATAATCAAGCCAAATAAACGCGGGCAAAGGTTTTGCACTTTGCCCGCGAAATATTTATGCGTTAGGTACTACCGAATTAGTACATTCCGTCCATTCCGCCCTGGGGCATTGCGGGGGCGGCGGGTTTTTCTTCGGGTTTTTCGGTAATCATACATTCGGTTGTAAGCAACAACGCCGCAACGCTTGCCGCGTTTTGCAAAGCTTCGCGCGTTACCTTGGTAGGATCAACAACGCCCGCTTTGATAAGGTCTTCGAACTTGCCTGTAGCTACGTTGTAGCCCATTGCGCCCTTGCCCTTCAAAACTTCCTTTACAACCAATGCGCCTTCTTCGCCTGCATTCAGGCACAACTGGCGGAGGGGAGCTTCTATTGCCCTGCGTACAATCTGTGCGCCCACCAATTCGTCGCCCTCAAGCTGCATTTTTTCGATTGCCGAAGCCGTTCTAAGCAACGCAACGCTACCGCCTGCGCTGATACCTTCTTCAACAGCCGCCCTTGTTGCGTGCAGGGCGTCTTCAACCCTCATTTTCTTTTCCTTCATTTCGGGTTCGGTTGCAGCCCCTACATTGATAACCGCTACGCCGCCGGCCAACTTAGCCAAGCGTTCCTGCAGCTTTTCGCGGTCGTAATCGGAGGTTGTTTCGGCAATCTGCTTGCGCAAAATCTTTACGCGGGCCTGAATGTCGGCCTGTTTGCCGCCGCCTTGAACGATTGTTGTGTTTTCCTTTGCAATCGTTATGCGCTTTGCCTTGCCCAAGTCGGCAAGCTCTACGCTTTCAAGCTTAATGCCCAAGTCTTCGGTAATGCAGCGGCCGCCCGTAAGAATTGCAATATCTTCAAGCATTGCCTTGCGCCTGTCGCCAAAGCCGGGGGCTTTTACCGCGCATACGTTCAAGTTGCCGCGCAATTTGTTTACAACCAAAGCCGCCAAGGCTTCGCCGTCTACGTCTTCGGCTATTACCAACAGGGGCTTGCCCGACTTTGCAACCAACTGCAATACGGGGAGCAATTCCTGCAAATTCGAAATTTTCTTTTCGTTGATGAGAATGTATGCGTCTTCGAGAACGCATTCCATATTTTCGGCATTGGTGATAAAGTAGGGAGACAAATAGCCCTTGTCGAACTGCATGCCTTCTACAACGTCCAAAGTCGTATCGATGGTCTTGGAATCGTCTACTGTAATTGTGCCGTCTTTGCCGACCTTGTCCATTGCGTCGGCAATGATGTTGCCGATTTCGGCGTCCCAGTTTGCGGAAACAGTGGCAACTTGGCGGATTTCCTCGCGGTCTTTAACGGGCTTGGAATTCTTTGCCAATTCTTTTGTTGCGGCTTCTACAGCCTTGTCGATACCCCTTTTAAGGAAAATGGGGTTGGAGCCCGCCGCTACATTGCGCAAACCTTCGCGGTAGATAGCTTCGGCTAAAACCGTTGCGGTTGTAGTACCGTCGCCGGCATTGTCGGAAGTTTTCGAGGCAACTTCCCTTACCATCTGCGCGCCCATATTTTCATAGGGGTCTTCCAATTCAACTTCTTTGGCTACGGTTACGCCGTCTTTAGTTACAGTGGGCGAGCCGAATTTTTTGTCGATAAGAACGTTTCTGCCCTTGGGGCCGAGCGTTACTTTAACGGCTCTTGCCAATGTTTCTACGCCCTTAAGAACTTTCTTTCTTGCGGCTTCATCAAATAAAAGTTGTTTTGCCATAATATTTATTTTCTCCTTATTGGTTTATTATTTTGTTATAACGGCCAAAATGTCGTCTTGGCGCAACAAAGAATACTTTTCGTCGCCAATCTTAACTTCGGTGCCGCCGTATTTCGAAATCAGAACCTTGTCGCCGACTTTAACGTCGAATGTAAAGGTTTTGCCGTCTTCGCATTTGCCCGTGCCCAAAGCGACAACTTCGGCTTCCTGCGATTTTTCTTTGGCGGCGTCGGGAATTATGATTCCGCCCCTGATTTGTTCTTTTTCTTCGGCTTGCTTAACCAAAACGCGGTCGCCGAGAGGTTTAATATTTATTTTTGCCATGGTATTATTTTTTTGTTTGTTGTTTTAAAAAAATATGCAAGAGCCGATTTTTTCGCAAAACTGCGGCTCTTGCAATATTATTTATAAATTACTTGTTGTCCTTTTTGTCGTCGTCTACAACTTCAAAGTCGGCGTCTACGGGGCCTTGTTTGTTTGTCGAAGACTGTTGTTGCTGCTGCGCCTGCTGGGCTTGTTGAGCCTGTTGGGCGCCCGCGCCCTGCGGATACAAATTCTGGGCTTCGGCCTGCAAGAGAGCCGTTAGCGCGTCGATTTGCGCCTTAAGCTCCTCCTTTGTGGCGTTCGATTTTGCAAGAACGTCTTTTGCCGTTTTAAGGGCGGCGTCTATCTTGCTTTTCGAAGCGGTCGGAACTTTGTCGCCTGCGTCTTTAAGCTGTTTTTCGATACTGTAAACCGCGTTGTCCAACTGGTTTTTAGTTTCGATAAGCTCTTTTTGGGCGTTGTCTTCGGCGGCGTGCATTTCGGCTTCCTTACGCAACTTTTCTATTTCCTCCTTCGACATGCCGCTGGAGTTTGTAATAGTTACGTTCTGCTCTTTGCCGGTGCCCTTGTCTTTTGCCGAAACGTGCAAAATGCCGTTTGCGTCTATATCGAACGTTACTTCGATTTGGGGCAGACCGCGCGGAGCGGGAGCTATGCCGTCGAGCCTGAAGTTGCCGATAAGCTTGTTGTCTTTTGCCAAAGGTCTTTCGCCCTGCAATACCCTGATGTCTACAGCCGTTTGGTTGTCCGAATAGGTGGAAAATACCTGGCTTTTCTTTGCGGGAATTGTGGTATTTCTGTCTATCATTGCAGTAGATACGCCGCCTGCGGTTTCTATGGCCAGTGTCAGGGGAGTTACGTCGAGCAAAAGAACGTCGTTAACTTCGCCCTGCAATACGCCGCCTTGAATTGCCGCGCCGCGAGCTACAACTTCGTCGGGGTTTACGCCCTGGTGGGGGGCTTTGCCTGCCAGCTGGGCCGCAATTTCAACAATCTTGGGCATACGGGTCATACCGCCGACGAGAACCAACTCGTTAATGGAGCTTTTTGTAAGGTCTGCGTCTTTAAGGCACGCTTCGAAAGGCGCCATTGTGCGGTTTGCCAAGTCTTCGGTAATCTGCTCGAGCTTTGCCCTTGTAAGGGTTACATTCAAGTGTTTCGGGCCCGAAGCGTCGGCCGTAATAAAGGGCAAGTTAATGTCGGTTTGTTGGGCTGTAGAAAGCGCAATCTTGGCCTTTTCGGCTTCCTCCTTTAACCTTTGCAGTGCCATGGGGTCTTTGCGCAAGTCTATGCCGTTTTCCTGCTTAAAGCCGTCTACCAACCAGGATATTATAGCTTCGTCCCAGTTGTCGCCGCCTAAGTGCGTATCGCCGTTGGTGGCTTTAACTTCAAATACGCTGTCGGCAATTTCCAATATGGAGACATCGAAAGTACCGCCGCCTAAGTCGTATACGGCAATGGTTTCGTCTTTGTCTTTATTGTTGTTTAAGCCGTAGGCCAAAGCGGCCGCAGTGGGCTCGTTTATAATTCTAAGAACCTCCAAGCCCGCAATCGTGCCCGCGTCTTTTGTAGCCTGACGCTGTGCGTCGTTAAAATAGGCGGGAACGGTAATAACGGCCTTTGTAATCTTTTCGCCCAAATATGTTTCGGCGTCGGCCTTCATTTGTTGGAGAATGTCGGCCGAAATCTGTTCGGGGGTAAAGCGCTCGGTTTTGCCCGCAACTTCGCATTCAATCAAAACTCCGCCATTGGGGCCTTCTACTACCTTGTAGGGAAGGTTTTTGGCTTCTTCCTGAATTTCGCTAAATTTGCGGCCTATTAAACGCTTTGCCGAGAAAATCGTGTTGTGGGGGTTTGTTATGGCCTGCCTTTTTGCGGCTTGACCAACCAAACGTTCGCCCGTTTTTGTAAAAGCGACAACCGAAGGAGTTGTACGCGCTCCCTCTCTATTGGGGATAACCTGCGACTGGCCGCCTTCCATAACAGCCATGCAGGAGTTTGTTGTACCTAAGTCAATACCTAATATTTTACTCATACCATTTCCTTTAGCATATTCCGTGCCAGTTTTAAGATTTTTACATAACTGGCTATTTATAAATGTATATCGGAGCTTTTCGCGGTTTTTTGCAAAAATTTTCGTTTGCCGCAGTGCGACATATTGTCGCGCCTGCCCGCGCAAAGTGTGCCACAAAGGCGGCTAATTTGGCACAGTGCGCAGCAGTTTTGCAAACTGCCGCGCAAGCTGCGATTATTAAAAGTTTTTAGCATTGACTAGCTAAGTTATGCCCCTATCATTCGCATTCAATTATGAAGTATATATCGTTAAAAACATCTGTTATGTTCGCCTTAATGGGGGCGGCAACTTCGCTTTTCGCGGAATCGCAAGACGTTAAAAATTTCGGCGCAAAAGCCGACGGCGCGTTCGACAACACCGCCGCAATTCAGGCCGCAATAGACAAATGTAGCGCAACGGGCGGCGGCGAGGTTATTTTCTCGGAAACGGGAACGTATATGACAAGCACTTTCGACATTAAGGACAACGTTTGCCTTAATATTCCCGTTGGCACCATATTAAAGGGCAACCCGCCCAATAAAAACTACAGGTTGCATGCGCTTGTTGCGGCAAACAAGGTAAGCAACATCGGCATTACCGGCGGCGGCATAATAGACGGCAACGGAGCCAGCTTTGAAATAAGAGACTGCGCACCCAACAGGGCAAGGCTTGTTTCCATAAACGACTGCAAAAACGTAAAGATAGAAAACATAACGCTGCAAAATCCCGCCACTTGGACGCTTTCGCTAGGCTATAACGACACGGTTATAGTAAAGAACGTAAAGCTTTTCTCGATTTGCAACTTCAACAACGACGGCATAGACATTGCCTCGAAAAACGTTGTAATTAGCGACAGCATTATAACCTGCGACGACGACGGCATTTGCATTAAAAATATGCGCAAAGACCGCAAATTTGTCGTGGAAAATATTACCGTTAAAAACTGCGTGGTTGCCTCGAACTGCAACGCCTTTAAAATAGGCACCGAAACTTGGGGCGACATTAAAAACATCACGGTTTCAAACTGCGTTGTGCGCCAAACGCCCTTTTCGCACCTAAGAAACTGGAACAAGAAAAACCAAAAGCAAAAATACTTTTTCCTTGAAGAATCGAACAATGCAATTACGGGCATTGCGATAGAATCGGTAGACGGCGCGCAGGTTGAAAACATCGCATTTTCGAACATGGTGCTTACGGGCGTTCAGTGCCCCCTGTTCATAAGGGTTGGCCACCGCAACAAGGACGAAAAGAAAAGCGCCATACGCAATGTTGTAATTAAAAATGTCATCGCAAAAAGCGCAAGCTGCATACCCAACACGATTTCGAGCATACCCGAACACACTCTAGAAAACGTTGTAATTAGCGACAGCATTTTCGACATGAAAGGCTGTGTAGACGAAAGGACGAACGAAACTCTCGCAAGCAAGCCCGTGCCCGAAAACATAAAAAGCTACCCCGAAGTTAGAAGCTTTGGCATAGTTCCCGCCTACGGTTTTTATATGCGCCACGCAAAGAACATTACCGTAAACAATGTTCAGGTGCGCTACCAAAAAGAGGACTTTCGCGCCCCATTCTATTGCGACGACATAGACTACCTTCGCATAATGAACTGCAAAATACAGCCCTCGGCAAACGGCGACGAAGACCCAATCGTTCTTAAAAACGTTAAAAACGCGTCTTTAAAGAACAATTCGCCATTGCTGTAATCAAGCAATAAAAGGCGCAAAACAAAAAACCCGAAGCCTGCAAAAAGCTTCGGGTTTTGTTTTTTATTATAAATTAGAATTTTGTCGGGCTATTCGCCTGCACGGCTTAAATTTACCGCCGAAACCAGCGCCTTTAAGCCCGCAAGCTCTATGCTTGGGTCTACACCGCAGGCCCAGAAAAGCCCGCCCGAATTTTTCTCTATGCAAATGTAGGCGGCCGAATTTGAGGCCGACCCCGCCCCTATTGCATGCGAGCGGTAGTCTTTTACCTTAAAATCTTTTAGCCCGGCCTTTTCCATTGCATTTACAAAGGCGTTGATTGGCCCGTTGCCGGAGGCCGCAATTTCCGCCGCAATGCCGTTTACGGTAATATTTGCAGCAAGGTTAACGTTCGAGCTGTCGGCGTCGGAAAGCTTTTCCACCTTATGGCTTATAAGCTTTATCGGGCTTGAAAGGTTTACAAACCTGTCGCAAAACAGCTTGTATATTTCGTTTGCCGAAAGCTCCTTGCCGAGTTTGTCGGCCTGGGCATTGACATAGTTGCCAACTTCGGGGTGCATGGCCTTTGGCAGGTCGAAGCCGAAATCGGTATTCAAGATATAGGCTACGCCGCCCTTGCCGCTTTGCGAATTTATGCGTATAATGGCCTCGTAGTCTCTGCCTATGTCTTTGGGGTCTATCAGCAAATAGGGAACCTCCCAAGCGCAGTTTTCGTCGCCCGTCTTTTTGCGCATGTCCATACCCTTTTTAATGGCGTCTTGGTGCGAGCCGCTAAAGGCGGTAAATACCAAGTCGCCCGCATAGGGCAGGCGCGGCGGCACTTTCATTGAGGTGCATTTTTCGTATTCGCGCACAATTTCGGGCAGGTTCGAAAAATCAAGCTCGGGATCTACGCCCTCGGCAAACATATTTAGGGCAACGTTTACAATGTCGAGGTTGCCCGTTCTTTCGCCGTTGCCGAAAAGCGTGCCCTCTACCCTGTCGGCACCCGCAAGCAGGCCAAGCTCGGTAGAGGCAACGCCCGTGCCCCTGTCGTTGTGGGTGTGCACGCTAATAAGCACGGTTTGCCTGTCCGAAATATGGCGGCTTACCCACTCTATTTGGTCGGCATAAACGTTGGGCATTGCATACTGCACGGTTTCGGGCAAGTTTATTATAATTTTGTTGTCTACCGTAGGCTGCCAAACCGCCTTTACCGCCTCGCATATTTCAAGCGCAAATTCAACTTCGGTATCCGAAAAGCTTTCGGGCGAATATTCAAGCGTAATTTTTGTGCCCTCTTTTTCGGCGGCTTTGGCGTATTCTTTAACAATCTTTACGCCGTTTACGGCCAAGTCGACAATCTCGGCCTTGCTCATTTTAAATGTAATTTTGCGCTGCAGTACCGATGTGCTGTTGTATAGGTGCACAATGGCGTGTTTTGCGCCCTTTAGGGCGTCGAATGTGCGCTTTATCTGCGCGGGTTTGCTTTGCGTTAAAACCTGAAGCGCAACGCCTTCGGGCACAAGATTGCCCTCTATAAGCCTTCTTAAAAAGTTGTATTCGGTGTCGCTTGCGGCGGGAAAGCCCACTTCTATCTGCTTAAAGCCAACTTTTAGCAAGGTGTTGTACAACTCAAGCTTTTCCTCTATATTCATAGGGGTGGCCAATGCCTGGTTGCCGTCGCGCAAATCTACACTGCACCAAATCGGCGCTTTTGTAATATGCGCCGAGGGCCACTTTCTGTCGGGCAGGCTTACAAAGCTGCTCCTTTTGTATTTTCTCAACAGTTCCTTGTTCATATTTAGTGTGTTATTCCATTTTATCGCATAAAAAAAGGCAACGCTATTTTATATAATATGCGCCGCCTTTTCTTTTAAAAAGTGTGTTTTTTTAAATGCAAAATCAGCGCACTGCAACGGCTTCGAGACGAAGTCGCAACAATAGCCCGGATAATGCAATGTTTTTCATATTAGCTTAATTTAGAACGAATATCGGCTTCTTTGCCGAGCGAGTCAAGCAATTTGTCGAGATTTTCGCGCGCGTCGGCTTTCGCCTTTAAAAGGGCTTCGTCGCTAGAGGCCGCTTCTTTGGCAAAAACATAGAACTTGATTTTCGGCTCCGTGCCCGAAGCTCTAACTGCAATCTTATAGCCGTTTTCAAGCTCGTAAAAGAAGAATGTTTCTTTGGGAACTGCAATGTTGTCGGCGTCTAAAATCGTGTCGGTTGCAAAATTGGTAAATTTTGCGACTTTTTGCCCCGCCAATTCCTTTAGGGGCTGTTCTACCAAGCTTTTTAGAATGTTGGCAATCTTTTGCGAGCCGCTTGCGCCCTCGTAGTAAATGCTCTTTAAATCCTCCAAAAAGTATCCGTATTTTTTGTAGATTTCGTCGAGATACTCCTCCACGCTTTGGCCTTTGCTTTCCAAGTCGGCAAGCATTTCCGAGAACATTATCACCGCCGAATTTGCGTCTTTGTCTCTAAGCGAGTCTACGCCCAAAAAGCCGTAGCTTTCCTCGTCGCCCATAACAAAGAATGTGGAATATTTCTGCAAAAGCTTTGCCCTTTCAAGATACTTCGAGTTGCGGTAGTCGAAATCGGGCATGGCGGCCAAAAGCTTTTTTTCGTAGGCGAGCATGCGCGCGCCAATCCATTTAAAGCCCGTAAGAACGTTTATGCACTTTACGCCCTCGCCCTCGGCTATGGCGTCCTGCAAGGGCGTTGTTACAAACGACTTTATTATTGCGCAGTTTTTCGGGCTCTCGATTATGCCGAGCTTTTTCATTTTGCCTATTCTGTAGGCTATAAGCAGCGCCCCTATGGTATTTCCCGTAATCAGGCGCATTTTGCCGCTTTTTGTGCGAATGGCCGCCCCCATTCGGTCGGCGTCGGGATCGGTGGCAACAAGGCACTGCGCGCCGCATTTTTCGGCCAAAGCCATACCCATCGACATTGTTTCGGGATATTCGGGGTTTGGCTGCTTTACCGTGGGGAAACGCGGGTCCATAACCATTTGCTCTTCCACAAAAACGGGGTCCAGCCCGAAGTGGCGCATAACCTTAGGGCACATAACCGCCCCCGTGCCGTGTATTGCCGAATATACTATTTTGGGCTTTCTTTCCCTTAAAATTTCCTTGTCTACAACGCAGTCTTCTATGCTCGAAACATAGTCGTTTTCCACGCTTTCGGGAACGGTTAAAACACCGGCGGTATCTATTGCAACAAACTTTGCGGCCTCGGCCAGCGGTGTTTTGTTTACGTTGTCTACAATACCTTCGGCGTGGGGGCTTGTTGCCTGCGCACCGTCGTTAAAGTAAACTTTGTAGCCGTTGTCGGAGGGCGGGTTGTGCGAGGCGGTAATAACAATGCCCGCGGTTGCGTTCATTTTCCTTACCGTATACGAAAGTTGCGGGGTTGAACGTGCGCCGCAAAAGACGTAGGCAGTTCCCCCCATTTTTGTCCAAACGCTTGCGCACAAGTCGCAAAAGTGTTTCGAAAAGTGGCGCACATCGTGCGCAATTACCAGCAGGGGTGTGCCCGACTTCGTGTTTTTGCAAAATTCGGCGCAATATTTATACAGGCCCAAAGTTGCCCTTGCCACGATAATGTCGTTCATATTGTTCGAGCCTACCGCCGCATGCTCGGGCGTGCCCTGTGCGGAAACTTTGCCCAACTCGAATTTTGTGGGGTTTTTTGCGATGGTTTTGCCGCGCATACCGCCCGTGCCGAACGCCAAGTTTTTAAAAAAGCGGTCGTTTAACTCGTCAAACTTTTTTTCGGACAGCAATTCGCCTATCGAATTTAACGCCCAATCCTCCAAAAAGCCGCCGCCAACCCAGTCTTTTAGGTTTTGCGCCGCGCTATCTAGCAGTTTATTGTCGTTTTTTGCGGAATCAATTTGCTCTAATAAAAGTTTAACGTTCATAGCTTAATGGTTTTAATCGCATTTTTTGGAAAATCAACAAGTAAACATCTTGTTTTGTAAAAAAATTTTTCGCGTTGACTATGCTTTAAAGTAAAATTTTTATGTAAACACATATGATGAACACGAAAAATTTTAAAATCGGAATTTTAACGGTGGCGTTAAGCGCATTTGGCGCAGGCGCATTGCAGGCCGGCTATGTTGTAGCCCACAGGGGAGAATCGCATTTGCGCCCGCAAAATACAACCGAGTCCATGTCGCTTGCCTGGCAAAACGGTATAAAGTATGTAGAGGGCGACTTCCATTCGACAAAGGGAGGCGACATTGTTTGCGTGCACGTTCAGCACGAGTTCGAAGAATTTTACGGCATAAAAAAGCCCATTGCTTCGCTTACAAAAGACGAAGTTGCCAACGCCAAGCTTGCCAACAAAAGATGGGAAAAATACAACGGCCTGCCGCTGCCTAAAATAGAGGATATTTTTAAGATTCAGCCCAAAGACGGCGTTTTGGTTTTGGAAATTAAGAATATGGACGAAACCTTTATGCAAAAGGTAGACGCCGCAAGAAAGGCGAACAATTTGCCCAAAAGCGCGATTGTGTTTATTGCCTTTAACTTTAACCATCTTGTTTCCGTAAAAAAATTCGACAAAGACTATAAATGCCTTTGGCTTTACGGCCTTAACGAAAAGAACGTTAAAAAAGACCTTACCCCCGACAAAGTAATCAAACGCATAAAAGCCGCGGGCTTTGAGGGCGTAGACGTAGGCGGCACAAAGTTTATAGACGAAGACTATGTACAGGCATTTAAACAGGCAAACCTTGAATTTTTGGTTTGGACTGTAGACAGCGACGCGGAAGCCAAACGCCTTTTGGAAATAGGCGTAGACGCCATTACAACCAACCGCGCAACCGACATGAAAAAGAAGCTGCGCCTGGGCAGATAGTTTAAGATCCAACAAGATTTTGCAAAAAAACAAGGAAGAAGAAATTGATGAAAAAACTGTCTATATACCTATCCATATTGATGATGGCCACCGCCGCGCAAGTTGGCATTGGCGCGGAGAAAGCCGTAGCGCCAATCGACTACACAAACCTGCTTTTGGGAACGGATATTTTCCCCTATCCCGAATTGGCGGGGCACAATTCGCAAGACCCCGATTTCGGGCTATATGCCAACGAAATTGTCGGCCCCAGAATGCCCGACGGAATGGTGTCGCCTTCGCCTTTAACAAGCTTTAGGGGCATAACATACCATGCGCGCGGCGCGGGCTATTGCCACTCCGACAAATACATTATAGGCTTTTCGCAGCTAAATACCGAGTATAACTCGTATATGAACCCGATAATAATGCCCGTTGTAGGCAGGCTTTATACGGCTTCGGGCGACGCCGACGACACCGTTGGCTACCGCGTGGAAAAAGATTCGGCAACAGAAATCGCAAAGCCGTATTACTACACTGTTCAGCTGAAAAACGGCGTTAAAGCCGAAATTACAACCACAAAGCACGTCGGGTTTTACCGCTACACATTCCCAAAAAGCGTAAAATCAAAAATTTTGCTGGATTTGGCGGCAACCCACAAGCACTCGAAAATTACCGACGCCTGGCTAAAGGTTGTAGACAACAACACCGTTGAAGGCTACCAAAAGCTTGATTTGCCGCAGTCTTTTAACTACTACGGCAACAATGTATATTTTGTAGCAAAGTTCGACAAGCCCTACCGCTGCTTCGCCTTGTGGAACGACAAGCAGATATACCAAACCGACTGGGCGTTAAGGCAGGTAGAAAAATCGGGAGGGGTATCAAAACTCGGCATGTTCGGCGACTACTGCACAAGCGAGGGCGAGCAAATACAAGTTAAAATTGCAATCTCGCCCATAAGCATTAAAGACGCGTATGCCAAGCTCGAAAGCGAAACTCCTAATTGGGATTTTGCGGCCACAGCCGAAAAATGCAAAAACGCATGGGAAAATCTCTTCTCGAAAATACAGGTTGAAGGCGGAAGCGACGACCAAAAAGCCCTGTTTTACACTTCGATTTTGCGTTGTGCAAGGTTTGCCGAAGTGGAAAACATAAGCATGCTTTCTACAATGAACTATCAGGTTCTGTTTTTGCTGGAACCCGAAGCCATTAGGGATAAAATAGACGGCATTGTAAAATCGGGCTATGTGCGCAGGGGCTTTTTCGGCAACGGCTTTGTTCCGTATTCGCTGAGCTTTTACCGCAGGGGCGTAAAGGAAATAGACTTAAAGACAATTTACGCAAAATACTTTAAGCTTGTAAACGACCCGAAATACGAACGCTACGGCGATTTCCTAAAATACGGTTATCTGCCCTACATTCACCGCGAAAGCGGCGTATACGAAATGAACGACGACTGCGCAAACAGAACGCTCGGCTACGCATACGAATTCTACTGCCTTGCCGAAATGGCAAAGGAAATAGGCCGCCCGCAAAGCGAAATAGATTTTCTTGTTAAAAATTCCAAAAACTATAAAAACCTGTTAGACCCCAAGTCGGGTTTCATACGAGCAAAAACAGCCGACGGCAAGTGGCTTGAGCCCTTCGACCCCGCCGCCAGCAGCCTGCGAAGCCCCTACAACGAGGGCAACGCATGGCAATATACCTATATGATTTTGCACGACATTCCCGAATTGATAAAAATTACGGGCGGCAACGAAGCGTTTGTTGCCAAGCTGGACAAGCTGTTTACAACCCCCAACCACAACGCGATTTGCGACGTTTCGGGCATGATTGGCTGCTACACGCACGGCAACGGCAACGACAGGTTTATCCCCTATCTTTATGTAGAGGCGGGCGCTCCCCATAAAACCCAAAAATGGGTGCGCTACATAATGGACACAATGTATAAAAACGCGACAGGCTCGCTGCCGAACAACGACGACTACGGCAACCTATCGGGCTGGTATGTTATGAGCGCAATGGGGCTTTACCCGCCGATAAACACGGCTGCAGGCGACGAATTTGTTTTGGGGTCGCCCCTGTTTAAAAAGATTACATTGAAGCTGCCCGAATATATCTACGGCGGCAACACATTCACAATAGAGTGCGAAAACTACGCCCCCGAAAATATCTATGTTGAATCGGTAGAGCTAGACGGCAAAAAACTGGAAAACTTTAAGATGCCCATAAGCGCATTAAAAACGGGCAAAAAGTTGGTATTTAAAATGTCGCCTACGCCGGCTGTAAAATAGCGCGGCAAAACAAAAAAGATTAGCATGTTAAGTTCCCGTTTCCCTGCAAAGCGGGAACTTTTTGTTTTTACGCGTCTTTTGCGCCTCAGCAAAAAAAACCGATTCAAATTAAAGCGATTGCCTCCCCCGCCTTTGCGGTATGCCGACACGCCTGCGCAAGCGCCGCATACAAAAAAACGGGCGAAGCATAGAAACTTCGCCCATTTTTTAATTGGGGTCGGGAAAACCACGGCGCCCAAGCTTGCAGACTACCGTTGCTTTCTTCCGAATCTGGCGGGGTTCGCCCGAAGACATGCCGCATGGCTCCCAACCTTGGTACAAAAGCTTTCATAAACGGCCGTCTTTATCAAGCCTATTTTTTATCGAAAAAGCCTTTCGGGTATATCCCGTAAAAATTGTTGTATACCCTTTTGAAAAATCCGCGTGAATATATGTTTTCGTCGGCGTCTAAATGGCGCATTTTTAAAAGCACCCCGCGCGAGTCTCTGCCGCCGAAGGCCCCCGGGAAAAAGTACATTTCAACCTCAACTTTGTCGCCCTCGTTATACGAGCTTATGTCGTGAAGGCTGTCGTTCCTTAGCGGAATAAATGTTTTCGGGGTGTAAAAAGTCTCCTCCAAATAAATGCCTATGCGGCGGCGCTTGTCTTTTGTAAAAAGCCCCCTTGTTTTAAAGGTTTTGCCCGCCTTCATCAAGGCATATTCGCCGCTTGTCGCCATAGAGGGGTTGCGCGCAATTCTCGCGTCTATCCATTCGCCCTCTTTTTCGGAATTTTTGGCGGAAAAGAACGAGGCCTTTTCGCCTATTTCGGCGGCCGAGGCAGATTTATGCAGCCCCGTATGGCACAAGATTTTTTCGGCAAAACGCACGCGCCCGTTTTCTATTTTTAGATATACGTTTTCAAGCCCCAGATAGTTTTCGGTGTCTTTTGCAAGGGGCTTGCTTGCCCTGATAGAACCGCTAAACCAATCGCAAAAAACGGGGTATTTGGCGTTTTTACCGAAAAGTTTTTCGGCCGAAACTGCAACATCTTTTACCATAACAAGCGGGCTTTTGCCCTCTATGCCGTAGCGCGAATAGTCGGTTCTAACAACAACGCCTTCTATGTAAAACTTTGCGTCTTTAACCGAAAAACTTGCAATGTAGCCGCGCGGTATTCTGGGGTTTGGCAGGCGCGTTCTTAGCGCCGCCCACGCCCTTTTGTTTTTCGCCAAATATTTTTCGAGAGGGAATCTATACAGCTCGTAGTTTTCGCCTTCAAAAACCAGTACATCGGGCTCGGTATACAGCGACTCTGCGCGGGCGAAAAGCGCCAGCGAAAGAAAGGCCGCAATATACGCTAGCAATTTCATGCTTCTTCGGAGGTTGGCAGGGCTTGGCTATAGTTTGCAAAGGCTTCGGCAATAAGTTTTTTTGCCTGAATGTCGTTTAACCCGCGCGAATTTAGGTAGAACACCTGCTCGGGCTCGGGCATGGAAACCGCACAACCGTGCGAACATTCCACATCGTTTGCGCAAATTTCGAGGACGGGGCTTGCCTGCACTTTTGCGCTTTCGCTTAAAAGCAGCGTTTTGCACGACTGTTTTGCCTCGCACAATTCGCCGCTTTCGCTTATGTGAACTACGCCCATAAAAGCGGCCTTTGCGGAATTGTCCAAAACGTTTTTAACGTCTAAAAAGCTTTTGCACGACTTTGTTTTGTGTATTTGCTCGCTGCAAAAATCGTGCTTGCAGTTTGCCGAATTTCTTACAAAGGCCTTGCCCCTCAACTCGGCGTTTGTGCCCTTAAACAAAAACGACGCCTCGCACCTGCTGGAACTTTGCCCCGTTTGCACGTTGTAAAACTCCAAATTGCTGTTGTCGTTTAGGCAAAAGACGTGCTTTGCATACAGCAACGCGTTGGTGTCGGCATTGTTTAAATACGAAATTTTAAGCTTTGCGTTTTCGCCCAATTCTATGTGCGAAACAAAATCGGCAAAGGAATTTTCGGGAGCGCAATTTTCCACGTAAATTTCGGCCGCGGCGTTTTTTTGAACGCTTATTTTCAGCGCAAGGGGGCTAAAAGCCGCATTGTTTGCAAGTTTTATTAAAACGCCCTTTTGCAAAGTTTGGGCTATATTTAGCTCTAAAACGCAGTCGGCACTTGCGGCGGCCAAAAGCCCTATTTTGCCGAAAGCTTCAAATTCTTTATCCGCATTAGAGCGCTTAAGCGACAGGCTTTCAGCGGCAAACTCTAAAAAGGAGCTTTCGCCCAATTTAAATTTGTAAAAATCCCCTTCGGGCAAGCCGTCGAAATCGAAAAACGAAAACTTTTTGTCTAAAACCCCTTTTTTGGAGGCCAAAAAGCCCTCTATGTTTTCCTTCGAAAATGCGGCAAAATCGGCAAAACGCCAAAATTCCATTTTTTTTGTTGGATACTCCGAAGCCGAAAACTCCTTTAAATTTGTCTGCATTAGCCTACCGCCCCTTCCATTTCGATTTCTATAAGCCTCTTTAGCTCTACCGAATATTCCAGCGGAAATTCCCTTACCAAGTCGTTTACAAAGCCGTTTACCGAAAGGCTTATCGCCTGCTGTTCCGACAAGCCCCTTTGGCGCATGTAGAATATCTGCTCTTCGTTTAGTTTCGAAACGCTCGCTTCGTGGTGGATAAAGTTCGACTGCCCCGAACACGTTATTGCCGGATATGTATCCGAGCGCGAATTTGAATTTATAAGCAAAGCGTCGCAAACGGTGTTGTTTTTGCAGCCCTTTACGTTTTGCGGCATATAAACAAGCCCCCTGTACGACGCCCTGCCGTCGGCAATGCTGATGGATTTCGACGTTATGTTCGAGGTTGTGTTGTCCGCCAAATGTATCATTTTCGCGCCCGTGTCCTGGTGCTGGCCCTTGTTGGCAAGGGCAATGGAAAGCACTTCGCCCGAAGCGCCCTCGCCCTTCAACACAACGGCGGGATATTTCATGGTAAGCCCCGAACCTACGTTGCAGTCTATCCAGCGTATTTCGGCGTTTTCTTCGGCCATGCCGCGCTTTGTTACAAGGTTGTATACGCTGTTAGACCAGTTTTGCACGGTTACGTACTGTATTTTTGCGCCCTTTAGCGCAACAAGCTCGACTACCGCCGAGTGCAGATTGCCCTCGTCGAATTTCGGGGCGGTGCACCCCTCCATATACATAAGTTCCGAGCCTTCGTCGGCAATAATCAATGTTCTTTCGAACTGCCCGAAATTTTGCGCGTTTATCCTAAAATAGGCCTGCAATGGCTGCGAAACCTTTACGCCCTTTGGCACGTAAATAAAGCTGCCGCCGCTAAATACCGCGCTGTTTAGCGCCGAATACTTGTTGTCGGAGGGCGGAATTATCTTGCCGAAATACTTTCTGAATATTTCGGGATATTTCATAAGCCCTTCGGTCGAGTCTACAAAGATAACCCCCAATTTGGAAAGGTGGTCTTTCATATTCGAGTATGCCGACTCCGAGTCGAACTGGGCTTCCACCCCGGCCAAAAACGCCCTTTCCTGCTCCGGCACGCCCAGTTTTTCGAAAGTGGTTTTTACGTCGTGGGGAACTTCCTCCCACGAGCGCGTTTTCTTTGCGCCCTTAGCCAAATAGTATCTGATTTTTTGGAAATCTATTTTTGCTATTTGCGGGTTTGCCCAATTTAGGGGGTTTTCCTTTGCAAAAAAGGTCTTTAGCGCCTTTAACCTGAAGTTTAAAACCCATTCGTCTTCGCCCTTAACCGAGGATATGTATTTTACAACGTCTTCGTTAAGGCCCGAACCCGCGTCGTAAGCGTAGTCTTCGGCGAATTTAAAATCGCCTATGTCGCGCTCGAAACCGAGCTTTATGTTTTTTTCGGCGGGCATACTACTTTTCGGCCTCCACAAAGTCGTAGCCGTATTTTTCAAGTTCCAGCGCCAAGTCGGCGCTGCCCGACTTTACGATTTTGCCCCCGCTTAAAATGTGCACAACATCGGGCTTAATGTGTTCAAGCAAACGGTGGTAGTGGGTAATCATCAAAATGCCCACGTCTTTGTTTTTGTACGAATTTATGCCCTCCGAAACAATGCGCAGGGCGTCCACGTCCAAACCGCTGTCTATTTCGTCTAAAATCGCAAAGCGGGGCTTAAGCATAAGCATTTGCAGAACGTCGCACCTCTTTTTTTCGCCGCCCGAAAAGCCCTCGTTTAGGCTTCGCGCCGAAAAAGACGAGTCCATTTTAAGCTGCGCCATCTTTTCGCGCAACTCCTTGTAGAACAGGGGAACGTTTACCTCCTGCCCCTCCGGCAGCCTTGCCTGCAGACAGGCCCTTATAAAATTGGCAATGCTTACCCCCGCAATTTCGACGGGGTTTTGGAAAGCCAAAAACATTCCCATTTTGGAGATTTCGTCGGGGCTTTTGCCCACAAGGCTTTCGCCGTTTAGCTCGGCTTTGCCGCCCGCAATAACGTAGTCTTTATGCCCCGAAAGGGCTTTGGAAAGGCTGCTTTTGCCCGTGCCGTTGGGCCCCATTATAACGTGTACGGAACCGTTGGGAACATGCAAATTAAGGCCGTCTATCAAAAGCCTATCGCCCAGTTTCACCTTTAAATTTTCAAGATACAATCCGTCCATAAACTATGCCTTAAAACATTTTACAAATGCCGCATCAAAATCGTAGCCGTTGTCGAAATCCTCTATTTTGTCGTCGTCGTTTTTCGAAAGCTCGCCCACCTTTATCATATTGAACACGATTTCGCCGAAATCCCTGCAGGTTTTCACGTTCCATTCGTCCAGCAAAACCTTTGCCATTGGCCCGAATGTTTCTATGCCGAATTCGCGGATACCGTCCAGCAATTCGGCCGCGCTTACATGCCGCGAACCCCTGCCCGCCTTTTGCGCCGCCGCCTTTTTTACCGTATAGTCTAGCGCCATTCTGACAAAAACATACGCGCCCAACGCATAGCGTTTGTCGTCCTTAAAAATAAGTTCCAGAGCCTTTTCGAAATCTCTTTGTGCCATAATCGTATATATCGGCTTTTAGCGTTAAAAATATCCTTTGAAAGCTATTACAACAAATTGCCCATATCAACAATATTTTAATGCGCATTAAAAATATGTTTGCAAGAGCGCGCAAAGCGTCAATTATAGCCCCACGTTATGCGCTTTATCTTTATGGGAACGGGCACAAGCCAGGGCGTGCCGCTTATTGCTTCTAAAAACGAGGGGTTGGATTTGTCGAACCCCAAGAACTGGCGCACGCGCGCCAGCGCGCACCTAAACATAAAAGGCATAGACATTCAGATAGACGCCGGCCCCGAATTTAGGCTGCAGTGCCTTAAAAACAACATAAAAAACATAGACTTTTTCATTCTGACCCACGGCCATGCCGACCATATTGTCGGAATGGACGACCTGCGCCGTTTTTGCGACCTAAAGCCCGACCATATTATAGACGTTTACGGCGAAGACGGCGGGTTGGAAAGGGTAAAAGACATATTCCCCTATGCTTTGGGCGACGGCCCCGCCCAAAGGGGCTACCCCTGCTTTAAGTTGCACAACTTGCCACCGCTTACCGACTTGGGAAACGGCGTAAAGATACGCAGCACCATTTTGCCGCACGACACGGTAAAAACACTGGGGCTCCTTTTCGAGGAAGACGGCAAAAAAATAGCCTACTATTGCGACTGCAAGTCTTTGCCCGACGAAGCACAGCGCCTTGCCTACAAAGCCGATGTGCTTGTAATAGACGGGCTTCGCCCCGGCTACCACCACTCGCACATGTCGATATACGAGGCCGTAGAATACGGCAAACTGCTTGAAGCAAAAAAAGTTTACCTTACCCATACAACCTGCCAAATAGACTACGATACCTGGCAAAAAAAGCTGCCCGAAAACTTCTTTATTGCCTACGACGGCCTTACTTTTGAAGTTTGACAAAGGGGGGGCGTTTTTTTCTTGTAATTTGCGGCGGCTGCATTAACTTGGCAGACAATAATACAACCATCAATCAGACAAAGGAAAAATGAAAAAATACATACTTACATTCTTGGCTGCAGTTCTCGGAACAGGCGCGGCGTTTGCCCAGGACGGCAAATTCCCGCTCGACTCGGTTCTAAACCCCTCGGTTTCAAACCTTAGCGTTTCGGCATCGGTAGGCATAGAGTCGCAATATGTTTTCCGCGGCGAAAAGCTTGCGGGCATTTCGCTTCAGCCCGAAGTTCAACTTTCGTACCCGATTGCGGGCTTCGACGTATACGGCGGCGCGTGGGCAAACACCCCCCTTCAAAAGAAAACCCCCTACGAGGGCGCCGAAGTGGACCTTTGCGCGGGCGCAAACTACCAAATTTCGGCCTTGACGCTGGACTTGGGCTATGTGTACTACTGGTATACCGACAACGCCCCCGAC
This sequence comes from uncultured Opitutales bacterium, assembly GCA_934660865.1. Lineage (GTDB taxonomy): Bacteria > Verrucomicrobiota > Verrucomicrobiia > Opitutales > Intestinicryptomonadaceae > CAKUIA01. The sequence goes on from CAKUIA010000005.1 coordinate 69,524, forward strand.
AGCATTAACCACGACCAGGACGTATATTTCGGAATTAGCCTGGACACTTCCTCTTTCCTTCGCGGCTTTAACCTTAACCCCGCCTTGTACTACTTCTACAATTTGGACTTAAAACAGCACGTTATAGAAGCTTCGCTCGGGCACGAATTTGAATTGGGCGCGCTGGCGGGCATAGAGGCTTTAACTTTCCCCGTAAGGGGCTATTTAGGCTGGCTTACGGCCGACGAATACGAAGGCATACCCGACAACAAATATTCGTACTGGTATGCGGGGGCTACCGCCGACGTTGCCTACGCTCTTACCGAATTTTGCAAAATCAGCGCGGGCGTTCGCTACTCGTACAAGCACCACGGCGACGAATCGCTTAACATAGACGACAAACACGAAATTTGGTGGGGCGCAAAAGTAAGCTTCGGCTTCTAAAAAACCAACCTTTAACTTTGGGCGCAAAGCTTTATACTTTGCGCCTTTTTATTTTAAAAAATGCTGGCAAAACTCTATTCGGGCGCACTTATGGGCGTAGACGCCCTAAAGGTTGAAGTTGAAGTAAACTCGGGGCAAAAGGGCGAACCGCGCACCTTCATTGTGGGGCTGCCCGACGCCGCCGTTAAAGAGTCGCTCGACAGGGTTTCGGCTGCGATTTCGAATTCGGGGCTGGCCGTGCCCTCCACGAAAATTACCGTAAACTTGGCTCCGGGCGACGTAAAAAAAGAGGGCTCTACCTACGACTTGCCCATTGCTTTGGGCATTTTGGCCTCGGCGGGCAAAATTTCGGCGCAAAAGGCAAACGACTATATCATTGCCGGCGAACTTGCGCTTTCGGGCGAGCTTAGACCCGTAAGGGGGGCGGTAAGCCTTGCGCTGCTTGCCCGAAAAGAGGGGCTAAGGGGCGTGATTTTGCCCAAAGAAAGCGCAAAAGAGGCGGCTTTTATCGACAAAATAGAGGTTTTGGCGGCAAACTCGCTAAGGGAAATTTGCGGATTTTTTAACGAGCAAAACAATCTTGAAACCATAAATACGGCGGAATTTCCCCATATCGACGGGGAGACCCTAGGCTTCGACTTTGCCGAAGTAAGGGGGCAGGAAAGCGCAAAAAGGGCAATTCAAATTGCGGTTGCCGGCTTTCACAACATTCTTATGATAGGCTCGCCCGGCTCGGGCAAAAGCATGATGGCAAAAAGGATTCCCTCCATTATGCCCAAGCCCGACAAAGAGGAGTTTTTGGAAATTTTGGGGATATATTCGGCGTGCAAAAGCACAAAACTTTTGGAAAACACCCCCAATTTGCGCCCCTTTAGGGCGGTTCACCACTCCATTAGCGACATAGGGCTAATCGGCGGAGGCTCTATCCCCAAACCGGGCGAAATTTCGCTGGCACACAACGGCGTTTTGTTTTTAGACGAGCTGCCCGAATTTAAGCGCAATGTGCTTGAACTTTTAAGGCAGCCTTTGGAAGACGGCAAAATCTGCATTTCCAGGGCTGCGGCAAAGATAGAGCTTAAATGCAACTTTATGCTGGTTGCGGCAATGAACCCATGCCCCTGCGGGCACTTGGGCGACCCGAACAAAAAGTGCAGGTGCACCCCCGCGCAAATACAGCGCTACCAAAGCAAAATTTCGGGGCCTCTTGCCGACAGAATAGACATTCACATACGCGTAAACTCGCTTTCGCTGGAGGATTTGTCTTCGGCAAAAGAGGGGTTAAGCTCGGCTCAGATGCGCAAAAAAATAGAAGTTGCCCGGCAAATACAAAAAGAGCGCTTTAAAAACGAAAGCTTCCTTTCGGCCGCAAAAAACAACGCCAATATGAGCGGCGCGCAGATAAAAAAATTTTGCGCCCTAAAGCCCGAAGAAGCCGACCTTTTGGCAATGGCAATGCGCGAGCTAAACCTTTCGGCAAGGGCGTGGAACAAGGTCCTGAAAATTTCGAGAACCATTGCCGACATCGAGGAAAGCGAAAACATACAAGCCCCGCACCTTCTGGAGGCCATAAACTACAGGGGGCTGGACAAAGCCTAGAGGCGCGCAGCCTAAATTGTGCCCGAATCTACAAAAAGGTTTTGCCCTGTAATGGATTTCGATTTTTCGCTAAGCAAAAACCCGACCGTTTGCGCAACGCTTTGCGGGCTTGTGGCCTCTTTTAGGGCGGTGCGGTTGTATATTTTTTCCCGTTGTTCGCCGCTTAAAGACGCGCTCATGTCGGTTTGCATAAAGCCGCAAACAACGCAGTTGCTGCGTATGCCCCTTTGCCCCCATTCGCGCGCGGTGTTTTTCGAGAAAGCCTCCATTGCGCCCTTTGTTGCCGCATACATTGCCAATCCCTTATAGCCCGTATGCGCGCTTATCGAGGATATATGCACAATAGAGCCTAAAAGCCTGTTTAAAATCATATTCCTTACGGCACACTTTACCAACATCATCGGGGTAAATACATTCACGGCAAACATCTCTTTTGTCTGCGAAATGTCGAGATTGGAAACGAGGTCGTCGTAGGCAAGGGCCGCATTGTTTACAAAGCCGCTTAGGGGAACTTTATGCGAAATAAAATCGTCGGCAAACAATGCGCTTTTTGCCGAAACCGCATCGCTTAAATCTGCCGCCTTATAGAACAAACGCCCCGAAAATGTTTCCGACAAAGTTTCAAGCTCTCCGCTTTTTGCGCGGCTTGTTGCATAAACGCAATAGTTGCCGCTTTCGAGCAATGTTTTGCAAATTTCCAACCCAAGCCCTCTCGAAGCTCCCGTTAACAATATGTTTTTCATCTTTTCAGCTTTCCCGTTGCGGTTTGTTTTAGGCTTTCAACAAAAGTTATCTTGCGCGGAATTTTAAACGGCTGCAGCTTGTCCGCCAAAAAATTCCTTATTTGGGGAATATCCAAAAAAGCCCCTTTTGCAGGTTTTATGTCGGCGCACAAAATGTTGCCTATAACCGAATTTTTTTGCCCGTAAACGGCGGCGTCGGCAACCTGCGGCATTAGGCGCAAAACGCCTTCTACCTCCTCTATGTTCACCTTGTAGCCGCCCGTGTTTACAAGGCTGCATTGGCGCGCTACGAACCTGAATTTCGTCTTTTCGGGGTCTGCAAATTCAACCAAATCGCCCGTATTGTACCAGTCGCCAACATTCGGTAGCGAATCCGCAACCCCCATAAGGCTTTTGTGCACAAGCAGGGTATTGCCCCGCACTTTAATTTTGCCGGCATAAGCCGGCGGAACCGAAAAATATTCGCCGCTGCAAACCAGCAATGTGCCGAATTCGGTTGCGGCGTATATGTTGTTTATTTTTGCGCGGGGGAAAATTTTTGCCAACCGCGCATACAGCGCGTTGTCGGATTTTTCGCCCCCGCATGTTATGCGCAAAACGCTGTTAAAGGCGGCCGCAGCGCAAGGCAACATTCTATAGAAAGTGGGCGTTGCCGAAATGTGCGTAATTTTGCGGGCATTTATAAGCGAAAATATTTTGCCTTCGCTTTGCCCGAACAAAAACACGATTTCGTTTAAATTGAAAAATGCCTGAAAAAAAACCTGAAGCCCCGCCATGTGGGTGGGGTTGTAGGCAAAACCCCAAACGTGCCCCGCGTACTTTTCCGAAACCCTCACCGCGCGCGAAAGCGTTTTTACGGTGTGCACAACCTTTTTCGGCAGCCCCGTTGTTCCCGAAGTAAACAATGTTATTTTAGACTCCGAATTTTTTACCCAATACAGCAAATCGGAAAGCGAATCTATTTTTTGCCCGCCGCAACCCTGCTGCGTTTCTTCGGCGCCGTCAACGCCCATTGCCGAAAGCTCGCTTTGCGTTGTGTCAAAATCTACAAGACATATGTCTTTGCCGTAGGCCAAAGCGCAAACCAAATCGAAAAAGAACCGTTTTGGCTCTTTTGCCGTCAGCACGTTTTTACAGCTCTTTGCATTGCGCACAAAACAAAGCAGCTCCGAATACGGCACTAGCTTATCTTCGCAAAACAAAAACGGCCGTTCGCTCATTGCGGCTTTTCAAGCTTTCGGCAAAGTTCGCCGAATGTGCGTATCGGGCCTTCGGCAAAAACATCTACCTTAAATTCGGCCTCTATATTTACGGTAAGCTCCGCCAAATCGAAAGAGTCGAAGCCGAACGTTTCGCGCAAATCGCTTTGCGCGCAAAGGTCTTTAACGGGGGCTTGCCCCTTGTTTTTCCTTATGGAGTTTGCAATTTCCAAGAGCCTTGTTTTTACCATAAAAGCACTACTTTTTTGCGGGGGTTGCCCCTTTTGTTATCGCGTCGAACACGATTTCGGCAATCTCTTTTGCGCCTTCGGCATTCGGATGAATTTTGTCTTTTTGGAAAAACTCTATTTCGTCTTCCTTTAAGATTGAATATACGTCTATTACGGGAAGTTTCTTTTTCTTTGCAACATCGCCTACTATTGCCCTTACCCTCGCCAAATTAGCCTCCTGAATTGCGTGCCCAGACGGGAAACTCGGCGGAACCGTGCAAATGTATACAACGGGCTTTTCGGGAAGTTTTATGTAGCTGTCCACCAAAGAGGAAAAGTCCCTTTCCAATTCCGCCAAAAACGCCATATTTTGCGGGGCCGCGTCGTTTGTGCCGAGCATAATCACCACAATGTCGGGCTTAAATTCAAGAGACGCCTTATACGCCTTTTCCTTTGTATAGCACAATTTTGTTTTTTTGCCTATGCTGCGCCCTCTTATACCGAAATTTTCAACCTTGTACTTGTCGCCGAGCATTGTCTGCAAAACATAGGGGTAGTTTAGGGTTTCCCTGCCCTTTATGCCGAAGCCGTAGGTTATGCTGTCGCCTACGCAGGCAACTTTTTTAACTTGGTCGGCAAAGCCTGCGCTTAAAGTGATAAGCAAAGCAAAAGTAAGTGCTGTTAGTTTTTTCATACATTGCCGATTTTCCGCCAAAAAATCGCCTTGTCGAGAAAATAAGCTATACTTTGCGCTGTTTTTTATATAGTCTGCATGCTTTTAAACTATGAACGAACTGCATGTAATTTCCACGGCAAAGGCGTTGAACATTGCCGTAAACGCCGTAGCCGAAACCGCAAAGCTGCTGGAGCAAGGAGCTACAATTCCCTTTATTGCAAGGTACCGAAAAGAGGCAACTGGCTCGCTGGACGAAGTTCAAATTGGCTCTATAAGAGACGAGCTTGAAAGGCTGCAGGTGCTAGACGCCCGCAAAACGGCTATTAAAGACTCTTTAAAAGAGCGCAATTTGCTTACAAGCGAGCTGGAAAAATCCATAGACGAAGCCGAAAGCATGGCAAGGGTTGAAGACATTTACCAGCCCTTTAAGCCCAAGCGCAGAACAAAGGCCATGATTGCCAAAGAAAAGGGGCTTGAACCTTTGGCGGACTATATTTTGGAAAACCAAAACGCCGAATGCGCCGAATACGCAAAGGGTTTTGTTTCGGAGGAAAAAGGCGTTGCCAACGCCGACGAAGCATTGCAGGGCGCCAGAGACATTTTGGCCGAAAAGATTGCCGACGACCCCGACACGCGCTCGCAAATGCGCGCCTTTTACGAAAAAGAGGCGGTATTTTCGTCGAAAGTGCTGTCGGGCAAAGACGAGCAGGCCGCAAAGTACCGCGACTATTTCGATTTTTCGGAAAAGGCAAAAGACGTTCCCTCGCACAGGGTTTTGGCGGTGCGCCGCGGCGAGGCCGAGGGCTTTTTGTTTATGAGGGTTGTTCCCGACGAAGATTCGGCAATTTCGCTGCTTAAACACCGCTTTGTAAACGGCAAAGGCGACTGCGCAAACCAGGTTGCCCAGGCCTGCGAAGATTCGTACAAAAGGCTTTTGGGGGCCACCAGCGAAACGTATATGCGCCTGGAGCTTAAAAAGAAGGCCGACGAAGAGGCGATTAAGGTTTTTGCCAACAACTTAAGGGAGCTTTTAATGGCCTCGCCTTTGGGACAGAAAAATACGCTGGCCATAGACCCCGGCTTTAGGACGGGCTGCAAGGTTGTTGTTTTAAACAGGCAGGGCGCCCTTTTGCACAACAGCGTAATATACCCCGAACAGGGCGACCATAAAAGGCAGGAAGCCCAAATGGAAATTCTTAAGCTTTGCCACCAATACGCAATAGAGGCAATAGCCATAGGCAACGGCACGGCAGGCAGGGAAACCGAAAGCTTTATACGCTCTTTGGGGCTGCCAAAAAGCATTGTAATTGTAATGGTAAACGAAAGCGGGGCTTCCATCTACTCGGCTTCGGAAGTTGCCAGAGAGGAATTCCCCCAATACGACATTACCGTAAGGGGCGCAGTTTCGATAGGCAGAAGGCTTATGGACCCCTTGGCCGAATTGGTAAAGATAGACCCCCAGTCGATAGGCGTAGGCCAATACCAGCACGACGTAAACCAGCAAAGCCTTAAAAAGTCGCTCGACGACACTGTTATTAGCTGCGTAAACAATGTGGGCGTAGAGGTAAACACCGCCTCAAAGCAGTTGCTTGCCTATGTTTCGGGGCTTAATTTGTCGACCGCCGCAAACATTGTGGCCTACCGCAACGAATTCGGCGCATTTAAGTCGCGCAAAGACCTTTTAAAGGTAAAAGGACTGGGGGCGAAAACCTACGAACAGGCCGCGGGCTTTTTAAGGATTAGAGACGGCATAAACCCGCTGGACGCCAGCGCGGTTCACCCCGAAAGGTACGCGCTTGTCGAGCAAATGGCGCACGACATTTCGTCGAATGTTGCCGACCTGCTTAAAGACCCGTCTTTAAGGGCCAAAATAAACCTGCAAAAATACGTTAAAGACGACGTTGGCATGCCGACTTTAAAGGATATTTTAAGCGAGCTTGGCAAACCGGGGCGCGACCCGCGCGAAAAGTTCGAAGCCTTCTCGTTTATGGACGGCGTAAACAAAATAGAAGACCTAAAAGAGGGCATGCGCCTAAACGGCATTGTTACAAATGTAACGGCGTTTGGAGCTTTTGTAGACATAGGAGTGCACCAAGACGGCCTAGTCCACATAAGCGAATTGTCCGACTCGTTTGTAAGCGACCCGCACACGGTTGTAAAGCCGCAGCAAAAAGTAAGCGTTTATGTGCTTGAAGTGGACATTCCCCGAAAGAGGATTTCCCTTTCGATGAAAAGCAATCCGCAAAAGAAAGTCGCTTCGGCTTCGGACTTGGCAAACAAGGGGCGCCGCCCGCAAAAAAGCGGCGGCTATTCGGCGCGCAGGCCCTTCGAAGACAGAAGCTTTAACAACCCGTTTGCAAATCTCTAACAACGCAATTTGCAAAGCAAAAAATATGTCGGGCACCGCAAAAACGGTGTCCGATTTTTTCATTCGCGCAAGGCATACGCAAAGCGCCTTTTGTTGATTTTTTTGCGCGTTTTTAGCGTTTATCTTTAAAATAGTGTGTTTTTTTGGCAAAAACCTTTGTTTTTCCCAAAAATTGCGTTGACAGTGCAAATACATACCCCTTCAATGGTGTCGTCATTTAACCGCGCAATTTAACACAAAGCGCACAACCAGAAAAGCCATTATGAAAACAACAAAAGCTTCCGACTATCAATCGGCAAAAGAAATTTACGCCTCTTTGGGCGTAGACACCGAAAAGGCAATATCCAAGACTTTGGCAAACCCAATATCGCTGCAATGCTGGCAGGGCGACGATGTTGGCGGCTTCGAACGCGACGCTTCGCTTAGCGGCGGCATTGCAGTTACCGGCAACTATATGGGCAAAGCCCGCACAATAGACGAACTTAGAGCCGACGCCGAGTTTGCGCTAAAGCTTATCCCCGGAAAAAACAGGTTTAGCCTGCACGCCATTTACGGCGACTTTAACGGCAAGGCCCCCGAAAGAAACAAGATTGAACCGAAGCACTTCGAATCTTGGGTAAAGTGGGCAAAAAAGCTCGGAATAGGCCTGGACTTTAACCCGACATTCTTTTCGCACCCGCTGGCGGCCGAAGGCTTTACCCTTAGCCACCCCGACAAGAAAATCAGGAATTTTTGGATTGAACATGCAATAGCCTCGCGCAAAATCGGCGAATATATCGGCAAATCGCTAAAAGACACAACCTGCAACAATATTTGGGTTCCCGACGGCTTAAAAGACACCCCCGCCGACAGATTGAAGTTCCGCGAAAACCTAAAGGACAGTCTCGACAAGATTTTAAGCGTAAATATTTCGAAAAAATATAACCTCGACGCGGTAGAAAGCAAGCTGTTCGGCATCGGCAGCGAATCGTATGTGGTAGGCTCGCACGAATTCTACATGGGCTATGCCGTTAAAAACCAGATTATGCTGTGCCTCGACAGCGGGCATTTCCACCCCACCGAAACGATTTCCGACAAAATCAGCTCGGCGCTGCTTTTTGTGCCCGAAGTATTGCTGCATGTAAGCCGCGGCGTGCGTTGGGACAGCGACCACGTTGTACTCTTTAACGACGACACAAAGGCAATCTTCCAGGAAATTGTAAGGTACGGCTTTGAAAAGCGCGTACATGTAGGGCTGGACTTTTTCGACGCAAGCATTAACCGCATTGCGGCGTGGGTTGTGGGAGCCAGAAACACCAAAAAGGCAATGCTTTCGGCGTATCTCGAACCGCAGAAAATCCTTAAAGAAGCCGAAAAACGCTTCGATTTTACAACGCGTTTGGCAATTTCCGAAGAGGCAAAAAGCCTTCCCTTCGGCGCCGTTTGGGACGAACTTTGCCGCAGGGCGAAAGTTTCGGCCGACTGGTTCGAAAAGATAGAAGACTACGAACAAAACGTGCTCGCCTCGCGCAAATAGGACAAGATATTTTAAAAAAACACGGCGCAAAATCCGAAAGGGCTTTGCGCCTTTTTTGTTGTGTTTTTTGCGGCCGCTAGAATAATCTGCCCTAAAAATTATGCCGCAAATTGTAGTGATACGCCACCCGAGGGAAAACCTTAAAAAATGCTCGCTAAGAGGCCTTGAAAGCCGCGAAAACTTTGCCTTTTTTAAGGCAAAAGACGGCTTTTTGTTCGATGCTACAGGCTATATTCTTTTGCAGACAAACGCCCCCGAAATTTCCGAAAAAGACAAAGATATGCCCATTCTTTTGCTGGATTCAACCTGGGCGCTTCTGCCGAAAGTGCGAAATAAAATTTGCGGCAAGCCGATATTAAGGGGGTTGCCAAGCTCCATAAAAACGGCGTATCCAAGGGTCTCGAAAAGCGGCAACGACCCCCAAAACGGTCTGGCCACCATAGAGGCGCTGTTTGCGGCGCTTTCGCTTAGCGGCCAACGCGACGAAAGCATACTGCAAAACTACGTCTTTAAAGATACATTTTTGCAGTTAAACAAAGGCTTGTAGCGACATTTTTGAAGGCAAAAATTTTTAATTTTTTGCGCTTTTTCGGTTGACACTTTTTAGGCATGCAAAAAATATATACCAATATTGTTATATGAAAATGACCCCGCTAAAAAAAGCTTTAATCTTGGCGGTTTCGGCCGCGCCGAGTTCGCTTTTCGCCTCCGAAAGCGTCAAGGGCGAGTATATCGACATCTTCGGGGCGCATATCACAAACTCGATGTTTACAACCGCCCTTTGCGCGGTGGCCATTGTGCTTTTGCTTAGGCTTATGATAGGCAAATCGGCAAAGCTGGTTCCCTCTAAAGGGCAGCTTGTAATAGAAACTTTTATAGACGCGCTAAAAAACATAATGCAGCCCATAATGGGCGGCAGGGCCTTTAACGCGGCATTCCCCCTTTTGCTGGGCATATTCGCATACATACTTTTAAACAACTGGAGCTCGCTTTTGCCCTTTGTAGGCACTATCTTCGACATAGAAAGCGTAAAGATTTCGCCCGACCAGGCCGCGCAGTTTAAAGAGGCCGGCTACGCGATTTCGCAGTGCGGCGACGCGCTTTTTGCAAAAAAATTCGTGCCCCTTTTTAAGCCCGCAAATTCCGACTTAAACTCTACATTGGCGCTGGCGATAATCTCCTTTGTAGCGTGGTTTTACTACGTTATGCGCTATGCGGGGCCGAAGGCTTTGTATAAAGACTGGTTCGGCAACAAGGCCAACCGCGCCGAGGTTAACGCGCCGTTTTACTTTGCAATGTTCGGCATATTCTTCTTTGTCGGGTGCGTAGAGGTTATCTCGGCGGTTATGCGCATTGTTTCGCTTTCGTTCAGGCTTTTCGGCAACAACTTCGGCGGCGAAAGCCTTATGGCGAACATGTCGGAAATGTTTATTTCGTTCCCATTCTATTTTCTGGAACTTTTGGTGGGGCTTGTTCAGGCGGCAATATTCACATTGCTTACCGCAATATACATAGGCCTTATAACCGGACACGAGGAAACTTCACACGAACAGATTTCACATTAAAAAAAACAATCATAAAAAAGAAAGTTAACTATTATGACAAACTTGACATTACTTGCCGAAATTACTGGTAGCATACAGGGCGCATTGGGTTGCTTGGGCGCGGCATTGGGCGTAGCCTTTGTAGGCATGAAGGCGGTAGACGCAGTGGGCAGAAACCCCGGTGCCTCAGGCAAAATCCTAACACAGGCCATTTTGGGTATGGCATTGGCCGAAGCCGTTGCCTTCTACGCAATATTCCTTAAATAATTGCAAGCCATGCAAGCCGTATTCGCTTCGGGCATAACCGAAATTTGCGACAAATTCGGGGTGAATATCCCCCTTTTGGCGGGCAACTGCATTACGTTTTTCGCGGTTGCGGCCGTGCTGTATTATTTTGTGTTTAAGCCCGTTATGGCAAAATCGGCCGAACGCATTTCGATTATAGAAAAGGGTCTAAACGACGCCGAAAAGGCAAAGGAAGCCCTGGCAAACTCGCAAAAAGACGCACAGCAGGCCTTGGCAAAGGCCGCCCAAAGCGCGGCAAAGATTGTTGCCGACGCCAAGGAAAGCGCAAACAAGGCCGCCGAGAAAATCGCTCAGGACGCCGCCGCAAAGGCTGCGGCCCTCGTTGCAGAATCCGAAAAGCGCGCCGATTTTGAGCGCGCAAAAATGCGCAGCGAGCTTATGTCGGAGCTGGGCGAACTTGTGTCGCAGGCGGCGGCAAAAGCCGTTGCCGACGTGCTAAGCGAGCAGCAAAAGGCGCAAATTGCCGAAAAGGCGGCCTCGTATATAGAAAAAGAATAGGCGATGGACGCAAAAAAACAGGCAAAGGTTCTCGAAAATTTCGCCCTCGACAACGACGGGTTTTTCGATCCGAAAAATTGCGCCGAAGTTTTGGCGTATGTTGCAAGTTCGGACATGAGCGACACGAAAAAAACCGCCGTGCTTAAAGAGCTTTTGCGCCTTGCCGAAAAAAACGAATTTGAGCGCACCTGCGTTATAGAGCACTGCGGCGAAATAGGCGAACAAACGACAAAGTCGCTTATGGATTTTGCCGAGAAAAAACTCGGCAGAAAACTGCATTTTTGCAAACGCCAAAACGCGGAGCTTATTGCGGGCGTAAGATTACGCGCCGCCGACATGCTTTGGGAAAGCTCGGCGCAAAACGCCCTTAAAAATTTAAAGTAAACCAAAATGAGCCAAATTACAAAAGACATTCAAGAGCAAATAAAGAAGATAGAGCTTAAATCCAGGCACGACTGTATCGGCAAGGTTCTTTCTATAGCCGACGGCGTTGCCTCGCTAAACGGTTTGGGCAAAGTTATGTACAACGAAATGGTCGAGTTCGAAGGCGGGGCATTCGGCATGGCTTTGAATTTGCTTGAAGACAGAACCGACTGCGTAATTTTGGGCGATGCCGACAAAATAAAAGAGGGCGACACCGCAAAGACCACCGGCAGGCTGCTTAGCGTACCCGTTGGCATGGGCCTTTTGGGCCGCGTTGTAGACGTTTTGGGACGCCCCTTAGACGGCAAAGGCGAAATTAAGGCCGACGAATTTTACCCCGTAGAAAAAATCGCCCCCGGCATTATTCCCAGAAAGAGCGTAGACCAGCCTTTGCAAACGGGCATTTTGGCGGTAGACTCGATGATTCCCATAGGCAGGGGCCAGCGCGAACTTATTATCGGCGACCGCTCGACGGGTAAAACTTCCATTGCAATCGACACCATAATAAACCAGGCAAAGCTTAACAAAGAGGGCCTTGCCAAGGGCGACAAAGACTTTCGCCCCGTATACTCGATTTATGTGGCAATAGGCCAGAAAAATTCGAACATTGTAAGGACAATTCAGCTTTTGGAAAAAAGCGGGGCTTTGGAATATACCATTGTTGTGGCCGCCGCCGCCTCCGACAATGCGGCAAACCTTTACATTGCCCCCTATGCGGGCTGCGCAATGGGCGAATGGTTTATGGAACACGGAAAAGACGCCCTTATCGTTTACGACGATCTTTCGAAACACGCCGCGGCCTACCGCCAAATTTCGCTTATTTTGAAAAGACCTTCGGGCCGCGAAGCGTATCCTGGCGACGTATTTTACCTGCACAGCCGCCTGCTCGAAAGGGCCGCGCGCCTTAACGAAGAAAACGGCTCGGGCTCGCTGACGGCGCTGCCAATCATCGAAACGCAGGCGGGCGACGTAAGCGCCTACATTCCCACAAACGTAATTTCGATTACCGACGGCCAGATATTTTTGGAAACCGACCTGTTTAACCAGGGCATAAGGCCCGCAATTTCGGTTGGCATTTCGGTTTCGCGCGTAGGGTCGGCGGCGCAAATTAAGGCGTTTAAGCAGGTTGCGGGCAAAATAAAGGGCGAATACGCCCAGTATAAGGAATTGGCCGCCTTTGCGCAATTCGGCTCGGACCTGGACGCAAGAACAAAGGCCACAATCGACAGGGGCGACAGGCTTGTGGAAATCTTAAAGCAGTCGAACTCGTCGCCGTATAAAACGGGCCTGCAGATTATAATTTTGTGGGCGTTGCAAAACGACTTTTTTGCCGACTTGCCCGTAAAGAGCGTGGTGGCCGCCTCCGACAATATGCGCGAATTTTTCGAGGGCCAAAGAGCCGATTTGATAGAAAAAATAGAAACGCAAAAGAAAATTTCCGACGAGCTTGCGCAAGAGCTTAAAGACGCGTGCGCGGTTTGGAAGTCGCAACTGGCAAAGTAGTTTTTTGTTATGAAGGGCATGCGAGAAATCAGAAGCCGCATTAAGGCGGTGAAAAGCACGGGGCAGATAACCCATGCAATGCAGTTGGTTGCGTCTTCTAAAATGAAGCGCGCCCAGCAGCTGGCGCAGGCGGGTCGCGCCTACAATATGCTTTTGCTCGACATGATGGACACTTTAAACGACATGGGCGCATCTAAAGGCTACGACTACCCCATGCTTAAACCGCGCGAGGTAAAAAAGCGCTTGGTTATAGTGTTTTCGACCGACAAGGGGCTGTGCGGCCCGCTAAATTCGAACCTGTTTAGGGAAATTGCCGACATGGACAAAAACTGCGCCTTTATAGCCATAGGCAACAAGGCCGCAAGATTTTTGTCGGCAACAAAGCGCGAGCTTTTGGCACACTTTAGCATTGGCGACAAAGTAAAGTTTTCGGAGCTAAAAAGCGTGGTAGACTTTGCAATTTCGGAATATACAAACGGAAACTGCGACACGATAGAGGTTTTGTATCCGAACTTTATAAACACCTTAAAGCAGGATACCACCTTGCAAAAGATTGTCCCTATAGACAATTTCGACGAACTGCTCGGCTCTTTAAAGAAAAAGTACAAATCTACCCTTACCTTGCACGACAAAGACGATAGGGAGCTTTTGATAGAACCCTCTCCGAACGAATTGTTCAAGAAACTGGGCATTTACTACGTAAGGAACACAATCTACCAGGTGGCGCTAAACGCAAAGGCAAGCGAACAATCGGCCAGAATGGTGTCGATGAAAGCGGCCTCCGACAACGCCGACAACCTTATCGCCGAGCTTTCGCTTCAATACAACAAAGCCCGCCAGGAAAGCATTACAAACGAAATAGTGGAGCTTTCGGCGGGAATGACCCAATCGAAAAAATAATTTAAAAAATGAATACAGGCATAGTTAATCAGATAATAGGCGCAGTAGTCGACGTCAAGTTCGACGAAGACAAAATGCCCGCAATCTATAACGCCCTAGAAGTGCAAATAGGGCAAACGGGCAAAAAAGTGGTGCTGGAAGTTCAGCAGCATTTGGGCGAGGGCGTTGTAAGAACCGTTGCAATGTCGTCTACCGAGGGGCTGGTTAGGGGTGCCGAGGCCGTAGATACGGGCGACGCAATTAAAGTTCCCGTCGGCGACTGCGTTTTGGGAAGAATTTTCAATGTAACGGGGCAAACCGTAGACAACAAACCCGAAATTACCGTCTGCGAAAAAATGCCCATTCACCGAAAGGCCCCCTCTTTGGAGGAACAGTCTACAAAGGCCGAAATTTTGGAAACGGGCATTAAGCCCATAGACCTTATCTGCCCCTTCATAAAGGGCGGCAAAGTAGGCGCCTTCGGCGGCGCGGGCGTAGGCAAAACGGTTGTTATAATGGAGCTTATAAACAACATTGCAAAAGCCCACGGCGGCGTTTCGGTTTTTGCGGGCGTAGGCGAACGCTCGCGCGAGGGCAACGACTTGTACAGGGAAATGTCCGAATCGGGCGTTATCGACAAAGACCACCCCGAAAAGTCGAAGGTTGCCCTGGTTTACGGACAGATGAACGAGCCCCCCGGCGCGCGTATGAGAGTTGCCCTTTCGGCCCTTACAATGACCGAATATTTTAGAGACGTGCAGGGCCAAGACGTGCTTTTGTTTGTCGACAACATTTTCAGATTCAGCCAGGCAGGCTCCGAAGTTAGCGCGCTTTTGGGCAGGCTGCCGTCGGCCGTAGGCTACCAACCTACCCTGGCATACGAAATGGGCGCCTTGCAGGAAAGAATTACATCTACAAAGAAAGGCAGTATCACGTCGTTCCAAGCCGTATACGTGCCCGCCGACGACCTTACCGACCCCGCCCCCGCAAACACTTTTGCGCACCTGGATTCTACCATAGTTCTAGACCGCGCAATAGCTTCGCTGGGCATATATCCTGCGGTAAACCCGCTGGAATCGACATCGAACGCCCTTACCCCCGAAATTGTGGGCAAAGAGCACTTTGAAACCGCGCGCGCCGTGCAAAAAATTCTGCAAAAATACAAGGATTTGCAGGATATCATTGCAATCCTGGGCATAGACGAACTTTCCGAAGAAGACAAACTTACGGTTTCGAGGGCAAGAAAAATCCAAAAATTCCTCTCGCACCCCTTCCACATGTCGGAAGTGTTCAACGGTATCCCCGGCAAATACGTTAAGGTTGCCGACACCGTGCGCAGCTTTAAGATGATTTTAGACGGAAAGCTCGACGAAGTGAACGAAAACGACTTTTATATGAAAGGCTCTATAGAAGAAGTTTTGCAGGCCCACGAAGCCAGCTTGGCAAACGCCAAAAAAAAGTAGCAAAAAATGGCTCTAAAACTTGAAATTGTAAGCCCCACGGGCATTGCCTGGGAAAACGATTCGGTAGAATCGGTTACTCTGCCGCTTGTAGACGGCGAAATTCAGGTTTTGCCGGGGCATATACCCTTTTTGGCCATGCTCGACTCGGGGGCGCTAACGGTAAACTTTGGCGGCAAAAGCGAAGACTTGGCCGTAGACAGGGGCTTTGTGCGCCTTAGCGGCAACCTGCTTTCGGTGCTTACCGAAAACGCCATAAAGTTCGACGACATAGACCCAGACGCCGTGCAAAACGCCAAAGCCGCGGCGCAAAAGGCCCTGCAAGAGGCAAAAAACCGCCCCGATTTAGACCCCGAAGAAATCGAAAAACTTGAGGCCGCCGTAAAGTTTGCAATGGTGAAACTTGCAAACAAAAAGAGGCGTTAAAATAAAAGCTTGACGCAACGCCTTTTAAACCTAAATTCAGATAGCTTTAAAATTTACAAACAGGACATACTATGGGACAACCAAAACGCAAACAATCGAAACAGCGCACAAGAATCAGACGCGCTGCCAACAACTACGACCTGCCCGAATTCTCGAAAGACCCGACCGACGGCACTATGTTCAAACCCCACAGGGTTAACCCCGCAAACGGAATGTACCGCGGCAAGCAGGTTATAAGCACAAAGGTATAACTTAAAACAACCTAAGTTTTTAGCGGGTGTTGCTTTGCGGTTTTAACTTCAATAGCAATGCCCGCTTTTAATTTAAACAAAAGCACTTTCTTTGCATTATGGGCGATAACGAAATAAGAATCGCAGTAGACGCTATGGGTTCGGACATGGGGCCCGAAGAAGTTATCGCAGGGGTTTCGATGTTCCTTAAGGAGTATAAAGACCCCGTAAAGATAATATTGGCCGGCATAGAAAGCGAAATTGCGCCCATTGCGCAAAAAAACGGCATAGGCGATTTGGTGGAATTTTTGGACGCGCCCGAAGTGGTAAACATGGAAGACAAACCCATGCTTACTTTAAAGCGCAAAAAAAATTCGTCTATGCACATGGCCATAGACTACCTTAAAGAGAAAAAGGCAAACGCCCTTTTAAGCTGCGGCAATACGGGCGCGCTTATGGCGGGGGGCACTTTAAAGCTGCGCCCCATGAAGGGTGTCGAACGCCCCGCTTTGGGCTCGGTAATTCCGTCTAAAGACCGCAGGTTTATTATGATAGACGTTGGGGCAAACCCCAACCCGCGCGAATTGCACTATTTAAGCAACGCCGTTTTGGGCGCAAACTACGCAAAAATTGCCCTTAAAATAGAAAATCCCAAAGTCGGCCTTTTAACGATTGGCACCGAAGAGGGCAAGGGCAACGAAATCGTGCAAAAAGCGCACGAAATTTTAAAGAAAACGGCCCCCCTTATAAACCTAAACTATGCGGGGCCCGTAGAGGGCTTTCAGGTTTTCGGCGGCGACTGCGATGTTATTGTGTGCGACGGCTTTACCGGCAACATTCTTTTAAAGAGTTGCGAGGGCCTTTTAAAGACGCTCGGCTCGCTTTTAAAGGAAGAGCTTACAAAAAATATTTTCAGAAAAATCGGAGCCGCCGTTTGCATGGGCGCCTTTAAGGCTATGAAAGCCAGAATACCCGTAGAAAAGGTTTCGGGCGCGCCTCTTTTGGGCCTAAACGAGCTTATAATAAAGGGCCACGGCTCGAGCAACCGCCACCAAATTTGCGGAGCTTTAAATGTTTGCGCACAATGCGTTAAAAATTCCCTAATAGATTCGATTAAGCAGGACATAGACAGCATTTCAAAAATATTAAATCCGAATTCGGACGACTGATGGTTAACGACTTATATTCAGTAATCATTGCGGGCACGGGCTCTTATGTCCCCCGGAAAATCGTAACTAATTTCGACCTGGAAAAGATTGTCGACACCTCCGACCAATGGATTTACGAAAGGTCGGGAATAAAGGAAAGACGCATTGCCGAAGACGGCGAAGCGGCTTCGGATATGGCGCTAAAGGCGGCTAAAAACGCCCTGATAGACGCAAACGTTACCGCCGAAGAGATAGATTTGGTTATAGTAACAACCGTTACCCCCGATATGGCGTTTCCGTCTACGGCGTGCCTTTTGCAGGCAAAACTCGGCATACGCAACAACATTGCGTGCTTCGACGTTTCGGCCGCCTGTTCGGGCTTTGTCTACGGGGTGGAAGTTGCGTCTAAAATGATGCTTTCGGGGCTTTACAAAAATGCGCTGGTTGTTGCCTCCGAAAAGCTTTCGTCGATACTCGACTGGCGGGACCGCAACACATGCGTGCTGTTCGGCGACGGCGCGGGAGCCGTGGTATTGCGCACCGAAGAAAAAAGCCGCTACGGAATTATGGGCTCGGTATTGGGCGCCGACGGCTCCAGAACGGTTAAGCTGGAACTTCCCGCAGGGGGCAGCCTGATTCCCGCAACCGAGCAAAGCGTAAAAGACAGGCTGCATTTTATAAAAATGGACGGCCGCGAAGTCTTTAAAAACGCGGTAAGAATTATGCAGGAAAAGGCGTTTGAAGTCTGCAATTTGTGCAACATAAAGCCCGAGGACATAAACCTGCTAATCCCCCACCAGGCGAATATGCGCATAATAGAAAGCGTGGCCAAACGCCTGCATATCGAAAGGGAAAAAATCTTTGTAAACATAGAAAAATACGCAAACACATCTTCGGCGTCCATACCCATTGCCTTGGACGAGGCAAAAAAATCGGGCAGGCTGCATACCGACGACATTCTTTTGTTTGTGGCGTTCGGTGCGGGCTTGACGTGGGGCGCAACTTTGATTAGATGGAAGTAGTTTTATGAAAAAATTTTTTAAATGTGCGATAACGGCCTTTGCGCTTTGCGCATTCTGCCAAAACCCCTTTGCCGATTTGGTTTGGACAAAAGACAAAGGCTGGCAAATTCAGGGCGGCGTTCTCGCCAAAGTTGTGGGCGAAAACACAAATGTAGAAAACGCCCTGCAGGGAATGAATTTGGCGAAAAAAGCCCAAAACGAGGAAAGCTACGGGCAGGCTTTGGCGCTATACCAGGTTGTAGTTTCCGACTATCCCAATTCGATTTTCGCCCCCGAAGCCTACTGCCAAATGGGCATTATCTACACAAAAAGGCACCAGTGGGAGCGCGCAAACGAGTGCTTTCAGACAATTATAAGAAAGTATCCCGACTACCCGAATTTCAACCAGGTAATAGGCCGCCAATACGAGGTTGCCTCGCTTATACAAAGCGGCGAACACCCGTATTTATGGGGGTGGTTCCCGTGGTTTTTAAACTATAAAGACGCAATCAAGATTTTCGAAGACGTAATTTCGAACGCACCCTATTCCGAATATGCGCCCATGGCGCTTATGAATATTTCGCTTTGCGCCCAAAGCAACGACGAGCCCGAAACTTCGATAGACGCTTTGGACAGGCTTATAAATGTATACCCGAAAAGCGATTTGGTGCCCGATGCGTATTTGCAGCTGGCAAAAACATACCGCAATATGGTTGAAGGCCCCCACTACGACCAAACCCCCACAAAAGAGGCCATAGCCTTTTACCAAGACTACATAATTCTTTTCCCCAACGAAAAGGATTCGGTTCACGCCGAAAACGGCCTTTACGTTATGCAGGACACTCTGGCGCGCAGCCGCCTTATTATGGGCGATTTCTATTATTTTTACCGCACCGACAATACAGCGGCGGCCGTATTCTACAATGAAGCCATTACTCTTGCCCCCAAAAGCCCCGCGGCCGACCTGGCAAGAGAGCAGCTAAAGCTTATAGCCGAGGGCGAAATAGCCCCGATGACCCCCGTAGACTGGGTTTTCGGCCGCTACGAAAAGCCCGATGTAGACACATTTGAAGACGAGACAAAGACGGAAAAAATGCAGACCGAAAAGTTCTCGGAAATCCAGGACGAAGTGTTCGAAGCCGAAGTAAAGGCTTTGGACAAAAGCGAAAACGCAAAAAAATCTCCCGTAGAATTTGTGCCGCTTTTGCCCGAAACAAACGAAGAGGGCTTTGTCGACCAACCCTAGTTTAGCGGAAACAGACCATGAAAAAACTTTTACTTATCGCATTGGCTTTCGCGTCGCTAATTTCGTTTACGGCGTGCCACTACCAGCTGGCGGGAACCCCCGCAAAGCTTCCCTTTAAAAGCATATATGTAAAGCCCGTAAGGAACAATTCGTTTGCCCCGCAGGCGGGAGACTTGCTGACGGCGCAGCTTTGCAACTATTTGTCGAGAGCGGGGCAACTAAGCCTTGCCGGCGAAGGCGACGCAAACGCCCTTTTGGAAGTTGTAATAACCGAATACGAAAAAACCCCATGGGCTTCGAGCGAAAGGGATACGGGTATTTCGCAGTCTTTTAGGCTTAAAATGACGGTTTCGTGCACGCTAAAAAACAGGGCAACCAACGAAGTTTACTTTAAAGACCGCCTTATAACAAAATACATAACGGCCTATGCGGCGTCGGGCCAGGCCGAATCGGAATATCAAAATATGCCGCAGCTTACGCGCGAAATCGCAAAAGACGCGGCAAACGAGGTAACGGCAATATGGTAAACAAATTCGAGCTTTCGCCCTCGATTTTGGCGGGCAACTACGCAAATTTGGGCGCTTCGGCAAAAGAGGTTGAAAACGCCTCTTTAAGCTGGATACATATCGACATTATGGACGGCCACTTTGTGCCCAACCTAAGCTTTGGCCCGCAGCTTATTGCAGACCTAAAAAAGGTTTGCCCCGACTTGTTTTACGACACCCATTTAATGCTGGACAACCCGCATTTGTATATAGACGCTTTTGCAAAGGCGGGCGCAAACTTGATTTGCGTGCATGTAGAGCCCGACTACCCCATACAGGCAACATTGCAGGATATTCACGAAAAGGGCTGCCAAGTGGGGATAAGCCTTAACCCGAAAACCGACATTGCGCAAGTATACAACTACCTGCCCTTTGTAGACTTGGTTTTGGTTATGAGCGTACAACCCGGCTTTGGCGGGCAAAAGTTTCAGGATATTGCGTATTCCAAAGTGCAAACGCTAAAAAAGTGGCGCGACGAGCTAAAACTTGGCTTCCGCATAGAGGTAGACGGCGGCGTAAACGCCGACAATGTGCAAGAGCTTATAAAATGCGGCGCCGACACCATTGTTGCGGGAACGGCGTTCTATAAAAACAAAGACGCCCTGCTGGGAAAAATAAAAGAGGCTTTGTCTTAAAAAGCTTTATGCGCCTTTTTTAGGGCGCATTTTTATGCCACCGCTTTGGCGACGTCAATAAGGTCGTCTACAACAATATCGGGTATTGTCCCGTTTTCGGGGAAATCCACCCTTTCGCCGCCGGTAAACAATGCCGTCTTAAAGCCCGTTTTCGCGGCGGGAATTATGTCTTTTTGCATATCGCTGCCGACATATAAAACCGATTTCGGCGAAAGCGAATAGGTTTTTTCGAAATACTCGGCCGCGCTTTCAAACAATATGTTCGACGGCTTTGCCCTGCGGTACAAAAAAGACCATACGCAGTTTTGCTCGTCGAACCCCAGTTGCGCCATGCTTTTGCCCGCTATTACCGGGAAGATATACGGGGCAAAAAACTGCGCGTCGGAAACGGTTATCATTTTCAGCCCCGCCTTCTTTAGCGCGTTTAACGTGCGTATTGCATTGGGCATAAGCCAGGCCGAACGCGACAAAATCTCGAAATTTACGGCAAGCTTTTTTATTGCGGCCTCGTTTACTTTGCCCTTTACCAAATTTTCCGAGGCCAGATTTTCCAGCAAATCCTCGTATATTAAAAGCAGGTCTACTTCGGGGTTTTTAACGCCCTCTTTTGCCCTTATGTCTTTGTGCGCCCTCTGCATGTCCATAAAAGCCCTGCCGAAATCGAAAGAGCCGCAATCTTTGGGCATAAAGCCCGAAAACAGCAGGGCCTTTCTAAAATTCGCATCGCAGTAGTCGCCGAAAGGCTCGGTCCAAACAAGCGTTCGGTAAAAATTCCATACAACGGCCTTTATTCCCGATATTTTCCGCAAAAAACTTTGCGCGGCTTTGTGTCGGGCTTTTTGGGGTTTACATAAAATCTTTGTTGCGTCGGAGTGTTTCATAATGCAATATATGTTCGGCAAATAAAAATATTGGCCCTACTTTTTTAACGGCATACCACAATAAAACTTTAATGGACCCGGCTTTCGACAAAACGCAAAAAATACCCGAACATATTGCCATAATTATGGACGGCAACGGCCGTTGGGCAAAAGAGCGCGGCCTGCCGCGCACAAGCGGGCACAAAGCCGGGGCAAAAGCCCTTAAAGAAGTCGTTAGGGCCGCGAAAAAAAACGGAGTAAAATACCTTACGCTATACGCGTTTTCGTCGGAAAACTGGAACAGGCCAAAAGACGAGGTTAAGGCTCTTATGGCGCTGCTTTGCGCCTCGCTAAAAAGCTACAAAAAGAATTTTGTAAAAGAAAAAATACGCTTTGAAACCATAGGCGACATTTCGGCGCTGGACGAAAAATGCCGAAAGCTGATTGCACAAACAAAAGAGCTTACCAAAGACTTTTCGGAGCATACCCTTGTTTTGGCGCTAAACTACGGCAGCCGCAACGAGCTGGAATTTGCCGTAAAAAACATAGTTAAAGACGCCCTTTCGGGGAAAATCGCCCCCGACGAAATAAACTACCAAAAAATTTCGCGGTATTTTTACACAAAAGACATTCCAGACCCCGACTTTATCATAAGAACATCGGGCGAAAGCAGGCTTAGCAACTACCTGCTTATGCAGGCCGCCTATGCCGAGCTATATTTTACAAACACCTATTGGCCCGACTTCGGCGAAGAGGAGTTCGACAAGGCATTGATTGAATTTGCAAAGCGCAACCGCCGCTACGGGAAAACCCAAGAACAGATAAAATGAGAAAACGCACAATAAGCTCTTTGATTTTAATTGCCATAGTATATTTTGCCGTGGCCTTTGCGGGCAAATGGGCAACAGCCCTAATATTTTGGCTGTTGGCATCGGGCGGAATTTTGGAATGCAGCAACATTCTAAAAAAGCTGAATGTTGCAACAAACTTTGTGGCAACGGAGCTTGCAAACCTTTTCCTTATGGCGTGCGCGGTCTTTGCCCCCCTATTTTTCGGCGTAGATGGCGCAATTATTCCATTTTGCGCATTTACAATACTTTCGTTTGCGGGGGCTGCCGCAATAATGCGAAACCCCTTTAGCAGAGATTCGCAGGCGAAAGGGCTTTCGTACATTCTAATGCTTTCGCTTATAACCATGCCGCTTTTGTGCCTTGTGCTTTTGGGCGCCATGTTCGAAAAAGGTTTTGCATTTGCAATATGGATTGTTGTGGTAACAAAGTTTACCGACATTGGCGGATACATTTTCGGGGTATGTTTCGGCAACCACAAAATCCTGCCAAAGGTAAGCCCCGGCAAAAGCTACGAGGGGCTTGTTGGCGGAATGTTGTCGTCGGCGGTTATGGGCGCGTTTTTTGCGGTGTTTTTCGCAAAATATATGCCGCCAAGCTTTGGGGCCATAGACGGCGTTATTTTCGGCGCTTTGTTGGGCTTTTTGGGGCTTATTTCCGACTTGGCGGAATCGTGCCTAAAAAGGAACGCAAACGTAAAGGATTCGGGGAACATAATCCCCGGCATAGGCGGGGCTTTCGACCTGCTAGACTCGCTTATAGCAAGCAGCCCCGTGGGCTTTCTTATAGCAATATATTTCTACTTATAAAAAATGGCTGACATTATAAAATTGGCGGTATTGGGGGCAACGGGCTCGATAGGTTCAAGCACGTTGGCGGTTGCAAAGGCAAACCCCGACAGAATTAAAATCGTTTCGATTGCGGGCAAAAGCAGCATCGAAAATTTGGCGAAAATCGCCGAAGAATTCGGCGTAAAGCATGTTGCAATTTACGACGAAAGCGCATTTAAAAAGGCGTTGGACACAAAACTTTTTGCGGACGACGTAAAACTTTACTGCGGCGAAGAGGGCCTTACAAAAGTTGCGTGTTTAGACGAAGTAAATATGGTAACGGCGGCGGTTGTGGGCACAAAATGCCTAAGGCCTACGCTTGCCGCAATAGAGGCGGGCAAGGATATTGCCCTTGCAAACAAAGAACTTTTGGTTATG
The DNA here is from genome assembly GCA_934660865.1 of uncultured Opitutales bacterium. GTDB lineage: Bacteria > Verrucomicrobiota > Verrucomicrobiia > Opitutales > Intestinicryptomonadaceae > CAKUIA01. Next base: position 93,035 of record CAKUIA010000005.1, read on the forward strand.
GCGGGCAAATTTGTAACGGAGGCGGTGCGCCGCAAAAAAGTGCGCCTTTTGCCGCTCGACAGCGAGCACAACGCGATTTTCCAGTGCCTGCACGGCGAAAGAAAATGCGATGTGGCCTCGGTTATAATCACGGCTTCGGGCGGCATGTTCAGAGACTACACCCCGCAGCAGATGGAAACTATTACGGTACAGCAGGCTCTAAAACACCCCAACTGGAATATGGGCCCGAAAGTTACTATAGATTCTTCTACCCTTGCAAACAAGGGGCTGGAAGTTATAGAGGCAAAGTGGCTTTTCGACGTAGACATAGACCGCATAGAGGTTGTAGTGCACAAGCAAAGCATTGTGCACTCTATGGTGCGCTTTTGCGACGGCTCGATAAAGGCGCATTTTTCGCCGCCTTCAATGACTTTTGCAATTTCGCACAGCATTTTGTACCCCGAAAGGGGCAACCCCGTAATGCAGGGGCTGGACTTTACAAAAGGCCTTCACCTCGATTTCGAGCTGCCCGACACAAACAGGTTTCCCGCGCTAAAATACGCTTTCGACGCCCTTAAGATTGGCGGAACTGCAACATGCGCATTTAACGCTTCAAACGAAGTGGCAGTTGCCGAATTTATAAAGGGCAAGATTCGCTGGCTGGACATTCCCAAAGTTATAAAATACGTTTTGGACAACGCCGAGCATTTCGAACCTAAAACTTTGGACGATATTTTTGCCGCCGACACCAAAGCAAGGCAGCTGGCGAAAAAGTTTGTAGACAGCCTTCAATAAAATATGCCTTCTTTTCTTTCAGGGTTTTCCGACATTGCGGCGGTTGCGCTTGTGGTGCTGTTTTTCGGCGGCTCTATTTGTATTCACGAGTTGGGGCACTTTTTGGCGGCAAAGTGGCGAAAACTTAAAGTGCTTAGGTTTTCGATAGGCTTTGGACCGAGGCTTTTTGCCTGGAAGGGCAAAGACGGCTGCGAATACAGAATTTCGCTTCTGCCGCTCGGCGGCTACGTTGCAATACCCCAGCTGGCCGATATGGGCGAGCTTGAAGGCGGCCAATTTGGCGAAAACGACGTAAAAAACCTTAAAAAGGCCTCTTTTACCGACAAGGTTGTAGTTTCTTTTGCCGGCGCTTTTTTCAACGTACTGCTTGCCGTATTTTTTGCGGTTTTGGTATATTTTATGGGCGTGCCCTCCGTTGGCTTGCCAAACACAACCGTTGTAGGCTATGTCTATAAAAGCGAAAATTCGGACACCCACAAAAAACTGTTGGCGGGCGACAAGATTTTGCAGATAGACGGCTCCGATGTAGGCGATTTTGCCGACATAAGGCAGGCCATTGCCCTCGGCTCGGGCAGGGACGAAAACGGAAACCCCCGGGCGGTTTTAAAGGTGGAAAGAAACGGGCAAATTTTAACCCTTTTTCTTAAACCGACGCTTGTAAAGACAAATTCTAAGACGGGCGACTATTTGAGAATGTTGGGGATTTTGCCGGCGTCTAAAATGCAAATTGCGTCGGTTATGGAAAATTCGCCCGCACAAAAATCGGGAATTTTGCCCGACGACGAAATCGTTTCGATAAACGGGCAAAAGGTATATTCGGTTGCCGACTTTTCCGACAGGCTTAACCTGCTAAAAAAAGGAGAAAAGGCAAAGGTTGGCATAATGCGCAACAATTCCGAAATATTCGCCGACTTGATTCCCGAAAAGATAAGGCGCACAAAACCCCTTTGCGAGGTGTTCGAAAACGGCAAAAAAATTGCGGATTTGCTATGCGTAAACAAAAACATAGCGCAGTCGAGGGGGCTTGTTTCGGAAAGCGGAATTTTAAAAATTTTCGACGCCGACAATTCCCTGAAAGATTCGGGAGTTAAAGTTGGAGATTGCGTCTACCAAATAGGGGAAAGAAAGGTCTTTAGCGTAAAAGACGCAACCGACGCCCTAAACGCGGCCGAAAGCCCGCTGCTTATAAAGTATATGAACGGCGACAATATGGGCGAATTTTTGCTTAAAAAAGCGTCGGCAAAAATAAAGGCCCCCGTTGAAAATTCCATGGTCGGCTTTACGGTTAGGCAAGATATTTCAATAGAGCACCCCTCGGTTTTAAAACAGATAAAAGACGGTTTTTACACAACGTATGCCGCCATTGCCACAATGTTTAACTCGAAAAGCGATGTGGGGTTTTCGCATATGTCGGGCCCCATAGGCATAGGGCGGGCAATATACAAAATGTCGGTTGTAGACATTTCTTTGGCCTTTTCGTTTGTGGTTTTGCTTAATCTAAATTTGGCGGTTTTAAACCTGCTGCCACTGCCCGTGCTGGACGGCGGGCACATTCTTTTGGCCTGCATTGAAAAGCTGACAAAAAAACCCGTTTCGCGCTCGTCCTTTGTAAAATTTACACAGCTTGTTTTCGTATTTTTGTTCCTGTCTTTAATGGTCTACATTATATTTTTGGACACCGAAAGATGGATTGGCGAAAGCTCGCAAGAGACAATGGAATCGCTGGAAGGCAACTACTATTTAACAAACCCAAGTTTCGATAAAAATGAATAATAAGTATACACAATCAAGGTTCAACTGCGTTAGAATGAAAACCCGCGAAGTAAAAGTGGGCAACATAGGCATAGGCAAGGACAATCCCATAAGGATTCAGTCGATGACCAATACGAAAACGCTTGATGTGGAAGCCTCCGTTAAACAGTGCATACAGCTGGCCGAAGCCGGTTGCGACATTATAAGGCTTACCGCCCAAAATGTTGAAGCTGCCCGCGCACTAAAAGACATAAACAAAAAATTCAAGGCCGCCGGCTTTACAAACCCCCTTGTTGCCGACATTCACTTTTTGCCGCAAGCCGCAATGGAGGCCGTAGAGCATGTTGAAAAAGTAAGAATTAACCCGGGCAATTTTGCCGACCGCAAAACGGGCAAGCTCGACTATACCGACAAGGAGTATAACGAGGAGCTTGAACGCGTAAGGGAAAGGTTTTTGCCCTTCCTAAAAAGATGCAAAGAACTTGGAAGAGCCATAAGGCTTGGCACAAACCACGGCTCGCTTTCCGACAGAATCATCAACCGCTATGCCGACACCCCCCTGGGTATGGTAGAGGCCGCTTTGGAATTTGTGCGCATTTGCGAGGCCGAAAATTTTAAGGACGTTGTTTTGTCTTTTAAGGCCAGCAACACAAGGGTTATGACGCAGGCCTACCGCCTTGCCGCAATGAAAATGGCCCAAGAGGGGTTGGATTGCCCCCTGCATTTGGGCGTAACGGAGGCGGGCTTCGGCAAAGACGCGCGCATTAAAAGCGCAATGGGAATAGGCGGCCTTTTGCTTGACGGCATTGGCGACACAATCCGCGTTTCGCTTACCGAAGACCCCGTAAAGGAAGTTCCCGTTGCAATAGAATTGGCAAAGTTTGCCGAAAAGTTCCGCGCGCAAAAACCCGTAGAGCAGATAGACGAAGGCATAGATTTTTATTCGTACTCGAAAAGGGAAAGCTTTACAATAGACTTGGGCGACAGGCTTAGCATTGGAGGCAATTCGCAACAGGCAGTTTGCGTAAACGGAAATTCCGACAAGGCCGAAATTTGTTTCGACAAAAACGGCAAATCCAAAAATTTTGAAATTGCCGAATACAAAAAAGGCGAATCGCAAAAGCTTAAAGACGATTTAAATTCGGGCAAAAAACTTGCGCTTAAAATATCTAACGACGACTTGCAAAACGAGTTTGCGGCCGTTCTTAAAACGGCGCCCGAAAACTTTGCCATTATTTCGCCCAAGCCCGTTTGCGGCAGGCACTTTGTTGGCGAAACAAGAAGAACCGCAGCCATTTTAAGAAAAGAGGGAATAAAAGCCCCCATATTTATAATGGCAAATTCCGACGTTCTGACATCGAAAAGCCCCGAGGAAAAACTCAACGAAGTTTCGATATATTTGGGGGCGCTGCTTTGCGACGGCATAGGCGATTTGGAATTGGTTGAAGTTTCTTCTAACGCAAACGAAAATGCGGAGGATACCCTTGCCGTTTTGCAGGCGGCGAGAGCCAGACGCAGCAAGGCCGAATATATCGCGTGCCCCAGCTGCGGCAGAACCTTGTATAACATTCAGGAAACCGCAAAGAAAATAGAGGAAAGAACAAAGCATTTAAAAGACGTTACCATAGGCATTATGGGTTGCATTGTAAACGGCCCCGGCGAAATGGCCGACGCCGACTTCGGCTATGTCGGCGGCGCCCCCGGCAAGATAAACCTGTACAAGGGCAGGCAGTGCGTGAAAATGAACATTCCGCAGGAAAACGCCATAGACGAACTTTTAAAGCTTATAGAACAATATAAACCGTCGGGCAGATAATGTCCGAGTCGCTTCAAACAAAAGCCCTGGGGCAGGCGCCCGTTTTGCGCCTGCTTTGGCGTTTCTACATTCCCGCATTGTGCTCGACTGCAATGAATGCGCTCTACAACATTGTAGACCGCATTTTTGTCGGCAATTTTTGCGGCTCGCAGGCGCTGGCTGCAATAACAATCTGCATGTCGCCCGCGCTGCTGTTTTTGGCAATCTCAATGCTTGTAGGGCAAGGCGGGGCAACTTTTGTTTCCATTTGCCTCGGCAAAAAAAATGTAGACTTGGCCGAAAAGGCGGCGGCGCAATGCCTTTTGTTTTTCCTTTTGTTCTGCGCGGCCGTATTCGCGGTTGCTATTTTCTTTACGCGCGAAATAATTTGGGCATTCGGCGCACGCGGCGAAATTTTAGAGCAGGCAACGCTTTATTACAGGATAATTTTATTCGGGCTTATATTCGAAAAAATTTCGTTCGGGCTAAACAACATAATAAGGGCCGAAGGCCGCCCCGTATACTCAATGCTGACATTGTTTATAGGCACAGTTTGCAACGTAGTTTTAGACTGGCTTTTCATAGCAAAATTTAAATGGGGCATACAGGGAGCCGCCCTGGCAACCGTTGCGGCCCAGGCCATAGCCTCGCTTTGGGTATTGCGCTTTTACGCGTTAAAGCTCGGTGTGTTAAGGCTAAAGCCATGCAACTTTAAGTTTACAAAAAACGTGGTAAAAAAGGTTGCCTCTTTCGGTTCGCCTTCGTTTGTAATACAAATGCTGGCGGCTTTGTCTACGGCGGTTATGCTGACGCAGGCCGCAAAATTGGGCAATGCCGACGGCGTTGCAATTATAGGCGTTGTAATGACGGCCAACCTTTTGGTTTTTTTGCCCGTGCTTGGAATGAACATGGGCGCGCAGCCCATATACGGCTACAACTGGGGGGCAAAGCTTTATTTAAGGGTTAAAAGAGCGTTTAAATACACTTTGTTTTTTACCACAACATTGTCGGTTGCGGGATTTTTCGCTTTCTTTTTCCTTTCAAAAAACGTGTTCGAAATTTTCGTGCCGAACGAGCCTTTGCTTGTATCCAAAGGAGCATACGCCATGAAAATTATGACTCTTTCATTCTTCCTTTTGGGGGTAAATATTTCGGCCTCGTCGTTTTTCCAGTCTACCGGCAGGCCCAAATTTTCGATATTTTTAACGGTGTTGCGCCAACTGTTCGTTTTGGTGCCGCTAATGCTGTTTTTGCCCGATATATTCGGCGGCATTACGGGACTTTGGGCGGCCTTTCCCATATCCGACGCGATTGTAGCCGCATACTCCGTCTTTATTACAATAAGGGAGTTTTCTATGTTGGACAACCTGCATAATAAACTGAAAAATTCTTGATTTATGAAACGGCAAAAAAAGGAAAATACACTTTTAAGTTTGGCTTTCAACATTGCCATTCCGAGCATACTTTTAATTTGGGCGGGCAAATTTTTAAAAGCCCGCGGCATAGAACAACTGTTCGGCATAGACGCATTGCTGTGCGTGTTTTTACTGGCGCTGGCGTTCCCGACAATATACGGAATTTACGATTTAATTGCCCGGAAAAAGTGGAACATAATTGCGATAATCGGCGTAGCAAGCGTGTTTCTTACGGGCGGAATAGGTGTAATGCGCCTTTCGCGCGAGTGGATTATTGCAAAGGAAACTTTAGTTCCCCTCGTATTGGGAATTGCCGTTACAATTACGGCCTTTACAAAAAAACCCCTGGCAAAACTTCTTATTTTAAACGATACGGTTTTGGACGTTAACAAGATAGAAAAACTTTTAAACGAGCGCGGAACAAAAGCCGCTTTCGACAGGGAGTTTTTAATTGCAACATGGCTTTGCGCATTTTCGTTTTTGCTTAGCGCGGCGCTTAACTTCTACCTTGCATGCCGCATATTCACAGAAAACGCAACCATGGAACAGTTTAACGAGCAGGTAGGCAAAATGACCGCACTTTCGTGGCCGGTTATAGTTTTGCCGACTACAATCTTTTTGATTGCCGCAATGTTCAAGGTTTTTTCGGCGATAAAAAAATATTGCGGCGTTTCGTTCGAAGACGTACTTTCGCCCCAATTACAGGAGAATAAAAAATGATATTGTCGCTTTCTACAAGCTATCTTCAAAGCCGCTATGCCGACAGCTCGTACGACATGCTTTGCTGCGCGCGCGAAATGGGCTTTGAGTATGTCGAATTGGGGCACTCTACCCCTCTTTTTGCCGTAGACGGCATTTTAAGGGCGGTAAACGAAAATATTGTAAAAGTTTCGTCGCTGCACAACTTTTGCCCAATGCCCTCTTTTGCCGTAGGCACCGCATGCAACCTGTTTTCGCCTTCGTCTAAAAACAGGGCCGAAGGCGAGCTTTGGCAAAAACACACTTTAAATTCTCTCGATTTGGCCAAAAAGACGGGAGCCAAAGCCATTGTGTGCCATTCGGGGCAAATTACGTATTTTTTTAGACCCGTAGACTATAAGATACAAAAGTATCTGGATTTTGTAAAAGACCGTAAAACTTTAAAAGACGACGAAAAGTATATTAAAATAGCCGAAACTTTTAAAAACAAGTCCGCAAAAAAAAGCCAAAAGCACTACGAATTTCTGCAAAAAAACATAGATTCAATATCCGGCAAATTTGAGGAAAATTCGGTAAAAATAGGCCTCGAAAACAGGGACCAAATCCCCGAACTGCCGCTGGATTGGAATATGGTAAAAATGTACGAAAAGCATTTTTTAAACTCCAAAACGGCCTTTCTTTGGCACGATGTGGGCCATTCGATGAAAAAGCAGCTTTTGGGATTGTACGACCAGCTTAAACTTGCCGAAGAAATAGCGCCGTATCAAATAGGCTGGCATTTGCACGACTGCGACGAAAACGGGAAAGACCACATCGCAATAGGAAAGGGAATTATAGATTTTAAGGTTCTTTCAAAATTCTTCGACGCAGAAAAACACATATTTACAATAGAGCTAAACAAGGCGGTTTCCATTCAAGACGCAGTGGAATCGCGCAAAAGATTGGAGGACATTATATGCGGCGCATAGTGGAATCTTGCAACCATTCCAAAAACGTAAAATTTAAGGGAAAAGACCTTGAGCTTTTTATAAACACTTTGGACAGAAAGCTTCCCGAAAACCTGAAAGCCCCCAGAGGAAATTTGTCGATAGGCGTTTTCGACAATGCCGACTTGGCAAAGATACATTTGGATTTTCTCGACGACCCAAAGGAAACCGACGTAATTACGTTCGACGGCGACGACACGGGCTTCGGCGGCGAAATTTGCGTTAGCGCCGAAAGGGCAATGCAATACGGCCCAAAATTCGGAAACAGCGCAAACAGGGAATTGTGCCTGTATGTTGCCCACGGCTATCTTCATTTGGCGGGGGTAAACGACATAGAGGAAGACGACGCAAAAAAAATGAGGGCGGCCGAAAAAATTGCTCTTGAAATTTTGGACAAAAATTTTAAACAACCTATATTTAAATTTGTATAATACTATGATTAAAGTTTTAAGAAATTCCATCATAACGGGGCTTATAATTATTCTGCCCTTAACGGTAACTTTGTTCATACTCTATTTTTTGATAACAAAAATAGGCAGCCCCGTAAGCCAAACGGTTATAGAACCGTTAATAAAGCAGCTGGGTTTCCACATTTCCGACTCGCCGCTTTGGAGCATTTTGCTTAATTTTATAGCAACGCTTTTTGTAATGGTAATAATAGCCGTAGTCGGCTTTTTCTCGAAATTCTTTTTCGGGAAACTTGCCATAAGCATTTCGGAATCGCTAATTCATAAGATACCCATTGCCAAGCAGATATATAACACGGTAAAACAGATTGTCGACACGTTTTCCAAGCAGAACAAGGCCGTTTTCCAGCAGGTGGTTATGGTTGAATTTCCCAGCAAGGGATTATATTCCATAGGCTTTTTAACAAGCACTGCAAAGGGCGAAATACAGTCGAAAACGGGCGAAACTGTTGTCAACGTGTTTGTGCCTACAACGCCGAACCCCACAAGCGGCTTTTTGATTATGGTGCCAAAACAAAACGTTACATACCTGGATATGTCGGTATCGGAGGGTATGAAACTTATAATTTCGTTCGGGGCCGTTACCCCGAATTGGACGCCGGCCGAAATTGACGGAAAGTAAAATAACCGAGTGCATAGTTCTCGACAAAGACATGCGCGCCGGGAACTTTATGATGTTTACGGTTCTTTCGAAAGAGCTGGGGTTAACCTATGCCCTTAAAAGAATTTCGGCAAAAAAACAGACATTTTTGCCCGATTATTTCGACATAATTTCGGCAACACTTTCCGCAAAATCAAAAAACTCGCCTTTTTTTATCGAAAGCTTCGACATAACAAAAAAGCTTTGTGGAAAACCTACAAGCTACAACTCGCTTGTTGCAATGGGCAAAATTGCAAAAACCATAATAAAAAACGCCCCATTTTTGGAGGACTGCTCCAGAATATATAAAACATTTTCGGCGGCGATAACGGCATACGAAAACACCGACGTCCCCGAAATTGTCAACATAAAATGGCTGTACGACTTTGCAAAAAGCGAGGGATACCCCGTGAAGGAAGACTTTTTAAGCACCCTACCCGATTCGGACTATGAAAGCTTTGTGGACATTGTTAAAACTCCCGTTTTAAAATGCACGGCAAACAAAGATTGTGCAAAACACATATTAAAGCTGTTCGAAACTTGGGTTTCCCTAAAAACAGACATAGTTTTGGAATAATTTTCCATAAAAAAAGGCGGTATAAAACCGCCCTTTTCTATTTAAAAAGCTGTATAAGAAGAATGTTTATGTCGGCCGGCGACACTCCCGAAATCCGGCTTGCCTGCCCCAAAGTTATGGGTTGAATTTTTGTAAGCTTTTGCATGGCTTCAAGCCTTAAACCCTTTATTGCAGAATAGTCGAAGTTTCGCGGCAGTTTTTTGTCTTCTATATGCAGCATTTTTTCGATATGCTTTAAATCGCGGTCTAGGTAGCCCCTGTAAATTACCCTGTACAATATTTCGTCCCTTACGGGCTTTTGAAGCTTTTTAAATGCTTCGGGCAGGTTTTCGGCAAAACTTTCGCCCTCCTGCCTAAGTTTTAGCGCCCACGAGCCCCCTTCTATCTTTTTTACCCAGCTTTCGGTAAGCTCTATTTTCTTTTTAATGTTTTCAAGGCGCTCTTTGTGCATTAAAGAATACTTTTGCGCGTACTTGTAAAGTCTGTGCTCGGCGCTGTTGTGGTTAAGCAAAAGCCTGTATTCGGCCCTGCTTGTAAACATTCTGTACGGCTCGAAAGTGCCTTTGTTTACCAAATCGTCTATAAGAACGCCTATGTAGCTTTCGTGGCGCTTTAAAACCATAGGTTCAATGCCCGCAATTTTTGCCGCGGCGTTAACGCCGGCTACCAAGCCCTGCCCCGCCGCCTCTTCGTAGCCGCTTGTTCCGTTTATTTGGCCGGCGCAAAACAGGTTTTCCACAATCTTAGACTCCAAGCTCGCGTAAAGCTGTGTAGGCGGCGCGTAGTCGTACTCGACGGCGTAGGCGGGCCTTGTCATTTGCGCGTTTTCAAGACCTGGTATTGTCTTTAAAATCATCGCCTGAACGTCTATAGGCAAAGATGTAGACAAGCCGTTTATATACCATTCGTCGGTATAGCGCCCTTCGGGCTCCAAAAACAGCCTGTGCCCCTCTTTGTCGGGAAATCTTACAATTTTATCCTCTATGCTTGGGCAATAACGCGGCCCTATTCCCTTTATCTGGCCGCCGTACATTGCCGATTTGCCGAGGTTTTTCCTTATAACTTCGGCAGTGTCGGAATTTGTGTGGGTTTCCCAGCAGCACATTTGCTCTTTGCCAAACCCCGTAAAGCCGAACAGTTTTTCGGATTGTTCCACATGGAACATTTCGCCCCTTGTTTCGTAAAAAGCGAATAATTGTGGAACTTCGTCGCCGTTTTGGCGAACGCATTTCGAAAAATCAACAGTTTTTCCCAATATGCGGGCGGGCGTTCCGGTTTTAAGCCTTTCTATCTGAATGCCGTTTTTCCTTAAGGAATCCGAAAGATTTTCGGCCGAAATATCTCCCATTCTGCCGCCTACAGTTTTATTAAAGCCGACATGCAAAAGGCCCTTTAAAAACGTCCCCGTAGTAAGAATTGCCGCCTTGCATGCAAAATCCTGCCCGAGATTTGTTTTAACGCCGACTATTTTAGAGTCTTTTACAATAATATCGGTAACAATGGCCTGAAATATGCTTAAATTTTCGGCAAGTTCCAGAACATGCTTCATTCTAAATTGATATGCCTTTTTGTCGCACTGGGCGCGCGGGCCCTGAACTGCAACGCCTTTAGAACCGTTTAATACCTTAAAGTGTATGCCGCTTGCATCGGCGTTTATAGCCATTTCGCCGCCCAAAGCGTCTATCTCCCTTACAATGTGCCCTTTTGCCAGGCCGCCTATTGCGGGATTGCAGCTCATCTGCGCTATTGTGTCTATATTGCCGCTAATAAGCAAAGTGTCGGCACCCATTCTTGCCGAAGCCAAAGCCGCTTCGCAGCCCGCATGGCCGCCTCCGCACACTATAACCTGATATTCGTTCTTTAACATATCTATAAAATTAAGCGGCAATTCTTAGCCCGTAAAAAAATTTTCTCAAGATAAAACAAAACTTAGTTTCCGAGCCAAAGTTTAAAGATTTCTAAAAAAAAACAAAAACTTGGCAAAAAAAACTAATTTTTTATTTTTTCAAAAAATAAACGGCAAAGCAGGGCGCTTTTGGCAATTTTTTTAAGAAATATACAATTTTATGCAAAAAATCGGGCTTTTGTAAAAATTTTAAAAAATATTTTCGCTAAAACGCACAAAAATACCCCTAAAAGGCGCGTTTTTTACAAAAACATATAAATACTAGGCCATCTTCCAAAAAATCGATTTTAAGGGCATTTTTGGAGGCCGCATTTTTTATATTATAATTTTTTTATATTTTTAATATTTATTTTATACATCATAAAACAATAAAACAAAAACAAATTGTTCCATGTGGAACATTCAAAGTTTTCCTCCATACACAAAATTGCAAAAAAACTTATGTAAGAAATTGCAAAAGCTATCTGGTGCAGAATTTTTTTTAAAAAATAGAGAAAAAATTTTCTTTTTCTCTATTTTATGAACGGATATGAAAATGTTTTAGCTTAAAAATCTTCGGTCTTTAGTTTTTTTTGAAAAAAAACAAACAGCCCAAGAATTTTACACTAAAGTATGTTTTTGCAGCATGTTTCGTAAAGCGCGTTGCCTATGGCGTTTATCTCGTTAAAATATACAAGTTTTTGCGCCCAAATTGCCGGGATTTTTTCGGTTTTAAATTCGGCGCCGAGCAGGGCGCCTATTACAACGCCGCGCCCAGTTGGCTCTCCGCCAAGCATTGCATTAACCCTTAAGGCCTCCTGCAGGTTGTCCCTATATTTTAACGCCAAAAATATGCTTAAAGGCAGCGCATATTCAACATGGCCGTTTACACCCAAAAACTGTTTTGCAACGCTTTCGTCGCTATGGTTTTTTATCCAACGTCTATACGGAAATGTTAACGCCAAGTGCATTTCGTTTTTCATTTTTTCGTATAATACACATTCAAGGTCGAAACCCTGCATTAAATACGCCAAAATTTTTGAAATAAGCACCGAAGAATTCAGCGAAGCCTCGCTTTTTACAAACTTTTTAAGTATTTTAAACTGCGCGTCGGTGGATTTTTCGCAATTAAACGAATAGTATAAAAGCAGCGGGAACATTGCCGTTAAATCGCTTATATTGGCCTCCTGTACGCCGTTCTTTTTGGGGTCTAGGCCTGCATTTAAATTTTCGAAATATCTTCTGTGCATAGAGGGCACATAAAGGTCGCTATAGCCGTTTTTGCTTGTCATAATTGCATGGTATCTGACAAACCATTTTTCGTCGTTATAGCCGTTGTTTGTGCAAAAATCGTTCGCCAAATGAAGCGCCAAAAACATCGGCAAAGTGTTTTCTCCGGCGTGCAAAGTTTCGTGGTAATGAGTGCCGGGGCGTTTCCAGAATATAAGTTTTTCGCCGATATAATCGAATTTTTCGCTTAAATCGGGAATTTTTATAAGGCTTATATTGCTTTCTATATGCGGCGATTTTGGCTGCAACATCTCGCGCACGTCGCCGTATTCGTCTTTTATCAACGCAGTATCGGTATAACCGCGGCAAGGCATTGCAAGGGCGTCGCCCGTAAAGGCCGCCCACCAAGCCCCCAAAAACCTGTCTTTATTAACATTAGCCATATACAATTTCCTTTCCTATACAAAAACCCAACGCTTTTGCGTGGCAAAGTAAAACGAAATATAAAAGATATGTCAAATAAAAATTATACCGAATACAATGTAAAATTTTTGCGGTGCCTTAAACTCAAAAAAGTAGGCTAAAAATTGCATATTGTAGCCGCCATTTAAAAATATACTTGCATTGACAAGAAAAATTTGAGATTTTATTGGGATAATTTTGGGGCTAAAACCCTTAGATTATCGGAACAAACAAAACGGGAGCATAGCTCAGTGGATAGAGCAGCGGTTTTCTAAACCGTTGGTCGTGGGTTCGAGTCCCTCTGCTCCCGCCACTTTAAACGCAAACGGTTTTTTTGAATTTTAAAAAGTTTAACGAACTGTTTGCGTTTTTTTGTTTACAGGTTTTGCGCCTGCCTTGCCGCACACCTGTGCTTTTTTGAAAAACAAAATTTAAAATTAAGCGCTGCATGGCAAAAAGACTTTCTTTTATATACTGCATTTTTGCTTTTAGATAAAATATCCAAAAAACCGAAAAGCATAACAAAATAAAAAATCTCTTAAAAAACTTCATTTTTTTGAGGACCTTTTTGATTTAAAAAGTTTCTTTTATGTTTTCTATTTATATCTTATTTATAAATTTAAAAATTCAGTATAAGTAAGTAGGGCGTGTAAATATGTTGAAAACTTTATATCTTATTGTATATAAGTTTGATGTAAAAAATTTGTGTGTTAGTTTCTCCTAAAATTGGAACGAAAAAGTATATGTCTTTTAACACGCCTAAGTTATAAAGACTAAAATAACAGCCCTTTAACAAGTTATTTACAAATTTTGGTGAATAAATAGTTTTTGCAAAAGAACATAAAAAGCTTGATTTATTTTAAAAAAGTAAAAGACTTGTGGGCAATAGTTGATTATTGCAGGGTCTTTTTTTGATTTTGCAGTATAAATTTAACAGCAAACAAAAAATATATTATGAAGTTTAAACTTATTAGCTTATTGGCGGCGGCCGCGTTTGTCGGCGTTGCAGCTCAGGCTCAAGACAAGGCTTTGCTTGAGACTTTGGTTAAAAAAGGTATGCTTTCCAAACAGGAAGCCGCACAGATAGCAAAGGAAAGCGTTGCGGTTGCCCCCAGCTCTTCTGAAACTAAGTCGATAAAAATAAAAGGCGGCGTAACAGGCTGGTACGAATGGAGCCAGGTTGGCGTAGACGGCGGCAACAATTTGCCCGAAAGCAACGGCTTTACAATGAGATATGTTAAAGTAGGTCTCGAAGCCGAAATCGGCGGCGGTTGGACTGTAGACGTTACTACAGACTTCGGCACCGAAGGCCAAAACCGCAACTACATAGACAACGTTACAATTTCAAAACGCATAGACTACGATTCAATTAACGGCACTGTAGATTTCGGCTTTAAGAAGGTAAACTTTGGTTTGGAACAAACTCAAGACGACTTTAAACAGTTGGCTATAGAGCGCTCGATTGCCACATGGTTCTTTACAAGACCCGTATCTACCGCCAACGGAATGGGTCAAAGGGATTTTGCTTCGCGCAACACCGGTATATTCTGGAACGGCGAAATAAAGCAGCTTGAAGGTTTGTATTACGGCTTGGCTGTAACGGGCGGTATGAGCGAAAAAATCTACAACAATACAAACGACAACAACAAACTTTCGTTCTATGCGAATATGGGTTATAAGAACTATGCCGAAGTTAACGGTGAAGGCATTTCTTACGACTTTGGTTTGAACTACGGTTATGCAAACGGCGGCGTTCAAGATTCCAGACACGGAACATACAGCGTATGGGGTCTTAACCCCTATGTAAGCGCAAAATGGCGCGGTTTAACTGCAATGGTTGAATATTTCTTCCAGCAAATCGAAAACAGCAAAATTAATGGAGACCAATCTTCTCCCCAGGGCTGGAACGTAACTATTGCCTGGAAGCAGGACTTGGGCGAATGGGGTGCAATAGAACCCGTATTTCGTTTCTCTTGCCTGTCTACAAACGGCAACATGTACAATTCGTCGTACGGTATTTCCTATAACGGCGGTTTGGGAACATACTTCTTCGACAGCGCACAAACATATTATATAGGTGCAAACTGGTATATAGTTCCCTCGGTTAAATTCTCGTTGGGTTACGAATATATGAACTTTGAAGACGGCGGTACATTGCGTGCAGGCGCCGGTGCAGGCACCGACGGCAGCGCAAGCGGCAACAGCGTAAGGGCTCAGTTGCAGGTTGTATTCTAATAATCTAAAAAATAAAAATTTTAAAAGGCTCTATACGTTCGCGTATTGAGCCTTTTTTATTAAAAATTAAACAGGTTTTTTATTTTAGATACGCATTAGACTTATATTTGTAGTGAATTTTTTACGGGATAATGTGCGTAAAAAAAAGCTTTTGCCGAATTTTTTCGGTAAAAGCTTTTTGTTTTATAAATTATACAATTTTTTTAGCCGTCTATTTTTGTTATAAGGCAAACGGCGTGGGCAGCAATGCCTTCCTTTCGGCCTATAAAGCCCATTTTTTCGTTGGTGGTTGCCTTAATGCCTACATCGCAATCTTCAACTTTAAGCGACTTTGCCAAAACCTTTTTCATCGCGGCAATGTGGGGCATAATCTTAGGCGTTTCCGAAATTACAGTGCAGTCTATATTGCCTATTTTATAGCCAAGTCTTTCTATTTCCGACACCGCTTTTTTGATTATGTCTTGCGAGTCCATATCCTTGCAGGCATTGCTTGTATTGGGAAAGTAGTAGCCTATGTCGGGCAGGGAGGCCGCTCCCAAAATAGAGTCTGCAATGGCGTGGCTTAAAACGTCGGCGTCGGAATGGCCCAAAATGCCGAGAGTGCTTTTTATTTCTACGCCGCCTATTACACATCGGCGGTTTTCGGACAGCTGGTGTACGTCGAAACCGAAACCTATTCTATATTTTTGATTCATTTTTTTTGGAGATTATGTATTCTACAAGGGCAATGTCGTCGGGTACGGTAATTTTCGGGTTATACGAGCCGTTTTCAACAACGGCTACATTTAAACCCAATGTAGAGTAGGCGGCAACATCGTCGGTAATTTGAATGTTGTTTGAAATTACATAGTTATACGCCTGCAAAATTTTAGAGCGTTTAAAAACCTGCGGGGTTTGCATTGCAAACAAAGTTTTGCGCTCCAAATCGGCAAGCTTGCAAAATTCCGTTTCGGGGAAGCTTTCGTTCTTTTTAATTGTGTCGATAACCTTTGAGGCCAAAACGCTGGCGCCGAATTTTTGCGCGCTTGAAAATAAATTTTTTATGTTTTGGCTGCCTACAAGAGGTCGGGCTCCGTCGTGTATGAAAACAAATTCGGAATTTTCGCTTGAAGCGTTAATGCCGTTTAAAACGCTGTTATACCTTTCTTTGCCGCCGCGCGTAAAAACCGTTTTTACGCCGTGTTTTTTTGCGGGTTCGCACACTGCGTTTTTTATTGAGTTTTCCTGCTCTAAATCGCGGCACACAAAAACGATTTCGCACACGCATTCGCTTAAAATAAAAGCCAAAGCGCTATGCAAAATTACGGGCTTTCCGCAAAGATTTGCCAAACACTTGTCGGCAACGGTGCCCTTCATTCGGCTGCCGCTGCCGCCCGCTAAAATTATGGCCGAATTTTGCATTTTACGAAATTTCTTTGATTATATCCAAAGCTGCCTCGGCGGGATTTTCGGCTTTTAAAATGGGGCGGCCGACTACTATGTAGCTGGAACCCATATTTGCGGCGTCGGCAGGGGTTGTTATGCGCTTTTGCTCGTCGGCCGAAGAGCCTTTTGGACGTATGCCGGGGGTAATTAAATCTATGTTTTCGGGTAAAATTTTCCTTAAAACCGAAATTTCTTTGGGCGAGCATACAAGGCCTTTAACGCCGTTTTCTACCGCCAATTTTGCGAGAAGCTGAACCTGTTTTTCGGGGTTTAGGGCAACTCCCGTTTTTGCAAGGCCTTCGTCGTCGAACGAAGTTAAAACGGTAACGGCCAAAATTTCGAGATTTTCGTTTACCTGCTTTGCGCTTTCCAAAGCCGCCCTAATCATTTCGGCTCCGCCCGAGGCGTGTATTGTAAGCATTTGTATGGGCAAAACTCCAACGCTTTTTACCGCCGAAGCAACGGTGTTGGGAATGTCGTACAATTTTAAATCCAAAAAGATTTTAAAACCCATTTTAGCCACTTCGTTTACAAAGTCGGCCCCGTATTTTAGATACATCTGAAGCCCTATTTTTACCCATTCCAACGAGCCTTGTAGCTTTTTAAGCGAATCTAAAGCCGCTTCTTTATCGGGTAAATCCAACGCTAAAATTAATTTGCAAGCTTGTTTTGACATAATGCGAACAATATTGCATAAATGAAAAAAATTTCAAACTAAATGAACGAGTATAAAGAATTTTTTAGCCCCTGCAAAGTAAACTACATGCTTTCTATAACCAATCCGCGTAGAGACGGCTTTCACGATTTGGTTAGTTTGGTAAGCCCCGTAAAGTTTTACGACACCTTAAGAATAAGGTTTTCGGACAAAAAAACCGACACAATTACCTGCAATTTGGAGGGAGTGCCTCTTGATTATTCCAATTTGGTTATGAAGGCCGCCCAACTTTACAGGCAGGCGTCTAAAAAAGACGTTTATTTCGATTTCGATTTGGAAAAGAAAGTTCCGCACGGGGCGGGTCTTGGCGGAGGAAGCTCGAACGGGGCCATAGCCCTTAAAGCCATAAACGAAATGTGCTTAAATGCGCTTTCTTTAGACACACTTTCGGATTTGGCGGCAACAATGGGCTCGGACTGCCCGCTGTTTTTGCGCAACTGCGGCGTTGTAATGAGGGGTAGAGGCGAGCTTATAACCGAGCTTACAAAAGAGCAGAACGATTTTCTGCAAAGCCTGCAGCTTTTGATATTTAAACCCTCGTTTTCGATAAACACGGGCATGGCGTATAAGACAATGAGGCAAAAGAAAACGTTTTATATTGAAAAGTCCGTCGCCGAAAGAAACCTTGAAATTTGGCTAAAAAACCCGACTTTGGAAAATTTGCCGCTATACAACAATATGCAGTTGGCCGCCGCCGAAAAATACCCCGCAATAGAGGCCATATTGGGTAAATTGAGGGAAAAATTCGGCTTAAAATGCCTTATGAGCGGCAGCGGTAGCGCGTGTTTTGCAATAATAAACAATGTAGACCCGAAAACTTTAAACGAAATAAAAGGCCAAATTCTTTCGGATTTGGGAGACACTTGCCTTATTGTGGAGGCTAAATAATTTAAAGCACATAAAAAAAAGGTTGACCATTTCTAAAAATGTGATTTTCTTGACCTTTTAACTTTTATTTTAACGGAGAAAAGAAAATGGGACCTACATTTAAACCATCGAGATTGAAACGCGCACGTCGCTGCGGTTTTCGCGCACGCATGAAGACAAGGGGCGGTCGCAAAGTTATAGCAAACAGGCGTTCTGTTGGCAGAGCCCGTTTGACAACCAAGTAGTTTGCCGTATGCGCTTTGCCCGTAATAACAGGGTGCGCACTTTAACGGATTACGCGTTCGTGAAAAACGACGCGCGAAAGGCGGATTGTTCCGCCTTTGTTGTTTATGTAAAAAGCGTTGCAGACTGCTCCCGCTTGGGCATTATTGCCACAAAAAAGCTGGGAGGGTCGGTAGGGCGCAACTATGCAAAGCGCGTTTTCCGCGCAATATTTAGGGAAGTTTTCGAAAACCGCACCGAAAAGCTGGCGGTTGTTGTTTATGTCAGGCGCGCCTTCCTTAAATTTAGCTACGCAAAGCTAAGGGAAAATTTTGAAAAGGGCATAGAAAGGGCCTCGTAATGGATAGGGGCCAAAAAGTGTCTTTGCCCGCCCGCGTGTGTGTTGCGCTTATTTGGTGCTACAAAAAGTTTTTATCGCCCGTTTTGTCGTTGTTGCCCGGGGGCGGTTGCAGGTTTTACCCTACATGCTCGCAATATGCAAAAACGGCCTATATAAAGCACGGGTTTATAAGGGGCTCTTTAATGGCCTTTTTTAGAATTATGCGCTGCAACCCATTTTGCGAGGGAGGCATTGATTTTGTGCCCGAAAAATTTTCGTTTATGGGGCTTTTTAGGCGCAACATTCCCGAAAATAATAAAGTTGACGAACCCAGAAAATAATTGAAAAAATATACCTTTTAAAATTATGGATAAAAAGAATACAACAATAGGACTTTTGCTTATAGGCATTGCGTTTTATCTGCTCTTTAGCGGAGCTAAAAACAACGGTGTGCCGCAGGCCGAGCAACAGGTTGTAGGCAACGCAAAACCCGCGCAAATGGCGCCCGCACAAAATGCCGTTGTGCAGCCTAAGGCGCCCGTAGCCGAAACTAAAAGCGCTCTTGCCCCTCAAAAGGAGGAAATTTTTGTTTTGGACAACGGCTTTATAAGGGCCGAAATTTCAAATTTGGGCGCGTCGATAAAGCAGGTTGAGCTTTTAAAACACAAAAAAGAGCAGTCGGGCAAAGAAAACCTTATTATGCACGCAAACGACTCGGTAAGGGCGCTTGCCGTAGGCATAGACGCAAACGGGCAACCCCCTGTCGAAACTTTTGCGCCCTTTGTATTGAAGGCAAAGGGCAAAAACGCGGCCGAGTACGAAGCCGTTGTAGACGGCGTAAAAATTGTCCGCAAATTTTGGCTGGACGACAATTTTACAAAGGAATACAGCCCCTATACCGTATTTACTTCAACAAAGATTGTAAATTTAACGGGAAGCGAGCTTAAAAACAAGCAGCTTTGGCTTAGTTTGGGTATGGCGTTCCCGACAGAGGGCGACATAGCCGGGCGCAATCTTGAAATGGGCGCATACGACGGCGACGGCGTAAAGTTTGTTTCGGCCTCTTCGGTGGTAGGCAGTGCGGGCTTTATGGGCTTTATGGCAAGCGACCCGAAACAGCTTTATATTCTCGAAAGGCCCAACACAGTTTGGGCGACGGTTAAAAACCAGCCCTTTGCCGCCCTGTTTACCTCCGACTCTAAAAAGGCCGACAAGATTGCAATTAAGCCCGTAGACTGGGACATAAACAACCCCGACAGGCTTTTAAGAACGGCTATAGAAGGCTTTATGGCGTTCCCGATAGACACCCTTTTAAACAACGGCCAATGGGAGCTTTCGGGCAGCTACTATATAGGGCCTAAAGACGTATATGCGCTTCAGGCAATGGGCAAAGAGCAGGACTTGGCAATGAGCTTTGGCTGGCTTGGTTTTGTAAGCAAACCCCTTTTGATGTTCCTTAACGTAATTCACGCCATAGTAGGCAAAGTTAGCGTGGAATGGGCGTGGGGCTGGTCAATAATAATACTTACAATATTGGTGCGTCTTGTTGTTTGGCCTTTAATGAACAAGCAATATAGGTCGTCTATGCGCATGGCAATGCTCGCCGAGCCTATAAAGAAAATTAAGGAAAAATTCAAGAACGACCCGCAAAAAGTGCAGAAAGAAACCTGGGCGTTGTACGGCGAATACGGCATAAACCCGATGGCGGGCTGCCTTCCTGCGCTGATACAGCTGCCCATATTCTTGGGCTTGTACTTTATGCTGCAAAGCGTTGGCGACTTTAGGTTTGCCCACTTTTTGTGGATAAAAGACCTTTCGCTTCCCGATACGCTGCCTGGCAACCCCACAGTTATGGGCATACCCATACACCTTTTGCCCATAATTAACGGTCTGTTTACAATAGCGCAAATGTTCCTTACCCCGATGACGGTAAGCGAACCCTCGCAAAAATTCATGATAAGGGGCATGCCGATATTCTTTTTGGTATTGTTCTATTCTTTCCCCTCGGGCTTGCTGCTATATTGGACAGTGCAAAGCATGTTCGGCTTCTTCCAGGTTTTGTATGTAAG
>CAKUIA010000006.1 GCA_934660865.1 uncultured Opitutales bacterium
AAACTTTCAAAAGAAAACAAGTACGTAAAAAGCGTAAAGCTTAACGGCAAGCCATACACCAAAAAGACTATAAGCCATGCCGACATTGTTAACGGCGGCACTTTGGAATTTAGAATGACCGATACCCCGCAAAATAAATAGAAATTTTGCGAGGCCAAAGCCGCGGCAGTACGCTATTTGCCGCGGCTTTTTTACATAAATACAAAAAAAATAAAATTTTTAGCAAACTAAGCTTGACAATACCCCCATGTACAGGTTTTATTTTAGTTTTTACACAATTTAGAAAGCAGAGACTATGAAAGTCGTATCATCATTGAAATCGTTAAAGACACGCCACCCCGACTGCAAAGTTGTTCGCAGAAACGGCAAGGTATATGTAATTTGCAAATCTAATCCCCGCTTTAAAGCAAGGCAGGGCTAATAGCTTTTATAGGAGTTTATTATAAGATGAAAAAAGCAGGACACCCCGATTATCATCCCGTATGCTTTACGGACGTTTCAACTGGCGCAAAGTTTTACACTAAATCTACAATGACGTCGAAACAGAAGGAAACTATCGACGGCGTTGAATACAATGTTGTAATTAGAGATGTTACGGCCGACTCGCACCCCGCCTACACCGGCGAAAAGCGCTTTGTAGACACGGCAGGCCGCGTTGAAAAGTTCAACAAAAAGTTCGGCCGCGTACGCAAATAGCTTTTATTTGCAGCAAGGCACGCAAAAAAACGCAGGGCTTTTTTCGCCCTGCGTTTTTTGTGCCTATGCAAAAGCGCCGCTTTCGGCAAAAACTGCACCCTTTTTATGCCTTTTGCCCTGCCCTTTGTGCATAGCCTAATATTTGGGGCGCTAAAAAACATTTAAGCCGACTATTTTAGAAAACAAAAACCCGCAACCTTTGCGATTGCGGGTTTCGGCATAAAAATCACCAGCTTAGCCCTATTTTTTGGATTTTTCCACGGTAAGAACAATGTCGTTTACCGCCGAATCCCTTTCGGTTTTATATTTTTGCATTGCAACGCAAATCGTTAAATCGGCAACCTGGCACTTTTCGCCAAGCTTAAGCTTTTTGTTGTTTACCATAACATAGTCGAAAGAGCCCCTTAGCTTTGCGTTTCTTCCCGAAAACAGTATTAGGGGGTAAACACCGGGCTTTGCCGCAGGCGTTATTCTAAGCATTATCGAGCTTCTGCCCAAGTCGTTGTTAGTTCCCTTAAAGACAAGGGTCGGTATATTGCCGTTTCTTTCTACAAACTCGAAATTTGAATGTGTATATTCGGGGTTGTCTATCGTCATATTGTCGATAAGAACCACGCCGCCAAACTCGACCTTGCTTTTGCCCTCCAATATAATGCTGGAACCCGACGAAGCCTCTTTATTGCCGAGTTTTGGCACGTTAAAAGTAAGCACATAATTGCCGCTAAAAGTTGCGGTAGAATCCACAAACTTATACGCCATTGCGCCGAAGCTTGCGGCATCGGGGCGCGCAACGTTGTAGGTTTCTACGCCCGACTTGGAAACAAGCGTAGATTTCCTTAGCTCGAACATATTTGTGCTGAATTCTTCGGGCAGGTGCGTGCACAATTTGCCCGTCATAACAATCTTGCGCGATTCGGCCAAAACGTGCGAATTTACGGTAATTTCCCTTATGGCGATATCTTTGTCGATAATATTGGTAAAGTCGGCCCCGTCGCGGAAAACAATGCTGTCGCCCTTGGCGGGCTGGCCTTTTAAAATGCCTGTATTGTTGTTTTCGCTATAATACCTAAGCTCGCCCATCTTTGCCGAGCCGGCCTCCCTGTTCGGAGCTTCGCTCCAAAAAGTAAGGGCAAACATATTCGAACCTGCCGCAAAAAGCGCGGCTGCAACAAAGATATTTTTCATTTTATGCTACTCCAAAGTAAGGACTATGTCGTTGGAAACCTTGTCTCTGTCGGCGGGAGCTACGCCCCAGTCTACAGTGGCGGTTCTGTCGCCGATTTTCTTCGACTGCCCGAGTTTTAGCTGCGTGCCGTTAATTTTTACCGAAACAAATTCGCCCCTCGTCCTTACCGATTTAGGAAAGTGGATAAGCGCATATTTGCCGCTTTGGATTTTGCCCGTAATTGTAAGCTCTATTGCGCTCTTTTCGAAAGTGCCGCCGTTTTTGCCCGAAAACACGAGAACGGGAAGCTTTCCGTCCTTTTCGGCAAATGTAAACAGCGACTGCGCCGCCGCATTGGTCTGCGTTAAATCCGAAATTATGGGAACGCCCTTAAATTCCACCTTGGTAGCGCCCGTAAGCATAAGCGCAAAGCCCGACTTGCTTTTTTTGTTGCCCAAATTCGACAAGTTAAAAGTAAGTATGCAGTTGCCGTCGAAAGTTGCGGTAGAATCTATAAACCTGTATTGCGTAATGCCGAAATTTGCAACGCCGGGGCGGCCTATATTAAAGGTATCCAGCCCGCCTTTTGCGGTAAAGAGGCAGTTTTTAAGCTCCAAATACTTTATCTCGTTTTCGCTGCCTAAGTGGGTGCTAAGCGAGCCTTTTGTAAGGTTTATTTTTCTCTTTTCGGCGCGAACTTGCCCGTTAATGCAAATAGACCCGCAAACTATGTCGGAATCAAGCTCTATCACGCGCCCTCTCAGGTTTATCGAATCGCCTTTGCGGGGCTTGCCCGAAAGCTTTGCCGTGTTTTCGTTGTCGGCATACCACGCCAATTTCGAAAACTTTGCAACGCCCTTTTCCTGATGTTCTATTTGTCCGTTAAAGACAAGGCCGAACAGGTTTGCCGCCGCAAAAACGGCCGCCAATGTAAAAATGCTTTTTCTCATATTTATTTTTCCTCGGGTTGCGATACCTGCAAAATAAGGTCGTTTGCGGTGCGCTTGTCTTTGCCGTTTGCGGCGGCGCCCCACATAAGCTTAACTTCCTTGCCGTACAACTTAACGGCATCGCCGCCAATGGTAACCTTTTTGTTGTTTATTGTAACTTTGTCGAACTTGCCCTTGGGCTTTGCCGAAGTTTCTACAACAAGCAAAGGATAAAGCCCCGGCTTTGTTTTGCTGTTTATCCTGACTTTTATTCTGGGGTTTTGAAAGTCTACCTTGCTGTTATATACAAACAGGCTCGGCAAAAAGCCGCCTTTGTCCTTAAACGAAAGCAGGCACTCGAACCTTTCGGGGTTTGTGGTAAACATCGCGTCTAATATAAGCGCGCCCTTAAGGTTTATAACACCCTTGCCTTCAAGTATAAAGCCAAGACCGCTGGCTTCGTCCAGCTCTTTGGGCTCGCCCATGGCCTCAACCAAAAAGCTCATTGTATTTAAAATGTTTATTGTGCCGTTGCTAACTTCCAGGGTTACTTTGCCGTAGTTGCAGTCGCGCATAATGCCGCCGCGAACTTGCCCTTTAAACACTTTCACGTTTGCAACGCCGTTCTTTTTCGCCGAAAGAGCTGTTGTCGTTCCGCTGGAATATGTCGCAAAGCTGTTTACAACCACAACGTCAAGCTTTTTGCCGTCTACTTCAAAAAGGTTGCCGCCCTCAAGCTCAAGCGTTTTAACCTGCAAGTCTTTGTCTAGGGTAATAATGTCGCCGCCGCGTATAAAGGCCATATCGTTCTTGCCGGGAACGCCCTTTGCGGGCAGCGCCTGCTGCTGGTAGCTGTTATACCATTTAACTTCGCTGAATTTTACGTCGTGCGCGCCCTCGGTGTTTTCCGAATTATTCTTAAAGCCGTAGTAGTCGTAGGCAAATGCGCTTGCCGAAAGCATAAGGGGTATAAAAGAAAGTGCTATAATTTTTTTCATAATAAACCGAAGTATAGTCGCAAAAATTTTCGTTTCAACAAAAAACCTATACATTTACAAAAAAATCGAAAACGGCTACAAACGCGCCGCTTTGCAACAACTTTTTTGCGGCGGCGGCTTTTAGCGCCCGTGGCGTATAATATACTCGTAGGCCTGCACAACAGTGCGCAGCTCCTTTGCAACGGCCTCCAGCGCCGCGTCCGAAAGCCCCTTGCTTTGCAGCAAGTCGGGGTGCAACTCTTTGCACTTTTTGTGGTACGCTTTTTTTACGTCGCTTTTGCATGCGCCGAAGGGCACTCCCAACGTTTTGTAGCATTCGGCCAAAGTTGCAGCGCTTTGTTCGGCTGCCTCAAATTCGCCAACGCGCCCGCTTTTATGCGAAGCTTTATACGAAGCTGCACCCTTGTCGATAAAAAACCCGACAATAAAACCCACAACAAGCCCCACATACCTAAAGGCCAAAAAGCCCAACAGTGCTCCGAGTATTTTTGCGTTCATATTGCGGTGTTTTATATACGCAAATATTTTGCGCTATGCGCCCCGCCGTCAACAAAATTCCCGACTAATATAATACTTGACGTACAAAGGCCCCGCAGGGTATTCTTGCGGATTATGAATCGTTTATTTTTAAGAACATTTTTAACCGTTTCGTTTTTAGCCGCGTCATTTTCGGGCTTTGCCCAGCAAGACAAAAAACCCACTCCCTACGAAAGGGGCACAATGCAGTACAAGGGGCACAACGCCATAAGGGACATTGTGTATAAAACCACCGCCGACGGGCAAAAGCTTGAAATGGACATAATTTTGCCGAAGGAAAAGCTCTATAAAAACGGAGCCCCCGTTGTTTTGCAAATACACGGCGGCGGCTGGCACAGCGGCGACAGGTTCCACCTCGGCGGCGACGTTGCCTACTACGACAAAAAGGGCGTTGCAACCGCAACGGTTTCGTACCGCCTGATTTCCCTCGAAAAGGGAATTACCATGGTCGACTGCATTAAAGACGTTAAAGACGCCGCGCGCTTTCTTGCCAAAAACGCTAAGAAATACGGGCTAGACGCTTCGAGGATAGCCGTTTGGGGGCACTCGGCGGGCGGACACCTTTCGCTTATGGAAGTGTTGACCAGCAACAAAGACTTTGTAGACGACAAAGACCTGGCAAAATACGAGCCTAAATTTGTGTGCGCAGTAGGGTTGGCCCCCATAGTAAGCTTTGTTAACCCAAAGGCGAACGACCTTACCACAACCGACAACACAAGAAGGTTCGGCAAGGGCAACAAAGACAATAAGCAGATTGCCGAACTTGTAAGCCCAATTTGCTATTTAAAGAAAAATTCCGTTCCCCTCTTCATAGTCCAGGGCGACCGCGACACGCTTGTAGACGTTGCTTCCGCACGCATATTTGTAGACAAGGCGAAAAAGATTGGTGCAAACGTAAAATATCTTGAAATTGCAAACGCCTGGCACGACTTTAACTACGGCCTAAAGGGCGATTCGAAAAACCCGAAAGACCGCGATACCACAAAAAAGCCGTCGGTGCCGCATTCCAAGATAGTAAAAGACCGCCACGACTTTATAGACGAATACCTGCTGGACGGCATAGAGGAATTGTAATATGAAATTCGGCAAAAAAAAGCCTCTTGTAATAGACGAGCCGAAAAAGAAAACTTTGTATACCATAAAGCTTTTGCCCGAGCAGGCGGAGGCTTTAAACGCATGGCTTAGCGCGCACCTTTGGGCGCCGTACAATGTAGACTATGCCGATTTTGCCTTTAAATCGCGCGATTGCAATGTTGTATTCTACACTTCGGGCAAGCTTGTTGTCCAGGGCAAGGGCACCGAAGATTTTGTGCGCTTTGTGCTTGAAGGCGAAATAACAAAAGAGGCCAAATTCGGCTACGAAGAGGTTTTAAACCCCGAATGGTTTACCGAACATGCCGGCGTAGACGAATCGGGCAAGGGCGACCTTTTCGGCCCGCTCGTTTCCGCATGCGTTATCGCCGACAAAGCCGCCGTAAAAAAATGGGTTAGCGACGGACTTAAGGAATCGAAAAAAGTTACCAGCGACAAGGCCGTTATGGCGATGGCCAAGAAAATCAAGGCCACAAAGAACGTTGTTATCAAGGTTACCTATGCGAATATGGAAAAATACAACGCCCTTTACGAAAAGTTCGGCAACCTAAACAAAATGCTGGCGTGGATGCACGCAAAGTCGGTAGACAACGCCCTTGCCGAAAGGCATGTGACATGGGGTATGCTTGACCAGTTTACAAAACAGCCCCTTGTGCAACGCCAGCTGCAGACAAAAGATTTTACGCTAAAAATGCAGACCAGGGCCGAAAGCGACCCCGTTGTTGCCGCGGCCTCGATAATTGCAAGGGCAACCTACATATATGTTATGCAGAGGCTTTCGGAAGAATCGGGCATTGAGCTTTCGAAGGGAGTTTCCGCCAACGTAAAAGAGCAATGCAAAGCCCTGATAGAAAAATTCGGCGCGCAAAATCTGCCTAAATTTGCAAAAATGCACTTTAAAACGGTAAAGGAGCTTGTTTAAAAAATGAATCCTTTGGCGGAATTCGACACCCAGCAGCTTAGAACGCGCCCCTATATTACGGGCGTAGACGAGGCCGGCCGCGGCGCGCTTGCAGGCCCCGTTTCGGCGGCGGCCTTTGTCGCAAAAGCCGGCTTTTATTCGCAAAGCGGCGAATTGTTCGATTCCATAAACGACTCTAAAAAACTTGGCCCCGAAAAACGTCTGGAAATTTTCAAATATTTGTCGTCTTTAAAAGAGCAAAACATTGTAGATTTTGAATGTGCGTTTTCGTCGGTGGAGGAAATAGAGCAGTTCAATATTTTAAAGGCCACGGCAATGGCAATGGAAAAGGCTTTGCGCGCGCTAAACGAACGCCTTAACCTAAACTACAAAAGGAACGCCCCCGCCCTTACGCTTTTCGGCGAAAGCGCGGTAGACACCGCCCAGTCGGAAATCTTTATAGACGGCAAACCCATAAAAAATTTCGAATTTAGGCACCGCGCCATAGTAAAGGGCGACTCTACCTGCATGGCAATAGCCGCGGCCTCGATTGTGGCCAAAGTTACGCGAGACCTGTTTATGGACGAAATGGGCAAAAAATACAAGCACTACGGCTTTGAACAGCACAAAGGCTACGGCACCGAGCTTCATTGCGAAAGAATTAAAGAGCTTGGAAGGTGCCCCATTCACAGGCTTACTTTTGTAAAAACAATGCTCGAACACGATAAAAAAGACCCCCAAGGCGAGCTTTTTTAACCTATTTAAAACGGATATATTTGACATTCATACCCTATAGTACAGAATACAACCCCTAAAAATGAACGCATTTTACGAAAAAGTTGTAAGACCAATCTGCTTTAAGCAAGATCCCGAAGACGCCCACAATGCGGCAAACAGCGCCATGGAGCTTCTCTCCAAATTTTGGGCGCTAAGAACGCTTATGGAGCGCTTTAATTTGGTTAAATACCAAAAACCGATAAAGCTTTTCGGGCTTGAATTTCCCAACTGCGTCGGCTTGGCCGCAGGCTTCGACAAGCAGGGCACGGGCTGGAGAGCGGCCGCCGCCCTGGGCTTTGGACACGTCGAAATAGGGACAATAACCCAGCACGAGCAGTTCGGCAACGCAAAGCCCCGCGTTTTCAGATACCCGCAAGACGAATCGGTTGTAAATTCGTTCGGCTTCCCCAACGACGGCGCCGAAAAGGTCGCCAAAAGGCTGGCAAAAAGCAAGGCAAACAAATCAAAAAAAATCCCCTTGGGCATAAACATAGGCAAATCAAAAATCACTCCTTTAGAGGAGGCCGCCCAAGACTATGTTTTCAGCCTTAAAACTTTGGCCGACTACGCAAGCTATTTCTGCATTAACGTAAGCAGCCCCAACACCCCCGAGCTTAGAAAGCTTCAGGGCAAAGACTACCTAAAAGACCTTTTAACCGAGGTAAAAACGGCCAACGAAGACAGGGCAAAAAAGCTCGGCAAAAACAAAACCCCCATTCTGCTGAAAATTGCCCCCGATTTGTCGTTTAGGGAAATAGACCAAATTTTGGAAACGCTCGAAAGCTTGGACTTCGACGGCATTGTCGCTACAAACACCACAATCGCCCGCCCCGAAAGCAAGCCCTATCTGCAGCAAAAAGGCGGCTTAAGCGGAGCGCTGCTCTTTAACAAGTCGCTTGAAATAGTAAAATACATTTCGCAACAAAGCTCGGGCAAGCTGCCCATTATAGGCGTAGGCGGCATAACAAACGAGGAATGCGCCGGCAAAATGCTCGACGCAGGGGCAAGCCTTGTGCAAATCTACACATCGCTTATCTACCGCGGGCCCTTCTTCGCAAAAGACGTGGCAAAATCGGCCCAATGGCGTTTTGCAAGCGACTGGGTATAATTTTAACATCAAACAACACAACCTTATAAAATATTATGGGAAACCCCACCGACCTCAGAAAAGGCAAAGTTATAATGTATAACAAAGCCCCCCACTTGGTAATGAATATGCTGCACCGCACTCAGGGCAGGCAAGCGGGCTTTGTTCAGGCAACGTTGAGAAACCTCGAAACGGGAACTTCGACAACTACAAAGTTCCGTTCCACCGACTCGGTTGAATTTTGCCATACCGACAACCAAAACCTGGAATACTCGTTTAAAGACCACGACGGCTTCCACTTTTTGGACCAAAACACTTTCGAAGACACAGTTTTGCCCGAAAGCATTATAGGCGAAGACATTAAATGGCTTATAGAAGGCAGTGTATATTCCATTAAGTTTGTAAACGGCAGCCCCGTTACATTGGACTTGCCCAACGTTATAGAAATGAAGGTTACCGACGCCCCCGAAGGCCGCCGCGGCGATACTACAACAACGCCGATGAAGCCCGTAACGCTGGAAACCGGCATTGTAGTTCAGGCGCCCCTCTTTATAAAAACGGGCGACGTTCTTAAAATAAGAACCGAAGACACAACCTACGTAAGCCGCGCCTAAAGCTTTTTGTCTTTGCCGAAAAGTTTTTTTGCCCAAAGCCGAATTATGGAAAACCTAAAACAGCTGCCGCTAAAACCGATAGACCTTAGGGCCATATTGGAATATGTGCCGCTATACAGAAACCAGATATTTGTAGTTTCCATAGACGGCAGCGTGGCCGACTGCGACAATTTCCAAAACCTGGCAACCGACATAGCGGTTTTGTATAGCTTGGGCATAAAAATCGTGATTGTTCACGGCATAGGCAAGCAGCTAAAAGACCTGGCAAAACAAAGGAACATTGCCGCCAGCGACATTTACGGCGACAACCCCGTAGACGACCAAACGCTGGCAATGGCAATAGAAGCCTCGGCAAACGTATCGCAAAAGATAAGGGACGAGCTTTCGCTAAAAGACCTTAAATGCGCGGCAATAACCCCCGTGCGCCCCACGCAAGTGGGCATAATTTCGGGGGTAGACCATCTTAACGCGGGCAAGGCCGACAAAATAGATTTCGAAACCATAACGGGTCTGATTTCTTTGGGGATAATCCCCATTATTTCGCCGGTTGCCCCCGACAGAAACGGCAACATTTTAAGGATAAATTCGGATATGCTTGCCGCCGACTTGTCTATGGGGCTTAGGGCGTCGAAATTGATATACATAACCGTTACAAACGGTTTGGCCACCAACGGCGAAAAGGCCATTGCAGTTCCCCTAAACAAGCTAATGGAAATGCTCGAAAGCAAAAAGTCGCAGATAGACCCAAGGGCTTTAAGCAAGGCGAAATTTGCGGCAAAGGCTTTGGATTCCACCTTTACAAGCCGCGCCCACATTCTAAACGGCATGGAGTATGCGTGTTTGCTGACCGAAGTTTTCGACACCGTAGGCTGCGGCACAATGATATATGCCGACGAATACCAAAAGATAAGAAAGGCGCGCCCCTCCGACGCTTCGGCCATATACAACATCTCCAAAATATCGGTAAAAGAGCAAAACCTAGTTCAAAGAACTTTGGACGAAATACAAAGCAACATACAAAACTATTTCATATACGAAATAGACGGCTCTATTATAGCCTTTGTATGCCTAAACGACCTCGGCGGAGGCTGCGCCGAGCTTGCGTCGCTGCATGTGCAGCACTTTTACCAGGGACACAATGTAGGCAAAACGCTTGTAGACTATGTCATAAAAAAGGCGAAAGAACTAAACTACAAAAAACTTTTTGCGTTGAGCACAAAAAGCGCGCCGTTCTTTTTGGTGTGCAACTTTTCGGAGACTGCCCCCGAAACCCTGCCCGCAAAGAGGCTTGAAAAATACAGGCTTTCGAAGCGCAACTCGAAAGTGTTTTGCATAGATTTAATAAAGTAGATGACGCAAATTTCGTTTGCATTGATTGCATTGTGCCTGATTATAGTCGGGATAAAGTCGGGGCTATACTATTTCTTTGAAAGCGAGGAAACGCGGTATAGCGACTACAGAAACAAGTACGATTTTAGCTACCGCGACTACAAAAGGCGCAAAAAACGCGGAAGAATTGCCTCGGCAACCCTGCTTGTTTCGGGCTTGTCGGTATTTTTTGCCGCCCTTTTCTTTTAAAAAATCTCGATTTTCGGAAACTTTTTTACATTATGTGCGTTTAACGTTTAGACGCACTTTTTTTATTTGAAGTGCAATGTAAAATTAGGCCTTTTTATACAACCATGCACAAGAATATTTTGGGGAGAATTTCGGCGGCAAAAATTGCGGCCGTATCGGTAGTTGCAGCCGCAATTACCGCTTCGGCGCAAAACTACTACAATGCGGGGCAACAGCCCCCGTACCAGCAAAACAACTACGGGCCGCAAAACGCGCCCTACGCCGTGCAGCCCGCGCAAATGCAAATGCCCGCGCAATACGCGCCAAACGGCTACTACCAACAGCAGCAAAACGCGTATCCGCGCCGCGGGCAATTTAGGCAGAATATGCAAATGCAGCCGTCGACTACCCCCTTTCCGTTCCCCAAAAGCGAATATTCGCAGGACGGCCAGCTGCAGGGCCCATTTTATTTTGTAGACGAATCGCCCGTTCAGGTAATAAAAATTTTGGAGCTGCTTTCAAATAAGCCGATAATGCAGTCGCCGTTTTTGCCGAACGTAAAAATAAACTTCACCTGCAAGGACAAAATTTTTAAAGACGAAGCAATAGAGGTTTTAAAATCGCTTTTAAGCGTAAACGGCATTGCAATAATCCCGCTGGGCGAAAACTTTTTAAAGGCGCTTCCGGTAACGGGCATAAACTCGCAGTCGCCCGAATTTCTCGAGGGCGACACCTCCAAAATGGAGGCTTCTATGGTGTTCTACACAAAGCTTTACAAGCTGGAATACCTCGAAACCGAAAACGCGCAGCAGCTGTTCAATTCGTTCGTTTCGCCCAACGGAATTGCAACGCTTGCGTTTTTCCCGCGCATAAATTCGTTTTTGCTTACCGACACTTTGGCAAACCACCAAAGAATGGAAAAGCTGTTAAAGCAGGTAGACGTAAAAACGAAAATCCGCGAAGACATGGCGTTTATAAAGCTGAAAAACACAAGCGCCGAGGAAATGAAAAAACGCCTGTCGAACGTAAATTCGAACATACTTAAAAAGTATTTCGAAAAAACCGTAATAGACGCCGACGAAAGGACAAACCAGCTTATAATATTCACGCAAAAGGGAAACATCGAATACATAAAAAAGTTTGTGGAAGGCTTCGACATTGCAGCCGAACCCCTCACAAAAAGCGAAGTTTTCTACATAAAACACGGCGAGGCTAAAGACGTTGCAAAAGCCCTGACCGACGTTGTAAAAGGCCAGCAGCAGGCGGCAAAAACACTGAAAACAAAGGCGTCGAAAACAAAGAACACCAACATAGAAAAATCGGTTGCGGCCACCGAACTAAAAAGCATAAACGGCGACACCGCCGAAAGCGCGCCATTGCCCGCGCAAACGCAGCAGGCCGAAACGGGCGACCCAACATTGCAGTTTAGCGACTATGTAACCATTGTTTCGAACGAGCGCAGCAACTCGGTTATTGTATACGGCACCGATTGCGACATAAAGCAGATTGCCTCGCTTATTTCGAAGATAGACATTGTTTTGCTTCAGGTTAAGATAGACGTTATAATAACCGAAGTGCAGCTTACCGACGAGCAGGTTTCGGGGCTAAGCAGCTTTAATTTGGGCTACGACTTGGCCTCGCCGTTTAGTACGGGCACAACCGAATCGGTTTCGCACGGCTTTCAGGGAGGTACGGGAACAAACTCGCTTAACGGCACGCAGGCGTTTTCGTTTAGGGCAACCGAAAATTCGTTTCAGGCAATATTTAACGCCGCAAAGACGAATTCAAACGTAAAGGTGTTGTCGGCGCCCACAATAGTTACCGCGCACAACAAAGACGGCCGCATAAACGTTTCGCAGTCGTACCCGATAATAAAAAGCACAATTTCCAGCGTTGTAAATGTAGACAACACACAAAGCACCGTGGAATATATGGACATAGGCATAAACCTAAAGGTTACGCCCTTTATAGGCGACAACGGCGTTATACAGCTAAACATAACGCAAAGCGCCGACACCATTTTGTCGCAAACGCAAATAAGCGGCAATTCGCAGCCCGTAATAGGCAAGCGCGAGGCCGAAAGCTTTGTGAGCGTGCACGACGGCGACATTATAGTTTTGGGCGGCCTGCAGCAAAACAACCTAAGCGAAGACGGCCAAAAAGTTTGGCTTTTGGGCGACATTCCGCTTTTGGGCAGGCTATTTAGCCCCGAACAACACAAATACCAAAAAAGCGAGCTTATAATATTTATAAGGCCCACAATAATAAACAGCTCTTCAAAGCTCGGCGACGGGCAAAAAGACCACCTAAACGGGTTAAAATCTTTCGAAATGGCAACATCGTATGTAAAAGACGGCTCTTTTACAGACAAAGACGATTCCGAAAAAGCGCAAAACTTCTACAAAACAAAAAAGCAAAAAGACGAAGAAAAGCGCGCGTTAGAGGAAAAGGCAAAAGCCGAAAACGGCGAAAATAAGGCGGAAAACCGGCAATGAAAAAGCTTTTAACAGCAGCCGCCCTCTTCGCCTTTGCGCTGGCCGTCGATGCAGACGAAAAGGACGACGCCCTTTTAAATTCGCTTACCGAAAACTGCCCCTTCGGGCAAAGCGCCGCCGCTGGCAACTGGGACGGCCTCGGCGAAATAAGCGGGTATATAACCCTTCGCGGCATAATCTGCTGCGGCAATGTTTGGTATTTTAGCATATACAACGCGCAAACAAACTCGTGCAGCTGGCTTGCGCTAAAAGACGCCGAAAACCTGCTGCCCTACAAGGCGGAATTTTTCGACGACGAAAACAACACTCTATTGCTTGCGGCAAACGGCAAAAACATAGAGCTTCAGCTAAAAGAGCAAGACCCTTTTACCGCCCCCATTCCGAATATGGTTGCGGGCGGCGGCGCGGCGCGGCGGCAGGGCAACGGGTTTCAGCGCGCGCTTTCGAGAATGAGCACCGAGCAAAAAATGTCCATGGCGCTGCAGCTTGCAACCGATATGATGCGCCAAAACCAAAACGGGCAAAACAGGCAGCGCAGGCAATACCGCCAAAGAAGAAGCAGGTAGAAAAATGCAAGACTTACTTTCCGAATATTTCCAAGCGCACCTTTTGCCCGAGCAAATGCGGGAATTTGAAAACCTTAACCCGCAGGAAAAGGCGGGGTTTATTTTAGACAAAACCCACTTTACGCAGGAGGAACTTGCAAAAAAAATCGCCGAGCTTTCGGGGAACGACTACATAGACGAAATACCCGCCTACGACAGCCCCGAAAAGCCGCTGGCCGACACCGTTGTTTTGGAGTACCAATGCCTGCCGCTAAGCTGCAAAGACGCTTTTGCCCTGGCCGTTTCATATCCGTTAAGCGAAGAGCAAATAAACTGGATTACCGCCCTTTGCGGCAAAACGCCCGTACTGAAAATAGCGCAGGCGCGAAAGCTTGCCGAAACCATATCGCAGCGTTTCGGCGTGGGCGCCGACTCTTTTGCACAGGGCGAAGGCGACATTTTGTCGGACTCCGACGACGCCGATTTTGAGGAGGACGAAAACGCCGCAATAATAAAATTTGTAAACGAAATAGTGCTTAAGGCGCTTTCCGACAGGGCAACCGACATACACATAGAGCCGCAAAAAGAGTCGCTAAACATAAGGTTTAGGATAGACGGCAACCTGGTGCCCGTAAAGCTGCCCGACAACCTTGTAAAATTTAAAAACGCCGTAATTTCGAGAATAAAAATTATGGCAAAGCTGAACATTTCCGAAAAGCGCCGCCCGCAGGACGGCCGCATAAAATTTACCGCAAAAAACGGAACGGACATAGACATAAGGGTTTCGTCGCTGCCGACTTTATACGGCGAAAGCATTTCGCTTAGGCTTTTAACGCAAAAGTCGCACGCCGTAACCATAGACGATCTCGGCTTTATGCCCGAAGACCTGGCAAAGATTTCGGCGCCCCTTTCGAGACCGCACGGCATAATTTTGGTAACGGGGCCAACGGGTTCGGGCAAATCCACAACGCTTACCGCGTTTATAAGAAAGCTGCGCCGCCCGCAAGTTAGGATAATCACGGTAGAAGACCCAGTAGAATACGAAGTAGGCAACGTAAACCAAACACAGGTTCAGCCCGAAATCGGGCTTACGTTTTCGGCGGCGCTGCGCTCCATTTTAAGGCAGGACCCCGACATTATAATGATAGGCGAAATAAGAGACCGCGAAACCGCCGACATTGCAATAAGGGCAAGCCTTACGGGGCACTTGGTGCTTAGCACCCTGCACACAAACGACGCAGCCGGTGCCTTAACGCGCCTTTTGGATATGGACATAGAGCCTTTCCTCATAGCGTCTTCGGTGGAGATGATTTTGGCGCAAAGGCTGGTGCGCAAATTGTGCACTTGCAAGACAAAGGCAAACTACACAAAAGAATATCTTAAAGACTGCGCAAAAAGCCTCGGCATTAAAGACGAAATGCTGGAAAACTGCGAAGACATCTGCAAGCCCGTAGGCTGCAAAAAATGCGGCAACATAGGCTATTTCGGGAGAACCGGCATATTCGAAATTTTGCTTACAAACGAACGCCTGCACAATATGGTTATAACCCGCAAAACCGCGCGGCAAATACGCAACGATGCGCGCGAACACGGCATGCGCACCTTGCAGGAATGCGGATTCGAGCTTTTAAAGCGCGGCCTTACGGGGCTTGAAGAAATTATGGCCTACGCGGGGGAAAACGAATAGTATGCCGGAATTTTCGTACAAGGCATTCAACGGCCTGGGCAAAAAAGTGTCGGGCACAATCAAGGCCGGCGACAAAAAATCCGCGTTGGCACTGCTTGCAAAACAGTCTCTTAAGGTTGCGGCAATTTGCGAAATGCAGGCCATTGCGCAAAACGAAAACGAGACGGATAAAACGGCAGTTTCGGGCACCGCAAAGCTGGCTCTGCCGTTTTTCGAAAAACTAAACTGGCTTTGCAGGGGCGCAATGCCCGTGGCCGACGCCGTAAAAAGCCTAAGTTTAAGGGCGCTAAACAAAAACCTGGCAGCATTGTGCAGGGCCGTATATAAGAAAATGAGCGAGGGCGAAACGCTGTCGGGGGCGCTTGCAAACTTTCCGAAAATTTTCGACAACACAATAATACACCTGCTGCAGGCCGGCGAAAGCTCGAACAACCTTGTCCCGATTTTCGCCGACATAATAGACTATTTAAGGGAGAAAAAAGAGCTCAAGTCAAAGCTTGTGCAGGCGGCGGCGTATCCGTTGTTTTTGATAATAATGGCATTTTCTGTGGTGCTGTTTTTTTTGTTCTACATGCTGCCAAAAATAGAGTCTATGATGGAAAATATGGGAGGCGAGCTTTCGCTGCCCGTAAAAATACTGATGTGGGGAGGCAACTTTGCCCTTGTATACGGGCCCTTTGTTTTTATTGCGGCCTTCGCCGCGTTTTTGGCAATAAAGGCATATTCTAAAAGCGAAAACGGCAAAATAGTATGCGGCAAATACTCGCTAAAAATCCCCCTTATAGGCGGGATTTTGCGCTGCGCCGACCTCTGCAAAATAACGGGGCTTTGCTCGATTTTGTTCGGCTCTAGCGTAAACACAACCGAAACTTTCAGACTTGTCGAAAAGGCGATTTCAAACCCCTACATAGCGCAAAAATTCAGGCTATGCCGCGCGGCAGTAAACGACGGGGCGGCGATTTGCGCCGCGCTAAAAAAGTACGAAATTTTAAGCGACGAAGATTTGGACATAATTTCGGTGGGCGAAAAAACAGGCTCTTTAAAAAACAGTTTTTCGGAACTGCGCAAGCTGCAATACGAAACGATGAATTTGCGGATAAAAACGGCCATAACACTGCTGGCTTCGTCGGCGTTGGCAAGCGCGTTTTTCCTTGTTTTTTTAATCGCGCTGGGCATAGTTTCCAGCGTAATGAACCTAAGCGAAAGCATTATGGCAAAATAAAAGGGCAATGCCGCACCCGGCTTTGCCCTGTAAAATTCCCCGTTTTTTTATTTTCTTTCCACCATAACCCTAAAGCCCGTATCGCGCGAGCGCTGGTTTTGGGGTATTTCTTCGGCGCGCAGCGAAAGCATTATGTCGGTGGAAGTCTGGACGCCGCCGCCCATTACCTTTATTATTACGCCATCGTAGCTTTTAAGGTATTCGCACACATTGCCAAGCAGGTCGTAGTAGCCCAAATCGTTGCAGCGGCGCGTCATCACTTCGCGGGTAGCCCCGCCCGAATTTTGCGAATGCCAGGCGATTTCGTTTAGGTTTATATATTTTGTGTCGCCAATCGCCTGCCTGAATATTTCTTCGGTGGGCAAAGAAACCCCGCGCCCCATAATCCACGAAAGCCTTGTGCAAAAGCGCTCGGCGTCTTCGTAGACCATAAATTCAACCGGGTTTTTGCCCGATGCTTTGTTGCGACTTGGGTTGTCCTGCATAACAAAAGAGTATAAATCCTGCCAAACTTCGCACTTCATCAAATTCCATTTTTCGTTGTAAAGTTTCGGGTGCAGGCTTTCGTTCACCGTTTTTTGTATTTCCGCCAAACCGTTTTTTATGTAGTTTAGGTAGCGCAGCTTCAATATTATCGTTTCGTCTATAAGCGTGTTGTTCGGGTATGCGGCCTTGAATTTTTCGGAGGCATA
This sequence comes from uncultured Opitutales bacterium, assembly GCA_934660865.1. Lineage (GTDB taxonomy): Bacteria > Verrucomicrobiota > Verrucomicrobiia > Opitutales > Intestinicryptomonadaceae > CAKUIA01. The sequence goes on from CAKUIA010000006.1 coordinate 16,995, forward strand.
CAACAGCGGCTCTATAAGCGGAATAATGTCGGCTACATTCCCGCTTCTTAAGCCCTCCTGTATCTTTTTATATTTGCCGCTTAAAAGCGCGCCCTCGTCGGCGCTAAGCGCCCTTTCCTTTTGTATCTCCCAATTTTTTATGTTCTCCTGCGAATAGAATTTGCTGTTTACAAAATCTTTGTTCAACTGCTTTTGCGCCTGAATTGCGTCGTGGTAGCAGTCGGCAACCTCCATATTTTTGCCGTTTTTTGCGGCGCTTTGCGCCTTTTTAAGCAGCTGCGAAATCCTGTCGTGCAAATCGGCCGAAAGCAGGGAATCGTACTCTCTTTCAAGGCTTCTTAGGCGCGCGTGGTTTGCATAGCGCAAGTCCGGAAAGTTTTGGTGTATTTTATGTTGGGCGTTTATGGCAATGTTGTATTCGGTTTTTGCCCTCTGCCAGTCTTTTGCAAGCACCGCGGCCTTTGCGGCCTCTTCGGCGCGCATTGTTTCCTCGTACAGCGGGCGCGCCTCTAGCAGTTTTATGTTTCGAGACATTTCGCCCGTCTTATATTCGCTTGAATATTGCGAATTCGGATAGCGCACGTTTATTTCCGACTGAATTAAAATGGCCTCCCTGTAGGCGTCGGCGGCCGCCTCGTAGTTAAGGGCTTTTTCCATGTCAACGGCCTTTTGCTCGAACGAAAGCATTTTGTTGTGCAGCTCGCCCGAGCGGAAGGTTTCCACAATCTTGCGCATGTCGCGCAGCCTTACAATTTGCACCCTTTCAACCGACTCGCTTAGACGTTCGTATTCCTCCAACGCCGAAACTGCGCCCTCCAACAGGCGAATGTCAGCCTCTTTGGGAGAGTTTATGCCAACGCGCTTTTTATATTCGTCTTCTATGGCGATGGATTTTACAACCAAATCCTTTGCGGCGGCTTCTCCCACCCTTTTGTCGGCGTCGGGGGTATCGACCGCGCCTTTGGGGCCCATCATCGGCAAAATGTAGGCCGCGCCCAAAAATACAGAGGCTAATAGTACGAAAAATATAACCTTAAATGCTTTCATAAAAACTTTGTCTTGTACACGTTAGCTTAAAAAGCGGCATTTTGCCAAACATTTTTACAGGTAAATGTCGCGCGGGGTGCTCGGCCCTTTTTCGGGGCCCACAACGCCGCGTTCCTCCAAAATTTCCATAATTCTGGCCGACCTGTTGTAGCCTATCTGCAATTTGCGCTGCAAAAACGAAATGCTCGCCTTTTTGTTTGTGCGTATAATTTCTATCGCTTTGGGAACCAGCGGGTCGCCCGAATTGTCGGTGTCGTCGTCGGCGCCGTCGCCGTCTTCGCCCTCAAGCGCCGAGTCTATATGGTCTTGAACTTCCTGCACATATTGGGGCTCGCCGTTTACTTTCAACGAGTCTACAATCGAGACTATTTCCTGGTCCGACAAAAACGCGCCCTGCGCCCTTACGGGGTCCGAAGCGCCCGGCGGGATAAAGAGCATATCGCCCGTGCCTATAAGCATTTCGGCGCCCTTGGCGTCCAATATGGTGCGGCTGTCTACAAGAGCCGCCACTCTAAATGCAATACGCGTAGGCAAATTGGCCTTTATTACGCCCGTAATAACGTTGGTAGACGGCCTTTGGGTGGCAACAAGCAGGTGCACGCCGGCGGCTCTGCCTACCTGTGTTAAGCGCATTATAAGGGCTTCAACCTCTTTGCCTGCAACCATCATCAAGTCGGCCAATTCGTCTATAATGCAAACAATGTAGGGCAGCTTTGTGTCGGGAATTTTAATTTCGTCTTCGTCGGCGGAGGAATTTTCCTCCTGAATTGAAGCTATTTCGGAGCGTTCTTCGGGCGTTAGCGAAGCTTCGAATTCTTTTGCCTTTTCGGCCTCGCGGTGGTCTTTTAGAATTTTCGCGTTAAAGGCCGCAATATTTCTTACCTGGCACTTGCTGAAAATTTCGTACCTGTTTTTCATTTCCGAAACCAGCCACTTTAGCGCGGCGGGAACGCGCTTAGGCTCGGTTATTACGGGAACAAGCATATGCGGCAGCGAGTTGTAAACCTGAAGCTCTACAACCTTCGGGTCTACCATAATAAAGCGCACGTCTTCGGGCGTAAGGTGGTACAGCATAGAGGCTATTATGGAGTTCATACATACGCTTTTGCCGCTGCCTGTAGAACCCGCAATAAGCGCGTGCGGCATTTTTGCCAAGTCTAGAACTATGGGCTGTCCGGTTACGTCTTTGCCCAAAGCAATGGGTATTTCGGCCTTCGAATTGTGCCAGGCGGGCGACTGCAAAATGTCTTTAATAAACACGCCCTGCCTGTTTTTGTTCGGAACTTCTATGCCTACTGTTCCCTTACCGGGAACCGGGGCAATAACCCTGACTTTTTCCGCCGCCATACCGAGGGCTATGTCTTTTTCCAAACTCAATATGCGGCTTAGCCTTACGCCGGGGGCGGGCTTAACTTCGTAGCGCGTAATTACGGGTCCGGTTTGCACGGTTGCCGGCGTAACCTTAATCGAAAAGGTTTCCAAAACCCTTATAATTTCGTCCATTCTGCCCTGATAGTCTTCGCCGCCCTCTATATGTGCGGGAGGCGACGCAAGCAAATCCAGCGACGGGAACACATAGTCGCCCTTTTTAATGTCTTCCTTTTGCGGTTTAACTATGTCTACGGGTTTAAAATATTCTATGTTTAACGCCTCTTTTTTATTCTCGGCGGCTTTTTGTTTTTCGGCTAAATCGGCAACTTCTACAGCTTGCCGTTGCGGAATTTCGGGCACTACTTCGGGGGCGGGAACCTCGAAAAACGCGTCGTTGTCTATGCCGCCGTGCTCGGGCAAAACGTGGTTTTGTTGCGGGGTTGGCTCTAAAACAGGTTCGCTTTCTTTTTGCAAATCTTCGGCGGGCGCAATTTCCTCTTGCTGCATGGAATTGTCCAGACCGAAAGAAAACTCAGATTCGCCGTCGGCGGTATCGTCGGCTAAAGGCCGCTCTTGCGCAAACGGGTTGTCGGGCAAAGCTTCGGCTTCGAACGGATTTTGAACGGGTTGGGCGCCGCTTTCAAAAGCGGGTGTTTCGTCGTTGTCAAAGGTAAAAGCTTCGGGCACTTCCTCCGCAGGCGAAGGCTGGTCGGCCTGTGTTTTGTCAAACTCCGTTTGGGGAGTGTCGGAAAGGGGGTTTTGCAAATCCACTTCGTTTTCGCCAAAAAGCGGGCTTGCCGATTCGTCCCTGCTTTGGGCATTTTTGCGCGGAGCGCGCAGTATAAACAAAATGCAGCTTCGCAAAAGCGTAAGAAGCCAAATTGCAAAGGCAGCCAGCGCCGACGGCGTTTTCTTTAAAAGCTCCCATGCGTTCTTTGCCAAAACCGAAGGCTGCTCTACAAAAACAACAATAAGGCATGCAAAATATAGCGCGCCGAACAACAGGGCGCAACCTGCCACGTTTATTGTGGGCTTTAAGATTTTTTCGAAAAGCGGCAGTGCAACAATGCCGCCCCACCCGTTTCTAAAATACGCCGACGAAAAACTTTCTATACCCACATTCGGGTTGAACGCCCTTTGCAAAACCGCGCCCAAAACAGCCAGCGAAAGCACCATAAGCGGCATACATATTTTGCCCGAACAGCTTAAAAGCCTGGGGCTGCGCTTAAAGCACAAAAGGCTTGTCCACAAACACAGGGCAACAACCATATAATATGCAAAACCGAAAAGCCAAAGCCCGAAAGCCGTAACCGTAGCGCCCAGTCTGCCGCATATATTCGAGCCCATGCTTTCGCTTGTAGACGACAAAAAACCGAAAACGGAGTCTCTAAAAAATATCTCCTGCCCCGATTTGTAGTCGAATGCCGCCATGGCGAAAATTATACCCGTAAAAATAAGCAATGCGCCAAGCAAGGGCCTTCTTGCGCCCTTAACTTTGTCCATTTCTCCGCATTTAGTTTTTTTTGCCATTTATAAATTGTTCTCCAAAAGTTCTTTTGCGTGGGCTATTGCCGAATCGGAATTTCTGTCGCCCAACATTCTTGCCAGTTCCGAAACCCTTGCCGATTTGTCTTTGCCGATTTGGCGTATGGCAACTTCGGTGGAATTGTCGCCAACCGATTTTTCGACAAGCAAATGCCTGTCGGCCTGCGCTGCAACCTGCGGCAGGTGCGTTACGCACAAAACCTGGTGGTCTTTCGCCAAATTTTTAAGCTCGTGGCCAACTTGCGCGCCTATCTCGCCGCCGACGTTCGAATCTACCTCGTCGAATACCAAAAGCGGGGTTTTGTCGGCGGCGGCAAAACAGCTTTTAAGCGAAAGCATAACCCTTGCAATTTCGCCGCTAGAGGCAACTTTTGCCAACGGCGCCAACTCGTGCCCCGGATTGCCCGAAAACATAAATTCGCAAACGCTTCCGCAATTTTGGTCGAATTCCTTTTGCCTTGTCAGGAAAATTTCGAAACTGGGCTTTTTAAATCCCAACTTTTTCATTACGCACAAGGCCTGCGTTTGCAAACGCCTTGCCCCTGCGGTTCTTTTTGCGAATATTTCGTCGGCATAGGGCTTTAATTTTGCGTTTATTTCGGCGATTTGCCCGTCTATCTTCGCAAGCGTCTCCTTTACGTTCGACTGCATTGCAAGCTTCTTTTTTAAAGAATCGAGCGCCTCCCTTAAATTTTCGGCCGAAGCCCCGTACTTTCTGGAAAGCGACATATATTCGCCCATCTTTGCGTTTATGCTTTCCACTTCGGCCGGCGTCATATTTGTAGAGTCCGCCAAGTCTTTGCAGCATTGGGCAATGTCGTAGGCCTCTACGCTAAGCGACTGTATCCTGTCGCATATCGACTGCGCCTCTTCGCCGGCCTGCGAAAAGGCGGCCGCCTGTTTGTACGCCTTGGCCAAAAGCTGGCACACTCCGTCGGAGCCGTCCAACAAAGAGTATATAAGCCCCGAGCTTTCCATAATTTGGCTTGCCGCGCTTGCCAGCTTGTACTTTGCCTCTATGTCGGCAATGTTTTCGTCGGTGGGGTTGAGGTTTTCTAGCGTTTTTATTTGCGCGTTTATAAATTCAAGCTCGTCGGAGCCAAGCCTGCGCGCGCCGCGCAGCTCTTCGGCCTGTTTTTCGAGGGCGCGGCGCTGCCTTAAAAGCTCGAAATACGGATACTTTAGGTTTAAACACCCGCAATACGAATCGAGCATATCAAGCTGGAAAGCCGCATTCAACAGCTTTTGCGGCTCGCGCGAGCCGTGAAAATCCACCCAAAAGCGCCCAAGCTTTGCCAAAAGCGAAAGCGTTGTAAACGAACCGTTTACATAGCATTTCGAAGGCTTGTCTTTATATATCTTTCTGGAAAGCACCAGCTGCCCCTCCTGGCACTTGTTTACGCCCGATTCCGACAAAAACGCGTCTATTTCGTCGCTGTCGGCAAAATATAAAACGCCCTCTACAAGCGAAAATTCGGCGTCTTTGGGCACAAGCTCTTTGGGCGCGCGCGAGCCCGCCAAAAGCGAAATTGCGCTTAAAAGCACGCTTTTGCCCGCGCCCGTTTCGCCCGTAACGGCGCACAGGCCCGAATCGAAATCTATTTGGGCCTTTTTCATTAACGCCAAGTCGGCAATGTTTATCGAGCAAAGCATCTGGTTTAAGTGGTACGATTTTTGGCAGACAATATTGAACGTTTTGAAAAATCTTTCAAGTTTTGTTAAGCTTTTTCTTTATTCTTGAAGAAAAGCCGTAGCGCGTCAATATAAAGGCAATAACAAACAAATTTTTTATATGACGCTGCGCGTAAAAATTTTCCTATACTTCATACTGCCCGTTTTGTGCGCCATAACCGCCATTAGCCTGTACGACTCGCAAAGCGATTTTCTAGTCCACAAAAAACTTTCCGACGAGGCTTTTGTGTCGGACACGCAAAATGCGGCCGCCATAATTTCGAAGGGAAACACAGAGGGCATTACGCTGGCTACCTCTACCGCAAGCGTTTTGGGAACCTCCCTTTTCGGCAACAGAACCGCAAGCGTTGCCTATATGAAAGACATGCTTGCAAAATTCAGGAATTTTTCGGGGTGTTCAATTTCGTACGAGCCCAACGCCGATTTTAACGATATGAAGGCGTATAAATCGCTTGTAGAGCTTAGGGATTCGCCCGAAAAGCTGTCGAAAAACTTTTTCGATTCGTACGACTTTAAGAACAATCCCACAAGCGAAAGCATGGAAAACTGGGTTGAAAACACCCAAAACGGCAGGTTTTTGTGCTACTGGAAGCGCAAGAACGACAGGCTTGAAATGGAGCCCCTTGTGGGAATGGAAAGCTCGGAATACTATTCTGGCATAAAAAACAAGTTTTTAACTTCGAACGAAATCGGGGCGCTTATAACGCAGCCTAACTTGTACAACAACTCGGTTTTAACGGTAGAATACGCCTACCCGATTATTGTGGACGACCGTTTTGCCGGCGAAGTGGCCTTCGACAGAAACCTAAACTACATTGCCGACATGCTCGAAAAATACAAGTCCACAAAAGACGCCGTGTTTTTCCTGATAAGCGACCAAAACAAGATTATATCGTGCACGAAGGATATGTCGGTTTGCACGGCGTCTATAGACGACCTATACACGAACAAAGACAACGACACGTTCAATACATCGTTTTTGCAGTCGAAAAACGGCAAGCTTGTGAGGGACGAAAGCATTTCGGCGCAGACCGACTTTTCGCGCTTTGGCACCCTTTACCGAGACATTTTAAGGAATGTAACCAAAAACGAATACAAGGCGGCAAACGTATCGTTTTTTGCCGACGAAAAGGCGAATGTTCAATACGCGGTATCTTTTGTGCCGATGAGGCCGAGCAACTGGGTGTTGGTGCAGATAGCCCCAAAAGACTCGCTGTACGCCAACTTAAACGACACTTTTATAAACTCGGCAGCCGAAATAGGAGCAGGGTTTGCAATATTCCTTTTTACGCTGCTGTTTTCTAACGGGTTTATATCAAAAATAAAAAACGCCACGCTTGCCGCCGAAAGTTTGGCCGCGGGCAAAACCGCCGTTGCAATAAAAGAGGTTCCCCCCAGCCGAGACGAAACGGCAAAGCTTAACAATGCAATGTATTTGCTCGCCTCGAGAATTGCGGCCCTTGTAAAGGAAACTAAAAACGCCAACTACAGACTGCTGGAATCGGCCGAAAAGATTACGGCAGTTTCGACCGAATACGGCGAATCGGTAAGGAATTTCGGGGCGTCGATGGGCGAGATAGACCGAAGCTCAAACCAAATGGAAAAGTCGGCAAAGGATATTTTCGAAAACGTATCCGCCCTTTCGCAGACGGCAAAGGCTAACGCGCTTACAACGCAGTCGGGCAAAAAGCAGATAAGAAGCGCCGCCGAATTTTCCGACAGCCTTATCGGCGCGGCGAAAATTGTCGGCGAAAGGATAGATCTTATAAAAGACAGGGCAAAAAAGGCGCAGGCCGTATTGGAGCGCATCGACAAAATCGCGGCGCAGTCGAACCTGCTTAGCATAACGGCCGCAATAGAAGCGGAAAAATCGGAGGGCAAGTCGGGCGAATTTTTAAGGATTGCGCGCGAAATTTCAAGACTGGCAAAACTTACCAACGGCGAGTCGAAAAGCGCGGCAATGATTATAGACGACATGATGGCTTCGGCAAACGTATCAAAAGAGGAAACCGCCAAGCTTGGCGACGACATTTCGAAAGCCGCCCGCCAGGTTTTAGACAGCTTTGTGCTTTTCGAAAAAACAGCCCTTGCCATAGAAGACATAATACCCGAACTCGGCAAAATAAGGGATTCTATATCGTCGCAAAGCCTTAAGGCGTCGCAGCTAAAGGGCGCGGTTTCGGCGATGATAAAAAATGCCAACCAGTCGTCGGCGCTGCTTGCGCAATTTTTGGAAATGCGCCGCGAGCTTAACTTTGCGGTGGAAAAAATCACATACGAAATCTCGAAATTCTCTACTAAGGAATAATGCAAAAACCCGGCAGCTACATTGTATTTAAATGCAAAGACAAGCTTTTTGCATTCGATATTGCGTTTGTGTATAAACCGGCGCTGCTGCAGTCGATACACTCGCTGCCGCACGTCTGCAACGGCAAGATTGCGGGAATAGCAAACATAGGCGGCGAAATTATAACCGTGGCAAACCTGCCCGAAATTTTGGGCTTAAATGCCGGCGGTGCTAGCGCTACTCCAAAGATGTCTATTGTGTGCGCTTTCGACAGGCTTAAGGTTGCGTTTTTAGTGGACGATATTTTCGGGGTGGTGAACGCCGAATGCGAAGCTTTCGACGACGAAAACGCCATGTTTGAATGTGCAAGGTTCGACTATTTCGGCACAAAGTGCCTTGTGCTTGACGCCGAGCTGCTTGAGACGGCAATAGAAAGAAGGTATTTGTGAACACCGACTTGACCGAGCCTACAAACCTTAACGCCGACGACGCCATTTTGCACCTGTTTACCGACGAGGCGCAACTGCGCTCGTCCAATATAGACGCAAACCTGCTTAAGCTCGAAAAAGAGCCGAACAACATTTCGCTTATAACCGAGCTTATGCGCGACTGCCACAGCTTAAAGGGGGCTTCGCGCCTTGTTTCGCTGACGCGCATAACCGACTTGGCGCACAAGATGGAGGATTTTTTTGTTGCGCTGCAAAGCGGCAAAATAAAGGTTTCGCCGCAGTCGAACGACGTTTTGTTTGCGTGCTCCGACTACATAAAGGCAATGGTTGCAAACTCGTTTAAGCGCGAAAACGCCGAATACTGCTCGGCACTGATTGCCGCAATAGACGGCATTTTAAACGAAAAGTCGGTAAGCTTGCCCAAGCTTTCGCAAAGCCAAACGCCGCAAAATGTCGCCGACGACGACTCCATAAAAGTTTCGTTCGACTATCTAAACAGGCTAATGTCGCTAAGCGCCGAAAGCCTTATAGAAAACAGACGCATACACTCGGTGCAAAGCGACATTTCGCAGATAAAAAACGACACCCAAAACGCGGTGTTTAAAATAGACTCGTGCATATTGGAACTGGAGGCTTCGAACGCCTCGAAGGAGGTTTTGTCGGCGCTTAAAACGTCGAAGAGGATTTTGGAAAACGCCCTGCTTAAAATAGGCTTTAACCTTGAAACGCTTGTCGAATATTCGAACAAGAACACCGACTTGTCGGACAGACTGCACTCCGAGGCGGTTTCGGGAACAATGCGCCCCATTAGCGACATTCTTGTTGCCGTGCCCAGAATGGTTAGAGACCTTGCAAAAAGCCTGGATAAACAGATAGACTTTTCGGTTTCGGGCGAAAATTCGCTTATAGACCGCAAGCTTTTAAAGAGGCTTGAAACGTGCATTATGCACATAATACGCAACGCCTGCGACCACGGCATAGAAGCCCCGCAAATGCGCAAACTTTTGGGCAAGCCGGAGCGCGGCAAAATATCCATTCAGGCGGTTCACTCGCGCTCAATGTTTGTGCTTAAAATTGCCGACGACGGCGCGGGCATAGACATAAACCGCCTTAAGTCGGAAATTGTGGCAAAGGGGCTTTCCGACAAGCCGACTTTGGATATGATGGGCGACGACGAAATATACGCGTTTTTGTTTTTGCCCAACTTTTCGATGAGCGAAAAACTAACGCAAATAAGCGGCCGCGGCGTTGGGCTGGACGTTGTGCTAAGCTTTTTGCAGGAAATTGGCGGCTCGGTAAAGATAGAATCAAAAGTGGCCCAGGGCACCGTTTTTACCCTTATGCTGCCCATAAGCCGCTCGGTGCTAAACTGCATTATAGCAAAAATAAACGGGCAGCCCTACGCTTTTGCGCTCGAAAAAATACTGAAAACAGTTGCGGGTAGCCAAACGACCATTTCGGGCAACTGCCTTAATTTTGATGGGCAAAATATAGAAATTCTAAATCTAAAAAGCGAGCTGCAGCTTGGCGGAGATTTTCAGGGACAAAAAAACTTTGTACTTTTAAAGAAAGACAGGCTGTATGCCCTGCAGGTAGACGAGCTTGTAGGCGAAGCCGAGCTTGTAATCCGCCCCCTCGACCGCCTGCTGGAAAAGATAGCCTCGGTTTGGGCGTATGCAATCGACAACGAATCGAACCCCGTAATTATTTTAGACACCGACTCGATTATAAACGGCCTTGGCAAAAAAGCCCAAATGCACGACAAGCGCAAACGCGCTTTATTGGTTGAAGACTCGAAAACCGTTAGGGAAAAAACCGCAAAAATTCTGCAAAACATAGGCTATTTAACCGACACTGCAATAGACGGCGTAGACGCGGCAAACGCAATGAAGCTTACCAAATACGACATAGTTATAAGCGATGTAGATATGCCGCGAATGAACGGCATTAAGCTTGTCGAAAAAATACGAAGCGCGGAGTTTTTAAAGAACATTCCCGTTGTGCTGCTTTCCTACAAAGATTCGGCAAACGACATAAAAACGGGAATGCAGGCGGGGGCTACTTTGTATCTTTCGAAAAACACGCTAAATACGCAGGAGTTTGCGAAAACATTAAGGGAGCTGCTGCCGCCGCAATAGGCGAAAACAAATTGCAAAAAAAGCGCCCGCTCTTTTTCAGGAGGCGGGCGCTTTTTGTTTTGTTCGGCAATAACTATTTGTTTGTTTTTACCTCGATAACGTCGTGGGGGAAGCTTTCCTTTTGCCCCGCATTTGTTATGCGGCAAAAACGCGCCTTTGCCTTAAGCTCGTCTAAAGTTGCAGCGCCTATGTAGCCCATACCGCTTTGTATGCCGCCTACAAACTGGGCAATCAATGTATCCAAGTCGGGCGACAACTCCTTTAAGGCCTCTATGCCCTCGGCGGTAATCTTGTCGGTTTTAACCTTAAAGTCGTGTCCGTAGCGCGCCGCGCTGCCGTCTTTCATTGCGGCAAGCGAGCCCATGCCGCGGTATTGCTTGTACGACTTTCCGTTAATTTCCATTATCTGCCCGGGGGCTTCGGGGCACGCCGCCAACAAACTACCGCACAAAACGGCGTCGGCCAAAGTCAATGCCTTTACCATATCGCCCGACTTTGTAATGCCGCCGTCGGCGATAATCCTTACCTTCGATTCCTTCGCCTGCTTGGAACATACATACAACGCCGAAAGCTGGGGAATGCCAACGCCCGCAACAATTCTGGTTGTGCAGATAGAGCCGGGGCCTTGGCCAATCTTAATCGCGTCGGCGCCTGCGTTGGCCAAAAATTCTACGCCGCCTGCGTTTGTAACGTTGCCTGCAATAATGGTAATATCCTTGCTTGCCGAGCGAACCAAACGCACCATTTCGCCTACGCCCGAAGTGTAGCCGTGGGCGGTGGAAACCGCAACAACGTCTACGCCCGCCTTCATCAAATTGTGCAAATGCCCCAAAATTCTGTCTTTGTCGAGATTGCCGTTTTTGTCGCGCAAGGGCGAAATGGCCGCTCCGCACATAAGCCTAAAGCTTGAATCGCGCGAGGCCTTTACCATCGACTGGTTGTCGTTTATAATCTGCTCTATGTCGCTAAGGGTAAACAAGCCCCTTAGTTTGTCGCTTTTGTCTACAACCAAAAGTTTGTGCACGCCGAAGTTTTTGGTAAAGAATTTGTCGGCCGCGTCTATCGGGTTTTTGCCGAGCTTGTCTACCGAAATTGTAAAGAGGTCTTTGCGCTGCGTCATGGCCTCGCAAACCTTCATTGCGGCATACCTTTCCTTAACAACGCTGCCGGGAAGCAAGCCAACCAAATTGCCCTTTTCGTCTACAACGGGGAAAGTTCTAAAACGGTATTTGTGCTCTTCTATTGTGTGGAGAACGTCGCCAATGCAAAGCTCGGGCGAAACTTTTACGGGTTCCTGAATAAGGCCGTGAATGTAGTTTTTAACTTTCGCAACCTGCTTTACCTGGTTTTCCAGCGACATATTGTAGTGGATAAGCCCCAAGCCGCCGTTCCTTGCCATTGCGATTGCCATTTTATATTCGGTAACCGTATCCATATCCGACGAGATAATGGGGGTTGAAAGCTTTATTCTGTCGGAAAGGGAAGTGTCGGCCCTGGTTTGGCGGGGCAAAATTTGGGAATATTCCGTAGCCAACGAAACATCGTCGTAAGTAAGGGCTTCGGGAGCCATTTCGGGGAAGAAATCGTCCGCACTGCGGAAAAACAGTTTGTCGTACTTGTTAAGCTTAGTTTTCATAGTTTATTTCCCTAAAGGGGAATATACTATAAGTGTAAAAAAAACAAGTTTTTATTGAAAATTTTTTTATTCGGCAAAATTTGCGCACCGCCCTTTCGGGGGAAAAACAGCCCGCAAAACGGCACAAATTCGGGTTTTTTCGGCAAAAAATGCACAAAAAAAAGTGCGGACTTTGAAAAAGTCCGCACCCGTATAAAAATTTAACAAAACTACTTCTTTGCGGGAAGCGCGGGAACGTCGGCGGGGGCGTTCTTGTTTATTTCGGCGATAACTTCGTCGGTGATGTCGGCCGAGGGCTTCGAGAAGTATATTGCGTTCTTTTCGAGAACAAAGTCGGCTTTTTTGGCTGCGGCAACCTTGTTTACAACGTCCATAATTTCCTTACGGTGTTGCATGCCTATTTGCTGTGCGTTTTGGTTTAGCCTTTGCTGGGTGCTTTGCGACATTTGTTGCATATTCTGCTCGAGCTGGCGCAATTCGGCCATTTTCGGTTGCGCTTCCTCTACAATCTTCTTTTTTGCGTCGTCGGTTAGGGCCTTGTTTTGCAATTTTTCCTCTACCGCTTTCAAATCTTTAATCAAAGCCTGGCGTTTAACGTCCATCTTGCCCAGCTCGTCTTTTGTGGCCTGGGCGGAAGCCTGCAGCTGCTGTTGGGCTTCCTTCGCCTTGTAGTAGTTCATGTGGGCCTTTTGCATATCCATAACAAGGACTACAGGAGCCGCGTTAAGAGCGGCCGCAAAAAACGCCGCAAACAATGTCGTGTATAGTTTTTTCATAATTATTTGGTTTGATTGTTATATTAGTAAGCTTTTATCGGTTTTTGTTCCCGAATTTTTACGATTTTTTAAAAAACCGTTCCGAAAGAGAAGTTAAACTGCATTCCGTTGTCGTTGTATTCGCTTGTGCGCATCGGGAAACCCAAGTCTATGCGCATGGGGGCACCCATAAGCACAATTCTTAAGCCTATGCCGAAGTCGGAATTGTAGTCGGAGGGGTCCCAATCCCAATCGTTGGCGTTTACAAAGCCTATGTCGTAGAACACCGCAACCCTTACGGGGTTGAACACTTCAACCGAATATTCTATCGACAAATACGCGAAGCTGTCGCCGCCGAAAGGCTCTCTTGAAGCCGCGTCTAGCCTGCCCACCTTGCGGTATTTAAAGCCGCGCATATTGTAGCCGCCGCCAAGAAAGTATTTTTCGAAATACGGAACTTCTTTGTTGTCGTAGCCCATAACGGTGCCCGCCCTGCCTACAAACGAAAGCACCTGCGAGCCCCAGTCGAAAGTGGGAATCCACCAGCCCGCACGGCCTTCAAGCCTGTACAGGTTTGTCTGCCCCATAAGCGGGCCGCCAGCTACGTTTTGCAAAAGCTCAAACCTTGTGCCCCTTGTGGGCATCATATAATTGTCGCGGTTGTCCCTTAAAAAGCTTAGGCCCACCTGCGAAATTGAGCGGTGCCCCTCTTCGTCTTTAATAAACGATGGCGCGCCCGCGCTTACGTCGTAGATTTCAACGTCTTCTACCGTATACGAAAGCCTTGTTTCGATTAGCTCGTATATGCGCTTTCTTAGGTAGAAAGTCGCCCCCAACCTAACTTCGGAATAGTAGTCGGAATAATAGCCGGAGTCGGTTCTGAAAAGCTCGGTACCGAACGCCAGCTCGCGGTTGAACACCCACGGCTCTTCGTAGCTTACTATAACCTGGTTCGAATACAAACCTATCGACGCCCTTATGCGGAATTTTTGGCCGGCGCCCTGAAAATAGTTGCTGTATTTGCGCCAGTCGAAATTGGTTTGCGTCAACTCCACAGTGCCGACCAAATTTTCGACGGTGGAAAAGCCCGCGCCGAACGTGATATTGCCCGTTCTGCCCTCTTTAAGCGTAATTTTAAGGTTGCGCCTGTTGGGTATGCCCGACGCTTCGGGGCTAAGTTTTACCTCGTCGAAAAATCTCGTGTTTTTAAGCCTGTTTTCGGAATCCTTCATTCTCACCAAGTCGAAAATTTCGCCGGGGGCCAGCGCCAATTCGCGCAAAATAACCTCGCTTTTGGTCTTGTCGTTGCCGCTTATGTATATCGATTCCAAATAAAATCTTTCGCTTTCGACAATCTCTATTTCCAAGTCGATTGCGCCCGTTTTTAGATTGGGCTTGCGCTTCATTCGGGCAAAGGAATCCAAATAGCCGTATTGGCCGTAGTAGTCTCTAATGCTTTCGGCAGAAGAATCCACCTTGGCGGGCGAAAATACATCGCCTTCGTAGATATCGAGCAGCCTCATAAGCAAATCGGTGTCGAAAAGCTTGTTGCCCTTCATTGTGATTTTGCCCGTCTTGTACTGGCGCCCCTCGTTTATGGAAATCACCAAATCCATATCGCCGGGGTTGTCGGCGTCGGGGAACTCGAACCTTATTTTCGATTCGTCTATTTCGACGTCCAAATAGCCCAAATTGCGGTAGTAGTTTTTGATTTTTTCTATGTCGTCTTCAAGCTCGCTTTCCTTAAAGCGGCCGTTGTCGGTAAGGTACGAAATTACGGGTATCCAGGTATCGGTTTTCATTATGCCCAAAAGGTCGTCGGCCGAAACTTTTATCTGGGCAGACTTTTCCTCCTTTTTGGTTTGAATCATATTCAAAGTTTTTGTCCAAAAGCTGGAGCCTTCCTCCTCCAACTGGGGCGAGCCTTCGAAGCGTATGTTTATTATCTTAATGTCGCCGCCCTCGTTTATATCGAAAATAACCGCGCCCAAGCCCGTTTCCTTGTTGCGCTCTACCGAATACTTTATCTTCGCCAAAGAATAGCCCTTTTTGCGGTAAAACTCCTTAAGTTTGTCTACGTCTTTTTTGATTTTTATTTCGTCTAGGGGGGCGCCCGAATAGGTTTCGATTTCGTCGCTTAGGCGCGAGGCCGAATAGCGCTTGTTGCCCTTAAAAACAACCTGCCCTATGCGCTGGCGCGTTATAACCTTAAGGGCAATGTCCATTCTGCCGCCTATGTCCAAAGTTTTTTTGGCTTCAACGTGGTCGTACAGACCCGTCGAATAAAGGCTTCGTATGGAGGAATCCAAAGCCTTTTGGTCGAAAGGCATTCCGCTTCTAAGCTTCATGTGCGCTAAAATCGCCTCTTTCGAAACGTTTTGCGAGCCTTCTATTTTTACCGAAATTTGGTCTACCAAAGGTTGCGCCGACTGCGGCTGCGTTTGCGCCGCGTAAGTACCTGCAACAAATAGCGACGCCGCCGCCAATGCCAATATTTTAAGCGTTTTCATCTTTTGTGGGCAAATAATTGTCAAATCGTGTATAGTTTCTGTTAAACACCAAGTCTACAACGCCTGTGGGGCCGTTTCTGTGCTTGGCTATTATAAGTTTTACAAGCCTTTGCGAATTTGTAAGCTGTTCGTCTCCGTCTTTCTTTTTCCAATTCAAAAGCAAAATCAAGTCGGCGTCCTGCTCTATAGAGCCCGATTCGCGCAAGTCGCTCGGACGCGGGTCGCGGTTGTCCTTTTCGGTTTCGCGGTTTAGCTGGGCTAAAACTACAACGGGCAAATCAAGCTCTTTTGCCATGGCCTTCATACCCCTCGAAATTTCGGCAACCTGCTGTTCGCGCGGAATGCGGCTGTCGGTGCCCTTAAGCAGCTGCAAATAGTCTACAATAATAAGGCCTATGTCGTGCTGCTGCTTCATGCGGCGGGCCTTTGCGCGCATTTCCAAAATCGTCATATCGGAGGTGTCCTCTATCCACATCATTCCGTTTTTAAGCTCTTTGGCAACGGCAATAAGGTCTTTTTGCTTGTCGCTGTTAAGGAAGCTGCCCTTGCGCAAAGTTTCCTGGTCTAGCCTTGCCCTGGAGCATATCATACGCATTGCAAGCAGGTCGGCCGACATTTCCAACGAAAACACCAAAACCTTTGTGGGCTTGTTGTAGGCAAACATTGCAGATTCTGCCATATTAAGGGCAATGGAGGTTTTGCCCATACCGGGGCGCGCCGCAATAACAATCATTTCCTTGTTCTGCAAACCCCTTGTTACGTTGTCTAAATCGGTAAAGCCCGTGGGCACGCCCGTATACGAGCCCTTGCCCTGAATCATCTTGTTTATTATGCCTACGGCCTTGTCTACCTCGCTGTTAATGCTCTGCGCCGTATCCGAAATTCGGTCTTGGCTAATCTGCATTATCTGCTGCTCTACGCCGTCTATAAAATTTTCGAAATCGCCCTGCGACTTGTACGCGTCTTCTATGGCCTTTGTGCACGAGCGTATCAAAGCCCTTATAAAATATTTTTCGCGCACAATTTCCAGCCATGTCTTAAAATGCGCAAAGCTTTCAAGCCTGTTTGCAATGTCGGCTATCGCCGAGGGCCCGCCTACCGAGTTAAGGTCGCCCCTCTTTAGCAGGGCTTCGGTTAGGGTAACAATGTCGCACGGCATGCCGTCGGAATTTAACGACAAAATGGCCGCGTATATTTTTTGGTGTTTCGGGTAAAAGAAATATTCGGGGGTAAGCTTTGCAACAATGCAGGCGTTTACAACCGTTGAATTGTCGCTGTCTAGTATCATACTGGCCAAAAGACCGATTTCGGCGTCTTCGCTATGGGGCAGCTCCGGTGCCAACAAAGGCGTTTGCCCTTTAAGGGGCAAATTGTCTTTCTTTACAAAATTTTTAGTATCGGCCATTTGGTGTATATATGAAACATAAAAAAAGACCGCCGAAGGGAGATTGTCAAAACATTAAAAATATTCGACAAAAATAGTCGCCCCCTCGGCGGTCTATATTCTAAAAAAGTTCCGACTTATTCGGCCGATTTTTCGGCGGGTTTTTCTTCCTTAACCTCTTCTACGGGATTTTCGGAAACGATTTCTACGCCGATTTCGAACTTTACGTCTTTGTGGAGCTTAATGTGGGCGGTGTGCTTGCCCAAGTCTTTAATGGGAGCAGCCAACGAAACCGCCTTTTTGTTAAGTTCTACGCCGTTTTCGGCAATCTTGGCGAGAATGTTCTGAGCCGTTACCGAGCCGAAAAGCTTGCCGCCTTCGCCTGTCTTAACAGCTATTGCAATATTCATAGCCTCGATTTTTGCCTGCAATTCCTTTGCGGCTTCAAGCTCTTGGGCTTCGCGTGCAGCCCTTCTTGCCTGGAGAGCTTCAATCTGCTTTTTGTTGGCGCGAGTTACCGAAACAGCCAACTTTTTGGGGAACAAGAAGTTGCGTGCATAACCTGCCCTAACCGAAACTTGTTCGCCTTCGCCGCCGAGATTTTCTACGGGTTTAATCAACAATACTTGTGTTGTAGCCATATCTTTATAATATTCTAATTTTTGTTTTTTTGTTTAAATTTGCATTAAAATGGTACGTCGTCGTCTTCAAGATCGTCTTTCGAAACGTCTCTTTGACGGCTTACGGGCTGCCTTTGCGAGGGGCTGGAGGACTCGTAGTCGTACGATTTTTCGAAACCGCCGTCGGAGTTTTTGCCGCCGACAAATTCAAACCTCTCCAAAACTACAACAAGCTTGGAGCGTTTTTGGTTTGTGGTTTTGTCTTCCCAAGTGTCTTGGCGCAGCCTGCCTTCAACCAAAATGGGCTTGCCCTTGCCGAAATACTTGGCGACATTTTCGGCCGTCCTGCCAAAGCATTCAATATCTATAAAACAGGCTTCGTCTCTCAACGTGCCGTCTTGCGAGGTGTACGAACGATTTACCGCAATGGTAAAACGGCATATAACCGTTCCGCTTTGCGTCTGCCTTGAATCGGGATCCCTCGTCAAGTTTCCAAGCAGAATAACCTTGTTGAATGATGGCATTTTTAAAGTCTTTTTTAATTACGTTAAAAATGGCTTATTAGGCAACCTGTATCATCACGCGGTCTACAGTCTTGTCCAAACGCAACTTTTCCTTAATGGCGTTTACGCTTGTTGTGGGACCTTCGTAGTTAATGCGAACATAAATTCCCGTGGGGAATTTGCGGTCGGTAACTCTTGCAAACTGCTTCGAGCCCATATTTTCAACTTCCGAAACCTTGCCTTCAACCGAGGCGATTACACCCTTTAGCTTCTCGATAAGAGTTTCTACGGGTTCTTCGTAAGACCTTGTGTCGAGAATGAATACTGCGCTATATTTGTTGTTTTTCATCTTTATGTATTTTTTGGTTAATTGTATTTTGTGCAAACTCAACGCCCCTCTTTTTCATTATACAGAGCGCTTCGAGCACCGTGTCCGCCGCCGCAGGCATTTTTGCCAAATCGCCGTCAGAAAACGCGCCGAGAACATAGTCGGCCAAATCCATTGTTTTAAACGGTTTTGCGCCTATTCCCACGCGGATTCTTGTAAAGCCCTCGCCGAAAAGCGATATTATGTTGCCCACTCCGTTATGGCCTCCGCCCGAGCCGCCCACGCTAATCTTAACGCGGCCTACGTCGAATGCGGTGTCGTCGTATACTACCGCCACCTGCGAAATGTTTAACTTGTAGAACGACAGCGCCCTTTTAAGGTTTATGCCGCTTTCGTTCATATAGCCTTCAAGCTTTAGCAATATAAGGTTGTCGCCAAAAAGCGGCAATGTTGCCGTTTGCCCGTTGCAATATTTATTGGGCGAAAAGCTTATTTTGCATTTTTCGGCAATTAAATTCAGAATATTGCGCCCCGTGTTGTGCCTTGTTTTGGCGTATTTTTCGGGCGAATTTCCCAACCCAACTGCCAGCTTTATGTTGGACATATCAAAGAACAATGCAGCTTCGGGCAAAAACCCTAGGCTGCGTTTTTAAAATTAAAACTATTTCTTGGGAGCCGCTTTCGCATCTGCCGCGGGAGCAGCAGCTTTTGCATCGGCAGCGGGGGCTGCAGCATCGCCTTCGGCCGCTGCGGGAGCGGGTTCTTCTTCCTCTTCTTCCTTGTTGATGAAGCAGGAAACCAAAACTCTGTCTTTGTGTTCGTTGTATTCAACGCCTTCAAGCTTGGGCAAATCGGCAACCGTAATGGCCTGGTCCAATTTCAAATCGGTAATGTCTACCGCAATTTCTTCGGGAAGGTCTCTGGGACGGCAAATAACCTTAACTTCGCGGTGGTAAACTTCTACTACGCCGCCGCCGTTTCTAACGCCGTCTGCTTCGCCGAATACACGGAAGGGAATAACCGCGTGCATGGGTTTGCCGCGAACAACTTCCAAAAAGTCTATGTGCATAATGTCGTCGGAAATCGGGTTCCTGTCGATTTGCTTGATAACCGCGTAGTTGCCTTCTTTGCCGTCGCCGAAGTCCAATTCAAGCAATACTGCTTTGCCAACGACCGACTTTTCGACCTTGGAAAAATCCGCCTTGTTTACTACGAGGGGCTGCGAGCCGCTTTCTCCGTAGATTACCGACGGTATGCCGCCGCTTTTACGGCAGCGCTTTGCTGTATTGTTGCCTGTTTCCTGACGAACTTTTACTGGGATTTTTACCTGTTTCATTTGAGTATTGCTATGTTTTTTAGAAATTTATGGGAGATATTTGCACCATATTTATATGCGCAAACACACCTTTAAAAGATTTACAAGTTACGCCCTTGTGTATAAAAAGCAACACATTTTTTAAATTATTTTTAAAAATAAGTGTTTGAATTCTCAAAAATTATTCTTTTTATTTAGTAAATATTATGCCCAAGGAAAAACTCACCCCCATGATGGAACAATATTGGGATTTTAAAAAATCCCTCAACAAAGACACTTTGTTGCTGTTCAGATTGGGCGATTTCTACGAAATGTTTTTCGACGACGCCGTATGCGGCTCGAAAATTTTGGGCATAACGCTTACAAAAAGGCAAAGCAGCCCCATGGCGGGCATTCCCTACCACGCTTTGCAGCAATATTTGCCCAAACTTTTGGAAAAGGGCAAAAAAGTGGCCATTTGCGAGCAGGACGAAAAACCCGTGGCCGGCAAGCTTGTAAAGCGCTCTATTAGCCGGATTTTAACGCCGGGCACTTCCATAGACGACTACCAGCTTTCGGCAAAGCAGCGCAACTATATGTATGCGGTAGACATAGACACAAAAAAGCGCCGCCTTTTCGCCTCGTGGATAGACGTAAGCACGGGCGAGTTTTTAACCGCCCTCTTTGAAAACCCCGAAGACTTTATACCCGTATTTTCGGCAAATTCGCCCAAGGAAATCCTTTTGCCCGAAGAAAGGTCGAAGGAATGGAAAAGCAACCCCTCGCTTTCGGGCTGGCTTTGCATTTTCAGGGCCGTTGCAGACCTGTGCCCGATAACCCTTTTGCCCGACTACGTTTTCGACCGCGAATACGGTTTCGAGCAAACGACAAGGGCGCTTTCGAGAATTTCGCTGGACGGCTTCGGCATAAAAAGGGAATTCGAGCCTTTGGGGACGGCGGGGGCCCTGATATTCTATTCGTCCGAAACTTTAAGGCACAGTCCCGTAAATTTGCGCTCGATAAAAAGGTACGATTCGGGCAAATATATGTCGATAGACGCGGCAACCCAGCGCAATTTGGAGCTTTTTAAAACGGTTTCGGGCGCAAGAAACGGCTCGGTGCTAAGCCTTATAGACTACACGCAGTCGGCGGCGGGCGGCAGGCTGCTGGAATCGTATTTGGCGTCGCCGCTTATGGATTTGGCCGAAATACGCAAAAGAGGGCAAACGGCGAAGGAATTGTTCGACTCGCCCGCCATTTGCGAGAAAATTTTAAAAAGTTTGGGGCAAATAAAGGATTTGCCGCGAATTTTGGGCAGGCTTAAAAACGGCGTAAAAAACCCGCGCGAGCTTGGCGCCGTTGCCTCTACGCTGGAGGAAATGGAGCCCATAAAAGAGCTGTTAAAATCGGTAAACGGCACTTTGTGCAAAGATTTGGCCGAAAATATCGGAACATTTGCCGAATTAAAGGAGCGCCTAAAAAGCGCCCTAAACGACGAACTGCCGATAAAAATAGCCGAAGGCGGCGTTATACGCGCGGGCTTTAACCAAGAGTTGGACGACACGCGCAATTTAAGCGTAAATTCAAAAAAATGGCTTTCGGATTTCGAGGCCAACGAGCAGGCGAAAACGGGCATTAAAAATTTAAGGGTAAAACACACCGCCCCCTTCGGGTTTTCCATAGAAATTACAAAATCGTTTTTGCACCTGGTGCCGCCGCACTATATAAGAAGGCAAACCCTTGTAAACGCCGAAAGGTTTACAACCGACGAGCTTCGAAAAAAGGAGACGGAAATCCTAAATTCCGAAGAAAGGGCGCTGCAGCTTGAGCAAAAGATTTTCGACGAGCTTGTAGCCTATGTTTTGGAAAGTTTCGACCAGCTTATAGACACCGCCGAAACCCTTGCAAAGGTAGACGTATTTTGCTCGTACGCCAAGCTTGCGCTAGACTGGGACTATTGCCTGCCCAAAGTAGACAACTCCGACACGCTCGACATAGTTCAGGGCAGGCACGTTGTAATAGAGCAAATGCTTGCCAACGGCAAAACGGGGCTTTCCGACAAGTTTGTTGCAAACGACACTTTCCTGTCTTCAAGCGGCGAGCAAATTGCGCTTATAACGGGGCCGAATATGGCGGGTAAATCCACCTACATAAGGCAGACCGCCCTTATTGCAATTTTGGCGCAAATGGGCTGTTTTGTTCCCGCAAAGAAATGCACAATGGGGCTAATCGACAAAGTGTTCAGCCGAGTCGGCGCTTCCGACGAGCTTTCGCGCGGCAACTCGACCTTTATGGTTGAGATGAACGAAACGGCCAACATTTTAAACAACGCAACAAACAAGTCGCTTATTATATTGGACGAAATCGGCAGGGGAACGAGCACATACGACGGCCTTAGCATAGCATGGGCCATAGTAGAATACCTGCACGGCGACGAAAAATCGGGCCCTAAAACCCTTTTTGCAACCCACTACCACGAGCTTACCAAGCTTGAAGGCCTTTTAAACAGGCTTGTAAACTACAAGGTTTGCGTAAGGGAATATAACGACGAAATCATATTTGTAAGAACCATAGAGCGCGGCCAGGCCGACAAATCGTACGGCATACAGGTTGCAAAGCTTGCCGGCCTGCCCGACGAAGTTATAGAAAGGGCCAAAAGCGTGCTTGGCGAAATAGAAAACGAGGGCAACATTGTCGTTTGCAGGCTCGACTCGGCAAAAGGCGCAACGCCCAAGCCGCGCCGCGAGCGCAAAAAAGACGCCCAGGGGGGAGCTACCCAGCTGTTTTTCCTTTAAAAATTGCCGATATTTTTGCATTAAAGCGGCGCATAAAAAAGGCTTTAACCCTAAAATGCAATGAACGATAGCCTTAAAGACAAAGTGCTTAACCTGCCCCACAAAAGCGGCGTTTATGTTATGAAAGACGCTTTCGGGCAGGCGATATACATCGGCAAGGCAAAAGACTTAAAAAAAAGGGTTTCGCAGTATTTCCAAAAATCGCGCAGGCTGCACAGCTTTAAAATTCCGTATATGGTCGACACCGTAGACGACTTGGAATTTTTTGAAACCAAAAACGAGCAGCAGGCGCTGATACTTGAAAGCCGCCTTATAGGCGAGTGGAAACCCCGCTATAATACCGATTTAAAGGACAACAAAAACTTTTTGCTTTTAAGGGTCGAGTATTTTAGGGAGCTTCCCGTATTTTCGCTTTGCAGAAACCGCATAGACGACAACTGCGCCTACTTTGGCCCGTATCCGACGGCGGCGCGCATAAGAGAGGTTTTGGCCTTGCTGAAAAAAAACTTCGGGGTAATTTCGTCGGACGCAAAGCCCCGAAAAGACGCAGACGGCCTTTATACACTGTACGACGACGCCCGCGCCGAAATCTACGGCGAAAACAAAAAAATATCGGCGCAGGAATATATGCAAAGGGTAGACAAAGCCGTGGAGTTTTTAAAGGGCGACTCGCTTGAACTGCTTGACACCTTTGAGGAAAAAATGCAAAAGGCCTCGGAAAGCCTTAAGTTTGAGGAGGCGGCAAAATACAGGGATTTAATCGGGGCTGTAAAGGAAACTTTAAAGCTAAACCGTATGCGAAATTCGGCCGCCGACCTTTCGCGGAGCCCGAAAAAAGTGGCGCAGGAAGCCATTGCGCGGCTAACCGAATGTTTGGGGGCAAAAGAGCCGATTTTAACGATGGAATGTTTCGATATTTCGCACATTTCGGGCAGCTTTTGCGTGGCCTCTATGGTAAGGTTCGAAAACGGGCTGCCGTGCAAGGCAAAATACAGGCATTTTAAGATAAAAAGCTTTGTCGGCAACGACGACTTTAGGGCTATGAACGAAGTGGTAAAACGCCGCTACCTTAGGGTAGACACCCCGCCCGACTTGCTTGTTATAGACGGCGGCCAGGGGCAGCTGTCGGCAACGAACAAGGTTTTTGAAGAGGTGCAAAACCGCCCGAAAATGATAGTCGGCCTTGCCAAGCGCGAGGAAACCATTGTTTTGGCAACCGACTTTTCGGAAATAAAACTTCCAAAAAGCGACGAAGCCTTAAAACTTATGCAGAGAATACGCGACGAAGCGCACCGCTTTGCAAACTCGTTTAACGCCTTTTTAAGGGCAAAAAAAATAAGGGAAAGCGTGTTGGACGATTTCGGAATGGGCGAAAAGCGAAAGATTGAGCTTTTAAAAAAATTCGGCTCTATAAACGAACTTAAAAAAGCCACGCCCCAAAGCATTGCCGAAATAAGGGGCATTAGCCTTGGCTATGCCGAAAAACTTTTAAAATTTTTAAACGGGCAGACAAATGCGCATAAAAGTTAAAATAATAAGCGGCCCAACCTGCTCTGGCAAAAGCGCAAGGGCCATAGAATACGCACTGCAAAACAACGCCGAAATCATTTCGTGCGACTCGGTTCAGGTGTATAAATATATGGACATAGGGTCGGCAAAGCTTAAGGCAAGCGAAATGCGCGGCATTAGGCACCACCTTATAGACGTGTGCAGCCCAAGCGAAATGTTCGACATTTCGAAATATGTGCAATATTCAAAAAATGCGGTTGCCGAGATTTTGGCAAAGGGCAAAAACATTGTAGTTGCAGGCGGCAGTCCCTTTTATTTAAAGGCGTGGTTTTGCGCCGTTACCGACAGCATACAAGTGCCCGGCGAAATAAGGCAAAAGGTAAGGAATATCGAACTTTCGGGAGGGGCCGACGCCTTAAAAGACGAGCTTTTAAAACTCGACAATGCTGCGGCAAACTTTGTGGACATAAAAAACCCGCGCAGAACCGCAAGAGCCATGGAAAGAATTTTGGCAAGCGGCAAAAAACTTGCCGACATTGTAGCCGAATTTAAGGCAAGCCCCTGCCCTTTCGGCGACATTGAAAGAGACGTTGAAATTCTGGATTTCGACAACGAAACGATGGAAAAACGCATTGCAAAAAGGACAAAAACAATGCTGGAAAACGGGCTTTTGGAAGAATGCGAAAAACTGCTTGGCCTGGGTGTAAAAAACAACCCGTCGGCCATGGGGGCAATAGGCTATAAAGAGTGTTTTGCCGCAATGGAAAGCGGCAATGCAGATACCAACGCCCTGTTTTGCGAAATTTCCAAAAATACCCTTAAACTTGTAAAAAAGCAGAGAAAATTTTTAAGGGGCATTTTGCGCCAAAACTTTTAAGCGCAATAAACACGCGCAAAAAACGCGCCACACACACCGCGTTTTTGCGGCTACTTTTTTACCTGAACCTTAATTACGGTTCTTCCGCCCTGCATTTCCTTGGGCACGCCGAGGCTGTTGAATTTAAAGTCGGTTTCCATTTCCTTCGACTGGCCCCTGCGCAATGTAATGGAAGCGTCGCTGCCGTACACATTGCCGCCGCCCGTGTTGCTTTGTTGAACGGGC
The DNA here is from genome assembly GCA_934660865.1 of uncultured Opitutales bacterium. Classification (GTDB taxonomy): domain Bacteria; phylum Verrucomicrobiota; class Verrucomicrobiia; order Opitutales; family Intestinicryptomonadaceae; genus CAKUIA01. The sequence continues at coordinate 41,960 of CAKUIA010000006.1, forward strand.
AGTTTTTCCAGCTTGGGCAAATCGGTTGTTTTAGGGCGCACGGGCGTTTTGGGCGCTTCGATAAAATTGCCGTCTTCGTCTATGGGTTTCGAGGACATAGCCCTCGGCAGCGCGATTTTTAGCCTGTCGCGCTTTATATGGGTGCCGGAAATATCGAACAAATCCAAAATGCTTTCGTCTTTTTGGTTAAGGTCTGCACCCGCCTTTTTTATGGCTATGCCCGACTCGTCGTCGGTCGGCTTGCGCGAATAATATTTGTTTATGTCCGACATAGACCTTTCTATATGGTCGTTATAGTCGGCGCGTATTTTGTTGTGGAAGCGGCTGCGCTTTTCGGTGTCGAACGAGCCTTCGTATTTTTTCGACATATTGTAGTCGGCATTGTCCATAACAAAATCTTCGGGCACACCGTTGTAGCGCGAAGTTTGCGAATATTGCGAAAATTCGGGAACCGAATATTTTTTGTCGGAGCCGTAAAAGCTTTCGTTCGAAAACGCCGATTTTTGACCGTTAACTGAGGCCATTTGGGAAGCCCCGCCCCAGGCTTTGTCGGCGTTTTCGTTTTTAAAGCTTTTGTAGCGCATATCCGAGCCTTGAAAGCTTTTTTTGAAGGCGTCGCTTTCCTTGCCGTCGTAGCGCTTGTTTAAGGTGGCGTTTGCGCGCGTAAAGTCGGTGGCTTTTACCTGAGCAAAAAGCCCGCCCGCCGCCGACACGGCAAATAGCGCAAAAACTGCCGCCCTATAAAACATTCTAAGCTTTAATTCCGATTATGTCCAATATGCGGGCAAGATCGTCGTTGCCCATATAGTCGATTATAATTTTGCCCTTTTTCGGCGAATGCTTTATTTCGACATTGGCGTTAAGCTTTTCCCTTATCCTGTTCTCCAAGTCGCGCAAAACCGCGCTTTGCCTTGTAGAAGAGCCCACCTTTGCGTCGGGCGAAGATGTTTTTGCGCTTTTTATTTTAGCCACGGCAATTTCGGTTGCCCTGACGTTCATATCGGTTTCTACAATGCGGCGCGCAAGAGCCGCCTGCTGGGCTTTGTCGTCTAACCCAAGCAGCACCTTTGCGTTGCCGACCGACAATCTTCCCGCCGACACCAAATTTTGAACCTCTTTCGGCAGCGTAAGCAGCCTTAGCGAATTTGCAACGGCCGAGCGCGATTTGCCTATCCTGCGCGAAAGCATATCCTGGGTAAGCTTAAAGTTTGCCATAAGGTTGGCAAAGCCCAGGGCCTCTTCCATGGGGTTTAAGTCGCTTCTTTGCAGATTTTCTATAAGCCCCTTAACCGCCGACGACGCGTCGGAAGCCGTCTGCACATTCGCCATAATGCGCTTTAAGCCAAGTTGCCTGCACGCCCTCCAGCGCCTTTCGCCCGCAATAAGCTCGAAATTTCCGTCGGCAAGCTTTCTTACAACAATAGGCTGCATTAGGCCTTCCGAAGCAATGCTTTCGGCAAGCTCGTTTACCTCTTCGGGCAAAAATTCCCTTCTCGCCTGAAAGGGGCTTGGCACTATTTTGTCTATCAAAATTTCGCTGTATAAATTCTGCGCCGAAAACTGCGATGTCGGCGCGTTTGCAGTCTGCTTTTCGGGGGCGGCCGCCTGCGTTTTTGCCTGCGGCTTTACAACCGCCTTGCCGCCGCCTGCTATTATCGACGAAAGCCCCCTGCCCAACGATTTTCTTTCCTTAGCCATATAAAACCTGCTCCTATTCCTGCGGGACAAACAATTTTTGCCCGACTTTCAAAGACGTGGGGTCCGAAATATGGTTTGCGTCTTGTATCCAGCTGATTTTCGACTTCAATTTGCGCGCGATTTTGCTTAGGCTGTCGCCGCTTTGGACAACGTAGGGAACGCCCGTTTGCGGATATTCGTTCGAAAACGTCCTTTGCGGTTCGGCCTTGGGTTTTTCGTTTACGGCGCCCGCCAACTTTGCCATTGCGCTGTTTGTCTGCGAAGCCATAGAATCCAAATCCTTCTTTACTTCCGAAATTATCTCGCGCTTTAACGCCACCATTTTCGCGTCTACCGAAGTTTGCAGAGAGGCCGACTGCGCCTTTACCGCGTCGCTGGAAACCGAAGAGTTTTCGGCCGCCCTTATGCGCGAGGCCAATGTTTCGTTTTCGCGCCTTAACTGTTCAACCTCAAGCCTAAGCTGGCCCACCTCGCGGCGCATAAGGGCAACGTCTTGGGTAAGGTCGGCCAATGTGGAAGTTTGGGCGTTCAAAGGCAGCGCCGTTGCAAAAACGGCCGCCGAAAATAAAAATTGTCTAATCATAACTGCTATAAAGTTAAGGCAGCGCACGCATATTTCAACGCTAAAAAGCGCCGTTTTACTACATTTTGCGCAAAAAGCCGCCCAAAAAATAAAAATTCGGCAAAAATTTACTTTCAATCGGCCGTTTTTTTCGGAAAATATGCCGCATGATTATAGATTCGCAGATACGCGCCGACATAGACGACATAAAAAAACGAGCCTCGCACCTGTGGAGGTTTCTTTGACGTAGACGGCAAGCAAAAACTCATTGCCGAAAAGGAGGCCGTTATGGCTTCGGACGGCTTTTGGAACGACCAAAGCGCGGCGCAAAAAACCATAAGCGAGCTAAACTCGCTAAAGGCCGCGGTTGTCCCGCAACTGGAGCTGAAGGCGAAACTCGACGACCTTCTTGTTTTGGAGGAGCTTGTAAAAGAGTCGGAAAACGACCCCTCTTTGGCGCAGGAATTGGCAGACGAATGTGGCGCTTTGTATAAATTTTTGGACGAGGCGGAAATAAAGTCGTTTTTGTCGGGGCCTTTGGACGCGAACAACGCAATTATTACCATACACGCCGGCGCGGGCGGCACCGAAAGCTGCGACTGGTGCGAAATGCTTTTTAGAATGTATAGCCGCTGGGTTGAAAAACGCGGTTGGAAAATGGAAATAGACGACCTGCAGGCGGGCGAAGAGGCGGGTTTTTCGAAAATTACGGCAAGGATTATAGGCGACCATGCCTACGGCTACTGCAAGTCGGAGCGCGGCGTGCACAGGCTTGTAAGGATAAGCCCGTTCGACTCGAACAAGCGCAGGCACACATCGTTTTGTTCGGTAGACGTTATCGCCGAAATTCAGGACGACCTTTTGGATTTCCAAATTCCCGACGAGGATTTGAGGATAGACACCTACCGCTCGAGCGGCAAGGGCGGCCAGCATGTAAACAAAACCGAAAGCGCCGTAAGGATAACGCACATACCCAGCGGCATTGTAGTTTCGTGCCAAAACGAGCGAAGCCAAATAAAGAACAAGGCCACGGCAATGAAAGAGCTTAAAAGCCGCCTGTACGAGCGCATGCAGGACGAAAAGCGCGCCGAAATGGACAAGTTTTACGGCGAAAAGGGCGAAATTTCGTGGGGCAACCAAATACGAAGCTATGTGTTCCAGCCCTACCAAATGGTAAAGGACCTGCGCACGGGAGCGCAAACGGGCAATATGACGGCCGTTATGGACGGCGACATAGACATTTTTGTAAACGCCTTTCTTAGAGCGGGCTGCCCTACTGTGCGCAACAAAAACATTCAAATAGACGACGAATAGAATTTACAAAATTCGGCAAATGCAAAATAATTGGCACTATGAATAACCTGCAAAAGAATTTTATCATAGCAATGTGTCTTATAGCCTTTGTCTGCTGCATATTTGCGGTAAAATATGCAAGGCAAAAAACCGAAACCATTTCGCTTGCCGAACGGGTGGAAAACCAGGAAAGTTTGGCCAAAATGCAGCAGCTTAAAGCGCAGCAGCTAAAGGACGTTGCAGAGCGCGCCAGAATCAAGGCGCTAAACGACCTTAAAAAAGCCGAACAAGCCCGCAAAATGCTTGAAAAGACAAAGGCTCAAAGCGAAAAAAACCAGCAAAAACTTTTGGCCGATCTAAACGCCCAGCTCGAAAGGGAGGCCAACGCCCGAAGCTCGGCCGAAAGCGCATCGATAGAGCTTGCGCGCCAAAAAGAGGCTCTGCAAAAGGCGGTAGGCGAAGCCCGACAAACCATTGCAAAGCTGCAACAAAGCACTTCGGGCAAAAACAACACCGACAAGCTGTTGGATTTCTACAAAAACCTTATACGCGAAAAAGACGCCGAAATTGCCGATTTAAGGCAAAAACAGCTGGAGCTGGACCAATTAAAGAAAAACGCCGAAGCCGCGCAAATTTCCACCGAAAAGGAAATCTTAAGCAAGGGCGGCACCATTACGCTGCCTAAAAGCCGCAGGCTGCTTTCGCCCAATTTTAGGGGAATGTAGGGCAGATATCCTTACCCGCAAAAAAGGAACGCCCGCTCGGAATAAACACCAAGCGGGCGCGTTTTTATATACAACCTTAGATAGGAAATTTACTACAAAGCCGCCAGCATTTTCAGCTCGTTTTCAAGCAAAGTTGCGCTTAGGTTGTCTATCTCGTTGCCCAGTTTTTCTATGGAACGGTTGTTGCGGTTATACTCAAGCTCGCAAACAACGCTGTTTTGCATTGCGTTTACCAATTCGGCGTCGCTGGGCAAAGGCTCAAAAGCGTAGTTTGCATAGCCGAAATACAAAGCCAAAGCAGCAGCCGCCGAAAGAACGGTGCCCCAAAAGCGCCTTATCTTTGCCCTTTTGCCCTTTTCGCGCCCGATTTTATCAAAAAGACTGTCGGTAAAAGAATCGCTTAAGGCTATTTTTTGCGCCGCAAAAAATCCGTCTATTTTTGCGTCTATAAGCGCCTTTTGCGCAAAATCGTCGTTTAGGGCGATTTTGTTTTTCGCAAAAAGTTCGTCTATCTTACTGTCATTCATATTCTTTAAACGCCTTTCTTAGAGTTTCCCTTGCCCTGTGTATCCACGTCTTTACGGCGCCCACCGAAGCCGACATAGCCTCGGCGATTTCGTCGTAGCTTAGCTGCTGCTGTTTTAGCAACAATATGGCCGTACGCTGTTTTTCGGGCATATCCTTAACGGTATTTTCAAAAAGCTCCTCAAGTTCGCTTGTCGAAGACGTGTCTTCAAACACCGCGCACGACTCCATGTCGGAGGGGTCTACCGCCTCTACGGGCTTTGCGCTTCGGTGGTTGTTTATAAGCACGCACCTTGCAATGAAAAACAGATATGTGGAAAACTTCGCCTTTACCCTGTACGACGCCCTTGCCTTGTATAAATTTATAAAGGTTTGCTGGGTTAGGTCTTCCGACAAAAATGCGTCGCCTGTAGAGCGGAAAAAGTAGTTTATTATCGGGTTTTTCCACTTTTGCACCAATATGCGAAAGGCGTTGTCGTCGCCCTTCGATACCGAAAGCATTAAAACGGCGTCTGTATCGGTTGTAGTATACATGGCGTTATTGTCGGACATATCTGCCAAAATCTCGTTCATTTTACGAGATTAAAAAAGCCGAATGCAAAAAAGTTTCAGCCAAAAATATTTTTAAAGCCAAAATAGTTATAAAAATGCCCTCTTTTTTAAAAATTTAAAAAAAAGACTGGACTAGCAAAAAAAAACTGCTAAGTTTTACCTTTTAATTTTTATAAACATACATAGTAGGAAAACAAAATGAGCGGTTTAGTACAATGGTCATCTAAAGCAAAGAATAAGCCCCAGACAAAGAGAGCGGGCAAAAAGCCCAATCCCCAGCGTCAACGCGCACTCGCGCTCCGCAAAAGAAAGGCAAACGAATCGGCGGTAAAGGCTATTGCTGTTGCCAAACGCAAAGAGCAGAAGGCTCAAGCTTAATTTTATAGGAAGGTATCTTAATACAATGGCAAGAATATGTTCAGTAACAGGTAAGCGTCCCGTAGCCGGCCGCAAAATCATACACAAAGGTCAAAGCAAAAAGAGCGGCGGTATCGGTTTGCAGCTTGTAAAACAGGTTAACCGCACTTTTAAGCCCAATGTTCAGCGTGTTCGCGTACGCACCGAAAGCGGCGCCATCAAGCGCGTTTGGGTAAGCGCAAAGGCTCTTAAAGCCGGCTTGGTGGAAAAAGCCTAAGCTTTTAAGCGCACACCTTTTAAAAAACCGCAATTTATGTTGCGGTTTTTTTGTGCGCGCATACCGCGTAGCCCGCCGTATTTGGCGCCGAAAAGATTGCATTTTTTATATGCAAAAAAAGCGCGGCAAAAAAGCCGCGCTCTGCAAATTTTTAGAAATTTCGGGAAACTTCGGGCGCTAACAGATTGTAATTTCCTGAAGCTCTTTCTTAAAGGCTGCGTCGGCACAAGTTTGAATTGCGCCGCTTTCGAAAGTGTCGTTAATTTGCATGTGCAAGTGCCCGCACAAAACTCCCTTTACAAGCTTTTCGCGCTTTATTTGCGCAGCAAACATTTCGGTAAACGCCGAAGCCCTTTGGTTTAACACTCCCTTGTTGTTGAATTTTTCGGCAAGAGCCTGCAACTTTTCCACCGGGGTTGCGCACAAATTGGGGCTTTTGTTTTCCGGTTCCGACAAAAACTGCTCGTAAAACTTTTGCGTATACAATGGGGTATGGCACAATATTATTATGGGCAGGCCCCTTTGCACTTCCTTCAAATACAACTCGTACTGACGCTGCGTAAAGTTCATATTCGCGTTGTCTATGGATATTATGTTTAGCCCGCCTACTATGTGCGAGGAAAATTCCAAATCGTATTTAAAGCACGCTTTTGTTTTTTCTATTACGTCTTTAACGTTGTATTCGGGTGCGGGATTAACCCACCTAAAATACTCGTGGTTGCCCGCGCTAAAAACGTAGGTGTCTTCGGCAACCGATTCCCTTAAAAATTCGTAGCCCTTTTGGGTGCCGAAATCGAGAATGTCGCCCGTGCAAAGCAGCGGCATATTGCGTTTTTTTGCATATTGCACAATGGGCCGCCACAATTTTTGCGGGTTGCGCATAAGCTTGTTTCGCCCGTGGGCTTTGGGCAGGCTTTTGGGGTCTCTTTCGTCGCATATAGCCATATGCAAGTCGCTAATGTGCAAAAACTTTAGCGGCTTTTTTAAGCCCGCAAAAATCTGCACTTTGGTGATGTTAAAATCAACATCGTCTTCTTCGGCAAAAGCATTCGCAAAAATGCCCGCCGACAATATGCCGACCGTGCCCTTTATTGTACAATCCAGGAAATTTCGCCTTAACATTATTTTTTTACTATTTTGTTGTTGAATTGGTAAACGTCTTTGCAGTCTATAAAATTCAATGCGTCGGCCTCGCCCTTTGGAGCTTCGAAAATGCCGTTGGTAATGCGTATCGAATTTACGTCGTCGGCAACAATGGCGTGGCGGTATTCGCCGCCTACGGCGTTCAGCTGAATGTTGTCGAGCGTTATGTTCTTTGCGTGCCTAATATAAAAGCCGTAGCCGGGCAAATTACCCAAAAGCCTGTTTTCGGGGTAGCCGGCAACCTGTTCGGGAATCTTCTTTTCCATAAGCTTTTCGGCCTCCCTTTCGGGCATTGCGCCCTTCATATTGAATATGCAGTCGCGCACGATAACGTTTTCCAAAGCGTGCCCCGGAACCGATGTTATGCTGTTCGAAAACCAGCTTTCCGAAGTCGCGGTAATATTGCTTATAATAACGTCTTTTATGTAGCTTTTTTGCTCGTCTTTGTTGCGGTGCCCCACCCTTATGTATACGGGAGTTTGAACGTCGGTCATTGCAAGGTTCGAAACCGTTATGCGCTCGGCAAAGCCGCCGTCTACCGCCTCGATTGCAATGCCGCCTATGCCGGTTATCGGCGCGCTTACGCCCGAGTTTTTAAAGTGCGTATCCCACTTGCGGAAGTTCGACTGCGTGCACTTTTTAAGAACGCAGTTCGAAATTGCAACGTTCCTGAAGCCTCCGTGGTTTGCCGTGCCGAATTTTATAAAATTGCAGTTCGACGAAATTATGCAGTTTGTAATTGTTATGTTTTCTACAATAAAGTCGCGGCTGTGGCTTTTGGGGCAAATCGCGTCGTCGTCGCAGTCGATAATCGAATTCGAAATCACCACGTTTTTGGCCTCTATGTCGATACCGTCGTTATTCCAGTTTGCGTGCGACGTTAGGTGTATGTTGTTTATGAACACGGTGTCGCACCTTTGCAAAAACAAATTCCAGCACGAAGACGCCGTAATTTTTATATTTTCTATCCTTACATCTTTGCAATCGGTTAAAATGAACATGTGCGCTCTGCCGCCGACTTCGCCGATGGGGAAATCCGCCCCGCTGCCGTCTACCGTGCCGCCGCCTTTAATGCCTATGTTTGTTGCGCCCTTTGCGCTTATAAAACGCCCCTTGCCGAAATTTTTTGCATTGGCCTTTAAAACGGTATTAGGCGAAAGGTTTAAAGTTACATTGTCTTTTAAATACAGCGTTTTGCTTAAAAACACGCCGCCGTCTTTTGGGAATATAACCTCGCCGCCGCCCGTCGACGAACATTCGTCTATGGCCGCCTGCAGGGCTTTTGTGTTGTCGGTTTTGCCGTCGCCTATAACATTGCAAAATTCCAGATTTACATTCTTGGCCTGCAGCGAAAATGCGGCCAATGCCGCAATCAACGCAAAAGACGCCTTTTTTAACATAGAGATTTTCGAATTCATCATATATAAAACAAATTGGTTTATAGAACTTATACACGTTAACTTAATTTTAACGCCCCCTTCAAGTTTAAAATTTATAAAGATTTTGTTGGTTAAGTTTGATTATGCTTGCAAAAAAAGACCTTCAAGAATACATCTTTGCGCGTATGATGAAAAAAGTATCGTGTTTATTAACCTCGTTATTGTTGTCGGCCGCGGCTTTCGGCGCAATCGAAATGCCCAGCATATTCTCCGACAATATGATGTTGCAAAGAAACAAGCCCGTTAAGTTTTGGGGCAAGGCAAAGCCGAATGCAACCGTGAAAGTGGAGTTTGCGGGACAGACAAAAAGCGTTAGCGCCGACAAAAACGGCCTGTGGTCGCTTAATTTAAACCCCTTAAAGGCAAGCACCGAGCTTCGCAAAATTTCGGTATACGAAAACGGCAAACTCGAAAAGACCATAAACGGCGTGCTTGTAGGCGAAGTATGGTTTACGGGCGGGCAATCCAACATGGAGCTTTCCGTAAAAAACACCGACAATTTAAAAGACGCCCTAGCGCGCGGCAAATACCCCACAATAAGGTACTTTAACCAAAACGCGGCAAGCGTAAGCAAAGAGCCTTTGTTCGACGCGAAAAAGGATAAATATACCCCCTATTGGCAAATGCCCAACGGCAAAAACATAGCCAATATGAACGCAGTTGCCTTCTATTTTGCCGAAGCCCTTAACGACGATTTGAACGTGCCCGTTGGCATAATAAAGTCGGCGCTGGGCGCAACAAGAATGAGCTGCTGGGTAGACAAAGAAACTATCGGCAAAGTTGAAAGCTTTAAGATAGACCAAAAAACTTTGGACGACGCCCTAAAGAACTTCGACTACGAAAGGGATTTTCCCGTTTGGCAAAAAGCGCGCAAAGAATACGACGAGGCCTTGGCAAAATTCAAAAAAGGCGAAGGCAAAAGGCCAAGAAACAGCGAATATTTGGCCTATATGCCCATTCCCGAAAGCCCCTTTAGCTATAGGGGTATGCCCACGGGCTGCTTTAACGCGGTTGTTGCACCCTTTGCGGGCTACACGGTTAGGGGCTTTTTGTGGTATCAGGGCGAAGGCGACGCTTTCGGCTACCGCGTAAAAAGCTTTGAAAAGGCGTTTTCTTCGCTGATAGACTGCTGGCGCAAGCACTGGGACGACAAAACATTGCCCTTCTACTTTGTGCAGCTAACGGCACACAACCGCAGCACAGCCCAATGGGGCGACGCGCGTTTTGCCCAATATTTGGTTTCGCAGAACGTTAAAAACACCAATATGGCAGTTAGCATAGATTTGGGCATGAAAGAGGAAATACACCCTCCCTACAAAAAGCCCATAGGCGTAAGGCTTGAAAAGCTTGTGCTTAGGGAAATCTACGGGGCAAAAAATCTAAACCCATACTTCCCGAAATTTAAGAGCGTTTCGGCCGACGGCGACGACATTAAAATAACATTCGAAACCTACGGCAAAAAACTTGAATGCAAGGGCAAGCCGCGCGGCTTCGAAATTTTGGTAGGCAAAAAGTGGCTAAAGCCGCAAAAAGCCGAGTTTAAAGACAACGCCGTTGTTTTGACAGACCCTAAGGCCTCCGACGCAAAGACTGTAAGGTATTTGTGGGAATCGTGGTGCGGCGACGACGTTTGCATTTTCGCCGACGACGGGCTTCCCGCAATGCCCTATAAAATGGACATAGACAACTAATGCAAAAAATATACAAAAACGGGCGCGACTTTGCCATAGTAAGCCTTTTGGGCATTTGCAACTATTTGGCGGCGTTCTCGTTTTTGTATTTAAAAAGGGCAAAAATTGCAATGGCGCGCAAAGACCGCCGCGCCTTTGTCGCCTGCATAAAAAAGTCCAACGCATTTGCCGTTTGGGGCATTTTGCCCTGCACAATATTGAATTTGGCAATTCTGTACTTCTTTATAGTGTGGCTTATAAAATTTCTGGAGCCCATTGCAAAACAGTTCGGTTTTTACCTGCGTTGAATGCTTTTTCAATAAAAGCTTGACAATGTGTGTATGCAAATGCAGTATTGTGCGAAAATTAAGTACTCTCGATTAGGAGTGGGGCGTTGGCTTCCACTTTTTTTTGTCAGTACACAACCCCACAAACAAAAGAGGACACCCATGAGCAACAACAACGGAGTTTTGGCACTTCTCGAATACTACGAGAAAGACAAGAATATAAGCAGAAGCGATATGATAGAAATCATTATCGCCGCCATAAAAAACGCTGCGGCAAAACGCTATGCGGGTCAGGAACTTAAAGTTGAAATCAACCCGAAAACGGGCGCCGTTAAGGCATGGCAGGTGTTCACCGTAACCGACTCGGTGGCAGACCCTGCAACCGAAATGCACATCGACAAGGCGCGCCTTTACACCGACAACCCCCAAATAGGCCAGCAGCTGCTTAAAGATGTGGATTTAGACGTAATTTTGGGCAGAATAGACGTAAAAAATGTCCAGCAAATTTTAATGCAGAAAATCCGCAACAACGAAAAAGACCGCATTTACGAAGACTTTAAAGACCAGGTTGGCGACGTTGTAACGGGCATTGTGCGCCGCCGCGAAAAGGGCAACATTATTGTAGACCTGGGCAAGGCCGAAGCTTTGCTTTTAAAGCGCGAGTGCATACCCGGCGAAGACTACGGCGCGGGCGACCAAATTCGCTGCCTTTTGCTTGAAATAGAAAACTCCATGCGCGGCAACGAGATAATTCTAAGCAGGGCTTCGTACAAGTTTGTAAGAAGGCTTTTCGAATTGGAGGCAAGCGAAATTGCCGACGGCTCGGTTACAATAGAGGCCATTGCGCGCGAACCCGGCTATAGGACAAAAATTGCGGTTTCGAGCATAGACCCGAAGATTGACCCCGTGGGCGCCTGCGTTGGCGCCGGCGGCTCGAGGGTAAAAAGCATTGTAAGAGAGCTTAACGGCGAAAAGATAGACGTTATAAAGTATAGCGACGACCCGAAAACCCTCTTGGAAGAATGCGTAAAACCCGCCCAGGTTAAGAATATTAAGATTTTCGAAGACCAAAAGCGCATATATTTTGAAGTTGCCGAAGCCGACTATTCTTTGGTTATAGGCAAGCGCGGCTCGAATGCAAAGCTTACTTCTAGGCTTTTGGGCTGGAAACTCGACATTCAAAAAGAATCGCAGCAAGACACCACTTTGGAGGACAAGGTTCAAAAAGCTGCCGGCTCTTTGGCGCAGATTTTGCCGAACCTGTCGGAACACCAAACTACATTGTTGGCCAACAGCGGCATAAACAGCGCCGACGCTTTCGAAGGCGTAGAGGAAGCCGACTTGGTGGAAATGGGCTTTTCGCCCGCCGAAGCGGCCGAGATTTTAATGCAGGTAAACAGACACCTCGGCAAATAAAACTTCTTTAAGACAACCGAAAAAGGCGGATATGCAAAATATCCGCCTTTTTTTGCGTTTGCAGTCCGAAAAAATAGATACGCAAAAATTTCGGCAAACTCTTTTATCTTTACAAACATTTCCCTTTAAATATAACTGTTTACCTTACAAGTAAAATAAGGCGTATTATAAGCGGCAAAAAAAGGAACAAATGAGCGTAAGAATATACGAATTGGCAAAGGAACTTAACGTTCCAAACAAAGAGCTTTTGGCATTTATACAAGAGCGCGTTAAGCAGTACGACAATTTGGTGGTAAAAACACCGTCGAGCGGCATTATGCCCATATACGCAGACATGATTAAGGCCGACTACCTAAAATTTAAGGCCGGCACACCCGAAAGCGCCCCAAAACAGGAGGCGCAAAAAGAGGAACCAAAGCAGCCCGAAGAACAAAACACGGCGGCAAACACGGCTAAAGAGGAAGAAAAACCCAATGCCCAGGAACCCGCAAAAGAGCAGCAACCAGAGCAGGCAAAGCCCGCTGTAGAGGCTACCCCCGCGGCAAACAAGCCCGCATTGGCCGTTCCTCCCAAACCCGCGGCAAAACCTGCTTTGGTTGTTCCCCCCGCGCCGAAAGCGGTTGTTGCAAACAAACCCGCCGTGGCTATTCCCCCAAAACCTGAGGTTGCAATTCCGCCAAAACCGGTTGCTGCCCAGCCTGCAGCAAAGCCCGCAGTTGCAGTTGCGCCTACGCCGAACAAACCCGCAAATCTTGTGCCGCCTATGGCAAAACCCGCAGCGCCAAGCAAACCCGCTTTGGCAGTTCCCCCTGTTTCGAGACCCGCTACGCTTGTGCCTCCAAACAGACCTGCAACTTTGGTTCCGCCTTCGAACAAACCCGCAAGCCTAGTGCCCCCAATAAAGGCAAGGCCGCAAACGGTTGTTCCCCCCTCGCCTTCGGCAAACAGGCCCGCGGCATTGTCGCCCAACGCGCAAAACCAGCAGCAGGCGGAAGCGCCCAAGAACAAAAACATTCAAATTAAGCCTCCGATAATTGTAAGAGACTTTGCAAAACTTATAGATTTAAAGCCTTTTAGGCTTATATCCGAACTTATGGATATGGGCATTTTCGCCTCGATGAACCAAACTCTCGAAGAAAATGTAGCCCTTAAAATTGCAGAAAAGCACGGATACGTTTTAGACATAAAACACAGGGGCGAAAGCGCACAACCCAAAGTTAAGGTTGAAAAGCCCAAGTACGACGACCCGAAAGACTTGGTACCAAGGCCGCCCATTGTATGTATTTTAGGCCACGTTGACCACGGCAAAACAACGCTGCTCGACACCATCAGAAACACCAACGTAGTTGCGGGCGAAGCGGGCGGCATTACGCAGCACACCGCCGCCTATCAGGTGGAATGCAACGGCAAAAAGATAACATTTATCGACACTCCCGGCCACGCCGCATTCTCAAAGATGAGGGAAAGAGGCGCAAACGTAACCGACATTGCAATTCTTGTTGTTGCCGCCGACGACGGTTTTATGCCACAAACGGAAGAGGCGTTGGCATTTGCGCAAAAAGCGGGCGTTCCCGTAATTGTTGCGATAAACAAGATGGACGCAAAAGGCGCAAATATAGACAACGTAAAGCGCCAAATGCAGGCCCGCGGCATTTCGCCCGAAGACTGGGGCGGCGAAACTTTGTGCTGCCCGGTTTCGGCATTGAAGGGCACAAACATAAACGACTTGCTTGAGCTTGTGCTTTTGCAGGCCGAAATGATGGAGCTTAAGGCAAACCCGAAAAGACCCGTAGAGGGCACCATTATAGAAAGCCAAGTTGAACAAGGCAGGGGCGCAACCGCAACCGTTATTGTACGCCAGGGCACGCTTAAGGCGGGCGACACCATTTACTGCCTGGGCAACTACTGCCGCGTTCGCGCCCTTATAGACGACAAGGGCAAAAAGATGGACAAAGCCCTGCCCGGCACCCCCGCCCTTGTTATGGGCTGGACGGGCGCTCCCGAAGACGGCGAAACTTTCTACAAAGCCGAAAACGAAAAGAAGGCCAGAAGAATTACCGAGGAATATTTGGACGAAAAGAAAAAGCTTGAAAGCCAAAATCTTGCGCCCAAAGCCGCAAGCCTTGAAGACCTTATGGCGGCAATCGCCAACAAGAACAAAAAGGTATTTAAATGCGTCGTAAAAAGCGATGTAAGCGGCACGGTAGAAGCCCTTTGCGCATGCCTTAAAGACATTAAATCTACAAAGGTAGATATGGAAATCATAGGCTCGTCGGTTGGGCTTATAACCAAAAACGACGTCGAAATGGCGGCAACTTCGCAGGCAAACATTGTGGCCTTCAACGTAAAGCCCGAAAACGGCGTTGTTGCCGAGGCAAAACATGCGGGGGTAACAATTATAACCCACAATATCATCTACGAATTGCTAAACCAGGTTAAAGACGCAATGAAGAACTTGCTGGACCCCGAATTGCGCGAAAACAAGCTGGGTATGGCACAGGTGCGCCAGGTGTTTACGGTTTCAAAATTCGGCAACATTGCGGGCTGTATGGTAACCGAAGGCGTTATGAAAAGGGACAAGCTTGCCAGAGTATTCCGCAAAGACAAAGAGCTTTGCAACGGCAGAATCGGCACGCTTAAGCGCTTTAAAGACGACGCTTCCGAAGTTAAGGCGGGCTACGAGTGCGGTATTAACGTTAACGGCTTCGACGACTACAAGGAAGGCGACTCGATTGAGTGCTACGAAATCGTCGAAATACGCCCCGACTTATAATCAAAAAACGGTTTTCAATATATGGGACAGCGTCAACTAAGGGTAAACGAGCTTGTGTTAAGGCAGCTTAGCGAAAGCCTCCACAAAAAATTCAGACAGGAAAGCGTTGCCATAACACTGCTCGAAGCCGACGTTTCGCCCGACTTAAAAAACGCGCAGATATACTATTCGGTTATAGGCAACAGAACCGATGTTGCGGCGGCCGCCCGCCTTTTGGCAAAGGCGAAAAACTTTTTAAGGTTCGAATTGGGGCGCAAGGTGATTTTAAAATACACCCCCGAACTTAATTTCGTATACGACCCGTCGCCCGACCGCAGCCAAAGGCTAATGCAAATTTTCGACGAAATCCAAAAAGAGGAAGATGGCAAACACTAGCTTTTTCGAGAATCTGCACGGCGAATTTTTGAATATACTAAACGCCGTAAAGGGCAAAAAAGTTGCGGTTTTCGGGCACATGCGCCCCGACGGCGACTGCATAGGCTCGCAAACTGCAATGTATTTGCTGCTTAAAAACTACGGAGTAAAAGACGTTGTTTGCGTAAATAAAGACCCGGTTCCTACAATCTGCAAAAAGTTTGCCGTTGCCGAATTTGTGCGCGCCGAAGATTTTAACGACGCCGACTACGAAATTATTTGCGTAGACTGCGCCGACTTTGCCCGCACGTTGGAAAACGCCGAAAGGATTTTCAAAAAGCCGCTGGCCTGCATAGACCACCACATAACAAACAAAACCTACGCAACCTACAACGTAATAAACCCCAAAGCAGCCGCCACGGCCGAGCTTTTGGCGGGGATTATGTTCGGCTTAAACATAAAAATTTCGCCCGAGCAGGCAAGCGCCCTATATTTGGGGCTTGCAACCGACACCAGGCAGTTTACCACAAATTCTACAACCGCAACATCGCTTAAAATTGCGGGACTTTTGCTTGAAAACAAAGCCGACATAGCCTCGATTTCCATAGAGCTTTACCAGCGCGAAAAATTTGCAAAACAAAAGCTTTTGGCAAGATATTTGGAATCCATTAGGCTTTACGAAAACGGCAGAATTTGCGGCGGCACCATAACCTTGAACGACTACGCGCAAACGGGAGCAACAAAGGAAGACGCCGACGGCCTTGTAGATTTTGCAAGGGCCATAGACGGCGTGCAAATAGCCTTTGTTGTGGAAGAATTAAAAGACGCAGCCAAAGCCAGCCTTCGCTCGAAAAGCGAAAAATATGCAATGAACGAAGTTGCCGGCTTTTTCGGCGGCGGCGGCCACGCGTGCGCCGCGGGCTGCAACGTTAAAATGAACACCCGCGAATTTACGGCAAAACTACTCGAACAACTTGCAAAAAAACTCTGATATTGTATGGATACTTACGAGGGAATTCTTCTTATAGACAAGCATAAAGACTGCACTTCGCACGACATTGTCGATATGGTGAGGCGCTGCTATAAAATGAAGTCGGTAGGGCACGCGGGCACTTTAGACCCCATGGCAACGGGGCTTTTGATTCTGCTTATAGGCAAGGCCACAAAAGTTTCGCAATATCTGATGAGCTCGGACAAAACCTACGAGGGCGAAATGACTTTGGGGTGCACTACCAACACACAAGACGCCGAGGGCGAAATTACCGCCCAAAACGAAGTTGCCGATTTTACCCAAGAGCATTTGCTGGAAAAAATGAAGTCTTTTTTGGGCGACCAGTACCAGACGCCCCCCATGTTTTCGGCAAAGAAAGTAAACGGCGTTCCGCTCTACAAAATGGCAAGAAAAGGCCAGGAGGTAAAACGCGAACCGCGCTTTATAAGAATTTCGAAATTCGAGCTGCTAAACTGGCAAAAACCCCTTTTGCAATTTAGGCTGGACTGCAGCAAGGGAACCTACGTAAGAACCATTGCAAACGACTTCGGACAGTCTTTGGGGTGCGGCGCAATGCTTAGCGCGCTAAGGCGCACAAAAAGCGGCTCGTTCGACGTTGTAAACGCAATTACAATAGAGGAACTGAAAACCCTGCCTCCATCGCAGCTACAAAAAAGGCTGATTCCCATAAGAGACGCCGTTCCAAGCTTTGCGCTGTAAGAAATGACTTTAAAAGCAAAAGGCGGCTCGGTTTTGGCCATAGGCGTTTTCGACGGCCTACACAAGGGGCACATAAAACTGCTAAACACCGCAAAAAAACTTGCGGGCAAAAACGGTTTTGCCGTGATGACTTTTAACCCCCACCCCACTTTTGTGCTAAAGGGGCAAAAGCAAGCCTCAAAGCTTATTTTTTCGCCTCAAGAAAGGGTAAAAAAATTGCAGCTTTTTGGGGCAAACAAAATAAGGCTGCAAAAGTTCGACAAGAATTTTGCGAATAAAAGCCCCGAAAGCTTCATAAGATTTTTAAAAAAGCTGCTGCCCGATTTAAAATATATTGTAGTGGGCGAAAATTTCCGCTTCGGCAAAAATGCAAGCGGCAACATAGACTGGCTAAAGGCCAACGCAGGGCGCTTCGGCATTGCTACCGTCGGCGTAAAAGGCGTTAAAATTGGCGGGCAGTTTGCAAGCGCAACGCGTTTGAGAGCCGCCCTGCAAAACGGCGACTTAAAAACCTTCGAAAAGCTTGCAAATGCGCGGTATGCCGCCTGCGGCGTGGTCGAAAAGGGCGCGCAGCTTGGCAGAACGTTGGGCTTTGCAACATTAAACATAAAACACGCGCCGCAATGTATGCCAAAATTCGGGGTATACATAACAAAAGTTTCGTCCATAAGGGGCAAAAAAGAATATTTTGCCGTGTCGAACTACGGGGTAAAGCCGTCGGTAGGGAAAGCGAAAAAACCTTTGATAGAAAGCCACATATTGGGCAAAACAAGGCTCGGCTACGGCTCGGAAATCAGGGTTGAATTTGTAAAGTTTTTACGCGGCGAAAGAAAATTTAAAAACCTAAACGAGCTAAAAGACGCCATTGCAAAAGATGTTTGCGCGGCGAAAAAATACTGGAAAATAAAATAGCTTTTTTTGCATTGCGCACCCGAAAAAAGGCGTTTCCCGTTTTGGGAAGCGCCCTTTTTTATTTGCGGTTTTTTGCCCCGCTTAGAACATATTTTTAAACAGGCCGCCTTTGGGAACGTCGTCGCCGCAGGCCTTGGCAAATTCCTCCAAAGCTTTGCGCTGGGCCGAGGTAAGTTTTTTTGGAACTTCTACAACAACCTTAACGTATTGGTCGCCAATCTGCGAGCTGTTTAAAACGGGCATGCCCTGCTCTTTAATTCTAAACACCGTATCGGTTTGCGTACCCGCGGGTATATTAAGCATTGCCTTGCCCCTAACGGTTTTAACCTCTATTTTGCCGCCCATGCAAGCGAGCGTAAACTTTATTGGTATTTCGCAATACAAGTCGCTACCCTGCCTTTCAAAGAAGGAATCTTCGGCAACATGTATTACAATGTATAAGTCGCCGCAAGGCCCGCCGTCGGGGCCCGCGTTGCCTGCGCCCGTTTTTCTAAGGCGCGTGCCCGTGCCGACGCCTGCGGGAACTTTAATTTTTTCCTCTACACGCTCGCGCACCAAGCCCGTGCCGCCGCAGTCTTTGCAGGGCTTTTCTATAATCTTGCCCGTGCCGCCGCATTTGGGGCACGTTTGCGTAAAGCGCATAAAGCCGTTAGAAGATGTAACCTGCCCGCGGCCTTTGCATGTCGGGCACGTTTTCTTCTCGGACCCGGGTTCCGCACCCGTGCCGTTGCAGGTTTTGCAGTGCACCAGCCTGTTGTACTTTACGGTTTTTTCCACGCCGCTAACGGCCTCCTGCAAAGTAATTTCCAAGTCGAAGCGCAAGTCGTCGCCCGCAACGGGCTCGTTAGACGCCCTGCCCGACGAAAACCCGCCGCCGAAAAACTGATCGAATATACCGCCGCCGCCCGAAGATGCGCCGCCGCCGAACATTTCCCTGAACAAATCGAAGGGATCTTGATACGCTCCGCCGCCGTGTGCGCCCGAAAAGCCGCCCATTGCACCCGAAGTGTAGGCTTCGTGGCCCATTCTGTCGTAGGCCGCGCGCTTGTCGTCGTCCGACAACACCTGATAGGCTTCGGAAACCTGTTTAAATTTTTCCTCGGCCTCCTTGTTGCCGGGATTTTTGTCGGGGTGGTATTTTATGGCAAGCTTGCGGTAGGCTTTTTTGATGTCTTGCGCAGTAGCGTCTTTTGCCACGCCCAAAATTTCGTAATAGTCCTGACTCATATATTATTTATTCTCCGCCTTTTTGCATACTACAACCGAGGCTGGCCTTATAAGCCTGTCGTCCAGTCTGTAGCCCAAACGCACAACGTTCACTATTTTGTTGGCCTCGTGCTTTTCGCTGTCTATGCACGAAACGGCCTCTTCAAACTTCGGGTCGAACTCGTCGCCCTCGTTGGGATTTATTTCAACAACGCCGTGCTTTTCGAAAATCTGTTTTATTTGTTTTGCAAGCATTTCAAAGCCCTGCGCCCATGTGGGCGACTCCAAATGCTTTCGGATATTGTCCATAGCCAATGCAAGATTGTCTAAAACGGGAATCATATCCTCTACAAACGGTATTACCGCCGACTTTGCAAGCAAAGCCATATCCCTTTGCATTCTGCGCCTGTATGTGTCGAACGACGCAACTTCGCGTATGTACAAATCCTTGTTTTTTGCGGCCTCGGCCATTGCAAGCTCCAAATTGGCAAGCAATTCGCCCTCGCGCTGTTTGCATTGGCAGTCGGCGCCATCTTTATGCTCTTTTTCGCCGTGGCGACATTCGTGCCCGTCGTGATGGTGGCCGTGGCAACATTCGCCGCCCTCTTCGTGTTTGCTATGGTTGCCGCAACAGCAATGCTCGGCTTGGTCGTGCGAAGCGTTTTCCGCGCCGCATTGCGCCGCGTTTTGCGTGTTTTGGTTGTCTTTGTCGAAGCCGTTTGCGACCCCGTTTTTATTGTTAAATTCTTCCGTCATAAGGTGTGGTTATCGTCTAAAATACTCAAATTTAAAGAAAATTTTGTCAATATATTTAATTTTCCAAATATTTTGCCGAAAGGCGCTGTATGGCAAGCCTGCAAATTTGCGACGACGGCGATATTTGCCTTGCCTGCAAATAGTTCATCAACGCACGCGGATACTCCCGCGCCTTTTCGGCCTTTTCGGCCGCGGCGACAAATTTTGCAAAGTCGGCAACACTGGGTGCAAGTTGGGCAATTCTGCGCGCCAAAACCGGATCGTTTGCGTCTATTTTCTTTGCGTTATCAAGAAGCTCCCACGCCAAATATTCGTTGTTTTGCGCCTCAAATTCTTTAGACTGCGCAATAATCATGTCTATTTTTGCGGTGTCGGCAACTATTTGCCTTAGCTTTTGCGCCCTTTTTGGGTCTTTGGCAAAGGCCATTGCATATTCCAGAGATTCCGCCGAAATGTCTCTGTAGGCTCCGCGCGAATACAGCTCGTCGAACTTGGGCGCATATTTTGAAATGCCGTCGCCGAGGCCTACAAGCTCTTCGTTAAGGCGCTCTATTGCGGGGTTTAGCGGCCAAATTTTTGCGGCCTGCGTTAGGTTCTTTTCAACATCGTCTAACTTGCCCGAAATTGCCGCCTGCTTTGCCGCCATAACCGACATGTTGCTTGCCCTTTTTGCGGCCTTTACCTTTGCAAGCGTTTCGGCGTATGGGAAATCGACAACTGTCTTTCTCATATCGGTTAAAATATTCTCTATTGCGTCAAAATCGTGCGCGTCGGCAAGCTCCTTTAGCGTAGACATATTTTTGTATATTTTGTGCAAAACCTTTTTCTTTTCGTAGGGGTAGTTTAGCAGTTCGGGCTCGTTCTCGCCCAGGGCAAAAGTTTCCATCAGCCTAAGCAATGCTTCGTATTTTTCGCCCGCGTCGAACAGGGTGTCTACCGCCTTTAGCCCCGTTTTAATGTCGGTGCAAGCCTCCTGCGCAATGGCCTGAAGGGTGTCCGAAGTGGGCTCGAATTTCGAGATTTGGAAAAATTCGTACATCTGCGCTTTGCCCACTTCCATATTTTGAAAAGACCCCTTGTAGGTGTTTCTGTAAAAGTCGCATGCAATTACGGTGTGCGAAAACCTGCGGGACAGCAGCAAGTGGAGAATTGTCGACTGAAACTGCAAAACCGACTTTGCGCCCACGGCAACCGTTTCGGCCTGCGAAGCGGTGTATTTTGCAAGAGCCTCGGCCGTCTTTTGGGTGGCAATCTGCAAATCGGCAGTGCCGTGCAGCGCTATTGTGCTGGAGGCGTTTGTGTTGCCTTTTTGGCCTTTCCCACTTCGCTTAAACGCCATATGCGACGCCCTGTCTTCGAGATAGTTCGCAAAATTTATCTGTTTTGCCTCCGCGCTTTTCAGGGCTTTTTTCAGCTCGTTTTCGGTAATAAGCTTCGAGATTCTGTCGTCTCTGGTTCGCCACGCAGTGTTTACCGTGTTGGCAATGGCCAAAGACGCGTTGCCGTCGTAATCGTATTCGGCGGCGTCGAAAAGCCTTTTTTGGGCGTAAACTACCGAAGCCGGCGTTATTTCGCTGTTTTTTACGGAAAGCGTGGCCGAAATTTCGCATATAATGTCTTTGTAGTCCGACAGGTTTTGCGAGGAAAAATCTACCGCCAAATAGCGCTCGAAACGCGCCTTGAACATGCGCGAGTTGCCCAGCGAAAAGGTTTTGCCCTTCCATTTTAAGGTGCCGTTTTCGAGGTCTATGGAATCGCTTTTAACGTCGAACAGCCTGTCGGCAAAATTTTCGGAGGTTTTGCTTTCGAAAATATTGTCCTTTGCGCCCACGCCTACATTGCTTGTTGCAGGCTGCGCCGCCTGCTGCGGCTGAGGCGCAACTACAACGGATTGCACGGGCTGCTGCGGAACAATCTGCCCCACTGCCAAAAGCGGCAGCAAATATGCCATGTAAAAAACATTCTTCATATTAAAGCTTTTCTATCTTTTCGGTTATCAACGCCCCGTTTTTTTCAACGCGAACCGACAACCTGTATTTTTGGCCGCCGTTTATGTTTTCGGAAATTTTGTTCGGAACAAAAACCGCCAACACCCCGTTTTTTGTCTTTGCCGAAAGAACGGTTCCCGGATTTTCCTTGTCGTCTATAAGCGCAAGTTGCGAATCTATTTTTGCCTCTATTGCGTATTTGTTCGGATAGCACGATTTCGGGTTTTCGGCATACAAGGCGTACGGGAAATCTCCAGCTTGCGCGGACGATTTTTTAACGCATAACACGGTTAGAACCGTTAAAACCGCCAACACGGGTATTAGCAGTGCAATGAAAATCTGCGTAGATTTTGAATTCATAATAATGTGGTAAATTTTCCGCATTTTTGCGTTGTTTGGGCGAATAGTCAAACCAATAAAAATTGGAGCGGCCGATGGAATTATTTGTAAAATCGGCGGATTGCCTTTTGCAAAAGCAAAGCGTGCAAAAAAAGCTTGATAATATTTGCCACATAGGGCATAACAGGCGGCTATATAACACGGAGAGATGGCAGAGTGGTCGATCGCGGCGGTCTTGAAAACCGTTGACTTGAAAGGGTCCGGGGGTTCGAATCCCTCTCTCTCCGCCAGTTTTTAAGCGTAAAAGGCAGATTTGCATTAAGTTGCGAATCTGCCTTTTCTTATGACACAACACCCCTGTTTGTAAATGCTTCATCATCAGGGTTCAACTGGTGCGTTTCACGCTCAGATGTGCGACCAAACAACAACCTTGTCTCCGCAAAATCCGTTGAGGACGAAACTATTAAACTAACAAAATTGGATATTTTTGAGCCTTATTTTAATAATAATCTTGACTTAGGAGGCGGTTTGGGGTTATAATTGAGCCACTATGGCGAAGATTACAAAGAGATATTGTGGAGGTCGAAAATCTCCGTATCAACTTACTTGGTGTGAACAAGGAAGCCGTCATTCGCGTTTCTTTGAAACGGAGCGCGATCGCGACGAATTCCTTCGGGCAAACGACTATTTGGAGAAGTCGTCTTTCCAATCCCTGATGAAATTGGATATGGACACGATTTCCGATATTGCCCGAATCGAATCTATGCGGGGTAAAATTACATTCCGCGAAATATGGGAATTTTGGGAACGAAACCATACGGCGAAACGCGTTCTTAAATTGTGGGACGCCTGCGACGAATACCTGCGGGATATGCAGGCAAACGCAAAGGTAATCCACTCCCATTTCATTCACGTCAGGCGAATTTTGGAAGTGCTTGTCGAATCGTTCGGAGAACGTCAGGTTGAAGACATAACGCGCGACGAACTTGAAAGCTGGCTAAAAAACCTGCCCTACGCGCCTATTACCGTGAAAAACTACCGTTCGTGCCTTTGCGCCACTTGGAGATGGTTTGAAAAACACGAGCTTGTCTCAAAGAACGTTGCAAAACTCATCGACTGCCCGAATATCGAAATGGGTGAAATCGGCATTCTTACTGTTGAAGAGACCGAAAGGCTCTTGCGGGCGAACGAAAAGATAGACCCCGAAGTTTGCGGGCTTATGGCGTTGGGGCTTTTTGCGGGAATGAGAAGCTCGGCAATAGCGAGAGTCGCCTACGACGAAATTACAATGCGGCAAGGCATTTTGACTCCCGCCGAAAAGACCAAGAAAAATAGGCGCAACTACATCGAAAA
Organism: uncultured Opitutales bacterium; assembly: GCA_934660865.1. GTDB lineage: Bacteria > Verrucomicrobiota > Verrucomicrobiia > Opitutales > Intestinicryptomonadaceae > CAKUIA01. The sequence continues at coordinate 65,296 of CAKUIA010000006.1, forward strand.
CCTGCCCGACAACCTCTGGGCTTGGCTCGAACGAACTCCAAAGACAGCCTTCGGTTGGTGTGAACGCAAATGGAAGAAGCGCAAGGAAACGGCATTGAGACGCGCGGGGCTTTTGATAAACGGCGCACAGTTGAAAGTTCCCGATGAAAACGGCAAATTCCCCAAAAAGAAGATTCCGCCGAAAAACGCGTTTAGACACAGCTTTGCAAGCTATCACGTCGCTTGGAAGCGCGATTTCCAAGATACGGCGTTGATAATGTCGCACCAAGGCACGGACATTCTATTCAAGCACTATCGCGGAATTGCCACAAAGGAAAACGCCGAGAGGTATTTTAATATTTACCCCTTGGACTAGAATTGTAGTCGTCTTCAATGACATCGAGTTCAAAGAGAGGTTTTGCGTAGGTTATTCTTGTCCCTCTCGCTCGATGTCTTGATTCAACTTCTTGGGTACAAATTTTTCCATCTCGCGATTGGTTGTATTCAATTTCCTGATAAATCCCAAACGCATCTTCATCTTTAAATTTTCTAAAAAAATTTCGCAACTCTTTAAGTCTATTTTTTAATGTTGGAGAATATAGCAGTCTATGCTCGTTTTTAGACTTCGCAAATTTAAATAAAGCTGTCCAAGACTCTTTTGCACACTGTTGTCGAGAATTATAAAATTCAGGAATATCAGAACATTTAAGAGTTAAAGAAAATGGTGTATTTCTTACGGTAAATCTTATTTTTGAGGCTTCTATAATAGTAATATGCAAGTCGGAAATATCCTTATGCTTCATTGTCTTTTTCAAATCTTCCAAATTAAATTCTTGCTTTTGACGAGTTCCTTTAAAATTCAAAAGATATTTTATGTTTCCACCAATCAACCCTTTATTCGACAATGAAAACAGCTCTGTGATATGGCAATCAATCCCTGTATATTCAAGAAGAAATTTTTTCATGTATTCAGGGAGTGAAGAATGTCTAAATCTAATCAAAAAAGGTCGAACTCCGCCTTTCAAAAATGGTAATATTGAGATAGGAAGATTAACCTCATTAAAACAGACAAAAATAGCATACTTGTAGTCTAAGAATAGTGTTCCGAGGCAGTATCCATCAGTGTAGTTATCTAACTTTACCACCGTAGATCCTAATTTCAGCAGTTTTGAAATTTCGCTTATGAATTTTAATTCATCAAATTTCCATAAGCGAACTTCTGCTCTTTGAAATTCCTTGGGGTCAGAAGTATCTTCGTTAATAAAAAAGACAGAATCACTCTCGATAGAAGTTCTTAGGTAAGCAGAGTTAGCGCACACTACTCTTTGGGCAAAATCGTCCAAAGAAAATAAATAGTTTTCCTTAATGAAATCAAGGTCTACCCCGAATCTTTCTCTTAAAGAAATTATCGGAGCAACTTTATTATCGCTATGCGCTAACCAGTTGCAAATCTTGCTTAGCATTCGCTTCTTTCTTTGAAGATTTTAAACTGTCAACACAAATACCGTTAATCACCAAAACCCTTTCTATGATGGCATGGTCGCAATATGGTGGATATATTGCCTTTTTTTCACTAGAAATGGTAATTGTTTTTTCTTTGTCTTCACCTGAAAAAAGTATTCGAAACTTCAAATATTCCACATCAAAACATCCTACCGATTCGCTTCGAGTGCGCATATAATTCAAAGCGTCTTTTTGAGATGTAAATGTTATCGTATCGTTTGTGTATATATCAGTTTTTACCCGAATCTCTGTGAGTCTAAAGTCTTTGATATAATCTCTAAATTCTCCAAGTTGAAGTGAAAATATCGGGGATAACACGACGTTAAGAGAAAATTTATTACTTAAAATAAAAACTTTATCATCACCGAAAAATGCGTATCCAAAAATGGACTTATATTTATTCTCTAAACGTATCGTTGGCTCACTTAAATAAATTCCAATTTCACCCGTTTTCTTGTCAAAGGATAAAATATCCTCTATTTCTGAACGTATTATTACGATTGTTGATTCGTTCCCCTCAATTACAGGCTCTCGTCTCAATGTCGAACCGTGCAAAATATGAAAATACAAAGTTCCTTTTATATCATGCTGAAATACATCGACCTTTTTCCCTTTGTTGTTATTTTCAAGCCATATTTCAAGTTGATGCTCAAGATTTGTTATTTTTTCTTGAGGCAATGCGCACAAGTTTTCTTTCATAAATTTCGGCTTGTAAAATGTAAATGCGTGTTGCGTACGAACCTTTACTTCCGAGTGTAATCGCATAGCCAATGGTTTATTTACACACCAGATTTTTGCAGCCAAAACTCCTTCGTCTCCCAATTCCGCTTCTCCGATTTTTGAGAGTTCTCCAAAAATCCTATCGTGCATTCTCCCCTTTATGAGTGAATTTATGTAAAAGAACGCATCCAAAATATCTTGCGGGACACTTGAGGTATTATCTCGAATCCACTTAGCAACAGAATTACAATTGAAATATTTCTGCTCATCTTCTTCCCATAAACCAAGATTCATAAGCTCAATCTTTATCGGATTAAGAATGGTTTTCAAATATTTTGTGGGAATGCGTTTCAGCGATGTTGTTGTAAGAAATTGATTAAATGCGCTCATAAAGCCTTTCATTGTAAAGTTGTTAGTTCAATACGGTAACATTACGCAAAATTGAAATTACCATATCAAACATTGTAAAAAACCGTCAGTGATTCTCATATTGGAGATAATTGAGATTTATGTAAATCCAAATATTCGAATAAATGCAAGTATTCCAACAACCTATAATTCAGCGTGTTAAAAATCTAAATGCGGATAAATGAAAACTGAAAGATAACTATCCTAGGTCTAGGTGCGACACGGGTTCAACAAAAAAACAAAGAACTCGGCGTTTCACCCAAAATACCAATCACCGCGTCGCTTCGGGGAAACGCATCGGACACGAAAAGCAATGGAAACCATACGCGACTCTGCGGAATTGACGAATCGGGTTTTGCGCCTTGAAGAGGTAATCAGGGCGCAAAACGACCTGATAGTCGATTTGACGGAGCGCATAGGAGAAACATTCGCGAAACAGGCTTTTTCGGTCAGGGATTTGACGAAGCGTTGGCAATGCTCGGAAACGTGCGTTAGGCGCATAGTTGAATCGCACAAGCTGAAACTGCTCAGAGGCCCTAACGGGCTTCCGCGTTCGCCCATTGCCGTGGTTCGTAGTTCGGTTCTCGACTACGAAAACGGAAACACGCTTCTTAAATTCCATAAAAGGAGAACGAAGCCCGCGCCCTCTTGGGCGGAAAATCCGTTTTTATCGACTCCGAAACTCCGTCCCGCAGTGTCCGACAGACGAGTTCGCAGATTGGGAGACCCTATATGCGAATCAGCTCAGGAAAAATCACCCGCCCACAAAAAGGCGTAATTTACGGTTGCGAAGGTGTAGGCAAAAGCACATTCGCCTCAAAATTTCCGAATCCTGTTTTTATGGATTTGGAGGGAGGAACGGCTCAGCTGGACGTTAAGCGAGCCGAAGTTTCCTCTTGGGAGGAAATATTAACAACAATAGACGAACTCGCAAAAGCCCCTCAGGGCTTTGAAACGTTCGTGATGGACACCGCCGATTGGGCGGAACGTATGTGTTCGGCGTATTTGTGCAAGAAATACAAGAAAACGGGCATCGAAGATTTCGGATACGGCAAGGGCTACGCGTATCTTGCGGAGGAATTCGCCGCAATGCTTTCAAAGCTAACCGAACTTCAAAACAGCGGAATGCACGTTCTTGTCTTGGCGCATTCTACAATCCGCAAGCTCGAACTTCCCGAAGAAAACGGCACATACGACCACTACGAATTGAAGTGCTCGAAAACCGTATCTCCCCTCGTCAAGGAATGGGCGGACGGACTTCTCTTTGCGAACTACCGCACATTCATTCAGGCGAACGCAAACGGCAAAGGCAAGGCTGTCGGCGGGAAAGAGCGCGTTCTCTATACCGAACATACGGCGTTTTGCGACGCGAAAAACCGTTGGGGATTATCGGGCGTTCTTCCGCTTTCGTTTGAAAGCGTTGCAAATGTATTCGGTTCAAAAGTTCCCAAAACTTCAAAAGTATCAAACGAGGACGAATCGCAAACTTGGGGCAATGTCGAAATCACCGACCCCAAAAAAGCGGACATCGCGCTGATTGAAACTGCGATGGAATTTTCCTCGGTGTCGCCCGACGAATTGAATGCGTATCTGCGCGGAGACAATCCAAGGGGCAAAAAGTTCGTCGCCGAAAACGAAACATACAAAGACCTCGACAGCGCAATTCTTGCGAAGATGGCGGAGGAAAAGAACTGGGATAAAGTCGAAGCCTACATTTCGGCAAGGAGGGGCAAATAATGAATACTTCCGACCGCTTTGATTGGAATTCCGAAACCTCGCAGGAGGCAAAGGAATTTGTGCTTCTTCCCGAAAATACGGTAGTCGACTTTACTGTTGTGGGCTTTGAGCGCGCCACGACCGCCAAGGGCGACAATATGGCAAAGCTCACCCTGAAATGCCGCGCAGCAGACGGACAGGAAGCCACGCTTCGCGAAAACTTGGTGCTTTTGCGCCGTTGCGAATGGCGCATCAACCAGTTTTTTACCTGCGTCGGGCTTCGCAAACACGGCGAACGTTCCGTTCCCAAGTGGAATTTGGTAAACGGCAGTTCGGGCAAAGCTCGGCTTGGCGTTGAAAGCTGGGAAGGCAAAGACGGCAAGACCTACGAAGGCAACATCATCAAGGACTATCTCGAACCCGAAGATAAGCCCGCAGACGATGAGGACATTTTCTAAGGAAGGCGCGTTATGGAAATCGTATTCAATATCGAAACGGCGGGACTTCCCAAAGACGAAATCCTCCATCTTATGCCCGAATTTTCAGCTCCGAGTAATTACAAGGACGCGGAAAAAATACAGACATACAAGGCGAAAAAGCAGGAGGAATGGTTCTTGGACGCTGCGGGTTCGGCTTTGTCAGGAAAGGTTCTTGCAATAGCACTGCAAGAGCCTTGCAAAGACGTTGCATTCTTTGCCGACAATACGGACGAAACGCAGGTTCTTCAAAAGTTTTGGGACTTCTACCGAAACCACTGCGACTGCCGTTTTGTCGGCTTCGGGTGCAATTCGTTCGACATTCCGTTTCTCGTGAGGCGTTCGTGGTTAAATCGCGTCGTAGTGCCCAATATATTCCGCGGAAGATTCCTGAACGGAAATTTCGTAGACCTTTTGCAGGTTTGGGGTTGCGGAACGTCGGAACGCGCAACTCTTGCTAATTTGGCAAAATTCTTCGGACTAAAATACGAAGCTGTCCAGACTCCGTTCGAGGCTTTGTGGAGTATTAGCCGACAAGCCGCGTTGGACGCGATGAGACGCGATATTTTGGCAATCCGCCGCGTAGGCGAAATTATGGGCGTTGTAGCCGAGGAGGATTTCCAATGAAAGTTGTCGCAGGAATAGACTCGGGCGTAAACGGCGGAATTTGTGTGTTGTATCCCGACAAGGCGGCTTATACCGCCCCTGTCGGCAACATAACGGAACTTCGCGACATTTTGTCGGCGGCGAAAAAATACGCCGACGGGAAAGCCTACATTCTCGAATGTTTTGTCGAGGAAGTAACGGGCTACATCGGCGGGAAACCGCAGCCTGCAAGCCGTTCGTTTGTCTTGGGCAAGTCATACGGTTCTATTTTGGGACTACTTGTCGGAATGGAAATTCCGTTCCGCACGGTGCGCCCGCAAAAGTGGCAACTGGGGATTTCGGGCATACGCGCCGTCGAATATACAGCAAGAAAACGCAGGTTGAAGGAAATCGCAACCCAACGCTATCCGCACTTGAAACCTACGCTTAAAACGGCGGACGCAATTCTCATAGCCGACTACGGAAGGAGCGTCTGTCATGGAGCTTAGACCCTACCAACAAAAGGCGGTAGACGCTGTTTTCAATTCGTGGCGCGAGTTTTCCAAAACGCTGCTTGTTTTGCCGACGGGCACGGGTAAAACCGTCGTTTTCTCGAAAGTAGCAGAACGCGCGCTAAACGAGGGCGACGGGAAAATTCTTGTGCTCGCCCACCGCGAGGAATTGCTCACACAGGCGCGGGATAAAATCTACGCCGCGACAAATCTTCCCTGCGCGTTTGAGAAAGCGGGCGAATCGTCGCTTGATTCGCTTGCGCCCATTACCTGCGCCTCGGTTCAAACGCTGATGCGCAAACCGCGCCTTAGCAGATTTTCTCCGCGACACTACGATACGATAATAGTGGACGAAGCCCACCACGCACTGAGCGATTCATATCAAAATATCTTGGGGTATTTTTCGTCCGCCCGCGTTCTGGGAGTTACGGCGACGCCCGATCGCGGAGACAAGCGCAACCTCGGAGCGTATTTTCAGGACATCGCCTTTGAATACTCGATAAGGGACGCAATAAAGGAAAATTATCTCTCGAAGATTCTTGTAAAGACAGTTCCGCTTAAAATCTCGCTCGACGGCGTAAAGACTACGGCGGGCGACTTTTCAGCCGACGACTTGGGTTCTGCGATAGACCCGTATTTGGAGGAAATCGCAAAGCACATTCCCAAAGACCGCAAGACGTTGATATTTTTGCCACTTATTGCGACGTCTAAGCGTATGGCTCAGATTCTGCAATCTCTCGGGCACAAAGCCGAACATATCGACGGAACTTCGCCCGACAGGCGCGAAATTCTCGAACGTCTGCACAAGGGCGAATGCCGCGTTTTGTGCAATTCGATGCTGTTAACCGAAGGCTTCGACGAACCGAGCATAGACTGCATTGTCTGTCTGCGCCCGACAAAAATACGCTCTCTTTACGCCCAGATTGTCGGGCGCGGAACGCGCATTTGCGAAGGCAAAGACAACCTTCTTATCCTCGATTTTCTTTGGCAGACGACGCAACACGACCTCTGCCACGCCTCTCATCTGATTGCCGAGAAGCGGGAAATCGCCGACAAGATGACCGAAATTGCCAACTTCGGCGGAACTTTCGACTTGGAAGAGCTTGAAGCCGACGCGAAAGACTCCGCGCGGCAGGAGCGCGAAGCGAGCCTTGTTTCGGCAATCAACGCCAACGTCAACAAAAAGTCGCGTCTAATCGACCCCATCGAATACGCGCTTTCGATTCACGACGACGCGTTGGAGGATTATTCGCCGACCTTTGCTTGGGAGCGCGAAAAGCCGACCCAAAAGCAAATAGCCGTGCTTTCAAAGATGAAGTTCGACCCGAAAACAATCACGTCGCGCGGATACGCCGCAATGCTTCTAAACAAAATCATAGCCCGACGCGCGGCAAAACTTGCAACGCCAAGCCAGATAAAAACGCTCGAAAAATACGGCTATAACAACGTTCAGGAATATTCTTTCGAACAGGCTTCGAAGTGCATTTCGCAAATAGCAAACAACGGTTGGAGGCGCATATAATGGACGACATAAAACGAATATTGGATTCGCTTTCTCAGTCGCGCGTAGACGACTACAAAACGTGGCTCGAAGTCGGAATGGCTTTGCACGCCTCGGGCGAAAGTTGCGCCCTTTGGGAAAATTGGAGCAGGAAATCTGCGAAATTCCGCGAGGGAGAATGCCAAAAACGTTGGACGACTTTCGGGAATTATGCGGGTGCGCCAATCACCATTGCAAGTGTCGCAAAAATGGCCATCGACGACGGCTACAAACCCTCCGAGGGCTTCGGTTGGGACGACCCTATCGGACACTCGCAAACGCGGAAATCCCCGAATGCGGAGCTTAAAGAATACTTGTCGGCTCTTTTCAAATCGGGCGATATTGTAAACTTTGTCGTAAGTTCCTTCGAAAAGGACGGCAAGTTTCTGCCCTGCGGCAAGGGCGTAAACAAGCCGTTTGACGAGCTTATAAAAGCCTGCGACACTTACGACGACTTGGGCTTTATCCTCGGCGATTGGAATACCAAGGCGGGAGCTTGGGCGCGCATAAACCCGATGTCGGGCGAAGGGTGCAAAAATTCCGATGTGGCGGAATTTCGCCACTGTCTGATTGAGTCCGACACTTTGCCCAAAAGCGAACAGCTGAGGAAAATAAGGGAACTTAACCTGCCGTGTTCGGCTATTGTCGATTCGGGAGGAAAGAGCGTCCACGCCATTGTCAAAATCGACGCGGGAAAAGACGAAAAGCTCTACCGCGAGCGGGTTGGCGAACTCCACGCGTTTCTCGAAAAGCACGGCTTTCCCGTCGATACTGCTTGCAAGAATCCGAGCCGACTTTCGCGGATTGCCGCCGTAACAAGAAACGGCAACCGGCAAAGGCTGATTGCGACAAACGTCGGCGCAAAGTCGTTCGCCGATTGGCAAAAGGCGTTGAACGTTCCCAAATACACGATTGTTCCAGCCGGCGAGTTGCGCGCTATTGACCCGAACGATATGTCGGACAACATTCTCGGAAATCGCTTTCTTTGCAGGAACGGCTCGTGGCTGATTGTCGCGCAGTCGGGCATCGGCAAGTCTGTTATGGCAATGCAAATGGCGTTGCATTTTGCGGTAGGCAAAAGCGTCTTCGGCATTCCCGTTCAAAAGCCCTCAAAGGTTTTGTTCATTCAGGCGGAGAATAATTCGATAGACTTGTCGAGGCCGTTCCATTCGGTCATCAAAAAGGCGGATTTTTCGCCCTATGAAAACTCCCTAATCGACAAAAATCTGAACTTCATTTCGGAGGAAAGTTCGAGCGGCGACAAGTTCTTGGATTTGTTCGACGACGCCTGTGGGCGTTTGCGCCCCGACATTGTGTTTATCGACCCACTGCTTTCATATATCGGCGGAGACATCAGCAGGCAGGAGGTTTGTTCGGAATTTTTGCGAAACAAGCTAAATCCCCTGATATGCAAATACTCGGTCGGCGTCGTTATTATCCACCACACGGGAAAGCCGCCCAAAGACGTTAAAGCCACTGGCAAGGGCTCGAGCCTGTCGTATCTTGGCATCGGTTCTTCCGAGCTTACCAACTGGGCGCGCGCGGTCTCGGTAATTCAGGAAAACCGCGAAGACGAAAGTGTATACGAATTCGTCCACACAAAGCGCGGGCTGTTGTCGGGCACAAAGACAACGACCTTTCTAAGGCACGCAACCGACGGCGTTTTCTGGGAGGAATGCCAAGCTCCCGCAAAAACCGTAAAGACGCAGAAAGGCGATTCCCGCCGTCCGTCGAAATACGATTTTATGAAATTGGAGACTCTTGCGCCTACGAGTAAGGAGGAATTGTTGGATTTCATCGCCCGCGAGCTGGCCAGCCACGCAATGCCCTGCGACTCGGCGAACGTCGCCAAGGTGGTGAATCTGGCAAAACGCGCAATGATAGTTTTCGACGAATCTACCAACAAATGGCAAGGCAGGCTTTATATTCCTGCAAATACAAATGATACAACTTTGAAAGGAGACATACAATGATTACAATTTTCTCGGAATATCCCGACGGTGAACGCGGTGAATTTAACAAAAAACCGTTCACCTTCACTGGTGAATGTGAATCTGTGAATCGCGGTTATTCACTTTCACCAACCCGCCACCCTGACAGTGAACTGGTGAAAGTGAACGTTATATATATCTTTAGATATATACGTTCTCGTTCACCATTCACCAGAGGTGGCGGGCGCGACTCGGAGTCATTTTCACCCCGCCGTTCACACTACCCGAAAGGAGGCGCGCGATGAGCCGCTACGAAGAGCAATATCGCGCGTGGGTTGACAGCCTTTCGGACAAGCAACGCGCCAAGCTTAAAGCCAAGGGTTTGGACAAACCGCTCGACGACTTCAAACTGAACACGCCCGACTCGGACATAGTCTTTGCCAAAATGGGCGAAGAGTTCGACTACGACCAATTCGACGAGCGCGAAGCCTATGCCGAAATTGAAACTCTCGTCGAAGAGCGGGCGAAAGCCTACGGGGCGCAGTTGCTTTCGTGGGTGTTTGCCAGACTACAAGCCCACAAGACTGCGCGAAGTGCCAGTATCGACCGCGACGCGCTTGTATTTGCGCTTGGTATGGCGAGCCTCGAAGGCAGAACCGAAACCGCCATCGCCGCGCAATACGGCATTACGAAAGCGGCGTTTTCGGTTCGCGTAAAATCGTGGCAAAAGCTTTTGGGATTGTCGCCGTCGTCGTTTATGCGTAGCGAGAAAGCGTGTCGGGCATACCGCAATGCGCGGCTGAAAAATTTGACACGCCGCTAATGGTATGCAGACGCAACTTTCAATCGCTTCAAAAATCAACGAACTTTATACGCAAGCCGAGCAGTTCTCGAAACAGGCAAAGGATACAGCCTCGCAGGCAATATCCCTTGCCGTCGAGTGCGGCAGGCTTTTGAACGACCAAAAGAAAGCCGTCGGACACGGCGCGTGGCTTGGTTGGCTTAAAGAAAATTGCCCGAATATTTCCGAGAGAACCGCGCAAAAGTATATGCGCCTTTCCCGCAAGGTCTGCGAGCTTGAAGACTCTTCAAAAACGAATACGGATTCGGATTTGCCGACTACATCTTCCGAAAACGTTTCAAAGCTCCTCGACGGTTCGCCCAAGACTTTAACGCAAGCCTACATTGCGGCGGGGGTAATTCCAGAGCCGAAAAAGAATGAAGTAAACGCGGGTGTATCCGAGGCTACAATCACGTTTACGCGACATATCGACGCCCTTGTTCTTTGGTATAAAAAGCGCACCGAACACGACCCGATTGAAAATTGGCAGCCGAATGTTCGCGGGCTTCTGATAAACGAACTCCGTCCGTGGGTGGAAATCTACAACGAACTTCTCGACCTACAAAACGGTGTTGACGAATAATGCTTTTGCAGGGTGGTCTAACGGTAGGACATCGGGCTCATAACCCGAGGATTGGCGGTTCGATTCCGCCCCCTGCATTTTCTATTCTTCAATATATTTTCTTTTTCTTAATTCATTAAATTCTAACTCAGTCCATGGTTTAACATAGAGCGATTTAATGTAGTTTGAATTTGTGTTACTTTCGAGATTATCAATAGCTTTAATAGAAATATTCCACCCAATCGCAATATTTGCAGTGAGTGGAATCAATTTACCAGAGGCTAATTCCAGCGAAAAACGACCGATTTTAATTTTAGCTCCTTTTAATAATTTTTTAGAAAAGGTTGGGTCTATTTTGTTTAAAATATCAGAAATATCTGTTCCATCGAAATTTTTTTTGCTAGGGACTAAAAGTAGAATTTCTGCGATTTCTTCCCCTGGATTGTCTTCTTCAATCTTTTTTAGAATCTGTAACAAGTCGGTATAATTACCAGTACCAAAAGAACCATCACCTTTAAAAACAAATTTATTTATAATCATATAGTATTCCTTTCAATGTTTACAATTGTAAAAAAGAAATCTATTATTTGTCAATAACATATAGCAGGGACGTTCGGCAGACCGCTTTCTTCTTACGACAGGTATTTTTTGAATTTCCCACTTTTTTTGAAATGGCAGGCTCGCAAGTGCCGTAAAATCGGTGTTTGCGGGCTTTTTTTATTGCGGGAAATCGGTGGGAAATCGGCAAAATATTTCCCACTTTTGACAGTTTTCTTTCCTATATGGACGAAAACATTAAAAACAGGATTCTTGAAGCCAATCTTCAAAATATCGCAAAGAAAGTTGCCGCAGGGAAAACTCTCACAAGTTCGGAACGCGCGCTTATCGAAGTGCAAAACGGAGAATCCGAAATTAGCAAAACGTACGCCGAATCCATCGTTGAACTTGCGGAGATTCTCGGCGTTTCGCGTAGAACTATCGGTAATTGGCGCAAAATCAAGGGCTCGCCCAAACCTACCGCGAACGGCAAACACAACATTTCCAAATGGCGGCAGTTCATCAAGAAGAACGGATTGAAAGAAGCTGATACCCCAGAAGACGAGGTTTTAAAGTCTCGCAAACTGCTTGCGGAAGTAAAACAGGCGGAAATAAAGCTGAAAGTGATGGAAGGCACTTATGTGCCGATTGAGAAAGTCCGCGAGGTTTGGACAATGCACATCGGGCAAATCAGGAACATTCTCGAGAGCCGATTTTTAAACGAACTTCCGCCGATACTTACCACACTCGACGCAATCCAGATTCGCGAGAAAATGCAGGAAGTTTTGGACGAGACGTATTCCGCGCTTTCCGTCGCGGCAGAATCAATCAAAGAGCCTGTCGATATTGAAGAATCTTAATAGTCTTCTGGAAACAACATTGTAGTTGAGCTTCTGTCGGCTTCGGTGATTATCCAAATTTTCGTTTTGTCGGGAAGCTCGTATTGGCTTAGAAGCCGACGAGCATTTTTCAATGATTCGTAGTTTTCTTTCTTATCCTCCTCGCATATCGAACCCCAATCGCAATTCGCGTGGCGCAATAGATATGGAAGCAGTAAAAACCTCTTTTCTTTGCAATAGTTGAAAAGCGTAGTTGTCGCAACAATCTGACCGAGTTCAAACTTTTGGTTCATCGTATCTTACCTTTCCCTTCTGTTGGTTGTTTATCTTGTTATTATACCATATTTTATGACAATTCGCAACGGTTTTATTTGGCGTTTTTACGATAAAAAACCGAAGAAAAATGTTGCGAATATTATCCAACTATGTTATTATTAGCAACATAGACTAACAGGAATAAAGGTAGGATATATGAATCAATACGATACAATGACAATCACCGAAGAACAGGCAAAACGCTACGAATTCCCCGCAAAGGCTGTCGGATATTGGGCGATAATCGAAGAGACGGAAGAACAAATGGTTCTACATCGACTCACGAAAAGCGGGCAATTAGGAAGCGACAGACCGAACAATATCCTGAAAGTAAAAAAGCTCGATATTTCCGAAATATTCAAATCCGAGAAGTCCCAAGATGAAAAAGTATTAACCGCAAAGGCAAGCGACGGAAAAGAAGTTGTAATTGTTCGCAGTAGGACTGTCGATATTTCCGACAACGCCGAAGAGCCGAAAATAGAAAACTCTCCCGAAGAAAACGTTAAGATTGACGAACCCTCCTCCGACAATAATTGGAGGAGTCTTAACATCGGAACAAGGAAATCCCGATGGATAGCGCAACTAATCGAGAAGATGAAATCAGAACCGTTCACTGGGCAATTCATTGAGAAAATCGGCGAGAGAAAATTTGTAGAACAGGTTTTGAAAGATACTGATTCCGAACGGGAATTCGGGAAAGCGTATAGCTCGATAGAAACGGCTATGAAAGTGTGGAATTCGAGAATCAGAAAGAATGTTGAATATGCCGTCAGATAGATTTTTCCACATTCTTTGCACCGACGGCGAGAAAGTCCGCTATGAGGGGCGATTCCAATGCTCGAGCCGAAATGTTGCATACCGACTCTTGCGCGAAAAAGTCGGCAAAAAGAACCTCTACGGACTCAAATACACCATCACTGAATTCCCAATAGAAGTTCTTCGTGAAATTATAGATTCAATTCTGAATAAAAGACCTCTGCCCGAGGGAGATATTTTAAAGCACAAGACGGTTCAAAGCCCACCGAAACAGCCTCCACAAGTCTACGCAAATGTTAAAGATATGCGGTATAATCCACACAAGCCGACTCGCTCGACGGTAAAAAGGCGATTGGGGGATTTATGAAATACCTTCTCGACCTAAACCAGACGCTTGTCGACCGCGAGAAAGACGCGCCGAGAATACGACCGTTTGAGCGTCAAATAGAACGCGAGACATACCGCCAGTGGCTCGTTGAAATCTTGCGGGATAGCTATGTAATCCTGATAACGGCGCGCCCCGTAAAATACAAACAAATGACGCTCGAACGGATTTTGGCTCTCACAAATTGGCAGCCTCGGGAAGCATATTTCGCGGAAATAAAAACGCTCCCGCACCTAAAAAAAGAATATCTCTTGCGCAAATACATACTTCCAAGATTTAAGCCCGACGAACTTTTCGGAATAGAAAGCAACCCCAAAACCCGCACGATATATTCAAATTACGGAATTGCGTCCGCTCCCGCCATCGACGAAAACGGCGTTAAAATATCGCTTTAATTTTGACACTTCCGCCGTTATATATGGCAGAAGACAAAGCACGCATTTTGGCGGACGGAATTGAAGTTTGGTGCGCCTACGACAAACTCGTAAAGGTTGACGAACTTATTCCCCACCCGAAAAATCCCAACACCCACCCGCAAAACCAGATAAAGATTCTGGCGCAGAATATCCGCTACCACGGTTGGCGGCACCCGATTGTGGTTTCAAAACTTTCTGGCTACATTGTGGCTGGACACGGCAGACTCGAAGCCGCGAAAGAATTGGGCGTTTCAATCGTCCCCGTAGAATTTCAAAAATTTTCTTCCGAAGACAACGAACTTGCCGTTCTTGTCGGCGACAACCGCTTGGCGGAGCTTTCGAGCATAGACCTAAACGGGCTTCAAGACATCGTAGACGGTTTCAAGGAGACGAGCTTCGATACAATCTTGGCAGGTTTTGAACCAGCCGATTTGGACGCTCTGCTTGACGAAAAAACTCCCGATTTTGAAGACGAAGCCGAAAGGGAGCTTACCCAATCGGAAGTTACAATTCAGGCTGGGAACTATCGATTCCGCATAAGTCAGGAAGATTTCGGTGTATGGATTGACAAATTAAAGCAGGAAGTCGGCTTCGACAAGGAATCGGTAATTGCCGAACTTCGCAGGAGGCTTTCCATATGATAAAAATTGAGCCTCTTTCGGCGGTAAACCCGTCGACCTACAACCCGCGAACCGCCGACCCGAAGCGGCTTGATTTGATTGAGCTTTCGCTTCGCAAATTGGGATTCATTGCGCCGATATATGCCGACGCAAACGGCGAAATTCTTTCGGGGCACCAACGCCATTTTGTGGCAACGCGAATGGGCGTAAAAAACGTTCCAGTTTTCAGGATTCCGCCGATGGAATTGGAGAAGCGCAAGGCGTTGAACATTGTCTTTAACCGCGCCACTAACGACGGCGACATTTGCCAGACACCAGAAAAGGCTAAGCGCATTCTGGAAAGTCTAAATCTCTCGGAACTCGCCGAAAATATTCAAGACAAGGAGTTGGAGAGCAGAGACTTTTTCAGATGCGCCTACCCTGCGAAGGTGTCGGTTGCAAAACTTTGCAGGATAAATTCGGGACGATGGATTCAATACGCAAAGAGCATTGCCAGAACACTTCGCAAGGCTGGAATTGTTATGCCGATTGTCTGCACGCCAGACGGCAAAGTTATAAACGGAATCGGAAGACTCGAAATGCTTGCCGAACTCAAAGTAGATACTTGCGATGTGGTCTACATTTCCGAAGACGAGGCGAAATTTGCCGACGCTATGATGAACCTGCTTACGATGGAGTTCGACATTCACACGCGCTACGCCGATTTGCTCCGCTATAATTCGTTCCGACGCGCCCGCAGAGTTCGCGAAGAATTGGGACACGGCTTTGTGTTCGCCGTTCACGGGAATAAGCCCTGCCACAGTTTCGATATTTTCGATAAGTCGCAACAGGCGAAATGGCGCAAGGAGCACGGAAATTCAATTCTCGACTTCGGCGCGGGACACCTTACGGAGACGAACATTTTGAAGTCTGCGGGCTTTGATTGTGTTCCGTTTGAGCCGTATCACATAAGCGTTTCCGAAATCGACAAGGAAAAGTCGCTTGAGATTTCGAGGGAATTTCTAAACGCCGTCGCAAATGGCAAGGAATTTACAAGCATATTCATTTCAAGCGTGTTAAACTCAGTTCCTTTCGCAAGGGATAGAGAACACATAGTTTGCATTTGCGCCGCGTTGTGTCGTCCGTTTACAAAACTCTACGCCTGCGCTTCGTCGACGGCAGAAACCGGTTATAGGCAGGTAAACGGCAAGGCATTTCATAATGAATCGAATGCGGGCAATATAGCGTTTCGCCTTGAATACGAATCGGGAGTTCGCATTGGCGACTTTCAGGACAAGCCGAAAGTCCAGAAATACCACACAAAAAAGGAATTCTACGAACTCTTTTCGCCGTTTTTTAGAAACATTCAGATTTCGGAAATGACGGGCAACGTAAACGCCAAATGCGAAAACGTCAGACGCATTCCGTGGGAACGCCTCGAAGAAGCGTTGAGATTTGAATTCAATCTGCCTTATCCCGACGGCTCTCGTATGGGATTGGTAGACGAGGCAATTTCGGCATTCAAACACCGCTATGAAATACTTGGTTGATTTAAACTATACGCTTGTTGGAAATTCCCCGAGATGGGGAGAACCGCGCATTACGCCGTTTTCAAGGCAGATTGAGCGGGAGACATACCGCCAGTGGCTTGTGGATTTCTTGCGGGATAAATACGCAATCCTCATTACTGCGCGACCTGCCAAATACAAAGAACAAACGCTTGCGAGGATTTTCTCTCAGACAAATTGGCACCCGCAGGAAACATATTTTGCGGAGATTTCCGCTACTCCACCCGAAATCAAAGAAGACCTATTGTTGCGGTATATCTTCCCGAAACACGGCAAAAATGGCGCGGATTTCTTCGGCATTGAAAGCAATCCGAAAACGCGGGCAATGTATGGAAAACATGATATAGAATCGCTATGTTTTGCCGATTTTAAGAAACAAACCGTTGACAAATTCGGATAAAAGGAAGAGATTATGGGCATGACAATGATAGCAACACAGACAGAAGAAGAAATCCAACGTCAAGTGCGCGTTATCAGAGATGCCGCGCGGATTATTCGCCGTAGTCGGAGTAAGACCGACGCTTTTTTAAGGGCTATCGACCCAGATCTTGATAAACGTAAGAAGGCGAAGAAAAGTAAATAAATGAATTCTTCGCTCATACTTACTGGCTATCACGGTTGCGATATAACTACGGCATATGACGTTGTTCTGGACGGACGTTTGAATCCGAGTCGAAACACATACGACTGGCTTGGGAATGGCGTTTATTTTTGGGAAGACGATATTGAAAGAGCCTATGACTGGGCAAAATACGTTTCGGCGAATCCCAAACTTTTTCACAACAAAATAGAACATCCTTGTGTTGTCGGCGCGGTAATCGAGTTGAAAAACCATCTTGATTTGACTATTTCAAGCGCAAGGCAGGTCGTAAGAGAAGCATACAACAACATTTCGGAAATCTACGCCGAAAAGGGTTTGGAATTGCCCAAAAATCGCAAATCGTCAAAAGGCGATGACTATTTGAAGATTCGCGAACTCGACTGCTTGGTTATAAATTCGATAAACGAGTTTAGAAAAGCCAAGAAAGAACCGCTTATTGATGTCGTTCGAGCTCCGTTTTTGGAGGGTGAACCTCTATACGCAGGGGCTTCTTTTATGAACGAGACTCATATCCAAATTTGCGTAAAAGATCTCTCCGCAATTAGGGGATATTTTATTCCGCCGCAATTCAAGAGTATGTTTAAGAACGCAAAAATTCCGAATTGGGATAAGGTTCTCGGGGAATATTAAATTTTGACATTCCGCCGTCTTGTATGGAATTGCATACGGACGACAGGATTATTTCGCGACAGAGCAACTGGGTGTTCGACGAACACGTCGCGCCCGAATTCGACAAGCACGTCAGAAAGAGCGTGCCCAATTACGTTCACGTTCAGGATTTGGCGGAGACATTTTCCGACTGGTTCACATACCCCAATTCGACTGTAATCGACTTCGGGGCTTCCACAGGCGAAACCCTGCGCAGGATAAAACGCCGCCATTCGAAAACGATCCACCTCATAGGCTACGACAATTCGCAGGCGATGATAAATCAGGCGAAAACAAAAGGCGTAGACATCATTTTTGCCGACCTCGAAAAGCCGTTTGTTCTGCCCAATTTTTCCTACGCAGTTTCGCTTTACACATTGCAATTCCTGCGCCCAGACGCGCGGAACGCGCTGTTAAAGCGCATATTCCACAGCCTTGAAAATTGCGGCGGAATGTTTGTCGTCGAAAAAGTTCTCGGCTCAACATCGCAAATGCAGGACATTTTGCAACAGCTCTATTGGGAAATGAAGGCAAAGAACGGCTTTTCGTCAGAACAAATCATCAACAAGGCGAAAGCCCTGCGCGGGTGTATGTATCCCAAAACCGTAGCCGACAACGAAGCGGAATTCCGCGCAATCGGGTTCAATTCGGAAATAGTTTTCAAAGAATCGCAGTTCTGCGGTTGGCTGCTTACGAAATGAAGCTTCTTCGGGATATTCTCAAAGACGCTTGGACGCCCGCCGACCGCCGAGAGCCTTGGCGTTGGTGCGAAGACCATATAAAAAGCATTCCGTATTCGCCGCTTCCAGGACCGTTCAGAAGCGAAAACTCGCCGTGGATTCGCGAAGTTATGGAGGCAATCGTTGACCCGAAAATCCGCCTTGTCTCGATTATCGCCGCCGTCCAAAGCTCGAAGACTACAAGTCCCGAGCTTACGCTTTGCTACATAATAGCCAACCTCCCAGGACCTTGCCTTTGGCTCGACCAGACGGACGAAGACGCAAAAGACGAGTCGGAAAGCCGCCTGCAAAAGCTTTTTGAGAGCTGCGAGCCGGTAAAAAAGCTATTTCCAAAGAACAAAAATAAACAGCGCAACTGCACAATCCACTTTTCAAACGGAATGACGCTTTGGCTGCTGGGAGCGTATAACAAGACCAATCTCCAACGCCGTTCAATCCGCTGGCTTTTCGGAGACGAAACTTGGCGATGGCCAGTCGGACATATGGCGGAAGCGGAGGCAAGAACTACGGCTTTCGGGTGGCTCGGCAAATGCGTGTTTATGAGTCAAGGCGGAGAGGAGAACGACGACACCCACCGCAAATTTGAAACAACCGATATGCGCGAATGGCACTACAAGTGTCCCAAATGCGGCAAATACATTCCCTACAAGTGGGAAAACATCGAGTGGGACGACGACTGCAAAGACGAAAACGGCGAATACGACTTTTCAAAAATCAACCATTCAACAGCCTTGAAATGTCCCGAATGCGGGGAGTATTTTGAGGATTCCGACAGAATGAGGCGCATTCTCAACAAGGACGGAAAGTTTATCGCGCTCAATCCGAATGCTTCAAAAGAAAACGTGGGCTTCCATTGGAATGCGCTCGCTTCGATGAGTTGGGGCAAGCTTGCCGAGCTTTACCTTCGCGCGAAAATTGCCGCAAGAAAGGGCGACAGCTCTTTGCTGCAACAATTCTACCAGAAACGCCTTGCTCTTGCTTGGAGGGAATTTGCCGAAGACTACCGCCTTGAAATCGCCTCTGGCAGCTATAATTCGGGGGACGTTTGGGATGAGGAAGCGGGCTTCAACAAGCTCGGTGAAATCATCGCCCCGCCTTTTGCCGAAAACGAGGTTATCGCGCCGCTTCGCATAATGTCGGTTGATGTTCAGATGAACTGCTTTTACTTGGTTGTCCGCGCTTGGAGCATTAACGGTTCGAGTCGTCTTCTATGGCACGAAAAGGTACTGACGTGGGAAGACATCGAGGAAATCCAAAAGCGTTTTAAAATTTTGGACAACCTTGTATTTGTCGACGCGGGGTATAATTCGTTTGAAGTCTACAAGCATTGCGGGGAGCGGAATTGGATTGCGCTTATGGGCGACAACAGGGCGAACTTCTTTCACAGACTTCCGAACGGCAAGACGGTTTTGCGCTTTTACTCTCCCGTAAAGCACATATTTATTTCGCGCTACGTTAAGTGCCGTATGCACTTTTGGAGCAACCTCAACGTAAAAGACACTTTGGCGAGAATCAGGCGAAACCAGAATCCTGCCGACGGCGCAACTTGGGAAGTGCCGACGGATATTTCCGAAGACTACTTAAAGCAAATGGAGTCCGAACACCGCATTAAAAAGGGCAACTCGTGGATATGGGAGCAAATCGGCAACCGCCCCAACCACTACCTCGACTGCGAAGCTATGAACTGCGCAGGAGCGTTGATGTTGAAGATTGTGGGGAACAATGGTTTATATAGTTAAATAATTTCTCCTCGAAAATAATCTTTTATTATTTTTATATATTTATTTGGGATTCCTAGCCTTTCTCTAAACAAATTTTTCACAGGTACAGGATTTGGATTTAATATGATTATATTTGGATATTTAGTCTTTTTGCAAAAAGCCTTTTTTAATAAATCAATTGCTCTTATATCAGTGATGGGGAAAGAGTATCCAATTACATATATTGATTCTGCTTTACTTAAATCAGATTCAGCATATTCCCATAAATTTTTAAATAATTTGCCCCAAAAATTATAACTTTTATTTTTGACTGGAGGGATAATCAGTGGAGTACTTGGCATTCCATCACTAGGATAATTACTTTCAGGAATCCAAGGAAATTTCGGTCTTACCCTGATAATAAGCCGATCTTTAGGTGCTGTTTTTCCTTTGTCTGATAAAATATTTGGGGGATAATATCCCATAGAAAAAGGAGCATATCCTTCCATATATCTACCCGCGTACGCAGGATAAGGTTTAGTTGCGTATTCATATATCCAAACTGAATCATTTGGAGATTCTTGTATTAGTTTAAAATCTTTTGCTTCTTGATCATAGTACATAGGAGAAGTGAGCCAATTTGTTGAGCCATGTAACTTTATTAATTTTGGGGATTGTTTGAAGCTGTTTTGAGGCAACAGCCATTTATCTCGATATATACCACAAGGCGAAAAACCATATCCAAAGTCTGTTTCCCAATCAGTATCTTCTTGTAAGGCTCGATCCAATAAAGTATCCCAATTAAATGTTATTATAGTATCATCTGTATTTATTTTTTTTAAAAATAATCTATGTGCTTTTGATGTTGGTCCATTTTGAATTTCATTTATAATCGATGAAAAAAAATAAACCAATTGTTGATAAGTTTTTGTCAATATAAGCAACTCGCTGGAAATATGTTCGCAATTTTGATCCTTTTCAATTAAGGTAAGCATTTTATATTCAATCGCAGAGTGAATTTTCTCAATATCTAAATCTCCTTTAAAAACTGATTCGATAGGAACATTTCTGGTCTTATGTAAATAATTCACGATGTCACCGATTATAACCCAAGGGTTTTGTGATATATTTAATTTTTCAAAGGTAGAAAAAACCTCTGTTGCCAATGGCATTTTTTGACCAGATAAGGATTCACCATAAGACTTAGATGCTCCAGCTCCCAATATATATACATTCATTTCATTATTTAAGTTCAATGGATACATGTAAATTACTCGAATTTTTTTGACAAGTTTTATTCTTATCATGTCCAATTACATTTACACACGCGGGTATACTGTGGCGGAGCTTGAGGCTTTGCTTGTTCGGGTAAAAGCCGAGCGCGAAAAGTATCTTCAATCGGCTTCCGATAGCGGAAGCTCGTATTCACGCATCGCGCTTTCGGAAATCGAGAAGAAGTTCAACGGCATAATGGACGCGTTGGAGCTTCTCGCGCCCGAAAAATACCCCAAAACAAACCGCCGAATTTCCCTTAGCGGCGTAGTAGGAGGAGTTATCCAATGACGCTACGGAGGAAAATCGCCAATATGTTCTACGGAATCGGGCACGCGTTCGAGTCTGCAAAGGTTTCGCTTTCGCGCGGCAACCCAAACACGCTGAACCCTACGGACGCGAGCGCGGAACTGCCCTCATGCACAAGAAGCGAACTTGTCCGCAAAGCCAGATACCTCGAAAAGAATTCGGGGCACATTCGTGGAATTCTGCGCGATTTGAAAGTCTACGGAATCGGCAAGGGAATCTACCCTAACGCGAAATCCGACAACCACGCTTGGAATAAGCAGGCGGAGGATTTCTTCTTCAAATGGAGCAGACATTGCGACATCACAAACCGCTTTTCTTGGCGCGAATGCCAGTCGATGATTCTGCGCGCGCTTATCGTCGACGGCGAAATCTTCGTAATAAAAACATTCGACAGCTTCGGCGTTCCCAAAATCCAGCTAATAGAAAGCCACCGCCTAATGTCGCCAAGCGACTCTGATAGCGGGCGCATTGTTGACGGAATGGAGTTCGACAAATTCGGGAGGGTTAAAAATTACTACTTCGTTGTAGGCGATGATTCGCAAACCACCAAAGTTCCCGCAAACGCAGTTTTGCATATCTTCGATCCTGAACGCGTTTCGCAGGCGCGGGCTTACCCGCAAATTCAACATTCGATAAACGACGTAATCGACAGAAAGGAAATTCTCGCTCTCGAAAAAAAGAAAGTGAAGGCGATTTCCGACATCGTCCATATCCTGAAAGGCGGTCAGGGAATGACGCTTGACGGAGACTATAAAGTTGACGTAGGCAACCGCCCAGAGGGCACGTCTACGGCAACACTAAACCGAATATTGGGTGGCAAAAATATCCGAATCGACCCCGACGAAAGCATAGACGTTCACGAAAGCAATACTCCGTCTCCCACATTTTCGGGCTTTTTGACGGAACTTGACCGTTCTGGAAGTCTCGGCGTTCTCCCCTACGAATTTGTCATAGACCCGTCGAAAATCGGCGGAGCTTCGGTGCGTCTCATTGCCTCGAAAACACAACGATACATCGACGACATCGCGCAAATCATAGACGAACGCTTCAACGATGCCGTATGGTTCTTCGTTATCGGCTGGGCAATCGACAGCGGAACTTTACCCGCCCAAAATTGGTGGTGGTATTGCTCTTGGACTCACCCGCGCAAACTCACCGTCGACGCGGGACGAGAGGAACAGCAAAACCGCGCAAATGTCGAAATGGGCTTGAAGACGCTCGAAGAAAGCTTCGCCGAATGCGGGCAGGATTTCGAGGACGAAATGCGCACGCGCGCCGACAACGCCCGCTTCATTATGCGCTTGGCTGGAATCCCCGACAGCGAGCCGATTCCGCTTTATATGCTCTACAAGGTAAACGGCACACAGGTAATCGAAAAATCCGATGACAAATAACATTTTTCTAAACGGCATTTGCAGACCGTGGAATATCCACGCTGGAACGTTTCTTGCGCTTTCGCTTAGAACACTTGCGGAGGCTTCGGGCGGAAATTCACTCGAAACTTGGCGGGAGAAATTCTCGCAATTCGTCCCGCAACGAAGCCCGCTTTCAATAGACGAAAACGGAATTGCGCATATTTCAATTCACGGAACGCTTTTCAACAAGGAAGCCCCGTATTTTGTGGCGGGCTACGGCGGAACCGACTACGCGGAAATTCTGCGCGACATCGAAACCGTTTCCGAAAAAGCGAAAGCGATTTTCCTGAAAATAGATTCTGGCGGCGGGCACGCCTGCGGGAACGACAAAGTGGCAAAAGCCGTTTCGCAGTGCGCAAAGCCCGTATTCGCCTACACCGACGGAATGTGCTGCTCGGCGGCATACGCGATAGCTTCGGGCGCGTCCTACATCTGCGCTTCGGCAGATTCAACCGTTGGCAGTATCGGAACAATTCTTCCGCTAATGGATGTTTCGGGGCTTTGGCAGTCGCTCGGGATAAAGCCCGACTACATCACAAACCGCGAGGGAACGCTCAAAACGGCGGGCTATCCGCCGAGCCAGAACGAAGCCGAACGCGCCGCCCTGCAAGCCGAAACGCAGGAGTATTTCGAGCTTTTCAAATCGCACGTTTTGGCAAACAGGCAAATTGCAAATGATGATATGCGCGGACAGGCGTTTGTGGGCGCTGATGCGTTAAAGCACGGACTTGTAGACGAAATCTGCGACGAAAAAACCGCCTACAATAAACTCAAAATTTTGACAACTTGCTAAGAAGTATGGACGAATCTAAACAAAAAACACTTGCCGATGCCATCGCGAAAATCGAGACGCTTTCGGCGGAAAATACGAATCTTGCTTCGGATTTGGAAGCGGCAAAGGCGCGCATCTGCGAACTCGAAAACGAATTGTCCGCCGAAAAGTCGGCGCATAATTCGGCAAACGAAAAACTCTCCGCGCTCGAAGCAAAGCACCGAGACATCGACAAAGAGGTTTCGGCAAAAGTCGCAAAAGTTGCGGCTCAAAGCGGAGTTTCACCGATTGTCGACGTTTCCAACAGTAGCAACAATGAAAGCCTTGAAGAGCTTGCAAAGCGCATTGACGCCGCCCACGGAATCGAAAAGGCGAAGCTCATCGAGAAAAACTACGACCGCATTATGTCGGCAATGAAAGGAGCGTGCTAAGTGAACACTATTCCCGTAGCGTTAAGGCGTTCGCTGATTTTGAAGTCGGCGATGGAGGAATTCAAGCACAAGCTCATTCCGCTTGGGCTGTTTTCAACGGTTCTTCGCAACGTTCCGCTCGAAGGCAACAACGAAATCGACATTCCGTATATCCCGCTTGCTACGAGCGCGAGCAAGGATTTTGACGGAACGTATAAGTTCGACAAGGGCGATATGCAGTCGCGCAAAATCACGGTGGACAGGCGCAAATACCAGTCGCTTACCTACACTTCCGAAGAAAAGGCGCGCCAGCCGTATTTCGACCCGATTACATTGGGCAGGCTCAAGGGCGCGAAGCTTGCCGAAGACGTATTGCTCGACATTTTGTCGGTAATCACCAAGGCGAATTTCGGAGAGGCGATTCTTATAAGAAACGCGACGGACTTCGACACGGACGACATCATCGACCTTGAAACGAAGATTGACGAGCTTGAATGGCCCGATTCTCCGCGCGGAATACTTTTGAAATCGTCGTATATGGCGAACGTAAAAAAGGACATCAAAACTTCTGGCGGGCTTGCAAACTTCGGTTTTTCCGCGTTGGGCGAGCTGCCGAACCTTTTGGGATTTAGCTTTTCCAAGTTTAACAGGCTTCCGCACAACAACGAAAAGTTGCAGGGCTTTGTTGTGTATCCGTCGGCGATAATGGTTGCCCTTGCGCCGATTCAGCCCACCGCAAACGTTATGAAGCAACTTTCGACATACACGACCTACACCGACCAGCAAACTGGGCTTACACTTGAATACCGCGCTTGGGGCGACGCCGACACGGACGCTTCAAAGGAAATCATTGAGTGCAACTACGGTTTCGGCGTTGGCGAAAGCAAAGCATTAAAGCGCATAGTTTCGGAATAATGAACTCGTTTATAACTGTGGCATATAAGGCAAACGGAACATCGGAAATTTTGGCAACGCCCGATGTTTCCTATGCCAAACAGCGCGAAATTTTCAAAACCCTGAAAGGCGGCTATACCGAAGTCGAGGTTTGGAGCCGTTCTATGGGCAAGATTAAGCAACGCAAAGTTTCAAAAGAATCAAAAGTTTCCAAAACTTCAAAAACATCAAAGGAGTAGAAGATGAGAGAAAACGACATTTTAAGAATCAGACCCGAACACACTCACGCTGGCGGTTTGCAAATTTGCGACGACGGCGCGGACGGAACAGTTCAAAAACTGGGCTTTTTCGGCGCGACGCCTACCGTTCAGCGCAAAGGCGCGGCTCAAGCAAATGTTGCGACTGCTGAAATTGCGAATGCGGCGGGCGAAGCTCCGACAGCGGCTGAATACAATGCGGCTGTTACGCAGATTAACGCCCTTACCGTGCTTGTAAACGAACTGCGAGACGCCCTCGTCGAAAAAGGCCTGATAAAAGGTTCGGCATAGAATTTTGAATACGATTCCATTCGGAGAGCTTTCGCAAGGAAACTCTCTTTTTTATACGATTTTCATTTGCTATGATACTCGAAAGTTTTTCGCAGAAGTTGGTGTAATCTGAAATATAATCCCATCGTGCCTAATCAAATACAGCACATTTAGGGAGTCATTTGTTATTAGAATATCGTCCGATGATGGATACCAAATATACTTAAAATAGTCGCAGAAATCCGCATAATTAAAAATATCCATAGGGCATTCATAACCCCATATAACGATTATATTATCGGATTGGTCAGATAGTAGATTCAAAGACTTGATAGAAAAGTCTTCTGATGTTGCGTCCGTATTTTCAATATATTTTCCAGCTTCCTGAACTTTGTTAAAATCAGATATATCTAAATTATAACGCAACGACAGTTTTCTTGTAATCGATTCGCTTTCCTTTTTTGATAATGTATTGAATGAAGGAAATTTCGATTGTGTTTCATTTTCAAATATTGAAATTTTGAATGAGTCCACTCTTCTTATCCCCAATTTCGTTTGCCTTTACAAAAACTCCAACGCTTCGGCGGGAGAAAGAACCGTTATGCCGAGCTTTTTCATAAGCGGTTTGGGATAGTGTTTTGCATTTCCCGTAACGATTATTTTATCCTGCGTTGCAAGTGCCGCTTCTATGAAAATTTTGTCGTCAATATCGGGAAGTTCTTCGGAAATATGCACGGGTTCTATCGGGTCAGTTCCCATTAAATCCACAAGAAATATGTTTACGCATTCCTCGGTGAGGTGAAATCGCGGGCGGGACAAAACTTCGAGATATTCGCAGATTATTCGGTTGTCGTAAACCGCTGTAAAATTTTCGCCCATTTTCGACATCAGCAAATGCGGCGAACCGTTTGTGCTCAAAAACGCCGAAACAACGACATTTGTATCAATTACAAAAGTCTTCATTTTCTGTTCTTGCGTTCTTTTCTCGCTGCGGCGATTTCGGCGTCAATTTCCTCCATCGTCATATTGGAAGTTCCGTTCTTTACCGCGCGCATTTGGCTACGCAAGAGCATTTGCTTGAATTTCATATGAACGACAGCGCGGATATCGGGCAACAGAGTATCCTCCGTTGTCGATATTAGAATGGAACGCGGCTTGCCGTCCTTTGTGATGACTACGAACCCGCTTTTGTCGACTTCCTTCATAACCTTGCCCGAATTTGTGGCAAGTTCTCTTGTGGCTACCATTTTCATACGTTTCATAGTGTTTTACATTTGTTTTATAGTGTTTTACATTTGTTTTATAGTCAAGCCTTTTATCGGCATAATCCGCGCGGTTTTAATTTTGACATTCTGCTTTGCTATATGGACTTTTTTAGTGAAATTAAATCGGCGTTGGAGGAAATCTTTTCTTCGTTTTCGCAGCCTGTTATCTGGCGCGGGCGCGTTATGAACGCGATAATAGCCGAGGGTCAAGAGGCGGTCGAATTGGAATCTGGCGGGTTTGTTCCCGATTCCACTTTTAATATGAAGTTCTTGGAGTCGGAACTCGACGGCGAATATCCCCACATCGGCGAAGTTGTCGAATACAACGGCAGACAATTCCGTATACATTGGGTGTCTGTTCGCACAAATCGAGGGCAAGTTGAAATAACCCTAAAATCGATCGACAAATGAGCGTGAATTTTGAAATCATTACAAAAGACTTTGAAAACACACTTGCAAAATACAAAGTCGCCTGCCGCAAGGATTGGCAATTTGTAATTCGGCAACAGTCGCGCATTGTCGGCGAAAAACTTGTGAAATTTACCCCGCCCAAAACAGCGTCAATAGGCAAGCGCAATGTTGCGCGGGACATCGGCAAAGTGTTTGCAGACCTAAGCAATACAAAATGGAACGACAAGTCTTTGGATAAAATGTGGCGCGCGGGCAACTTTGAGGGCGTAAAAAAGGCTCTCGAAAACCACCCGAATAGGCTTCAAATGCCCGTCTTTAAATACAAACGCATTTTCGCAAAGCCAGTCCGCAATATCCACAAGGCGGCAATCAATAGAAGCGGAAGAGTCCCGAAAAATTGGCGGACTTCCTACGCCGTAGCTGGCAAAGGCGAACTTAAAAAATACGTCAAAAAGGTTCAACTGCAAGTGGGCGTTGCAAAGTCGGGCTGGCTTGCGGCACTTGTGAAGTTGGGAGGCAAAGCCCCGAATTTCGTTTCGCGCCACGGCACAAAATACGGCGGATTTGTCGACGGCAACAAGGGAGACAATCCATTCTTTACCCTAATCAACAAGGTTTCGACATTCCCGCAGGGAGGCACTCCCGCAAGAATTTTACGCCGCGCATTCATCGCACAAACAAAGGCTATGGGAAAAAATATCAAACGTCTGATGGATAAATCTGGAAGGATTTTCTAATGCGCGAAAAACTCGAAAACATACTCTATTCGAAGTTAAAAGCTTCGCTTCCTGCGGAATTTAAAACAATGCTTGTTCGCGGACATTCCACGAACGACAGGCACATTCCGTATATAAGCCTCGATGTCGGCGAACTCCGCCCGTTCGGCGATTTGCAATCCACCGACGGAATGTTTGAAGCCGATGTAAGCGTCGCAATAGCCGATTCCGCCCACGACATTGAAT
The DNA here is from genome assembly GCA_934660865.1 of uncultured Opitutales bacterium. Lineage (GTDB taxonomy): Bacteria > Verrucomicrobiota > Verrucomicrobiia > Opitutales > Intestinicryptomonadaceae > CAKUIA01. The sequence continues at coordinate 93,410 of CAKUIA010000006.1, forward strand.
ACCCCGAACTCTTCAAGCGCATTCGCGCGGTAATGTCGGCTTTCGAGAATTTTTCCTACGCGGAAGACAATATCCTAATAAACGCCATCTACTACGAAAACGAAACAGACGCCAGAGACGACAACAATATGGGAATAATTTTGGCATATCGGGTAATTCTTCAATCCCTATGAAAAAAATCAGCTCGACAAATTAAACATATTTGACATCATACATGACTATAATGAAAAGGAAGTATAAAGTCGTATTAGGTCTTTTAGCGGCCTTTGGAGGGAAATTGTCCCGAAAGTACATGCAAAAGCTTGTATTCTTGTTTTGCGAACGTAATGATTCTTCGTTGTTTACGTTCATTCCTTTTCGCTATGGGTGTTTTTCCGAAGAATTAGCAACCCTCCAAGAAAGTTTTATTCAGGACGGATACTTGAAGAAAAACGAATTGTGGGAACTGTCAGACAAGGGAAGAAAACAAACCGTCGATATAGATCTGTTTGATTCGGAAGCCATAGAAAAATTAACTCGTCGTTTTGGAACACTTACAGAATCTGAAATCATAAAATATGTATACCAAACTCATCCGTATTATGCTATAAATAGCGTAATTTTGGATAAGATATTATCTCCAGAAGAGCAGAAACCGATACTACAGTTAAAGCGAAAATTAAAAAACGAAATAGACAACAAAAAAATTGTAAGTATCGGATATGAAGGATACACAATAGACGATTATATAAAAATGCTTTTGGATAATCGAGTAAAAGTTTTATGTGATGTTAGAAAAAATCCAATAAGCCGCAAAAAAGGATTTTCGAAATCTGCTCTGTCATTTGCCTTGGAAAAATTGCACATAACTTACTATCATTTTCCCGAATTAGGAATTCCGTCAAACATGCGACAGAAGTTGGTTTCTCAGGAAGATTACGATAATCTTTTCTGTTTCTATGAAAAAAATATTTTATCTAAAAATTTTTCATACATAGAAGAAATTTCCTCTTTTCTTGACAAATTTGGAACGGTTGCGCTGTTATGCTTTGAAAAAAATCCTAATCAATGCCATAGGACGCGTATCGTTAATAGAATTCTTGAATACAGAGAAAACGATGTAAAGGCGATTACGTCATGTCAGTAAGTAAGAAAAGGATTTTTATAACGGTTAAAACTTACCCAAATCCATCAGCCTCATATGTTGAGACTGTTTGTACCGCAGGGATTATTGAAAATGAAGGGTGGATTAGATTATATCCAATACCTTTTAGGGTATCGGACGAATACAAACAATTTAAAAAATACCAGTGGATTACTGTCGATGTTGTAAAAAGACCAGCTTCTTCCTCAGATAGACGTCCTGAAAGTTTCTCTCCGCAAGCAGGAACAATGAAATTGGGAAATATAATACCGAGCTCCTCAGATGCACGAAAAGATATTATATTCAAAAACACGAGAACTTATAATGATTTTGAAGAAATCTTCAAATTGGCAAGAGAATTTAAGATTTCATTAGCGACATTTAAGGCAACGCAAATACTTGATTTCTATGTAGAGCCAGTAAAAGAAAGAGATTGGACTCCCGAAGAACAGTCAAAATTGCGCAGAGAATTTTGCCAAGAAGATTTATTTTCCGATTCACATCTTAGGGCTTCAAATTTACGAAAACTTCCATACAAGTTTAAATTTAAATTAGAAGATATAAAAGGGAAAATATCAAATATGATGATAGAAGATTGGGAAGTCGGTGCGTTGTATTGGAATGTCTATAATTCAACAAAATCAGAGGAACAAGCGGTTAAGGCGGTAATTGATAAATATACATCTATATATAAGGAACAAGATTGTACTTTCTTTTTAGGCACTGTGAATAAAAACCAAAATATCAAAGCTCCAAATCCTTTTGTGATAATTGGACTTTTTCACACGCAAAAAACATTACAAACAGTTTTTAGTTTCGAATAGATTTTTGACATTGTTCCCTTTTGTATGAGCAATCCATACAAACTAAGAGGGACAAAACAGCCTATTTCGTTCGGCGTTGAAAAGCTTGACGGCTATATTGTCGACGCAACCGAAGAGACTATCGAGGGCGAAGAGCTTGAAGTTGAAGACGAAAACAACAACGTAGTTGCGCATTTTTCGGGCTTCGGTATTCGACACAAACGCACGGCAAGCGTGATTCCGCTTGTAGGAGCAACCGCGCCGCTTCCAGGAGATTCGTTTAAAATCGGCGAGAACTTCGAGTTCATCGTAAAGTCTGTTAAAAAATCCCGCGCCCGCAAGGACGTTGAAAAATGGGATTTGGAGGGCACATACTACCCCGAAGTTCCGATGGAGGTAATCGGGTAATGGAAGACTTCTACGAAGCCTTTATAAATTGCTCGCACACGGCTTTGGGCAAACGCCTGAAGCCTTTTTGCTTGAAGCATTGTTTGTATTTGGAGGCGGTAAATTCGCCGATAATGCGCCTTGTAAACGGCGAGGAAGCGGAAATTTCCCGCCAAGATTTAGAGGTAGCCGTTATTATTTGCTCGGCGGACGATATTCTAAAAAGCCTGAAACGCCCGTATCTTGGAATGAAATTCCATTCATACAGACGCGGATTAACGGCGTTTCTTTCGTATCTGACGGACTTTGTTGCCGTCCCCGAACTCTGGGATAAAATCGATTCGGAAACCACGCTCAACGCACCTTGGATACTCTCGCGGGCTATGTTGCTTCTTTCAAAAACTTCGCTGAGGCTTGACGAGGTTTGGAATATGCCGCTTGGCGAGCTTCTCTGGTATTGCGCCGTGTTTGCCGAACAGGAGGGCGTGGCTCAAATTCAGTCGGACACAGAAAAGCGCATAATCGAGGAAATTAAAAATGGCAACAAGTAGCATTCTTGCAAAAATCGGGCTAAACTCCGCTGGGTTTAAGACTGGGCTGGCGCAGTGTCGAATGGCTGCGGGGAATTTTAAAAAGTCCGTCGGCGGTATGTTTTCGGGAATCGGGTCGCAGATTCTCGGGGCGTTGGGCGTGTCGGCGGGGATTGCGGGGATTTCCGCGTTCACTCAAAAGACAATCGAATTCGGCGGGCACGTCGAGGATATGGCAAACCAGCTGCGAATGGGCAAAAGCGAATTTCAGGCACTTGCCTACACCGCAAAGCTTGCGGGTGTTGAAGAATCGAAGCTCGTCCAGACTCTGCAAACGCTCAACCAGCGCACGATTGACGCCTGCGACGGCAACTACACCTACCGCGACGCCTTAAACCGCCTCGGCATAGACTTGAAGAATTTTGCCAACCAATCCCCCGAAAAGCGTTTTGAAATGTTGGGACGCGCCTTTAAAAATTCGGGCGAATCGCTTACGGCGTTAAACGACATTTCCACTATATTGGGGCAAAAGACCGCCCCGCAGCTTTTGGAGGTTTTGGATAAAGTGGCGACGCAGGGAATGGAAAGCATAACGCAGTCGGCAATCGAAGCCGGCAACGTTATGGACGAAGAAACGCTTGCCGCTCTTGCCCGCGCGGGAGACGAAATCGACAAATGGCAAAACCGAATCATAGTCGGATTCGGAGGGTTTCTCGCCGATATTGCTTCCGCAATCGGTCGGCAAAAATGGGGGCTTTTGATTGGTATGAAGTTTACCCAAGCGGGAGAATTTATCGAGGAGGCGCTGCGGGATATTTCAAACTACATACTCGCGGTGTTTTCGAGCGTGTTTAGATATATAAACAGCGCGTTTTCGGGCTTTGTTGTTCCCATTCGCAACGTCTTTGTTTGGTTTATCGAGACTGTGGGGAACGCGTTGGGGAAGTTTGTTGGAATGTTTTCCGAGAGTTGGCAAAACGCGATAAATGGCGCGCTTGACGGCTTGCGAGAACTAAAAGACGAGGCAAACCGACTTTCCGCGAAAGACAAAAACAAAAGCTTCGGACAGATTTTTGCCGAAGAAGTTTCCGATGCGTCGAATAGGAACAATTCGCGCAACCGCCAAAATTTGCTAACTTCGAAATCGGTTGATTGGTATAAAGAACAGCTAAAATATGTAGAACAAGCCCGCGATGCCGAGAAGCAGTTGGCGGTTTCGGCGGAAAATGCGCGCAAGGCAAAATACCGAAAGGCGGACGAATCTCCCGAAATCAAAAAGTCGGCAAAAGAGCGGAAGCTCGAAAAGTCGCTCTCAAACCACAACGATTCGGCGCTTGCAAAAATCGGCGGAGGCGGACTTCTCGCAGCCCGCTACGACATCACCGCAAAGCAGCTCTCGGAATCCAAATGCCAGTCGAAACTTCTCCAAAAGATAGCCGAAAACACCGAACACCAGTCGGGAAAATCGGAGCTGTTGATGAAGTAATTTCAATTACAAATCTAAGCTTACATAATCATCATACTGTATATAAACATCAGCCAAGCAAGAGGTAGAAAGAGAATGGAGATAAATAGCCATACACGTTTAAGCTTAGGCGATGTCTTTGAAAACCTCTCGAAGTACTTAAGGTATTTATCTTTTCTCCATAAGAGCAAATGATTTATTAAGTAACAAGGAATTCCCGTAATTAAGCAAAAAGTCCACTTGTCTAAAGGCACTAAGGAAACGCGAGGGTATAAGATAGATGCAAAATTGAACAATGTCCATACCAACAGAGCGGTAAAAGCCAACATCATTACGTCAGAAATCGTTGTTTGCAGTAGCCAAAACTGCAATAGAGGCATTCTTATATAACGTTTGGCATTTGGGACGAAACAAGACACCAAAGCTTCTGCAAACCTGTTTATTGCGAGTTGGGTTATTTTGTTCCACTCGTAAACACAAAAATACAACCAGTTCCAAAACAATTCAATATGCTTCATATAAACTTCGTTATCTTGGGGCTACTCCCGACGTTTTCATATTAATAGCTTTCAATCTACAAAAGATAGATTTTTTGACAAGCCGAATTCTTTATATGCGGGTAAGATTGCATGACGGCGAGGTGTGTTTTTTGAGGGATTCGGGCGAGAGAATTGTCTCGGCGGATTCTGTCGCGACGTGTTCAGCCACTTGGTTTTGTTATCCGTATTCGGCGGCGCTTGCGCATTGCCCGATTGTAAACAAGTCTCCGCACCCGATTTGGTCGGATTTGTATTGCAAGTCGGTAGGCATTAAGCGGCACGGCGAAGGCGCGATAATAACCGCCCAATACGAGGGTTCGGAATTCGTCTGGGATTCGAACAAAGATTCCTCCGAAAACACCGTCGAAGTTTCCTGCACGATGCGCGAAGAGCCGATAGAAAGCCACCCTGATTTCGAGAGATGGGCGGGAAGCCCAGACAAGCCCAACTGCGGAATATTCGACGACGACGGCAAATTCGTCGGCTGGAATTCCAAAACGCAGGGCGGCAAAATAATGGCGGGCGTAAAAAGCTACCTCGTGCCGTCGTATTCTGCGGCGGTAGGCTATATTTCAAGGGGAATGCCGAGCCTCGGCGGAATCGGCTCAATCGGCGGCGGCAGCGGCTTGCCCGCAGTCGGCGGAAACCGCCAGTGGATGTGCACGGGAATTTCCTACAACAAAATGGCTGACGGCAAATACAAAGTCTCCGTCACCTATCTTTTGAGCGGCCCGAACGGCTGGAATAAATACATATACAAATAAAAATGCTAAACGACATCGGAAACCAGAAACTGCCGCGATTCCGCGCAGGGCTACCGCTCTTGGAACAGGTAACGGCGGAACGGCTAAACGACATCTGCGCAATGATTGAAGCTTCGCGCCTGCAAAACGGCGTAGGATACACAATGAATAGAAGCGCGGGCGGAACTACGCTTACGATACTGGATACGCTGATAACGAAAAATTCCAAGGCGTGGCGAATCTCCTTCGGCGACGAATTCTCCGAAATGGAAAAGTCGATGCTCGCAGTCTACACGGCAAAAGACACCGAGGAATTGCCCGACATCAAGTTCCCCGATTCGGCTACAATCCGCTTCGATATCGAAAACGCCTTCAAAACTTTCCAAAAAACGCCCAAAAGCGGCGATGTCATCTGGAACGAAACCGACGGCTTGCGCTATCTTGTCTTCTCCGAAAAGATTTTGAAAGACTGCGGAGGCGCGGTCGAAAAGGATTTTTACAGCATAAAGTTTTCGACGGGCGAAAAGGAAAACGCGAAAACTTTCTACGCGCTTTACGTCGGCGAACACCCGCAACAGCCTGCGGGCAGAACGCCGAGCCAGCCGATTGCGGGCCCTGCGGGCAGAGACGGGAAAGACGGCAAGGACGGTGAAAAGGGAGAAAAAGGCGACAAGGGCGATAAGGGGGACAAGGGAGACCGTGGCGAAAAAGGCGAGAAAGGCGAAACGGGTGATAAAATCGTCGAAAAGATTGTCGATAGCGGTGCGTATGACGACACCGAAATCCGCAACCAGCTTTCAAACTTAAAAGCCTTGTGGGACGAGCACAGCGCGCTAATCGCCGAACTCAATACGCTTACCAACGACGAACTTTACAAACGCCAACAGCTCGAAAAACGCGTCGACGAAATCGAATCGCAAATAAAGGCTATTGTGGAATCTCTGAAAGCCCTCGCCGATACCGACGAAAGCATAAAGGCGCAGATTTCGCAACTGTGGGCTGCTATCAACAACCTGCCCAAGGGCGAGAAAGGAGACCAAGGCCCAGTCGGTCCGCAAGGTCCTCAGGGAATTCAGGGGGAACGCGGGGAGAAAGGCGAAAAAGGCGATACGGGACCAATGGGGCCGCAAGGTCCTGCGGGAGGAGGCGGCGGAACTCAAGGCCCGCAGGGCCCGAAAGGCGACAAGGGAGACAAAGGGGATAAGGGCGACACGGGCGCGCAAGGTCCGATGGGACCTCAGGGGCCTCGCGGCGAAAAGGGAGATTCCGCCGACACTTCCGCGCTTGCTTCGGCGGTCGCCTCGCTCGAATCGCGAATGGGCAACATCGAAAATAGAATGTCTTCCGCAGAATCCGTAATGGCGAGTATGCGCCAAAACGTCGACTATGTGAAGCGCACGATTGATTCCGCCGTAAACGTCGCCGTGATGGACGCAAACGGCAATCTCGCAACCCTCAAAGTTTTGCAGCACATCGACGGCGGCAACATTATGACCGACATTTACTATTTCGACCCGTCGACGAATATGATGAGCAAAACGCAGGTGTTTTCGACGGGGTCAAGGCAGGTCGATACGGGCTGGAAACCTACGAATATCCAGTTTGTTTTGCCAAACGGCGAAAGCGCGGAAATCACGATTCTTGCCGACCAAAACACTCTAAACAATCTGGGCGCGGCGTTCTATTCCGAACCCTGCGAGGTCTGCGACGGCGGCTCTTCCACCGTAAAATACTTCCTTGTAAAGTCGGGGGAAGGCGGCGAATGATTCGGCTAAAATCCAAATGCTCCGACGACTGCTCGCAATGCGAGCCGAGCGTTATAGCGAGCTATACCACAAACGGCGACAACCCGACGTGGGATTTGACGCCGTATCAGGGCGACGGCGTCGGCAAGCCCGACGCGCTTTGGCGTTTGTATGAGCTAAGCGGCTGCGTTGAATACAAGCGCGGGCGCATCGACGAAAACGGCAAACTTGAAGGATTGCCGAGCCAGTTTAAATCCAACTACACCTACGACGGCTATATGGAGCTTCAACAGGGCTGTCCCGATATTTGTTGCGACGACCTCTGGTGCGGCAACATCAAATGGCCCGAAAGTTAATTTATGTTTGAATTCGATAAAGGGATAAATTCGCATATGCCGTTTGTGGCGCGCGGTAATGCACCAGACTTCACGCCGAAGGCTTTTTGCTGTCTTAAAATCGGCGGCAAGTGGAAGCTTCACCACTATGAAAACGGCGAATGGAAGCGCGTTTATACAGGGCTTCCAGAAGACGCCACGGAATGTTCGCCCACCGCCGAACTTGTAGACGGCAGGTGGAGGATTTCGTTCATAGCGGGCGGACACGAAAGCGACAGGCGTTTTTATCTCTACAAGATTGACGGAATCGGCAACGTTCCCGAAAAGGTTGTCGCCGCAGATGTCGGGTTCGTTTTCAAGAACTGCATTGTCTACGGCGGGCGTTCTGGCGGGCTTTACATTGTCCGTGGCGGGAATATTCAAAAGCTGACATTTTCCGATGCCGAATACCTCTACCGCGTTTCATACAATCCCGACAACCCGAGCGAGTGGCTGATTTCGGGACAGACAAAGGCGGGCGGGATTTTTTCGCGCGTTTGCAATGTCTTTGCGGGGACTTTGCAAAGCCTTTGCGTGAACGGCAAGCCCGCCTACAAAGCGGCGTTGTTTAACGGCAGATGGTTTTACGCCGAGCGCGGCGAAAACGGCTTTGAAGACAGGCGCATTGTGGAGGCTGCGGAATTTACCAGAACCGATTTGGAGTTTGAAAAATCGGCAATTTTGGAAACTTTGGATACTTTGCCTACAACATTTCAAATGGTGGGAAAGTTTACAAAGGCAACCTACAGCTGGGCAAAATCGGGCTTCAAACTTGCCGACGAAACAGAACTTGCCAAAAGAAAATCAATCTGCAACAACTGCAACTTCTGGTATCCCACAGCCCGAATGGGACTCGGCAAATGCCTAAAATGCGGCTGCTCTTCCGCAAAACTAAAATTGGCTTCCGAAAAATGCCCAATAGGGAAATGGTGATTTTGACACCCCAGCTTCTTGTATGACTCTTTTTATAGACGTTGAGAACAAGAAGCTTGTCCAGAGTTTGACTTCCGACAGGAGCGTGTCCGCGCCCGTATTTATGCAGGGCGACAACGAGCCGCTCGAAATCTTCCTCCTCCAAAAGGGCGAAGAATCGCTTTACGAGGTAAAGCCGCTTGTAGTCGGCACCGACTTTCTGCGGGTTGCGATTGCGCGTTTCAAGGGCTATCCCAAATCACTCACCTATACGGCAGGCTACACGTTGAATCCGAACGGCGGTGCGGAAGTGGTGTTGCCGTTAAACACAACGGCAATCGAAAACGCCGTTCAGGAGAGCGAATACATCACCGCCTTCTTGGAGGTGGAATACTCCGACACTGCGGGCAGAATCGTTACGATTTTACAGACCGCCTGCCGCGTAAAAAACGACCTCATAGAAAACGCGCCCGCAGTCGAACTTCAAGAGCAGTTCTACGACAGGGTTTATACCGACACCGTCTTCTCGAAGAAATCAGCCAATCTTTCGGACTTGGCGGACAAGTCGGCTTCGAGGAAGAACCTCGATGTCTACGCAAAAGGCGAAGTTTACAACAAATCGCAAATCGACGCGCAGGAGGCAAAGAACCTCAAAAAAGCTTCAAACCTTGCGGATGTTGCCGACAAATCAGCAGCAAGAACAAATCTCGACGTTCCGCAAAAGCGCGACCTGTTCAAATATATGAAGTGCGGAATATGGTCGGACACCTCGTTGTCCGTTCCCTCGGAATACGGCGCAACGCTCGGCGACGACTTCGTGGCGGGAAATTGCTCGACATTCCTTACAATCTACCTGCCCGAACCGACCGCCTATTACACGCAGCTCTACGCCATTTCATACGCAGACAGCGGAATGTTCATTCCCGAAATTTCCGCAGACGGCAAAACGCTGAAATTGGGCTACATCTATCGGGAAAGCGAAAGCGGCGGTTCGGAAATTGTCGAGCGGACGGCGGCGATTTCAAAGGCAATCGAATACGGCGACAGTATCGCGCTCACCGTCGACGGCAGGAATTTCAAGCTATACAAGGGCATCGAGCTTGTTTCCTCGGGCGTAATTCCCGACGAACTTTCCATAACGGGCGCGTCTTCGTTCTTGGGCTGGAAAGGCTTGAAGCAGGTTATGGCGTATTCGAATTCGCTTCTGTTGCCGCTTACGGCAAGCGAAGGCAAGACCGCGAAAATCAACTATTCTATTGAGGATTTCGCAAACGGCAATTTCCCGCCAAAGGGCATTCTGAATTCGCGCTACAATTATTTCAGAAGCACGTTCGCAAGCTCGTTTACGCGCAACAGCTCGCATTCGAAAGGCGTCGGCGGCGCGGAAATCGGCGGCAAAAAGAACGCGCTGAAAATTTCGCTCATGCCCGACAGCTACAACGCGTCGCACGAATACGAGCTACCCTCAAAGTATTTTAGTGGCAACGGAATGCTGCACAAAATCAGGTTCTTGATTTACCTGCCGACGACAAACCCGAACATCACGAAAGTCCAGCTGAGGCTCGGCAGCATTGCGCCCGCAAGCGCGGGGACGATAGTTTCAAAGACCGACAACATCGACAAGTCGGGCATGATTCTGCCCAAGGACGAATGGCAGACCGTGGAAATGATACTCACGCTTAAATGGTCGGGTTCGTTCAAGCTCTATTTGTATAAGGGAAGCAACTCGTATTTCAAACTCGAGGAGGAATCGACCGACGCAGTTTATCTGCATTCGATTACCTGCTCGTGTTTGCAGGGTTTCGAGGGCTTTTTCTACGGAGCGGGAAGTTCGGGATTTTGGAAGAACTACGGCGCGTCGAGCAGGGATTTGGCGTTTTACGGGTGGTCGCTGCCGTTCGAGGGAAACGGGAACTATACGAAGCACATTGCGGTTTCGTCGTTTTCGAGCACGACGTATCTTTACGCGGAGGGCTTCCCGACGGGCTTGGAGCTTTCGCAGATTGTCCTGCGCTTCGATTCCGAGCTGCCCGACACTTCAAGTGCCGAAGACGAAATCCAAAAGAACGTCTTCCGACTGAGAACGAACGACGACACGGTTTGCGAGGAGCAGCTTCCCGCGATTCCCGCCAACAGGCCTTATTACATATACCCCAAGCGCGGACTTCCCGAACTCTACTATTCGCTGGAAATTGCGCCGATGTATGCGTGCAACTGCGGCGGCTCGGTCGATTTAATTTTCACAAAGGTTAGTTAATATGGGTAAATACATCACAAAAATCATTCTCGGAGAGGACGCGAGCGACTTCGCGCAAATTGTCGGCGTTTTGGGCTTTTGCGGCAACCGCTACATCTGCCAAGCGCTCGATTCGGACGGAAACATTATGCACGCTCAGACGTTTTCGCTTCCGAAAAACATCGACGGGCTTCCCGCCAACGATTCCGCATTGAAAGCCGACGTCCTGAAATCATGGAAGTCGGAGGAACTCAAACGCCGCAAGGCTCGGGGGGAGGAGTAGAAATGGGAACAATATCGGCATTATGGGACAGCGGAGTTTTGGGCGCGATGGCTACAATGGCTGTTACGACGCTCGGGCAGCTTTCCGCATTGAACAATCAGAAGTTTACGGCGGTTCTGGAAACTCTGCAAAAACAACAGTCTTCGGATTCGACGGTTCACGATTCGGCGTTTGCAAGAAGCGGAGACAAGGGCGTTGTCGTCAGGCGTATTATGCTTTTTATGGCATTTTTCGTTCTGGCAGTCTGCCCGTTTATATTCGCATTTTTCGGGGATATTCCGATAGCCGTAGAAACAGTTCAACAATCGGGAGGTTGGCTCTGGGGACTCATTCCAGAAAAAGAAACATTCGCAGTCGCCTACATAAACGGCTTCTACTTGGCGGACGTCTGGAAAGAACTTATGGCAAATTTAATTTCCGCTTACATAGGCGCGGGTATAACGAGAAAGGCGTTTACACTCGGCAAATGAACGAAGTCTTTGAAAAGGAAATCGAGCACATTACAAAACACTTGGAAACCCTCGAACACACAGTCTACGGCAACGGACATAAGGGACTGAAAGCGGAACTAATCGAACTCAAAACCGAAATCGAAACCTTCAAAAAAATCGCCGTCTGGCAAATCGGCATCCTCATCGCCATCCTCTGCGCCGTTCTGAAGATTCTGATTTAACACAAAGCCCCGATACGGGGCTTTTTTTGTTGTCAGACAAGATGTTTTCGTTTTATGAAATTATATAGAGTAGAACGACTAACGCCAAATTTTTCTCGAATAGAACGTTTGGATTTCCCATCGCGAATCAATGTTTGGATTTCTTCCTCTCTTCCTTTTAGTTTTAAGAAAAAATCCTTAGGTTTCCCAAGTCTATGACCTTCGGCTTTTTTTCTTGCCAATGCTTCTTTCGTTCTTGCCGAAATCAATTTTCTTTCTATTTCAGCAGACAACCCAAATGCAAATGCGAGGACCTTTGAGTTTAAATTATCTCCAAGTTCATAATTTTCCTTTATGGCTATAATCTTTAAGCCATTTTCCATAGAATAATGGAGTATACTCATTATGTTAAGTAGATCTCGCCCTAATCTCGAAATTTCGGATACAATCAGTGTGTCGTGATTTTTCATTCGTTTAAGAAGTTTTCCGAGCTTTCTATCCGCAGCTTTTTTTGCGCCACTTACAGTTTCCTCAACCCATTTTTCAACAGAAATAGAGTGCCTCGAGCAATATTCCTCTATTTCAAATTGCTGATTTTTAATTGTCTGTTTGTCTGTGCTTATTCTGATATATGCGTAATTCATAATTAAATTTAATCAAATTTTGCCCAACTAAGGCTTGACCTTTATTCGTTTCGGAGGTATCAATAAAGGGTCGTTAATCGGTTCCTTTAAATTAGCCATGATTGTCAAAAATAGAATTTTTATTTTTAGCGCATATTGCCGTTAACTTCCAGCATAACAGCCAATTAAAACTATTCGTAATTTTGGCGTGAGTATGTCTTAATTAACGACCGTTCAGCAGAACATCCCCCAAAACGGAATAACCCAAAGGTAGTCTCTCTGTTTTCTGGTTGTGGCGGACTCGATTTAGGATTTCACCTCGAAGGATATAATACGATTTGGGCAAATGACTTTAATCATTTTGCCTGCGAAACATTTCGAAAAAATTTTGGCGATGTTATCGTTGAAGGAGATATTGAAAATATTGATCCCAAAAAAGATGTTCCTGATTGCGATATTATTTTAGGCGGATTCCCTTGTCAGGATTTTTCATTATTGTGGAAGCAACCTGGACTGAATGGTGAACGTGGAAATTTGTATAAAAGTTTTCTTCGATTCATTGATGCAAAAAAACCAAAAGCGTTCGTAGCAGAAAATGTGAAAGGATTATTAACTGCGAACAAAGGTAAAGCGATTCGACAAATTTTACATGATTTTGAATCGATTGAGCCTGGATATGTTGTAATTCCAAAGCTTTATAATTTTGCGGAATACGGAGTCCCCCAATTTCGGGAAAGGGTTTTGTTTGTTGGAATTCGAGTGGATTTGGGCTTTAAATTTTCCCACCCAATGCCCTCAAACGGGCCGTGTACAAGTAATCCCTATGTTTCGGTAGGGAAAGCATTAAAAGATGTTGAGAAAGTTAAATACAACAATGAACATATGAATATAACAGAAAAAACTCGTTCTTTGTTGGCTCTTATCCCTGAAGGAGGTAATTTTACAGATGTTCCCAAAGATAGCCCTTTATATGTCAAGGGTATGATAAGTCATGTGTATAGGCGTATAAAAAGAGATGAACCTTCAAAAACAATAATTGCAGCAGGTGGCGGTGGAACATGGGGCTATCATTATCCAGAGCCAAGACCGTTAACGAATAGAGAAAGAGCAAGAATTCAATCTTTTCCAGATAATTTTATTTTTGAAGGCAGTGTTGCTGAAGTAAGACGCCAAATAGGGAATGCGGTTCCTCCCCAAGGCGTTAGAGCTTTAGCGAGAACTTTAATGCCTTTGTTCTTAGGCGACTACAAGAAAGTCGATTTATACGAAATCCGAAACTCAATCGTGAATACGAACATTGATGACAGGATAAAAAATATAACGGCACGAGGTAAATGATGGAGCTTTTAGTTTCTTCTGAATTGTCTGATTTTAGCGCAAAAACATCTTCGCAGCGATTGTATTGCAAAAAATGCTTGGAAGATTGTGTTCAATTTAATGTCGCGACAGGATATATTTCAAGTGAATCAATTCTTTCATTAAAAAGCATTATAGAACGAAATCCTACTCCAAATGTAAACATCTTCATAGGAATGCATTATCTGGAGTCATTTACGGAAACACAATATAAGTCTGTTTCTCGTTTAAATGAAACATTAACAAATATGAATCGTGGAATGGTCTATTTGTCGCCACGTTTAAAATTTCACGGGAAAATGTATTCGTTCGAAAGGGACAACCAATGCTTTTCTGCAAGTGTAGGGTCTTCGAATTTTGGCAGCTTTCTTTGTGGCTCAAACGATGTATGCGAAATTGATTCTGTTTATTCAGGAGAAGCTGCAACTCTAATCGACAACAAAATAAAAGCTCTAATAAAGGCTCTCGGGGTTCCATTTTCTGAACTATCACAACCACAATTCACACCAGAACTTCCTCTTTTAGATGGTCATTTTGGAGTAAAGAAATTGCCAGACGGGACTTTCAATTCCTATTCGATGAAGACTACAGGTCGCAGGTTTCCTATTCCGCTAAAAACAGAAGCAAAAAGTAATTTAAATGCATATTTTGGGAAGGGACGAGAAAATAAAAAACGTGGATTTATTATACCTCGTCCATGGTATGAAGTAGAACTTATAGTTCCCAAAAGTATCACATCATTGGACGGTTATCCGCGGAATGATAGTTTCAATGTTATAACAAAAGAAAACTATTCTTTTGAATGTGAAACAAATGGCGATTATGCAAAAAATTTCAGATCTTCAAAAGATTTAAAAATTCTCGGGAAATATATAAAAGGGAATATGGAATCAAGTCGTGCGTTGGAAATAGGAAATCCCGTCGACGATAAGGTTCTTTCCGATTTTGGCTACAACTCAATAGTGCTAAGCGAAACGACTGCCCCGAAAACATGGCTATTAGATTTTGGAAACAATGAGCAATAAATATTTCGATTCCTATTTATCAACGCTGAATTCTGAAGAATTAAAAAGTTCTATAAAAGAGACCTCGGCGGAATTTTTAGACAAAATTTCAACATATGATGGTTCTTCGCATTTAGGCGGATTGCTGCTTGGGAATGTCCAATCAGGGAAAACAGGTCAAATGTTAGGTATAATTTCAGCAATGGCCGACAATGGATACAAGTTGTTTTTGCTCTTAACCACAGATAATATTTACTTACAAGAACAAACCGAAAAAAGAGCACGAAATTCTTTGGTTAATTTTTGTGTAATTGGAGAGCGAAATAACATAGATTTTTATAAGTGTGCATTAAAAAAACCTACCATAATAATTTTGAAAAAGAACTCTCGAATCTTAAAAAATTGGAGAAATAACATAGCAAGTACAAATTATGCTAAAGAGAATCCTGTTGTTGTATTCGATGACGAAGCAGATGCAGCAAGCCTTAACACCAGAATTAACTCACATTCTACAAGTTCCATAAATTCCAACTTAAAATCAATATTATCATTGGCAAAAGGTAGTATTTATATTCAAGTTACCGCAACTCCGCAGGCCATTCTTTTGCAAACAAAAGAATCTGGCTGGAAACCGTCTTTTGTCGTATACTTCAAACCTGGAGAAAAATATTTGGGCGGAGATTTCTTTTATTCTACGCCACCGCCATATTGCATAAGGTTTACAGACGAAGAAGAACTTGATGAAATTAGAGGAGAAGATAGTTATATCACCATTGGGCTTCGTAAATCTTTATATGCTTATTTAATTACAACCGCCCATTTTTATTTAAAGGGGATTGATACTTGCAATTTTGTTATTCATCCGAGCGTTAGAATTAAAGATCATGATACATTTGCTAAGAAAATTGGCGAACATCTTAATCTTTTATTAGCCAGTATAGACGATGAAAATGTATTAAAAGAATTGTCTGATGCGTGGTCGGATTTACAAAAAACGAAACCCGACATTGAAAATTTTGAAGATATTTTTTCTGCAATTAAAACGCTATTGTCAGACCAGTTAATTATACCGATTGTTTTGAATTCAACCACTCCTATAGATGTAAATTACGGGACTGGGTATAATATCGTAATAGGTGGAAATACCTTGGGTAGAGGAATCACACTCCCGAGATTACAAACAATTTACTATTGTAGAAAGTCGAAAACACCGCAGGCAGACACATATTGGCAGCATTCAAGAATTTTTGGATATGACAGGGATCCTGGATTGGTTAGGATTTTTATTCCCCAAACATTATATCAGTTGTTTTCAGAGCTAAATAGTTCAAACAGGAATATAATAAACCAAATACACGATAAAGGCATTGAAGGAATTCAAGTTCTATTACCTCCAGGAATAAATCCCACAAGAAAAAATGTTATAGATAAAAGCGCACTCAGCATTATAGCTGGTGGCGTTAATTATTTCCCTTTGTGTCCAAATGAGAAAGAAAATGTTGAGTTAGATTCTGCGTTAAACGAATATTCAGAAGAAGAACTGTCGTATCAGGTGGAAATAGAGGAAGTAATTTCTATATTAGAAAAATTCAATGAAACAAACGACAATTTTATGTCGCGTTTTATAAATTGTATAAGGGCATTGCGTGATAAACGCCCAATTGTGAAATGTAGACTTATAGTTCGAAGGGAACGCGATATTGGAAAAGGAACAGGGACACTATTATCTCAAACTGATAGAGAACTCGGAGATTCCTTCTCGGAAGACATAACGTTGACTTTATACAAGATAGTTGGTTCCATAGAAAAAGGGTGGCAAGGAAAGCCATTTTGGATTCCCAATATAAAACTTCCAAGCGATATTTGTTATTACGACTCGTCTGGTTATTTTATTTAAAGAATATACCTTACGCTCTTACAATAAATCCAGCAACTAAAATGCAACTCTGCGATAATTCCATTGGCAATTTATGCTGATTTGCAAATAGTTGCGATTGTGTCAGCTTCCCTCCCTCTCCGCCAGTTTTTAAGCGTAAAAGGCAGATTTGCATTAAGTTGCAAATCTGCCTTTTCTTATGGCACAACACCCCTGTTTGTAAATGCTTCATCATCAGGGTTCAACTGGTGCGTTTCACGCTCAGATGTGCGACCAAACAAGGGTCAACCCCAAAGGTTGTGGAATAAGGTTTTTTTTGTAATTTGTTTTTCATAGTTTTATTCCGCATTCTACGAG
>CAKUIA010000007.1 GCA_934660865.1 uncultured Opitutales bacterium
CTCGTAGAATGCGGAATAAAACTATGAAAAACAAATTACAAAAAAAACCTTATTCCACAACCTTTGGGGTTGACCCCAAAATTACAGATTGAGGGTCTTGGGCCTATGCGGCATCTTTCATTAATATCCACTCTCTTTGGTGTTGACCCAATTTTGGCTGACCAGTAGGCATTGGACTCACTCGCTTGGTTTTGCTTCCGCAAAATCCGCGCTGTTCTCGCCCTTCGGGTAAATGCTCCGCATTTATCCTCCCCAAAAGCTCGCCTTCAGCGACTTTTGTGGTCGAACCCTTCTCGTCTCCTACTGCTTACAACAAAAAAGGCCCCGTTTTCACGGAGCCTTTTTGGTTGACCAGTAGGGACTCGAACCCCAACAAAAGGTGCCAGAAACCTTTGTGCTACCATTACACCACTGGTCAATTTATAAAGATGTCATTCTCTTACATTCTTTAAGTATGTCAAGAACAATTTGAAACTTGCCGCGATGTATATATAACATACGAAGCTTTTTATGCGCAAAAAACTGATATCCTTTGTAAAACACTCACGCGGGGGTGTATCAATATTTAGTCAACTCAATAAACATTCCATCTTTATTTGTTTCGCCACTCCATATTTTAGAAACATCTTTTACACTGTCTAATATTGGTGCTTTGAAGTACAAACCTGAACCTTGAACGCACACCGCTTTAAAGACCTGCCGCGCCTGCAGCTAAATATGGGACACAGCAACCAAATGCTTTTATGCCACCGCTACATAAATATGCGCAACATCTCCCGCTTTGAAGCCGAAAAGTTTTTTAACTAGGGCTTTTGTATTTGATTAAAAATATATCTTTACGCAACGAACAGTATTATTGGCTAGATGGCAATGCAAAAGGGGTATGGGCGGGTTTGCCCCCGACTCTTGTGCGGGACGCGCCAACGGTTTTAGACTGGCATACACTGCGCCGTCTATTCCCGAACCCGGTACATACGCAATGATATTCGGCATATTGGCATTGGGCTTTGCCGTTTACCACAAACGCAGGTAAAAAACACTTAAGCTTTGGGCCTGCGCCCAAAGCTTTGCCTAGCTTAAATTTTTTACGGCGCGCTTAAAGAGGCTTGAAACTATAAGTTTGTGGAAAACCCAAATTGCGGCAAAATATACTCTGCCCATAATGTTGTTGAAGTTTACAAGGGTTGTTATGCTTGCAGTTTGCCCGTTTTCGGTTTTGCATGAACAAAATAGCGAAACGTAAAAGTTTAGATGTTTGTTTTTTGAATGCAAAACAATTTCGTTAGCGGTTTGCTCTATAATAAAATCGCCAAAGGAACCGTTTGTTTTTATCCCGAACGGTTTTACCAAAAAGTTGCGAACCTTATATAAAAACTTAAGCCACGGCGGGCGATAGTTAAAAACCGATTCGAAAAGTTCGGCGGCGTTGATTTGGCGCGAAGCCGAAATTTTCTTAGAAAAGCAGTCGGCATAATCTGCCGGCAAGTATTTTGAAATCAATTTGTTTTCAGCTGCAATTTTCATAATTGGGCCTAAATATCTACGAATTTTGCCTCGTGCTTTGTATAGGGTATAAGATTTTCGACATTTTGTTTCGAATTTCATATAGCAGGTTGTAGTAGAATCGCTACAGCCGAAATATTTTTCGCGCAAAACATCGTTATCTACAACAAGCTGCACTTTGTTTTGGGTGTCGTGCAAAAGCCCGAATATTGTGGTGGCCCCTATATGGACGCCCAAAATTTGGTACAGCAATTCGGCGGGGGCAAACGAAACCCTTGCAATGCCCAAAGCTGCCACAAACGCCTTTGTGCAAAAGGCCTTTTGCTCGGTGGTTATAAACAGGTAAAAATTCGTCTTTTGCCTGTTGCACAAAAACAGCGACTTTACCGTTTTTACGCCGAGCTTTTCGTTTATGGGAGTGTAGCCTTGCAAATTGAAAACGGCAAATCAAGCTTTTAAGCAAATAAAACAAAAAATTGCAAAAAAAGCCCGATATTGTCTTTTGCGACCCAAAATTTTGTTGCCATTAAAGGCGCGTTAAAATAGTTTTCGGGCATGAAAATTATCTTTACAATTTTTGCCGCGCTTTTGTGCGGGTGTTGCCAGCTTAAAGACAATGCGGCCTCAGTTGCCGAAAAAACGGCCGAAGAAATAGGCGCAAAGTTTAGCCAAAGCGCAGACTGCAAAGCGCCAAAAAACGCAAAGATTGTCTGCGCCGACCAATCCAAAAGCGGCATTGTTATGATAGACGCCCAAAGCAACAATATTGTGTGGCAATGGACGCCCGACCGCGACAAAACCATTGCGCCCGAACACAAAAAATGGTTCAAAAATATCGACGAAGTAAAGCCCGTAAACGGAACTTCGCAGCTTTTGGTAACCGCCTCGCTGGGCGGGGTTGCCATAATAGACATTGCAAAAGACAGAGCCGTTTTTTACGCACACGACAACGGCAATCTCCATTCGGCCGCGCTGCTGCCCGACGGCAATATTGTTACTGCGGCCTCCGACGGCAACCACCTTTGCCTTTTCGACAAAACACAAAACCGCGGCACATTCGACACCGTAAAAAAGACCAACTACGAGCTTGAATTTGCGCACGGCGTTGTGTGGGACAAAAAGCGCGAAATACTTTGGGCGCTTGGCCTTAGGCAAATAAAGGCGTTTAAATACATAAAAAATCCGTCGCCGGAGCTTGTGCTTGTCGAAAACATAGATTTGCCCGCAAAAGACTTTAACGGACACGACCTATACCCAATACCCGACAAAGACCTTTTGTTTATCACGGGCGAAAAATCGGTTTGCGTTTTCGACCCCGAAAGCAAAAAGATATTCACCGCCTGCAACGAGGAAAACCTTAAGAGCATTTCGCAGCTTAACGGCGAAATAATAGTTTTGCGCCCCGAAATTTCGTGGTATTCGCAGACCGTAAGGTTTGCAAACGGCAAAGTTGCGGCAACCCAAAAGAACGCAAAATTCTACAAGGCCCGCTGGCTTGCGGCCAACACATTTAGCGAATAGCGCAAAACGTAGCTTGCCCCTTTTTTACGGGCAAGCTTGCCCTTTATTGTCGGGAAAAGTTTGCCGCGTTTATATTTTTGCCGGGAAAATTTTTTGCCAACAAAAGGCGGGCATTTAACGAATATCTAGCTGCGAAAAACTTTGCCTTTGCCCTGCTGCAAAAAAATTCGCAGGCAAAAACAAATGCCCGCGAAATATAAAGAATGCGATTTGTTGAATTTGCTACTTACTTTCGGCGGGGGTGTCTTTGTCGTCTTTAACTTTGTAGCAGCTCCATATATGCAAATCGTCTAAATGGCGGACATCGGTTGTAGTAGAGCTGCCTTTTGCGGAAAGCACAACGTATATGGTTTTAAGAAATATCTTTAAGTCCATCGTAAAGCAGTAGTTGTTAACGTACATTACGTCGTACTTATATTTTGTGCTGAATTTAAGGTTGTTTCGCCCGTTCACCTGCGCCAAGCCCGTTATGCCGGGGCGGACATTCGACCTGGGCTTAAACTCGGGCGGGAGCGCTTTTATCATTTCTATAGGCTGCGGCCTTGGGCCGATAATCGACATATCTCCCTTTAAAACGTTTATAAACTGGGGAATTTCGTCTACGCTGATTTTCCTTAGCACATTGCCCACTTTCGACAGCCTTAGATTGTCGGGCAACGGATTGCCGTCTTTATCGTAGGCGTCTTTCATGGTTTTAAATTTGTATACCTTTATGACGCACTCGCCTATCCCACCGCGCTCGTGCACAAAAATGGCCTTCTTCGAAATAAAAGCCCAAACTATGATATACTCTATTACAAATATCGGAGACAATACAAGTATTGCAAGGGCGGAAAACAATATGTCGAAAGACCTTTTAAATATGGGATAGATTTTCATACGCAGTCTTTACTTTATAGACGATATGTTTTTCTGCCACTGCCACGCATTTTTAAGCGTTTCGGCCAGCGGCGTTTTTGCGTACCAACCCAACTCTTTGTTTGCCTTGCTTGCATTGGACCAAATTTCGGGAACGTCTCCGCTGCGGCGCGGCGCATAAACATAGTTTAGCTTTAAATTGTTTACGCGCTCGAAAGTGTCGAGCAGCTCCTGCACCGACACGCCCTTGCCCGTGCCTATATTGTAAATGTCGTAATTTTGTTTTGTCTTATAGGCCAGCAGTCTTTCAAGAGCGCAAACGTGCGCCCTTGCCAAATCGACAACGTCTATAAAGTCTCTAACGCAGGTTCCGTCGGGTGTATTGTAGTCGTTGCCGAAAACTTTTAGGCACGGCCTTATGCCCGCCGCAGTTTGCGTTATAAAGGGCACCAAATTGTTCGGAACGCCTCTCGGCAACTCGCCTATAAGCGCCGACGGGTGCGCCCCTACGGGATTAAAGTAGCGCAAGATAATGCCGTTGAAATTGTCGTAGGCTTTTACGCTGTCTATAAGTATGTCTTCGCAAATTTGCTTGGTTCTTCCGTACGCCGAACTTGCGGGCTTTAGCGGCGTTTGCTCCGTTACTGGAAGTTTGTCGGCATTGCCGTATACCGTTGCCGAAGACGAAAATATAACATTCGAGCGCTTAAACTCCCTCATAAGGGACAAAACATTTACAAACGACTGAAGGTTGTTCGAATAATATTTTAACGGGTTTTCAACCGACTCGCCAACCGCCTTGTAAGCCGCAAAGTGTATAACCGAATCGAAATCGTGCTTTTCGAATACCCGCTTTAGCGCGTCGGTATCGCAGGTATCGGCCTCGATAAAAGGAAATTTTTTGCCCGTAATTTTAGATATGTTTTCGATTGCGGAAGGTTCGGAATTTGCAAGATTGTCGACGGCAACAACTTCGTAGTTGGCCTCCAACAACTCTACCACGGCGTGAGAGCCTATATAACCTGCCGCCCCTGTAACTAAAACTTTATGACTGTCCATTATCTATCCCAAATATGCGAGTTATAATATAATTCAAAAGAATGCGAATGCCAAACGGCAAAGCCCAACTTCGAACAATCGTTTTATAGTCGTATTTTCATTGAATTTTGTCGAGAAAAAACGGATTTTTATAACATTCAAATTCTTAATTTTGCACCACGGCATATAAAATTGCGCGCAACAAAGCTGTACCCATTTGACGTCAAAAAAATTTACCCTACATTCTTTAATGCAATAATCGGCTTTAAATGCCGCTTGTTTGCATAAATTAACGCGCACTTTGCCGCAAAAACACCCTTTTTGCACCAAACGGTTTTTGTTTTTATGCAACAAACTATATTTACGACAGTTATATTAAAAATTTTACTTGCATAAATTTTCGAATTTTTTTATTTAATGGTACATAAATTATTGCGATAACATCTATGTAGGTCATGCCATGAAGCCAAAGCACAAATTAAACAAGTCGCTGATTATTCTCGGGTTGGGAATGCTTACAATGCTTTTCCCCAATATTTCGGCACAAAAGGCGTATTCGTCGCAAAAATCATTTAGCGCAGCGACAAACTACGCAAAGTTTGCCCTTTGGCAGTGCGGCAAGAAAACAAAAAAAGGCGAGTCGCTGTTTACAGAAGAGGAAAGCGAGACTACCGAGTCGCCTAAAAGCGAATCGCCCAAAATTAAGATAAACAAGAACAACCAATACAAGCCCAACGGCATAAAATGGCCACCCGTGCCCGAACATTTTAAGGCCTGCAACAACTAAAACACCAAAGCGCCCGCAATTTTCGGGCGTTTTTTATAGTATAAGCAAATAGTCTACAACGCCCAAATATTTGCCGAACTTTTTGCCTACCTGCGCAAAGTGCGACACTTTTTTAAACCCCAAAATTTCGTGCAGCTTTTCGCTTTGCGCATTGCCATCGGTTATGCAGGCAACCAAAGCGTGGCATTGGCGCTTTTTACATTCGCCAATCAACTTTTGCATAAGCATTGTGCCTATGCCCCTGCCCTTTGCGGAATGTGCAACGTAAACCGAAGTTTCGTAGGTTTGCGCGTAGGCCGCCCTCTGCTTCCATTTATGCGCGTAGCAATAGCCTAAAACGGCGCCGTTTTCGTCGGCAAAAACGTAGTACGGGAATTGGGCCGAAATTTCGGATATGCGTTTTTGCATGTCGGCTATGCCCACAATTTCGGTTTCGAAAGTGGCCGCGGAATTTTGTATATAGTAGTTATAGATTTCGGCAATTTCGGCGGCGTCGGATATTTCTACGGCTCTAATCATAATAACGGGAAAATCATTTTTCGCTTTCGACCGTTGTAGGCCCGTATATCTTTTGGTAGCGGCGCGCTATAAGCGAAAGTATGGCAGCGCAAAACGCCCCGCAAACTATCAGAGCCGCAAAACACACAACTTCGCTTCCAAAACCTATAATCGGGGCTGCAACGGCCCCCACAAAGAAGGGCAAAGCACCGAGCAATGCCGCGGCAGTTCCAGCATTTTGCCTTTGGCTGTCGAGCACTATTGCCGAGGCCGCGGGGGCCGCAATGCCGAACGACGCCATCATAAAAAACAGCATTGTTTCGAGCAAAAACACGTTTGCACCAAACAAAGCGCAAACTGCGGCAAGCGCCGCAAAGCATAAGATGGAAAACCCCGAAAACACAACAGCGTATCTGCGGCGCTTAAATTTTGCCGAAAAGGCCGCGCCTACGCCTATGCCCACCGCATTTAGGGCGAATACCGCGCTAAATTCCATGGGTTTAAAGCCGTAAATATTTTCGAATATAAAAGGACTTGCCGATATGTACGAAAAAAGCACGGTTGCCATTGCCGCCTGCTGTAGTATGTACGAAAGCGCCACTTTGTCGCGCACAACGTTTGCGTACAGGGCAAATGTGGCCGCCAAAGGCAGTTTAGACCTTCTCGAAAGCTCCAAAGACTCGTCTATTTTATGCGATAAAAGCAGCAAAAGCACACCCAATAAAAAGAGCAAAACAAATATTGTGCGCCACGGGGCAAAAAGCAGACTTACGCCGCCGGCAATGGGGGCGGCCACGGGGGCAATGCTGTGAACTGCCGCTATTAGCGCCAAAAATTTTACAAGCTCCATTCCCGAATATTTGTCGGACGAAATGGACCTTGAAAGCACAATGCCGCCCGCGCCCGCAACGCCCTGAAGAAAGCGCATTGCTATAAATGCGTATATGTCGGCGGCAAAAATGCAGCCCACCGACGACGCTACAAACAAATACATCGAAAACAACAGGGGCTTTCTTCTTCCGAATTTGTCGCTTAAAGGCCCCACAAAAATCTGGCCTACCCCGAGCCCGAACATGCAAATACCCATGCTAAGCTGCACTAGTAGCGTGCTCGTATTAAACGACTCGGAAAGATTCGGCAACGCGGGCAAATACATGTCGGTAACAAACGGGCCGAACGCCGACAGCGCCGCCAAAGTTATCAAAAACAATATTTTATTTCCTTTTTCCATTATGCGATATGCGTAGCCATAGTACGCATAAAGTTGCCGTTTTCAACAAATTTTAGGGCGAAGGCGCACTTAAAACGAAAAACGGGGAGCATTCTCTATAAGCTTGACTACGAAAGCTTGCGTAAAAATAATCCGACATCTTTTGCTATTTACGATATGAAAACGGCACACATAGTATTTGCGCTGTTTGCCTTTGCGGCAAACCTGCTTTGCGCGCAACCGGTAAAAAGCGGCGAATTTGTATTCGAATGTCCGCGCTTTTTGTGTGTACACTGCGCCACGATTACCGAAAACGCAAACAAAGAGCTTATTTGCGCATGGTTTGGCGGCAAATACGAAAAAAGCGCCGACACCTCCATTTTTGTTTCGAGGAAGATAGACGGAATGTGGACCTTGCCCAAAGAGGTTGCAAACGCGGCCGAACTTACCGAAAAAAGGCAGGCCGCCTGGAACCCCGTTTTGTGGAAATACGGCAACGACATAATTCTTTCGTATAAAATAGGAGACTCGCCGAGAACCTGGAGGGGTTTTTACAAAATATCCAAAGACGGCGGCAAAACCTGGAGCGAACCGTTTGCCTACCCCGACGGCATTTTGGGCCCGATAAAAAACAAGCCGCTTATTACCGAAAGCGGGAAAATCATAGCCCCGTCGTCTACCGAATTCCACTCGTCTTTCGGGTGGTTCCCGCATTTCGAAATAAGCGACGACGGCAAAAACTGGCGCAAAAGCGCGCCCAGAAAATCGTTCACGCAGTGCATTCAGCCCGCCCTTGTGCGAACTGCAAACGGGCAAATTACGGCGTTTATGCGCTCGAGAAACGGTGTTGTTGCAACAACTACCACAAAGGATTTGGGCGAAAGCTGGAGCAGCATAAAGAAAACCAACCTAAATAACCCCAACTCGGGGCTTGACGCGGTTTTTATAGACGGCGTTTACGCCATAGCCTGCAACCCCGAAAAAAGCGGCAGAACAAAACTTGCAATAATGGTTTCGAAAGACGCCGAAAATTGGAAAATTTTGTGCTATCTTGAAAAGCAGCCGCACGGCGAATATTCGTATCCCTCGCTTTTTGTG
The DNA here is from genome assembly GCA_934660865.1 of uncultured Opitutales bacterium. Classification (GTDB taxonomy): domain Bacteria; phylum Verrucomicrobiota; class Verrucomicrobiia; order Opitutales; family Intestinicryptomonadaceae; genus CAKUIA01. Next base: position 8,514 of record CAKUIA010000007.1, read on the forward strand.
GATTCGGACGGGAACCTGCACGCCGTATATACCTACAACAGGCGCTATATAAAGCATGTTAAACTAGATAAAAGCGAAATAAAACAATGAGCTTAAAAAAACTTCTTTGGCATTTTGTGCGCGCGATGGCGGTTGTGCTTGCAACGGTTGCTACGGGATTTTTTATAGACAGGCATTTTATACGCTACTACAAAACCGAGGTTAGGCCCGCAATTTTAACGGAGTTTGAAAGCAATGTATTGCCCGTATTTGACGGAAAAACAAAGATAAACCGCCGGGCATTTTTAAAAAGTTTTGGCAAACTTGCCCAAGACGCCGAAAAAACCGCCCTGCTTGAATGTAAGCTTACGGAAAAAACCGCTCCGGAATATCCGCTTTTGTGCGTGCTTATAAGCGAAGCTTTAAAGGACGCGAACTTTGAAGCTTCCGACAACGTTAAAGTTGCGTTTTCGGGCACTTGGGCGAAAAACGATTCGGTTAGAAAATTCAGCGAAAGCCCCTACTACGCAAAAATTTTCGCCGAATTTGCCCCCCAGGAAAGCGGCGGCAAAGTGCGCTACGCCGACACCGAAAAAAATTTCATAATCGTTTCGTGCCTGATAGACGAAAAAGGCGTTCCGCATTTCGATTTCCCCATATCGGTAAACGGAAAATCCCTTTGGGAGCTTTGCCAGTTTACGGAAATAGACGGTAAACTTACCCTTAAAAAAGGCGCAAAGGAAAAGCTTTTAAGATTTGTTAAACAGCAAAAAGAAAAATAATTTTAAAGCCCCGTAGGCACAAAAAAAACGCCCCGAAAAACTCGGGGCGTTTTCCGTTTTTTAATATAAAACTAATACCCCCTGGCCTTTAGGCATTTTGCCATAACGTCGAACATATCCGGGTCTTTATAGCCGTGCTTGCCCTTCGAAATTAAGTGCAATTCGGCGGGAACGTCGAAATTTTTTAGCGCCAGGTAGTAGGCTATTGCGGCGTCCAAATATGGGTCGAACTGCGACTGCGTTATAAAGGCGGGAGGCGTGTTTTTGTCTATCTTGTTCCAGTCGGCGATTTCGTATAGATAGGAATAGTCGTTGGTTTTCGCCTTTGCCTTGCCCATTCTGCGGTCTTTTTCGGGCTGCGAGCAGTAGGCGGGGTATATCAAAATGGTATAGTCGGGCTTCGACGAAAGTTTGTCGATATCGTCTATTGGCGCATACGAATTTTCCGCGTAGTTTGTAGACGTTCTTGCCGCCAAACTTGCCCCCGCCGAAAAGCCCATAATTGCGATTTTGTCGGGGTTTATATTAAGCTCCTTCGCTTTCGAGCGCACAAGCCTTACCGCCCTTTGCGCGTCCTGCAAAGCGCCCTCAAAATTATCTGGAACCCTGTATTCCAAAACGGCGGCCGAAATACCTTTTTTATTGAAAAACTCCGCAATTTTAAAGCCTTCGCCGCTAACGGAATATAGGCAGGAATACCCGCCGCCGGGGCAGACTATAACCAAGCCGCCGTCTTTTGCGCCTTCGGCCGGGTAATATGTAATTCTTGCCCTTTTAATGCTCGGGCGCGAGGGCGGATTTTTACTTTTCGAGAAATCCAAAGGCTCGGTTGTTGTTCCCGGCATTTTGCCGCCGCACCAAATGTCGGCCGCGGGTTTTTCCTGCGCAAAGGCGCTTGCCAATGCCATTAATGAGAGTATGCAAAACAGTTTCTTCATCATATGTACTTTATCTATACAAAGCCGATTTTGCTTTCAAACAAAAAATCTACCGTTTTCTTTTCGGATTTTTGCGGACAAAGCCCGTTGGGGTAAGCTCGCCCAAATAGCGCGCGTTTTCCATAATATTGCCGTGGGGCAAAACTTTGCTTTTATACGAGCCCATATTATAGTTTTTGCCGCAGTAAATATCGTATTCAACCTCGTTGCCGTCCGCAAAACCCATTCGCCCGTTTACGGTATTTTTGCCCCTTAGCTCGGCGTGGGTATTACAAAGAACGTCGTATACTTTTTCGCTTTCGGCATCTACAAAAAACGAATTGCCTATGCCGCCCGTGCATTTTAGGTATAGCCAGCCGTTTTTTAGTTTGTATACCGCAAAATTGCTTTGCCCGCAAGTGTCGGGAAAAATCCCAACTATTTTGCCGCTTTTAAATTTTATGCGCCTATCGTATTCGGGGCACATTGCAAACGCGCGCTTAAACTGCATTTTGCAGCCGTCGAAATGCGGAAAAGCTACATTGCTATAATATAAAGTGCTTGCCAAAAGGTTTAACAGCAAAACCGACACAACCGCGCAAAACGACACAATAAAGCCAATGGCATAGCCAAAAAGCGCGCCAAAAACCCCGATATTGTTTTTTGCTGCGGCAAAGCGGTAAAACAAAAGGCCCGAAAGTATAATAAAAAGCACAATGTAAAAAAACGCAAAGCGGTATGCCTCCGGGCAAAGTTCGCCTACAATAATGTACGAAAGCCCCATTGCCGCACAAAAAAGCGGCATTGCCCCTAGCGAAAAGCCGAGCCAATTAAGCGGCATAAATTTTTTGCATAGGGTTTGCGCTGTCGACGAAAGCGCAAACAGGGCAAAAATAATCTCGAACAATACCAACATAGCCGCGCGAATTTTTTATGCCGCTTGCTACAATGTCAATTTTTGTTTTGCAAAAAGTGTTTTAAGCCCCGGTTTTTATCTTGCAATTATATGCAAATTTGGCACTTTCGAAAAAAAAGAACTAAAGATACCCGATGGACGCGATATCAAAGGCCTTTTACGACTACTGCAAGGCGAACGGACTAAAAAAAACCGTTCCGCGCCGCGCCGTGTTCGAGCTGTTCTACCACGGCGGCATACATATTAGCGTAGACGATGTATTTAGGCAGATACGCCAAAAGCTGCCCGCAATTAAGGAGGAAAGCCTGTATAGGGTTTTAGCCGACCTTGAAAGAACCGGCAATATACGCAAGATGGACATTAGGGGCGTAATGAAATACGAATCGGCAAAGACGGTTCACGACCACTTTGTCTGCTCGCAATGCGGAAAGATTATAGACGTAAAAAGCTTTGGCGTTAGCGCGCCTAAAAGCCTTAAAAACGCAAGCATAAGCTCGGTTACCGTATACGGCATTTGCCCCGACTGCCGAAAAGCAAAAAAATAAAACTAAAAAAATGAAAGCTCTGCCTAAAATTCTTTTGTCTTTAATTTTTGCAGCGGCTTTTATCCCGCTTTTTGCAAGCCTGCCAAAAGACATTGAACTTTGCGCAAAAGAGTATTTGCAAAGCCCCAACAACACCGACAATGTGCGCGAAGCTTTTTATATGCTTTACAGCAACGGCGGCAACGAACTTTTTGAGCCGACCGAAAGCGAAAATACACAATTTTTGTTTTTGTGCCTAAAGGGTTTGGCGCAAAACGCCGACAAACGCAGCACTAGCCTGCGCTACCAATTTCAGCTAAACCAAATTTTAAATTTAATTTTTGCCTGTGTAGATACAAGCGAAACGCAAAAAGTAAAACTTTCACGCGAGCATATACTTGTTTTATTCGACGCATTAAAGGCCGACATGTTTTTAATGCAAGGCGGCGATATTGAACTTGCGCGGTATATTGAATATGTTTCCAGCACAAGTATTTTGTACTGCGAAAAATCGAAAGACGGCTTTTTAGACAAGGCAAAGAAAGCCGAACTTGCAGAAAAATGGCGCGCCAAATTTTTGGAGGCAAATAATTGCAGGGAAAACAAAAGCCCCATGCCCGCCGCAAAAGACAGGGAAAGCGCCGCATTTGAACTGTTCAAAAAAGCCTGCAAAACGTACGAAATTTTTTACGACGGCGGCATTTGCCTGGACGGCGGCAGCCTGCCCATTACAATAACGAACAATGTAAGGAAATACACTTTGTATATAAAAGCGCACAACAAGTTGAACAAAGACGGCTGCGATTTCGAGGTATTTTCGAACTCGGACAACTATTATGCGTCTACCGAATTGCATTTTACGAACAGCGGCAAAAATTTCGATTTTTCCGAAGTCGAAAAAATTTTAAACGCACGCGCTTTAGACAAAGCCTCGCGCGACAGGCTTGAAAGCTTTACGGAAAAATCGAACGATTGCCGCCAAATTCAAAACATAAAGCGCCTGTTTTTTAGCGGCAAAGCCGCCCGAAAATAAAATTCTTTTGCTTGATTTTGCGGGCAAAGGGGTTTTTATTTCGCACTTTATGCTGATACTTTTCCCTCTTATTGCGGCGACGCTATACAGCGTTAGCGTTATTTTGGTAAAGGAATATTCCTCGTTCGGCAAAATGTCGGGCGTGGGGGCTTTGATATTCAACAATGCGGCAATGTGTGCCGTTTTTGCGCCAGCGCTGTTTTTCGGCGAAGCCGTAGACTTGCAAAAAGTTTGGGAACCCGTGCTTATAGGCATATTTTGGGGGCTGGCGAACATTGCAACCTTTATCTGCGCGCAAAAAGGCGAAGTTTCGCTTATGACGCCCGTTATGGGAGTTAAAGTTTTAATAGTGTTTGCATTTGCGCACCTTCTTATCGGGTCGGTTCTTACAGCGCCGATGTATATTGCGGGCTTTGCGTGCTGTTTTGCGGTGTTTTTAATGGGCTTCGACAAAAGCTCTTTAAAAAGCAAAAAGTTTGCAATAACCCTGTTTTTGGCGTTGGCGGCATGCACTTCGTACGCAATGGCCGACGTTTTAATACAGACATTTTCGGCCGACTTTTCGCCGTGGCACATGCTGGCAATTTCGTCGGTATCGGTTTTGGTTTCGTCGTTTCCATTTCTGCCGAAATTTGCCCGCGAAGTAAAAAACGCCGACAAAAAAAGCCTTTTGCTTTGCGTGCTTGCCGCCCTTATTATGGCGGCCGAAAGCCTGTTTATGTTCTACGCGATAAGGGAGGGAGTGGGAGCCGCCCTATGCAACATTCTATATAATATGCGCGGGGTAATTTCGGTTGTGCTGGTATTTATTTTGGGAAAAAGGCTAAAGGGCATTGCCGAATTAAATACCACTGCGGCAGCAAAAAGGCTTGTGGGCTCGCTTATAATAATTGCGGCGGTGGCCTTTGCGGTATTTGCAAAATAGCGCGCAAAAAAACACCCTGTTTTTGCGCAACAAAAAAGCCCCCCGAAAAATTCGGGGAGCTTGCTATTACGACAGATTATGAAATTTTTTATCCGTTCTTGGCCGACCAGCTTTTAACTTTTTTCGGCTCTTTGCCCTTCGAGCACGAGCAACAACCGCCCGAACACGAAGAACAATGGCTATTGCGGCCTTTCTTTAGTTTTTTCGACACAACCAGTATGCCGACGGCCGCCAACAAAGCCACAACTATTGTAAGACCCCTTTCCATATAATTAGCCTCCTATTATTTTTGTTCCCAAATCGAATATAAGACCGATGTGGTATGTCAGGAACGTAAAGACGTATGCCAAGGCGAACAAGCCTATTGCCTCGATTATGGCCATCGACCAGGAGTTAAGCTCTCTTTTGATAACCGCCAAAGTAGCCAGGCACGGAATGGACATCAGGCAGAATATCATTATGCAAAAGCCCTGAAGCGGAGTGTAAACCGCGGCCAATCTTTCGCGCAGGGGCACGCATTCCTCGTCGGCTTCGCCTTCGGCATAGAGAATGCCCAACTGCGAAACAAACACTTCCTTTGCGGCCAATGCGCCGATGGAGGCCGTTGTAAGTTTCCAGTCGAAACCTATGGGGCGGAATACCGGTTCAAGGAATTTGCCAACCCTGCCGGATATTGTATATTCCATAGCTTCGGCGGCCTTTTCGTTTTCCAAGGCGGTCGCCTTTTCGGCGGCTTCGGCTTGGGCGTCTACAATGGCTTTTTGGGCTGCGTTAAGCGATTTGTTTTCGGAAAGCTTTTCGAGCAATTCTTCGGAAAGCGCCGAGCTTTCTTTTACTTCGGCAATTTCCTCCTTATCCAACAAGGGCGAGATTACCGCCAATTTTGCCGCGTCTATTGCAGCCGACTTTTGAACGGCCTCGGCTTGGGCGTCGTAGTCCTTCGAAAATTCGGTCTTTTCGGGATATGTATTTGCAATGTACAACAATATTGAAGTTGCCAGAATTATGGTACCTGCTTTGTGCAAATACATTTTACCCCTGTCCCACATGTGCAGCAAAAGGCTTTTAATTGTGGGCATTCTGTAGGGAGGCAATTCCATTAGGTATACTTCGCCGTCGCCCTTGAATATGGTGCTTTTCATTATGCGGGCGGCAACCAAAGCGACAACTACGCCTATCAAATACATAAGCCACATAATAAAGGCCTGGTATTTGGCCGCGAAGAACGCGGGAATAATCAATGCGTAAATGGGCAACCTTGCGCCGCAGCTCATCAGGGGCAAAACCATAATCGTTGTTTTGCGGTCTTTTTCGGATTCTATGCAGCGCGTTGCCATAATGGCGGGAACGTTGCAGCCGAAGCCCAAAATTAGCGGAACAAACGAGCGCCCCTGCAGGCCGAACTTGCGCATAACGCCGTCCATAACAAAGGCAGCCCTTGCCATATAGCCGCTGTCCTCCAAAATTGCTATTGCAAAGAACAGGAACAAGATGTTCGGCAAGAATACCAAAACGCCGCCAACGCCGCCTATGATACCGTCGGTTACAAGGTTTCTAAGATACGGGAATGTCTCTTCGCTCCACGAATTTTTAACCAAGTCGGACAAGTATCCGAAAAAGTCTTCAATCATTCCCATAAAGGGGTCTGCGCACGTGAATGTAAAATAGAACGTTGCGTATATGATGGCCAAGAATATGGGCAAGCCAAGGAATTTGTTGGTCATTACATTGTCTATTTTGTCGGAAATTTCGCGGCGTTTTTCGCCCGTCATGGAGATTGCGTCGCGGAACGCGCCCGAAAGCATTGCATAGCGGCGGTCGGCCATAAAGCTGGCGGCCTCTATTGCGTGAATGTCGTACAGGTGCTTTATCTGCGCTTTTACTTCGTCGTGGACGGGATTAAAATCTTCGATTTTCTTTACGCAGCTGTCGTCTTCCAAAAGCTTGATGGCAAAAAACCTCGAGGGAATGTGCGCATATTTTGCTATGTGCAACGCGTCTATCTTGTCGGCAACGGCCTTTATGGAGTCGTCTATGTCGCTACCGTACGAAAGCATAGGAACGCCGTGGGTTTCGAGCGTTTTCAATGCGGCCGAAAGCTTTTCGATAAGCTCGCTTACCCCGCTGGCTTTGCGGCCTACGCACTGGGCTATGGGCGAACCGAAATATTTTTCGAGCTTGGGAATGTCGAACTTCAAGCCCTTGCGCTTTGCGTCGTCGGCCATATTGAACACAATAAGCATCGGAATATGCAATTCGGCCAACTGTGTCGTTAAATACATGCTTCTGCGCGGAATGGACGAGTCTACAATGTTAATTAGAATGTCGATACCGGGCTTTGTAAGCTCGTCGAAAACCACGGCCTCTTCGGGAGAGCCCGAAGAAAGCGAATATACGCCCGGCAAGTCTACCAACTCGATGTCGTATTCGCCGAGTTTAAATTCGCCCGACTTGCTTTCTACCGTAACGCCCGGGTAGTTGCCGACATGCTGGCGCGCGCCCGTTAGTATGTTGAATATGGAAGTTTTGCCGCAATTAGGATTGCCGACTAAAGCCGCCTTGATTTTTTTCATATTACTTGTTGCTTTCTATGAGAATGTTTTTTGCGTCGTCTTTGTGCAAAGCCATGCTTGTTTCCATAACTTTAACCCTTATAAGCCCGCCGAAGGGGGCTTTTGCCTCGATTATAAGTTCGGTTCCAGGAACAAGCCCAACGTCGGAGAACTTTTTTTCGCCGCGCGCCTGGGGGATTATCCTTAGAATTTTGCAGCTTTCGCCGACTTTAAGGTCGGCCAAGCTTTTGTTTTGTTTTTTGTCGGATACTATGTCCATGCTTACTTTCATTTTTTTAATTGTTGTTGAAAAATCTTTCATATAAAAACGGCCAATGCCCGTTTTATGCGGGCAATTTTGCGCATTTTTATATTTTGGCGTAGATAAAAGTTATATTCATCTAACTTGTCAACAAGAAAAGTTAATGTTGTCTAACTTTTAAGGCAAAAATGCACCGCAAAAAGGCGTTTTTACGGCAAAAACGCGCGCATTTTGCGCGAATAACAAATATTTGCGCATATTTTGCGCCAGGTTGCCCTGTAAAAAAAATAAAAAAGCCCTCCGTTTTGGAGAGCTTTTGCGGCATTTTTCGGGAGATTTTACAATTTAAACGACAAACTTTCGCGGCTCTTGTTGCCGTCTTGCCCGTAAAAATCTACCCTAATTTCGTTTTCCACCGAAACGCACATGGATTCGTTGTTGGAATTTACTATTATCGGGAAAGGCAGAGTTTTGTTTTCGTCTGCAATTTTGTTTTTATACTTTCCGTCCGAGTAGATTTCCATTTGGTCGGCATTGGCGGGCACATAGTAGTGCCTGTGCATATGTGCGCAAAGCATTAGGTTTACGTTTTTGTCTTTTAGCAAAGAATCGAAATGCGTGTCGTTCTTTGTCCTATAAGCCATATAGTCCATTGCGGGGGGAATGTGCTGAACTACAATTCTGCATTTTGCCTCCCTAAAGGCGGGGCTATTTACAACGTCTTTAACCCATTGGTATTCTATGCTTCTATAATGGGTAAAGTCGTTTAAAAATCTGCCTTCCCAGGAATCGTCGGGCTTGTCTTCGCACAAATCAAGGCAAAGGAAAAACACTGGGCCCGCCCTGAAAGCGTAGTAGGTCTTTCCGCTTTTAGTGGGGAAATATGTGTAGAAATCTTCGGCCTGTTTGCCGCGCGTTTCGTGGTTGCCCCTAATAAAATATACCGGTTTTTGGCAGTTCAGATTTTTGGCGACCGGGTCTATCAAATTTCTGAAAAGCTTTCGCTCGTCGCCGATATAGTCAAGCATATCGCCGTTCATAAACAAAAACTCGTAGTCTTCGGGCAAAGCGTCCATCAGCGAATTTATAACCTTTGGCCTTTCGTGGGTGTCGTTTAAAACGGCAAACTTTAAGGCCTTGTTTTTTACGCTTGTTGTAGTAAACGCAATTTCGCCGCCGTCGGGGGCTTGGGTTAGCTCTATAATTTTGCCCAAATAGATTTCGCCGTAGCCCTCGCCCTTTTTCCACTTCCAATTCCAGTATTGGACAAGCTCTTTTGCCACGATTTTTACGGTGTAGCGCATACCCGCTTTAAGCCCGTAAATTCTTACATTGTGTATGGTTCCCGCATGCTTTTTGCCCGTGCTAGACGACTGGAAAAACGCCTTAGGTTCTTTAAAGTCTGTATCTTGTGTGCTGGAAATGTAGATGTCGGCAAGCGAAATTTTGTTGGCTGCAAATACAATGTTTGCGCACGAAGTACCCCCTCCTACGATGTAGGGAGTACCCAAAATTTTAAATTCGCCGTCTTTTTCTATATATTTTTGGGTGGCAAAGGCGTTTGCGCACGCCAAAAGAGCCGACGATATTAAAAAGTTGCGCCTTAACATTGTTTATTCTTTCTCCTTAACGATTTTGTTGCCTTCGAACACAAAGCCGTTTACCTTGCGCGTTTCGATGAACGCCCCTGGGTTTTTAACCAAAGGCGAGGCATACCAAGTGTTGTTTACAACCTTTATATTGCTTGCATGCGAAGCGTAGATTGCACCCCTGTAGTACTTTTCGTTTACTCGGGGCGTTTTGGCAATGAATTTGTTGTTTACAAATGTTATATTGCCCGCCGACGAAATCGAGGCTATGGAGCCGAACGAATCTATAAACGTGTTGTTTTCGAACAAAACGTTGTTGATTATAGGATACATTGTTTGGTCTTTAAACGAATTGTAGCGCATAAATACGCCCATATAAACGTCTCTTGCCTTGCCGCTTTCGGCAACGGGGTGCGGGCTGCCCTGCTCGAATGTGCAGTTGCGAACCACAACGTTGTCGGCACCGTACCCTTCGCTCCACACATTGAACGTATAGCCGCTTTCTATTTTAAGCGCGCCGTGCTCGCTGTGCTTAAAGCGGCAGTTTTCTATTGTTACATCGGGGCACTCGATAATTACGCCCCTTGCTCTGTTGTCGTGAAAATAGCAGTTGCGCAATATCATATTGCGGGTAGCAAAGTTGCGGTTAAACATAACAAAACCGTCTATTTTCTCCTGCGGAACTTTTTGGTCGAATATGAATTCGTATACGCCCTTTTTGGGGTCTATGTTTTTGCATTCCTTTAATTTTGCGGTAAAACCCGTGGGCGAAAAGTCGCCATGGCGAAGCTCTATGTTCGCACCGTCTGCAAAAACCCAGCGGCTTACGTTGTTTGTCTGAATGGAATAGTCGCTTTTGCGGCGCGCAAAGCCCGAGTTGTCGTGAAAGTTTATGCAGTCGTCGGCCCCGTACGAAAATTCGCAGTCTTCGTATTTGGCATAGCCCAGAGTGTTTGCAACGTGGCAGTGGTCGGCCGAAGATGTTATAGCCCTGCGGAACTTGTTTTCGGGCTTTTTTATGTTTACGTTCTTAAAGTGCCAATATTGCTGCTTGTCTTTTATCACAAAGGCGTGCCCCGCGCACGAATATATGTTTATGTCTTTTAAGGTAAGGTGAACGTTGCCAGTTTGCACAATGCCGTTCATTACATAGTAGTAGTGCTGCATTCTAAACTGCTGGCCAACTTCGTAGCCGTGGTGAACTTCCGACAGGTGCATTCTAAGCAAATTGCCGCTTAGCCATTCCTTTTGCGGAATTATTATTTTGTTGCCCACGCCGAAATCGTAGTAGATATCGAACGAAAATTCGGTGCCGACCGACTGCGTTTTGGGGTCGAAAACCGACAAGTTTACAATGCGGCAGTCTTTTTTGGGAAAATCGTCGTACTCCAAAAACTTTACGTCTACAAACTTCTTTTGGCGGTCTATTTTTACAACTTCAACAATGCTGGCCAAGGGCGATTTTTCCCAATCCCAGTCGAAGTTGAAATTGCACAACTTTGTGCGTTTGCAAAAGTCTACCTTCATATTGGGAACACGGTTGTCTGTTTTGTAGAAAACAAAAGTAGAGCCGCCGCCGTCGAACTCAAAGTTTTCCATATTCTTGATTTCAATGGATTTTTCCTCGTCCAAATAATATTGGCCCTTGTCTACAACAAGCTTTGCGGCCTTTATTTTGCGGCAGTGTTCTATTGCGCGGTTTAGCTTTGTTATTATGTCTTTTTCGCCAACTTTTACGCCGAAGTCGCTCGCCTTTACAACGACGCCATTGGGGTTGTCGGGAAGAAGCACGTCGAATTCCTTGGAACCCGTTGGCAACCCTTTTCTGCTTAGCTTGTAGGGCTTGGGGTTTGCAACGGGCGCATAGTATTTTTCCAGCGAGCCTTCGTATATTTTAACGTCGCAAACTTCAACAGAGGCCTTATCTACAGTAGACATACAAAGCCTGTAGTCGGCGGCGTTTTTGTCGGTTTTAAAATGAACCGTGCGGGTAGACACCCCCCCGCTTGTGTTGTTTATTGTAGTGCTAATATAGTCGCCGGCTTTCGGGTATTTGTCGCTGCGGATAAAGGCGAGCAGGCTACCGCTATTTTCCACCTTGGCCGAAAACTCCAAAATATAGTCGGTATTTGGCTTAAATATGCCGTTTTTAGAGGTTAAAATGCGGTTGTATTTTTCCTTGCACTTTTCGCTTGAAAACGAAACCGTTTTGCCGTTGAAAGATGCCGCCTTTGCAAACGTCAAGTCGCTGCCGTTTATGCCGCCTACGGCATATACCAAAGGCTTTTGTTCCTCCTGTTTATTTGCCGTATCGCAAGCAGACACCGCAAAAACTGCAAACATTGCCGCGACGCAAAAAGACGCCATGGCAAACACTCTCTTTAAACCATTGTTTTTCATCATATATGTATTTTTCTAGATGGATACATTATTACCGTAAGGTAAATAACGGTCAACAAAAAAGCCCCAAGTCGACGGCTTGGAGCTATAAAACTTAAATGCACTTTGCTATTTTTAGCGCTTTTCGTTTATAATTTTGTTGCCCTCAAAAACAAAATTTTTTACATCACCGCTTTCGACAAATGCCCCCGGGTTCTTTACCAAAGGCGAAGCATACCAAGTGTTGTTTACAATTTTTACATCGCTTGCGCATTTTGCGTAGAACGCGCCCCTATAGTATCTTTCGTTTACCCTGGGCGTTTTGGCAATGAATTTGTTGTTTGCAAATATTACATTGCCCGCCGACGAAATCGAGGCAATAGAGCCGAATGTATCAATAAACGTGTTGTTCGCAAACAGGATATTCTTTAGAATGGGATATTTTGTCTGGTCTGGCAAAAAGTTGTAGCGCATATATACTCCCAAGTGAATGTCTCTGTCTTTGCCGCTTTCGGAAACGGGGTGCGGACTGGCCTGCTCGAATGTGCAGTTGCGTATAACGATGTTGTCGGCACCCGAGCCTTCGCTCCATATGTCAAATGTATAGCAACACCCTATCTTTAAACCTCCGTGCTCGCTATGCTTAAAGCGGCAGTTTTCTATTGTTATATTGCGCCCCGACATAACCATGCCCCTTGCCCTGTTGTCGTGAAAATAGCAGTTGCGCACAATCAGGTTTGCGGTGTTATAAAGACGGTTGAACATAACAAATCCGTCTATCTTTTCTTCGGGAATTTTTTGCTCGAATATGAATTCGTATATACCCCTTTTGGGGTCTATATCTTTACACGCCTTTATTTTTGCGGTAAAACCCGTGGGCGAAAAATCGCCATTGCGAAGCTCTATTACGGAATTGTTATTAAAGCTGGTGCGGTTTACGTTGTTTGTTATCAGCGAATAGTCGCTTTTGCGGCGCGCAAAACCCGAATTGTCGTGAAAGTTAATGCAGTCGTCGGCCCCGTACGAAAATTCGCAGTCTTCGTACTTGCCGTAGCCGAGGGTATTTACAACGTGGCAGTGGTCGTTTGTGCAGGTTATAGCCCTGCGGAACTTGTTTTCGGGCTTTTTTATGTTTACGTTCTTAAAGTGCCAATATTGCTGCTTGTCTTTTATTACAAAGGCATGCCCCGCGCACGAATATATGTTTACGTCTTTTAAGGTAAAGTGTTCGTTGCCCGACATAACAATGGCGTTCATTCCGCCGTTATAGTAGTGCTGCATTCTAAACTGCTGGCCAACTTCGTATTTCGGATAAACACTGGGCAAATGCATTCTAAGCAAATTGCCGCTTAGCCATTCCTTTTTGGGAATTATAACTTGATTGCCAACACCGAAATCGTAGTAGATATCGAATGCAAATTCGGTACCGACCGACTGCGTTTTGGGGTCGAAGCACGATAAATTCGTTATTTTGCAGTCTTTTTTGGGGAAGTCGTCGTATTCCAAAAACTTTACGTCTACAAACTTTTTTTGGCGGTCTATATTTACAATTTCTACAATGCTGGCCAGCGGCGACTTTTCCCAATCCCAGTCGAAATTGAAATTGTGCAATTTTGTGCGCTTGCATAAATCGACAGTCATATTCGGAAACCTGCCAGTTGTTTTGTAGAAAACAAAGGTGGAGCCGCCGCCGTCGAACTCGAAATCCTCCATCTCTTTTAACTCTATGCTTTTAGGCTCGTCTAAATAGTATGTGCCCTTTTCTACAACAAGCTTTGCGGCCTTTATGTTGCGGCAATATTCTATTGCATTGTTTAGCTTTGTAACAATGTCTTTTTCGCCCACTTTTACGCCGAAATCGCCTGCGTTTACAACGGCGCCTTTGGGGTTGTTGGGAAGCTGAACATCGAATTCCTTTGCGCCCGTTGGCAGCCCTTTTCTGCTTAGTTTGTAGGGTTTTGGGTTTTCGCTAGGCGCATAGTATGTTTCCAAAACGCCCTCGTATATTTTTATGTCGCAAATTTCTACGTTGGTTTTGTCTATGGCAGCCACACACAATTTATAGGCGGAGGCAAACCTGCCCGTTTTAAAATGCACCCTTCTAGTTGTTTTACACCCTCTCGTACTGGGCACAATATAGCTTAAAATGTCTTTTTCCTTGGGGAACTTATTGCTGCGTATAAACGCATAAAAAGCGCCTTCTTTGTCGGAAGAATCAACTTTTACGGTAAATTCCAGAACATAGTCGGTATCGAGTTCGAATAAACCGTTTTTTGTATACAAAATATGGTTAAATTTTTTCGTACAATTCTCGGCGGCAATAGAAATTTTTTGCCCGTCGAATACGGCGTCTTTTGTAATCACAAAATTCTTTGAGCCTACGCCCTCTATAATATAGTTTTCGCCGTCGGGCAAATCGTCTGCAAACAAAGTAGTTGGTGTAAACAGCGCGTTTGCGCATAGCGCAAAAAACGCCATTGTTTTACATATTACATTGAATTTCAATTTGTTAAGGCATTTCATCATATATACAATAAGTTAATCGTTTTTCATTATTTGCCGATTTATTATGGTTGTCAAATTTTTAATAGCACCCCCTCCGGAAAACAGCCATAACACTGCAAAAAAAAACGCAAGCCGACAGTATAGAACTTGTCGGCTTGCGAATTTATATTTATGCAAAAAGCTTAATTGCCTTTTACAGCAATTCGGCAATTTGAACCGCGTTTAGGGCTGCGCCCTTCCAAAGCTGGTCGCCCGTTACCCAGAACGACAAACCGTTGTCGAATGCAATATCTTTGCGTATTCTGCCAACAGCGCACTTTTCCCTTTTTTGCGAGAACAAGGGCATTGGGTATTTGTTGTTCTTCGGGTCGTCTACCAGCTCTGCTCCCGAAAATTCTGAAATGGCCTTGCGGGCAAGTTCCACATCTACGGGCTTTTCGAACTCGGCATTTATTGCAACCGAGTGCGCCCTCATTACGGGAACGCGCACGCATGTTGTAGAGCATTTTAACGCTGGCATTTCCAAAATCTTGCGGCTTTCGTTTACCATTTTCATTTCCTCTTTGGTGTAGCCGGTATCCAAGAAAACGTCTACATGGGGAAGCGCGTTAAAGGCGATTTGGTAGGGATATACCTTAACTTCGGGCTTTTCGCCCTTTGCGAAGGCCTTTACCTGGTTTTCAAGCTCCTGCATGGCGGCAACGCCGGTGCCCGAAACCGCCTGATAGGTAGCCGCAAAAAATCTTTTAAGCCCGAACGCCTTGTTTAGCGGGCACAGCGCCATAAGCGAAATTGCAGTTGTGCAATTAGGGTTGGCGATGATGTTTTTGTGGTTTTTAAGGGCGTGGGCGTTAACTTCGGGGACTATCAGGGGCACGTTTTCGTCCATTCTAAAAGCCGAAGAATTATCTATCGCAACGCAGTTGCGCTTTGCCGCTTCGGGAACCAAAGCTTTTGAAACGCTGCCGCCCGCGCTGAAAATTGCTATGTCCAAATTTTCGAAGCTTTCGGGTTTTGCCTCCTGAACAGTAAATTTATTGCCGTCTTTTTCGATTGTTTTGCCCGCGCTGCGAGCCGACGCCAAAAGCGTCAATTCGCTCATGGGAAAATTTCTGGCAAACAAAAGGTCAATAAGCTCTTGACCAACTGCGCCCGTTGCGCCAACAATTCCAACTCTATACTTCTTACTCATAACTATGAAGCCGTTTATTGATGATTTTTATTCTTTTTGCGATTTACTGAAAATAGAAAGAACCAAGTTTTGCATATTTGTGGAAATTGGCGAGCAAAAACTTTATCTTTTTGAAAACGGGGTTTTTAAGCTGGCGTTCGACGTTTCGACATCGCGCAAGCCCCCCTGCTGCGTAAAGGATTCGCTCGGCACTCCTTTGGGGCTGCATTTTATAGACGGGAAAATCGGAGAAAACGAAGATATAGACACTGTTTTTATTGGCAGAAAACCCGTCGGCAAAATTTCGCAACAGCCCGACGACACGGTAAATATGATAACAACGCGCATAATGCGCCTGAGGGGTTTGCAAGAGGGCGTAAACTGCGGCGGCAATGTGGATACTTTTGAGCGCTTTGTCTACATTCACGGCACAAACCAAACCGAAAAAATCGGCACGCCAAACAGCCACGGCTGCGTGCTGCTTGCCCCCAACGACATGAAAAAACTCTTCGACATTGTAGACGACAAAAGCCTTGTGTATATCTACACCGACACCCCCGAATTTGCAAAACATAAACCGCTTTAAAAAACCTCTTTTATTGCTTTACACAAACGGCAAAATGCCGAAAATGTAGGGCAAAAAAACAGACAATCCCATGCCCGACAGCATTCTTATAGTAGACGACGAAAAACACACAAGAGACGGTCTTAAAGCAGCGTTATCTATAGACTACGATGTGGCTGGGGCCGCCAATGTAGAGGAGGCAAAACGCCTTTTGCAGGCCGAAAAGTTCGACTTGGTGCTTACCGACTTAAGAATGGGCACACAGTCGGGAATGAGCCTTTTAGAGTATGTAAAAAATTCCCACCCGAAATGCCTGTGCATTATGATGACCGCCTACGGAACCATTGCGTCGGCGGTAGAGGCAATGCGCAAGGGGGCGTGCGACTTCATAACAAAGCCGATAGATTTGGACACTTTGGACGCGATAATAAAAAAGGCCCTCTCGCACCGCAAAAAAGAGGAGGCGCCCGCACCCCAGCAAAGCGCACAAAGCACGGAGCAGCCGCAAAATAGGCAGTCGCAACCCCAAACGCCCGACGAAAAATTTAAAATAATTTCGCAAAGCCCCGTTTTCGAAAAAGTTTTGCAGGAGGCGAAAAAGGCCGCGGCTTCGAAAGCGACTATTTTGCTTACGGGCGAAACGGGAACCGGCAAAGAGCTTGTGGCGCACTACATACACAAAAACTCTCCGCGAAGCCAAAACCCTTTTGTGGTTGTGCACTGCTCGGCAATTCCGTCGACACTGCTGGAATCGGAGCTTTTCGGCTACGAAAAGGGGGCTTTTACGGGAGCCGTTGCCCGCAAAATAGGCAAGTTTGAGGCGGCCGACAACGGAACGGTTTTCCTGGACGAAATAGGAGAGATAGACGCAACTACGCAGGTAAAACTGCTGCGCTTTTTAGAGAGCAAAAGCTTTGAAAGAATAGGCAACACCGAAAGCATTACGGTAGACGCGCGCCTGGTTTGCGCGACAAACAAAAACCTTGCCGAAATGGTCGAAAGCGGCGAATTTAGGCAGGACTTGTTCTACAGGCTAAACGTGGTTCAAATTTGCCTGCCGCCTTTAAGGAAGCGCCCCGAAGACATAGAGCCAATGCTAAAATACTACATATCGTATTTTGCGAAGGAAAACGGGTTGCCCGAATTGGCGATTTCGAAAGGCGCTTTGGACATTTTAAAAGCGTATGCCTGGCCCGGCAATATAAGGGAGCTTAGGAACTTTTGCGAAAACAAAGTTGTAATGCAAAGCTCCGACACCATTACCGAAAGCGATTTGGACGGCAGGTTTGCGCTTAACGCAAGCGACTTTGCGTTGCATGCAAGCGCACCCGAAAATGCGGGCAGTCTTTCGAAACGCGACAACGAGTTGGCGCTTATAAAAAAGGCTTTGAAAGAAACGGGCAACAACAAGACAAAAGCCGCCGAGCTTATGGGCATTTCGCGCAGAACGCTGCACCGCAAATTAAACGAATTCGGGCTGGAGCAGTAGCGGCCGTTGTGTCTTGACACGCGCAAAGCGGCTTGGTATCTTTTGCGCGTATGATGAAAAAATTATTTTGCATATTCCTTACGCTGTTAACTTCGTTTGCCCTGTTTGCGCAGGCAAACGCCCAAACAAACAAAAAAGAGCCGCAAAAGCCCAAGGCCGCACAAAAGGCCCAGCCAAGCCGCTACGGCATAGACTGGCCCAATTTCGGCAGATACCACAACGCAAATTTGCAGGTTAAAGAAAGGCCCGTTGCCGTATTTATGGGCGACTCGATTACCGACGGCTGGGCGCGCAGCGACCCGAAGTTTTTTAGCGACAACAACTACATTGGCAGGGGCATTAGCGGACAAACTACAATGCAAATGCTTGTAAGGTTTAGACGCGACGTTGTAGACCTAAAGCCCGCCGCGGTTGTAATTTTGGCGGGCACAAACGACTTGGCGCTAAACAACGGTTTTATTGCAAAGGAAAACATTGTAGGCAACCTGATTTCCATGTGCGAAATAGCAAAGGCAAACAACATAAAAGTTATTCTTTGCTCGATTACGCCCGTAAGCGAATACAAGTGGAGAAAGGAAGTTAAAAACCCGGCCGAACTTGTAAGGCAGACAAACGCAATGATTAAACACTACGCCGAAAAGAACGACATAAAGTACCTCGACTACCACAGCGCGCTTGCCGACGAACTCGGCGGCTTGGCCGTTCCGAAACACTCGCACGACACCGTGCACCCGAATATGGACTGCTACAAGATTATGGAAAAAATGGTAAAGCAGGCCGTAAGCGAAGTTGTATCTAAATAGCGATTTTTAACACATTTTAATTTTTAAGCCGCAGTAAAACTACTGCGGCTTTTTTTGCGAAAAAATTTGCCCCGTATTTTTGCGGCTGCACTTTTTCCCGTTAAATTTTTTCTGCCGCGGCACTTTTGTTGCCCCGCTTTTTCGCCGAAATTTCGGCAAAAATATGCGGTTATTAAGGGGATTTTTTGCGCAATTATTTTTAGTTAAAAGCCTTGGGGTTTTGTACGATTGCCAAACTACGGAACAAAATTCCGCAACAAAAAAATGCGTCGCACGGTGCGCCGCAAAAATACAAGAGAAAGGAAATATTATGTTATTGGGAACAAGATACCCCACTTTGGCTTTTCACACTGGCGGCGCAGGCCAGGCAGACGACGGAATACCGCCGCAGCCCTTCGAAACTTTTTGCTACGACAGCGCGCTGCTCGAGGCAAAGATAGAAAACTTCAACGTTGTGCCCTACACTTCGGTTTTGCCCAAGGAACTTTTCGGAAACATCGTTCCCGTAAACAAAGTTGAAAAACACTTTAAGCACGGCGCGGTTTTAGAGGTTATTATGGCCGGCAACGGAGCCAGACTTACCGAACACAGGGCAATAGCGACGGGCGTCGGCATTTGCTGGGGCAAAGACTCCAAAGGCGAGCTTATAGGCGGCTGGGCGGCCGAATATGTGGAATATTTCGACACCTACATAGACGACGACATTGCCCGAACCCACTGCGAAATGTGGCTAAACAAATCGCTAAAGCACGAGCTTGAAATACGCAATGTGGAAAAGCACAGCGAATTTCAAATATTCCACAACTTTATAAACATCGAAAAAAGTTTCGGCTACTGCCTTACGGCGTTGGGATTTTTGAATTTCGAATTTGCCGAACCCGTTAAACTGAAGTAGAAAGGCATGGAAATGTCCGACCAAAATTCGCCGAACGGCTCAGCCAAAAAACTCGGAACTTTGGGGCTTGCCGCCATTGTGGTAAGCTCGATGATTGGCGGCGGGATTTTCAGCCTTCCGCAAAATATGGCGGCCTCGGCGGGGTTGGCCGCAGTTTTAATAGCGTGGGTTATTACGGGCGTGGGCGTGTTTTTCATAGCAAACTCCTTTAAAACCCTTTCGTTTGTCAGACCCGACCTTACCGCCGGCATTTACATGTACGGCAAGGAGGGGTTCGGCAAATATGCCGGCTTTACGGTTGCCTGGGGCTACTGGCTTTGCCAGATTTTCGGCAACGTTGGATACGCGATAATTACAATGGACGCCCTAAACTACTTTTTCCCGGGCAAGTTTACGGGCGGCAACAACGCCCTTTCGATAATAATAGGCTCGCTGCTTATATGGGTGTTCAACTTTGCCGTGCTAAAGGGCACAAAGCAGGCCTCGGCAATAAACATAATAGGCACTATAGGAAAACTTGTACCTATCTTTGTTTTCATTATCGCCATGGTTTTTGTGTTCAATTTCGACAAATTCTCGTTCGACGTTTTCGGCAACCTTGCAACGCACGGCGAACACAATTTGGGTAGTTTGCCCGCGCAAATTAAAAGCACAATGCTTGTAACGCTGTGGGCGTTTATAGGCATAGAGGGCGCGGTTGTAATGTCGGGACGCGCAAAAAGCCAAAAGGACGTAGGCTACGCCACAATCCTTGGCTTTTCGGGCGGCCTGATTGTTTTTGTGCTGCTTTCGGTGTTGCCCTACGGCTTTATGTCGCAGGCCGAACTTGCCGACATAGCAAACCCGTCTACCGCCGGCATTCTCGAAAAGGCCGTCGGCACTTGGGGCGCATATTTGATGAACATAGGCCTTATAGTTGCGGTTTTGGCAAGCTGGCTTGCCTGGACTATGATTACCGCCGAAGTTCCATTCGCCGCCGCAAACGACACTACTTTCCCGAAATTCTTTGCGGCGCAAAATTCAAAGGGCGCTCCCAGCGCGTCGCTTTGGACGACAAGCCTTACAATGCAGGCCGCAATTTTGTTTGCCGCGTTTTCAAGCAACGCATGGAACACAATGCTTAGCATAACAAGCGTTATGGTGCTTTTCCCCTATTTTACAAGCATGCTGTTTTTGTGCAAATGCGCGTTTAGCGAATCGGTTTGCAGGGGAACGAACGCGCGCTTCTGCAAAAAGGCGGCTTTGCTTTCGGGAGTTGTGGGCGCAATATATACATTGTGGCTGATTTACGCCGCGGGCATAGACTATGTTCTGCTTTCGGTGATATTTTTAACGCTGGGCATACCCGTTTACATTTGGGCGCAAAGGGAAAGAAATTTGCCAGCCTTCAACAAAACCGAACGTCTGGCAGCAATAGTGCTTGTTGTCGTTTCGATTGCGGCAATAGTGCTAATGCTCGACCATAAACTGCCCGCATTCGACAACACAACGCAGCAAACAACCGCGCAAACTACAAAGCCCGAGCAAAAGCACTCGAAGCTTATAAAGCGGCACGGGCACAGCCTTCCGATAAGGCAAAACCAATAGAGCGCATTTTTTACGGCAAAACAGAATATGCAAACCGCACTTTTTTTTGGGTGCGGTTTTTTTGTGCCCGCACTACACACCTGCCGCCAAAATATGCGTAAAAATTTCGGGTTCGCAAAATATTTCAAATAAAAAAATTCTCGCAAAAAGCTCAAACCGTTTTTTGCGCGTTTAAAATATGCGCGCTATTGTAGGCGGCGATGAACGCGAAAAACATATCCTCGCTTACGGGAAGCTGCAACTTGCGAAACGGCTTTAACCCCATAAGAAATTTACGACCCGAAACACTGGCGAATGCGCTAGATTCCTTTTCGTTCGGAATACTCGCACCCGCCGCAAAAATATTTGCCGCAATTTTGGAAAGGGACGATCTTATAAGCGCCCTTGCCCTGAAAAGAAAAAAGGCTATATCTCGCCTGGACTACGAAATCGTAAAAAAAGACTTTTCGGAAAAGGCGGCGCAGCACGCAAAAATTTTGGCCGACTTTTACGGCTCTGTACGCGCAACAAGCTACGCCGACGCAAATTTAAGCGGCTCTTTAAGGCTGCTTATTTCGCAGATGATGGACGCCGTTGCAATGAAATACAGCGTGCACAAAATAGCCTACAAATGCGTTAACGGCAAAGTTTGCGCAACGTTTACGCAGTATCCTTTGTGGCTTTTCGAAAACAAAAGCGGGCGTCTTAGGCTGCTGAAAAACGCAAACGACATTTCCTCGGAAGGCACGCAGCTAAACAAAAACGAGTGGCTTACAACCTGCGGCGACGGGCTTATGACGGCGTCGTCGATAGCGTATATATTCAAGCAGCTGCCGCTAAAAGACTGGCTTGTTTACTGCGAAAGAAACGGCATGCCCGGCATAAAGGCTAAAACCGACGCGTACCCGGGGTCTCCGCAATGGGAAGCCGCCTGCAAGGCGGTAAGCGATTTCGGCGCGGAGTTTAGCGCTGTGCTTTCGCAGGGAACCGACATAGACGCCATAGACATTTCAACTTCGGGCGAGCTGCCGTACAAGGCGCTGATAGAGCGCATAGACAAAACCTTGTGTTCGCTTTGGCGCGGCGCGGATTTGTCGACAATGTCGAACAAAGACTCTTCGGGAGCGAGCCTGCAATGGTACGAAAGCTCGCTTTTGGAGGAGGACGACGTTTCGAACATAAACGAGACGCTGAACGAGAATGTAGACAAAACCGTTATCCGTTTGGCTTTGGGCGACGAGGAACCCCTTGCAAAATTCAAGCTAAAACTGCCCGACTACGAAATGCACAAAGACGAGCTGGACATAATAGAGCGTCTTGTAAAGTTGGGGCTTAAACCCGACACGGCAAAGTTGGCGAAAATGTTTTCGTTCCCCTGCAAAAAGGATACCGGCAATGAACAAGTTTAGCAAAACCCTAATCCAGATACTCTGCCCTTTCGGCAACTGGAAGCACCCAAAGGGAATGCAGATTGTCGACAAAATTTCGGGCGAAAAGCTGGCTAAAAATTTCGGCGGATTTTTCGGGGCAAAAGTTCCCGTATATATCGGCCACCCCGACGAAAACCCCGCAACGCGGCGCAATGCGAAGGCGGTGGGGAAAATAGAAAGGCTGTTTTTGTGCGAAAGCGCCATTGTTGCCGTTGCGCGCTACGAAAACGACACCTACAAAAAAATAGTTTCGGGCGAAATTTCGGCAATGTCGCCGCGCTGGCAAATGGAAAGGCTAAGCGGCGAAAATTTTAGACCAGTAAAGCTTGTTTCGGTGGGGCTTACAAACAACCCGAATATTCCGCAAAGCGGAAGCGTGCTTTTGGGCAAACTTGGCAGCATAAACTTGGGCTGCGCTTTTGCCGCAAAAAAATGCGAAAAAGACGCGGCCCTATCGCTTTGCAGGGCAAAAAAGTGCGCGGCAATAACCCGCAAAATTTTGGCGCTGCAAAGCGAGCAAACCGGCAAAGCCGCAACAAAGATTTTGGCAAAAGCCGTAAGCAGCGGCGCAATAGACGCCAAGGAATGCGGCAAATGGCGCGAGCGTTTAAGGGCAAATTTTGCCGAGGCAAAAAGGCAGATTGTAAAAAAATCGGCACAAAGCCCGCAGCTTAGCGCGTCGGAAATCGTGCGCCTGGCAAGGGAGAAAATGCTGGAGCAATCGCTTGCGTGGGAAAAGGCGTACGAGGCCGTAAAAAACGAATACGGCGTGGAAATTTAACCTCCCATACGGGACAAAAAAAGGAACAAAAAACAATGAAACTAAAAAAGTTATTGGCCGAAACGGCAAAAGCGTTGTCGGCAAAAATAAAACAGTGCGAATGTTTTGCCAACATAGCCGAAGGCACGCATTCGGGCTACATAACAATGACGGCCTCGGCCGACATATCGAAAAGCAACCTGTTGTTGAAACAAAATTCGCAGGGCTCGGTTAAAGTTGCAATGAAAGGCGAAATGCCTATAGGCACTTCGTGCGACTGCGCCGAACAGGGCAAAAGCCTCGGCGTGATATTGGCGGGCGTTGCCGAACAAACCGTGCTTTGCGTTGCCGCAGGCGCGGTTGCGGCGGGCGATACCGTATACGGAGCCGACAACGGGAAAGTTTCGGCAAGCGCGGCGGCCAACGCCTACAAGATTGGCGTAGCCTTAAACGCCGCCCCCATAGACGGCATTGTAGAGGTTTTGCCGCAGGGCTTCGGCTCTTTGGCATACCAAACCTATGCCGCGGGCGTTTACGAATGGAAGGCTTCGGGCAACACCGAAAGCATTGAAATGCCCACGCTAAAGGAGGGCGACATTGTAATAGCCTCGTTGTGCGCAGCTGGCGCAAGCGAAAAATCGGTTGCAGCCCTCGCCGACGCCGAAGGCAAAAAAATAACATTCAAGCTGGACGCAAACGGCACGGCAAACACCACAAAAGTGTGCTGGATTCTTATGCGCAACGCCTAATTAAAAAGGAGAAAATACATGAGCGAAAATACGATAACATCGGCAAACCAAAGCAGATTCGAACAGGCCAACTACTCGGCGGCGCTAACAGCCTATTCTGTAGGCTACAAAGATTCCGAAAACATTTCGGCATTGCTCGACTTTATTGCGCCCCCTATTCCCGTCGGCAGAAGATTCGAATTTAAGCGCGCAAACAACGCCGAAGCATTCTATTCGGAAAGCGACGACGTGCGCTCGATAGGCGCGGAATTTAAGCGCGTGCAATATTCGGGCGAAAGCGTAAACGAAAAAACGCTAAACAAGGGCCTTACAATTAGGATAGACAACGACGAAGTTGTAGGCGACAAGTGGCAGGAAAGATATACCGCAATGCTTATACAGCGCCTGTTGCGCAACGAGCTTCGCAGGGCATTGGCGGCTTTAGACGCAATAAGCACGTCGGCAGACAAGGTCTGGGATTCGTCGGCAAACCCCGACGAAGACTTGCGAAACGCCCTAATGCTTAGCGCAAACGAAAGCGGAGTGCGCCCAAACAGAATACTGTTCGGCGAAAGCGCGTGGGATATGCGCGCAAGCTGTCTTGAAGGGCAAAGCACGGCGGGCGCGTTTAAATCGGGAGCTATGACACCCGACGAACTTGCCCAAAAACTTATGCTGGACTCCTGCAAAATTGTGGGCGCACGCTACCAAACGGCAAGCGGCAAAACGCAGATGGGCTCCTTAAACGTATACGCATTTTTTGCGCAAAACGGAATTTCGAAAGACGAAGCCTCGAATCTAAAGCGTTTCTACACTCCGACCGAAGACGGCACAATGTTCAGGGTATACTGCCAGGAATACGCAAAGTATACCGACATTACAGTGGAACACTACTCGAGCATTGTTGCCTGCAGCAACCTCGGAGTAAGAAAGCTTTGCGTAAGCGCACAATAACCGACAACCACCAACAAAAAGAA
Source organism: uncultured Opitutales bacterium (assembly GCA_934660865.1). Taxonomy (GTDB): domain Bacteria; phylum Verrucomicrobiota; class Verrucomicrobiia; order Opitutales; family Intestinicryptomonadaceae; genus CAKUIA01. The sequence continues at coordinate 33,261 of CAKUIA010000007.1, forward strand.
AACAACGGCGTGCGGGTGCATATCCGCACGCCGCCCGAAAATTTTTAATATGAAATGGAATAGAATTTCTGCGGGCGACTTGGAAAGCGCGCTAAACAAAAACCAGCTTGAAATACTGAAATCGCAGTCGCTGGCATCGGCCGGCCGTTCTGTTTGCGACGAAATAATTTCGCTTGTATGCGCCGAAATAAGGGCTGCCGTTGCAAACGCAAACAGGTATATCGACGAAGACCACCTTAAAATTCCCGAAGAACTTAGGCTTTCGGGAATAAGGCTTTGCGTGGAGGCGTTGCAGACAAGGCTTTCGGGCATGGAGCTTACCGCCCAGCAAATAAAGCTTGCCGACATAGCAAGGCAGACAATCGAAAAAGTCGCCATGGGCAAATTCGCGGTTTCCTCGCCCGACTGCCCCGTGCAAACCGCCTTCGAAAAAAAGTCGGTTAAACACTTCGCGCGCGGCGAAAAAACGGCGTCGTTCGAGGCTTTAAGGGGAATATAATAATATGCTTTCTACTTTGGAATATCTGCAAAACTCGGTCTTTGAAATTTTAAGGAGCTCGCCGCAGCTTGAAAGGGTTGGCATATTTAAAAAAGACATATTTTTCGACGCAAACTACAAGTTTTCGTCTACCGGCATGGGAGTTTTCATAGACTTGCCAAGACCTTTGGCGGCTTCGAAATATTCGGTGGGCCCCGCCTTTTCGAAAGTGGTGTTCGCGGTTGAAATTGCGGTGGAAAAACACTCTTTTTCGCAGGTGTATTCCCCCCTTTTTATAGCCGAGCTTGTGGCGAAAAAACTGCACAAAGCGCAGTTGCCGCTTGCTTGCGGCTACGGGAAAATCTACCTAAGCGACGAAAAGCCCTACGGCGAATACAAAATATCGGGGCAGACATTCGCAATAAAATTGAACTTCGAAACACAGGCAATATTGCAATGAAAATAACGCTAAACGACACACTGTTAAATCCCTTCGGGCAAATGCCGCAGGTTTTTTCGATTAAAAACACGCGCATTGCAAAATTTGCAAACGTAATAGACGCCGAAACCCCGCTCGTAAAAGACGGCAAAAACTCGGCGTTGAAAATTGATTTTGTGCTTTGCACGAATTTTGAAAGCGAAAGCGCCGCCCAATGTTTCGGCGCAAAACACTGCATGTTTTTGTCGGCAATAGGCGCGGCAACGCTTAAGCTGGAATTTGCCGACGAGCGCGGCAAACCCGCGCTTTTTGCCGAATTTTCGGAAGCGGTTCTTTCGGGCTACGATTTCGAAATATCGGGCGTGCAGACAAAATTTAAATACGGCTTTATAGCCCGGAAAATGGAGCAAAAAAATGGATAGTGAAAACACCGAAGCGCAGCTTGAAAACCTGCAAAGCCAGATAGAGGAACTTACGGCGCAGCTTGAAAGGCTTGAAAGCCTGCTAGGCCAAATAGAATCGCAAATGGAAAACCTTAAGGGGGAAGTTTAAAAAATGCCGTATATGCTTAAAGTGGGCGACACAACCAAAAGCCTTGCCGATTGGAAAATCACAAAGGCGGTTTTAACGCTAAAAAGCCTTGACTGCGACGAGCTTTGCATACGCTCGCAAACCGAATTTGCCTACAACGAAAGCGTGCAGCTTTTAGACGGCGCGCTGTGCGTGTTTTCGGGAACCGTGCGCACGCTTCCGCAATACGAGTCGGCGCAGACAAAGTACGCCGAATACAAAATTCTGGGCCCCTGGAACGACCTGTGCGAAATTGTATACCAGCAAAAATGGAAATGCGCAAAGCAATCGAACACCGACGACACCCAAGCCGAAATTTTCGACATATATAAAAGCCGCGTAATTTTGGGCGAAAACGACGCCGAAGAGCGAATAAACATAGGAACGCAAATAGCAAACATAGTTGAATTTGCCAGCGGCGCGGGCGCCAACATACAATGCGGCAACGTTGCGGCAAATTTCCCGATGTTGTGCGACGAAACATGCGACATAAACTGCGCCCAAGCCGTAAAAAGAACGCTTAAATGGCTGCCCGACGCAATTTCGTTTTTCGACTACTCGGCAGTGCCGCCAAAGCTGAATGTTGTGCGGCGAAACGCTCTAGACAAAAAAGAAATAAATTTGAATGCCGATTCGGTTAAAGACTACAAGGTTTCGCCCCGCAACGATTTGCTTGTTTCGGGCGTTGAAATCAAGTACGAAAAAACGGGCAGCATTGGCGGCGAAACATACAGTACTTTGCAAAGCGACAAATACCCTCCGAATTTCGACAGCAAAACCGCAAAGGCTTTGGTTATGACGGTGGAGCTTGACGGATACAAAGGCGTTTTGCAGGAGCACACAATACAAACCGAAGAGATTAAAAGCGACGACACTAAATGGTGGACGTCGAAAATCCCGTCGCTTTCGGAAGTAGGCGACCTTAAGATTTTGGAAAGCTCGCGCGATTATCCCGACTACAAATACGCACTGACAAAAGGTTCCATTCCCGATTGGGCGAATGTAGACAGCAAAATAGACACAATTTGCGCGTGCGTTTCGTACAATACAACAAGCCATACCTGCGCAAAACAGAAAATTTCGATAAGGCTTAGGGTTACAAAAACCAAAAGCCGCAAGTTTTCGCGCCTGTCTACTTCAAGAAGCGACGAACCCGTGCCCGAGGGCCTGGCGCAATCGCTATATACGGGGCTTGGCACCTTGCAGTTCGATTCGCAATTTTGCATATACAACGCCAAAGCCCGCAGCTATTCCGGCAGGGCGCTTAACTTAAAGGGGGCAAACCAGCTTTTCGAAAACATGAACAGCGCGGTTATAGAATGCAGGCAGGACCTTTTTGAAAACACTCTAAAAATAAAAGCGGGTAGCCCCGAACATTTGTATCCCGCAAAAATCGCGGAACTGTTCAGGATAAACAAGGCAAGAAAAACAACGGCAAGCTTTTCGACAAAAAACACGGCAAAGTCGCCTCTTAGGGGCAAAATTTCGCTAAACGCGCAAAGCGTAAAGGAAGTTCCCACGCAAATAAACACCGTAATGCGCTCCATTACCCTTTCGGTAGACGCAACTAAACCGAAAATAGTTTTGGATTCCTCGAACGTTCCCGACGGCACAACGCTTGGCGTGAAAAAAGTTTTGGTATGCCACAACGGCCAGCCGGCCTATGCCTATACAATATTAAGCAACCCCGAATAGAAAATGCCATTTATAGTAACACACCCCTACAACGGCTACCCCTTTGTTTTGGATACATTTTCAAGCCCGCCGTCGGAAAACGTAGGCTTTGCCGAATGTTCGGAGGGCGTTCCCGTAGTGGCCGAAGAATTTACGTTTTCGCTGGCAAACGCAATGTCGCTATTTTGGCTTTCGCAGCTGCGTTCGGTTAAAGCCTCTATACGCGCAAACTTTACCTACGACAACGATTTATCCGACGGCCTAAACGCGAATTTCGACTGCAAAAACATAAAATTTGCGTCGACCGAATACAATGTAGTTCCCCCCGCAATAGACAGGGTTGCGATGGACAAGTCGCAATATCTTATACACGCAATGGGCGAAAACTTCGACTTTAGAATAAGCATGCCCAAATATGTGGCAGACGATACGCAAAAATATTTTATGTTCGGACACGCCGCAGCCAACCGAAACAGCGAAAAATTTTTGCTGCTTATAGGCTACAAGCTGGGCAACGAAGACTACGAGCACGTAAAAAAAGACTCGGTTCAAATTTTCGGGCAAAGCGTGCCCGTTATTCTGATACACGAGGGCGCAAAAAACATATTCACGAACTTTTCCATGTCGTGCACGTTTTCGACCGACTTAAACTGCTCGCTTATTCCGTAAAAAAAGTCCCGTTTAAAATCTAAACGGGACTTTTCGTTTTTTGACGTGTTATAAATTTTATTCTTCCGTTGCAGCTTCGTTAAAGAAGGTGCCCGTTGCATGAGCAAGCCTTGCAACAGCCAATGCAAGAGAAGCCTTTGCGCTTACATGCTGCTGGCGCGCCGTAGCCAAATACGACTGCGCCGAAAGCAAATCGGTAAGGCTGCTAACGCCGTTTTCGTAGGCGGTTTTTGTCGCGTTATACGACTCTTTGCTTGCGTTTACCGCAGCCGACGAGCTTTCGACCTGTTTTACGGCGCTTTTATAGGCGTAATAGTTTTCCCATACCGACGAAATAACCGCGAGCATTTGTGCCTTAAGCGTTTGCGCCTGCGCCCTTTCGGCGGCCTTTTTGCCGACAATCTTGTATTGGCGGTTAAAGCCGTCAAAGATATTCCAGCTTAGGGCAAAGCCTCCCGCATAGTTGTAGTTGGGGGCGTTTGTGTAGGGCGAATCGGTGTAGTCTGTCCATGTGCCGGAGCCTACAAAGCTTATTTTTGGCAGGTAGTCGAGCTTTTCGGCTTTTGTTTCGGCTTGGGCGGCCCTTAGCGACGCGTAGGCCGCCAAAATATTTTCGCGCCTTTTTAGCGCCTGCGCCATAAGGGTTTCAACCCTTTCTTTCGCCTGCGTGCTGGCGGGAATGTTTACGTTGTCCGACACTTTCAGATTTTCGGAAATTTCCACGCCCAAAACCTGGACGAGCTTTGCGTTGCAGCTTTCAACTTGGGCTATGTTTTGCTCTAAAACAAACTGGGCGTTTTTTGAATTTGCCAAAGCCCTAAGCATATCCTGCTTGGTGCCCACCCCCTCTTTGAATTTTGCGCGGGCCGCGTCGTAGGCTGTTTTGGCGTCGTTTAAACTTGCGCGGGCGGCCTTTACCGAGCCCTTAGCGCTATACAATGCAAAATACGCCTCGTTTACATTAAGCACCAAATCCTGCACCGACTGGTTGTAGTCGAAATTGGCAGCCCTTAACGACTCTTTTGCCGCAAGGCTTGTGGCCTCGCGCTTGCCGAAATCGTACAGCAGCCAATTAAGCTCCAATGTAGGCCCGTAGCCCGTCTGCCAATACGAGCCTATGGGAGGATACGAAGCCGACGCGCTTTTAAGTTTTGCCCTCGAAACGTTTGCGCCTATGTCTAGCGTGGGCAAATACGCCGAGTTTGCCTGTCCCTTTTGTGCTGCATACTGCTTTGCCCTAAACCAATAAATTCTCGTCGAAGTATTGTTTTCGAGGGCAATGTCGATTAAATCGGGCAAATCAAGGACCGCCTTCTTTGCTCGGGTATCCTTTGCTTGGTCCAAAATCTTGTCGTCTAAAATCTGGCTCGGCGCAATGTAGTTTTCGGGCAGCGCCGCTTTGGGAGCTTTCCAATACACCGTGGGCGCTTTTGCCGTGTCGCTTTCGTTTGAAGCGCACGCGCACAACAGCGCAAGCGGAATAATTGCCAACAAATTTTTAGCTTTCATATAAAATCCTTTAAAGCTTGCCCCTTTCAAAGAAGGGAATTTTGTCTAAAACTTTTGTCTGGAATTTGTCCATCCATATGTAAACGACCGGCGTTACATATAGCGTTACCAACTGCGAGAACACAAGGCCGCCTACTACAACAACGCCGAGCGGAATGCGGCTTTCGGCGTCGGCCTTGCCCCACCCAAGCGCAATGGGCAGCATACCCATCAGGGCGGCAAAGGTTGTCATCATAATGGGCCTAAACCTGTCCAAACAGGCCTGGTGCACGGCTTCGGCGGGGCTTTTGCCCAGGCGCTCCTGCGCAATGGCAAAGTCTACAACCATAATGCCGTTTTTCTTTACAATGCCCATAAGCATAAACAGGCCTATTGCCGAGTATATGGAAATTTCCATACCGCAAGCCCACAGCGAGAAAAGCCCGCCTACAAGAGCAATGGGCAAAGCAATTAGCACGGTAATCGGGTGCACATAGCTTTCGTACAATATGCCCAAAATTATGTACATTACAAAAACCGCAACAACAATAAGGTACATTAAGCTTGTCATCGTTTCCCTAAACGACACGGCCTCGCCCTGAAAACCGCATGTCATATTTTCGGGTATTACCGTGGGGGCGATTTGGTTTATCCAGGTTTCCACTTCGCTGATGGCAACGCCGTCTTTTAGGTCGAAATAAATGGTAACCGACGGCATATTGTTTATGTGGTTTATGGTTACCGGCTTAAGCTCCACCTTTGTGGAGGAAATGCTCTTAAACGGAATCAGGTTGGGCAATTTGAACGCCTCGTTTTTAGACGAATATTCCCCCGAAATCGTCGAAACGGGCAAGCCGCCCGTAATTGTCGAATCGGCGCCGAACATAAGCTGGTCTAGGTTGCTTTCGAAGGCGCTGTCGGCGTCGTTGGCCTCCATAATGGACCAATATTGCTGGAAGGGCGACTTAATCAGGTAGAAGAACGACTTTGAGTATGCGCTTCTAAAGACGTTCGAATACGAGTTTACCGTAGAACCCAACATCGACAGCTTTTCCTTAAACGGCATAAGCGTAATTTGGGGGCTGTCCAAATACATGTCGCTGTTTATGTTCGAAAAATAGGTTCCGTATTTTGTAGACATAACGCCCATCATCTTGGCGGCCGCCTTGTAGAGGGCTTCCTGGTCCATGGAAGAAATGGCGTAGGCGTATTTGCCGTTTTGGTTGGAAACTGCACCCGTAGAAATAGACAGCGTAGGCTGCGGCGAGAATGCCGATATTACCCCCGGCAAAGAAGATATGCTGCCGTTGATTTCGGCGGCAACCTGCGATATCGGTTTGCGCCGGTCTTTATCCTCTAAAATAATAAAGCCAAAGCCCATATTTTGGCTGATAAACGACGAAACGCCCGAAACCATTATGAAATTTTTAACCGCCTTGTTGCGCTTTAAGATTTCGGAAATTTCGTTTTGCACAAGCCCTATTTCCTTCGGCGAAGTTTTTGTGTTCGCAATAAACACGCCCTGCATAAAGCCGCTGTCGCCGGTTGGGAAGAGTATCATTGGCAGCTTCGAGAAGAAATACAAACTGCCCCACAAACACGCAGCAATGCACAAGGCCGTGATTATGTGCCGCCTTAGCCACCACGACAAACTGGGCGAATACAACGCCAAAATAAAGTGTTCCAGCCTATACGAAATCCTTTCGACAAAGGTTTTGTCGGAAAGGTCTTTGCCGTGCTTTTGAAGTATTCTAGAGCACATCATAGGCGTTAAGGTTAAGCTTACAACGCCGCTCATAATGGTTGCGGTAATAATCGTAACCGAAAATTCCTTGAACACCCTGCCCGTAATGCCGCTCATAAACACAAGGGGTATAAACACCGCGGCAAGCGAAAGTGTCATACTTAAAATGGTAAACGAAATTTCCGAAGCCGAGGCAAATGTCGCCTGCCTCGGGCTTTCGCCGTAGTCTTCCATTCGGCGCACGGTGTTTTCCAAAAACACGATTGCGTCGTCTACCAAAAAGCCTATGGCCATTGTAATGCCCATTAGCGACAAATTGTTTATCGAAAAGCCGAACGCCCACATAAATATGAATGTCAGCACTATCGAAAACGGCATTGCAACGGTGGGAACCAATGTATCCCTAAACCTGCCCAAAAACAGATATATAACAAAAACAACAAGCAAAAACGCTATGAACAAAGTTTCCTCTACGTCTTCGATATTGTCTATAATAAGCTTGGAACCGTCGTAAAAATTGTACAGCTCAATCGAGCTTGGCAGCTCCTTTTTAAGCTGTTTCATAAGCTTTTGAATGCCCGCAACGGTTGTTATTGCATTGCCGTCGGCGCGCTTTCTTACGCCCATTGCAACGCTGGCATATTCCGCGCCTGGGTTAAGCTCTCTGTTCCAGAACGACAAATTAAGCGTGTTAAACTGTATTTCGTTTACGGCCTTTGCAATTTCCGAAAGGAAAATGGGAGCCCCGTTTTTGTAGCCTACAACCAAATTTTCGTAGTCTTTTGCGGTAGACAACTGGGTGTTCGGGAATAGCACAAACTGCGAAGACGGCCCGTTTAGATTGCCGACACCCGTCATGTTTGTAGAGCGCGAAAGCACGTTTTGCAAATCGCTTGTGTTGTAGCCTAAGTTTGCAAGCTTGTCTACGTCTACCTCTATTCGCACCGAGCGCGGCGCGCCGTATACGTCAACCTTCGAGACGCCTTCAACCATGCTTATGCGCTGCGAAACCTCCGAAAACGCATAGTCGTACAAGTCGCCCGAAGTGTAGTTTTTGCTCATTACGGCAATAACGTAAATAGGCTCGTCGTTGGGGTTGTCTTTCGAAAACGAGGGAGGCGAAGGCAGGTCGCTGGGCAGGTTGCCCATTGCGCGCTGAATTGCGCTTTGAACGTCGGTGGCCGCAGCGTCTATGCTTTTGTTCATCGAAAACTGCAAAACAACCTGCGTTGCGCCGAAGCTGTTTCGGCTGGTAACAAGCTCTATGCCCGGTATTTGCATAAACTGCTGTTCCAGGGGCGATGCCACGTTTGCGCCCATAATAGTCGGGTCGGCCCCTGGGTACGAAACCGTTACCTGAATTACGGGGTAGTCTACTCCGGGCAGGTCGTTTACGGGCATGCTTTTATACGTAAATATACCGAAAACCAAAGCCGCCAACGACAGCAACACCGTCATTACAGGCCTGTTTATGAACAAAGACGAAATGGACTGTTTGTTATTTTCCTCGGACATTTTATTTTGCCTAAGTTATAATTATTTACCCTGTTCTTGTTGGGTGTTTTGCGCCTGTTTTGCCGAAGCAATAAATTTTTCTACTACAGAGGCAGTTTTCATAATAAAAGCGCCGGCCTCTTGCGGGTTTTCTATAATTTTGCCGTCGGCCCCATAGGGCGCGCCGACTGCATTTGTTCTATAAACCAAAGGCGACATCTGAAGCCTTAAGTTGCTTACTCTTGTTGCAACCAACTTCGCGTCTTTAAGGCCTTCTACAAGCCAAAGAGTGTTGTTTTCGTAGTGCTGGCCCGTTTTTACTGTTGTTTGCTGCATTTTAAACACGCCGTTTTCGACGGGCTGTGCAACGTAAACGTACGGCCCCAAAGGCCCCGTTTGAACGCAAATTTCGGGAACAAGGGTTGCCCCTTTTATTTTGTTTGTAAACAGTTTTGCCTTTATGGGCTGGTCGGGCCAAAAGAGCAGGTCGTTATTGTCCAACTCGCCGCGCAAAACGGCGCTGCCTGTTTCGTATCTTATTTGGTTTAGAACAATGCGAACCTGACACATTCTCTTTTTGTGCTGCATTGTGTCTTCTATATACGATATTTCGGTTTCAAGCTTGCCGCCGTTCTTTGCCATGCACTGCATAATGTCGTTAAGGTTTTGGCTGGGAACGACAAAGTCTACATACATTTTTCTGATGTTCTTGACGGTTGTAAGCACGGTTTGGTTTTGTGTAACAATGTTGCCTACGTCTACGTTAAAGAACCCCGCAAAGCCGTCTACGGGCGACTTTATAAAACACCACTGGTAGTTTAGTTTGGCGTTTTCCAACGCGGCTTGGGCCGCCATAAGCTGGGCTTTGTCTACCGCAACTTTTGCAACCAAGCTGTCGAAAGTCTGCTTGTCTACATAGCCGCCGTTTACAAGCTTGGCGTTTCTTTCCATGTCGAGGGTGTCTATTTTAAGCTGCGACTTTGCCTTTTCCAAATCGGCTTTGGCCGAATCCATCAAAGCCTTGTAGCTGCGCGAATCTATTTCGAAAAGAACATCGCCTTTTTTTACCTCGGCGCCCTGCTTAAAGTTCACCTTCATTACCTGCCCCGTAACCTGGGGAACAATGTTTACGCTTTCGTACGCGCAGGTTGTGCCCAAAGTGGAAATATATTCGCTGACGTCTTTTACAACCACCTGCGAAAGTTCTGCGGGCGTTGCCGGCACGGGAGCTTTTTGCTCGACCTTTTCGGAGCACGCAAACGCAAGCGCACAGGCTACAGTTAATAGGGAAAATGTCTTTAAGGTTTTCATTTTAATATACAATAAATACTTATCGGTAGTCTAAATTTTTAATATAGAAAGACAAAGCCCCATTTTTATCTGAATATAAAAACGGGGCGTTTTTTTAAGTCTTATTATTTTTCGTTTGAAGCCGGACTTTCGTCTTTTTGCTCTGCCGCGCTGTCTGCAGCAGGTTTCTCCTGCAAAGAAGCCGACTGCGACGGCAAAGGCTCGTCTTTTTCGCCAAGCTGCTGGGCGGCTTCGTCGGCGTTTTCGGCTTTGTTTTTGGGCTTGGGCAAATACGGGTTTGCCTGCAAAGACGAGTCGGAATATTCAACGACATAGCCTTCGGATACCAGCCAGTGCAATTCCGAAGCTATTTGCGCAAGCTTTGCCGCATTTTCGCCGGAAACTTTGTTTTCGGTCTTGTCGGAATCGGCCAAAACGGCCTCGGCGGGTTGTTCGGGCGCCTGTTGCATTTGAGCTTTTTCGGCGTCGGTGTTTTCGGCGCTGTTGCAAGCCGCACATTGCGCGTTTTCGGCTTCTTTGCTTTCAACCTGCGCTTGTAGCGACTGCTCTTTTGTTTCGGCCGCCTTAAACTCTATGCCCAAGAATTTATAGGGCATTTCCTCGGCCTTAATTCCGGGGTTGGCCAAAATAAATTCGAATACGCTTTGGGGCAAATCCGAAAGCTTGTCGCCCTCGAAAAGGAACTTGCGGCGCACCGCCGAAACAAACGCAAAGCCCTTGTTGCCGCGCTTGTAGATTGCAAAGTTCGACCTGCGCAACCTGCCCCTTAAATTGTTTGCCGTATTAAGCGAGAACTTAAGCTGCATTTCCCTCTGGTTTACGATATTGTCGCGTATTCTGCCGGCGGGTATTTTCGATACATTTACGCCGCTGATTCTAACGTGGTCGTACGCAAAAACAAGGGTGTCGGTATATTTTTGCGAAACGTAGGCCGCAGCCTTTTCGAACGTGTCGAATGTTTCGCCCGTTTCCTTAAGTTTGTAGACGGTTGCGGTCTTCATATTGTCTACCCACTTTTGGATTTCCTCGGGATCGTTGCTCGATGTAATTCTTGCCAAATACTTTTCGTACGGGATATTGGGGAACCTTTCCCTGTGGAATTCCTTTACATAGTCCGCATACTTGTGCCAGTTGGGCGCGCCCAAAAGCTCGCCGCTATAGCCGCATTTGTGAACAACCAAAAAGTTGCCTTTGGGGGCTTCAACTTCTACCTGTACTTTGTCGAACAGCTCGGCAACCTTTTCCTTTACGGCATAGGCCTTTGCGCTCTGCTCGTCGTCGAAGGGAATGTTAAAGGGTTGCGCGCAGTAAACGGGGGCTACATTGCCGTCGGCATCGGGCAGATTTTTCGCCACAACAACATAGCGCTCGGGCTTTTCCAAAATTATTTTCGCTATTTCGAAAAGCTGGTATGTGCGCTTTAGGCGGCGCAACAGGTCGCTAAGCGTCGAAAAAGGTTCGTCTTCGGGATAGAAGTTTACTTCCATCGTAAAGTTGAAGGGCTTTTTAAAGTTGCCGCGCTTTTGGAACTTTTTGCCTTTAAATGGCGCTTTAAACTCCCTCTTTTCGCCGTCTGCGCCGTCGGCAAACTTGCGGGGTGCGTCTTTGTCGAACTTTTTAAAGGGTTTGGAACTCTTAAAAGGCTTTCTTTTGCCCTTAAAATCCCTCTTAGCGAAAGGTTTGTCCGACAAATAGTCTTTTTTAGATGAGCCGGAATCGGCCGGAGTCCACGCCGTGGAAAACTCAATGTTCTTGAGTTGGCTTAAATCCACGTCTTGTTTGTTCAAGTTTTCGTCTGCCATTATATCTGTTTACTATTGTTTTAAAATACTAAGTTGTTCAATCCAATATCATTTCTTTAAATACTTCAATCAGATTTTTTAATTTTTAAAGGTCTTTTGCAAAAGAACAGCGAGCTTTGGTGGTTTTTTGCCGCCAGTTTAACGCCGTCGCCTTTAAGATTAAGGTCGTCCAAGTCTCTGTTGCGCGAAACAATCCACAGCGCCTCGCCCGATTCTACAAGCTTTTTAAAGTCGTTTTCGGTTAAAAAGCGCTTTGCGTTTTCGCCCGCCTTTAGGTTGTAGCCGAACAGCTGTTCGTCGGGCGGGGTATTTACCAAATACACATACCTTTTTGTATATACGGGCATATCCTGAAACTCGTTGTAGTTGCGGTACAACACTATCTTTGCGCCAGAATAGTTTTTGTCGGACAATATGCACTTTGCAAAATCTGCCGACGACGGCCTTTGCAGATGTGCCGCAACGGGGTTAAAGCACAGCGTGAATATGCCCGCCCCCGCAAACGCAGTATAAAGGGCCGCCTTTATATTGTTTTTAAGGAGAAACGCAGTACCCGCAATGGTGGGAACAAGCACTGCAAGCGACGCCGCCGAAAATACATACCACGAAATTTCGGGCATATACATTCTGCCCTTTGCGTTTACTACATGGCAAACAACGGGCAATGCTATTGCGGCCAAAAACCCCAGGGCTACAACCGCCCAAAGCGAAGCCTTTGGCCTTTTAACCGAGCCGCGCAAAACTTTGTCGAAAAACACGCCCACAATAACCGCAAGCGCGGGATATATGGAAATTATGTAGGGAATTAGCTTCGACTTTGAAACCGAAAAGAACAGCAAAACAAACGCGACATAAACGAGCAAAAACAAAGTTTTTTTGTTGTTCTTTACAAAGTTTGCAATTCCGCCTTTAAATTCGTAGAAAAGGCTTTGTATAAACGCGGGCAGCCACGGCAAAAGCCCAACCGGGGCAAATACAAAGAAAAACCAAAACGGCTGGTAGCGCATGCTTGTAGACGAATCCAAATAGCGCAGGAAGTGCTCGTGCATAATGTAGTACCACAAAAAGCCCTGCCCTATCGGGTCTTTCGAGAAAAAGCTTGCGCCCTCTTTTGCGGGGGTTGCAATGGCGGCCAATATGTGCCAGGGCAAGACTATGGCCAAAAACAAAACAACGCCTAAAAACAGCGCCAAAAATTCGCCCTTGGTAATATTTTTTACAAACTTTACGGGATTGCAAAAAAGCAAAAACAAAAATACCACCGCACACGGGATAAGCACGCCTATAAGCCCCTTTGTAAGCACCGCCAAGGCCGAGAAAACAAAAAACGCCAATATGTAAAGCGGCTTAAATTTGTCCTTAAAATAGAAGAGCATAAACGAAAACAAAGCTCCCGCAATGAATACCGAAACGGTAGTATCGAGCACAATAACCTGCCCCAGGGCGTAATACAGATTGCATGTAGCCAAAACAAGCCCCGCAAAAATACCCGCCCTGCGGTTATACAGCAGCGATGTAGCCAAATACGTTAAAAGCACGCCAAAAATTGCAACGGCCGAATTTGCAAACCTCCACGCAAATATGTTCGAGCCGAACGTTTTTATGCTTGCCGCCTGCAGCCAATAAAACAGCGGGGGTTTGTAAAAATACGGCATTCCGTTCAAAGTAGGGGTTATATAGTCGCCGCTGGCAACCATTTCGGTCGGTATTTCCACATAGCGCCCCTCGTCGGGGTTTGCCAAAGGTCTAAAACGCGCGAGCGCAAAAAAGGTTATCGCGCAAAAAAGCGTCAAAAAAACCAAGTCTAATATTTTTGTTTTCATTTTAAATGATTCTACAATTCGCCTATCGCCTGCGAAACTATATCGCACGCCTTGTCCAAAGTGTCGTCCGAGCACGAAAGCGACATAAACATACACTCGAAAGCCGATGGGGCAAAATACAAGCCCTTTTGCAGGCATTTGTGGAAAAGCCTTGCGTAAAGCGCGCTGTCCGACTTTACCGCGTCCTTAAAATTATAAACTTCTTGCCCGGTAAAGAATACAGACATTAAAGAATCAACATGGTGCACTTGGGCGGCTATGCCCTTTTTAGCCAATGCGTCTTTAAAGCATTGCGCAAATTTTGCGGTGTTTTCGGCCAAGGTTTTGTAGGGGCAAATTTCGTCGACAAGCTTTAAAGACGCAATGCCCGCCGCCATGCAAACGGGGTTGCCGCTTAAAGTTCCCGCCTGGTAGACGTCGCCTAGGGGCGAAAGCCTTTGCATAATTTCGCGTTTGCCGCAAAATGCGCCTACGGGCAGCCCGCCGCCAATGATTTTGCCCAAAGTTGTAATGTCGGGCAAAACTCCCGTTTTGCGCTGCGCGCCGCCCTCGCCAAGCCTAAAGCCCGTAATAACTTCGTCGAAAATCAAAAGCGCGCCGTATTTTGTGCAGATTTGCCTTAGCGACTCCAAAAAACCGGGCTTGGGCAAAATCAAGCCGCAGTTTGCGGGGAAAGGCTCTAAAATTACCGCCGCAATTTCGTTGCCGAACTTTTCAAAAGTTTCTTTAACCTGTTCGATATCGTTATAGTCTAAAACTATGGTAAGCTTTGCCAGGTCTTGCGGAATGCCCGCCGAATCGGGGCTGCCGAATGTCAACGCGCCGGAACCCGCCTTAACCAAAAGGCTGTCGGTATGGCCGTGGTAGCAGCCCTCGAATTTCACAATCTTGTCGCGCTTTGTATAGCCGCGGGCAAGCCTTACCGCGCTCATTGTAGCTTCCGTGCCCGAATTTACCATTCTTACCATTTCGGCGCTGTCTATTTTCGAGCATATAATTTCGGCAATTTCAACCTCGGCTGCGCTGGGAGTGCCGAAGCTTGTGCCGTTTTGCACGGCGTCCAAAATAGCCTGTCTGATTTTCGGGTGGTTGTGCCCGAAAAGCGCGGGGCCCCAGGTAGACACAAAGTCTATTAAAGTTGCGTTGTCTTGCGTATACAAAAACGCCTTGTCGGCCTTTTTTGTAAAAAAGGGAATGCCACCTACGCCCCTAAAAGCCCTTACGGGAGAATTTACCCCACCGGGGATAAGCTTTAAGGCCTTTTCGAAAAGTTCTTTGGAATTCATAAATTTGCCTCGAATACCACGGGAACGCGCCTGCCCAAGCCGAAAGGCATTTCGCTTACAACCGCAACTATTGCGCCCTGCCTGCGTTTAAACTCGTTGCGCAACACCTTTTTTGCTATGTCGGCAACAAAATCTACGCTTAAATCCAGCGTTTTTGCAATATATTCAACAGGCTTTTCGCCCTCGATATACAATTTTAAAATTGCGTCCAAAGTGTCGTAGTCGGGCAGCGAGTCGGAATCTTTTTGGTTGGGGCGCAACTCCGCCGAAGGGGGTTTGTCTATCGTATTTTGTGGGATAATTTCGCCGTTTTTGTTTATCTCTTTTGCCAGGCGGTATACGTCGGTTTTGTAGACATCGGCAATGGGGGCAAAAGAGCCGCACATATCTCCGTAAAGGGTGCAATAGCCTACGGCGCATTCGCTTTTATTGCCCGTAGTTAGCAGCATGCCGCCGAATTTGTTCGAAACGGCCATTAAAATGCTGCCCCTTGCCCTTGCCTGCAAATTTTCTTCGGCAACCGAAGGCGGCAGGTTTGCAAACAAATCCTTTAATGCGTCGGAAAACGCCGAAACGGGTTTGGCAATTTCAACCGTGTGAAATTCTATGCCCAGGTTTTGCGCCAAACTTTTGGCGTCAGACTTGCTGTGCCCGCTCGAAATGCTTGACGGCAGCGAAATGCCCATAACGTTTTCCTTCGACAGAGCCTCGACCGCCAACGCGGCCACAACGGCGGAATCTATGCCGCCGCTTAGCCCCAAAAGCGCCTTTTTAAAGCCGCTTTTTTTAACAAAGTCGCGTATGGCCATAACAAGGGCGTTTTTTAAGTCGCCCATATTCGGGGCTTTAAATTCCGTTTCGGGCAAATCACCAAAAATGTCTACAACGACATTGTCTTCTTCAAAACTTTTAAGCTGGCAAATGCGCGCACCCTTTGCCGAGTATGCGCAGCTTGCACCGTCTAAAACGGCCTCGTCGTTGCCGCCAACTAGATTGCAAAAAACAAGGGGCTTTTGCGTGCCTTTTGCTGTACTGCGCAAAAGCTTTTCGCGCAATACCGCATTTTGCATGGAAAACAGCGAAGCCGAAATGTTGATAACACAGTCTGAATCGGCAACAAAATCTATCGGAAAGGGTTTTTTATAGTTCTTTGCGCCCGACAGAAAATCGGCAGTCCAAATATCCTCGCAAATTGTTACGGCAAATTTTTTGCCCATAAACTCGAAAATATTGGGCTTTCTTTCGCCCGAAGCGAAAATGCGGGGCTCGTCGAACGCGCCGTAGTTGCAAAGCAAAATTTTGTCGGCAACCTTTTCGGGCGTGCCGTTGCGCAAAAAGTAGGCGCTATTGTACACGTTGCCGTTTTCGGCCCTGGGGCACCCTACAAGCGCGGGCAACGCAATTTCGCGCGCTAGCCCCGCAAGCGCTTCTTGGCATTTTTGCACATAATACGGGCGCTTTAGCCAGTCTTTGGGGCTGTATCCGCAAAGCGAAAGCTCGGGCAATACCGCAAAAGCGGCGCCTGTTTCTTTTAGCTGCAAACAGGCTTTTTTTATTTTTTCGGCGTTGTTTGCAAAGTCGCCTATTTTTGTGTTTATTTGTGCTATGCCTATTTTCATTTTACGGAATACGAATTTGCGCCATATACATAGATAGGTCAAGAGATAAAAGGTTTTTTAACCGCGCATTTTGCGCCCCGCAAAAACCGGAAAGGCAAAGGGCGAAAAAAAAGCAAAAGCCCCGGCCGAACGGCGGGGGCTTTTGCAGGCATAAAACTATTTGTTTTTGTTTTCGTAGTAGGCGTTGATTTTCTTTGCCACGTCTTTGTAGTTGATATCTACCGCGTAGATTTCCTTGTACTCGGAAATGGCGTCGTCTACCTTGCCCATAAGCTCGTAAACCTTGCCCAATTCGTAGATAATGTCCTTCTTTTGGTCGGTGAAAATCTTGATTTCGCTTTTCGCAAGCTTAAGCTGGTCGACCGCCATATCGTATTTTTTGCCGGCAACAAACGCCATGCCCAAGCCCAACAACGACTGCGAACGCACTTTCGGGCTTTTTTGCGAAACCTGGAACTGCGCAATAGCGTCGTCCATACGGCCTTCTTCGTACAGCAAATTGCCGTATATATAGCGGTAGGTAAAGTCGTTGGGGTAGCGTTCCACCATGGTCTTTGCAGTTTCAAGCTTAAACGCGTGCAGCTTCGACTTAAGTTCGGCCAAAGCCTTCGATTTTTGCCCGTCGGGATTTTGGTCGATGTCGGCCTGCAGGGCTGCAATCTGCTTTTCGCTGTCGAGCACAAACAAGTCGGCGTAAAGCTTTTCAAGCGAAGAGTCGGCCTGGCCCATGGGCTGCTGGCGCGCCTTTGCCAAAACTTCCAAAGCCCTGCCGTATTCTTTTAGCCCCTTTAAGTTTGTGATAATTTCCTTATACAAATTGATGTTTTCGGGGTCTTTTTCAACCTCGGCCGAAAGCTTTTCGACATTGTGACGCATGGATTCTTCGTCGTTGACAAGCCTTGTTTCCTTTTCGCGCTCGGCGGCCTCGTCGGCGCCCTTAAGGTTGTCCCTAAAGCTGCCCGTCTTGGATTCCTTCCACTTGTCCGACATCGTTTTTACAACGCTTGCCGAGCGCATAATCGCCTGCGCGTCGCCGTTGCCGGGGCTTACCCTTAAAATTCTTTCGCCAACCTTAATGGCTTCGTCGGGCTGCAGAGCCTTAATCAGGGCATTGCCCAAAGCCACATACGAAGCCATATCCTTGGGGTTAAAGTCTACAACGTCTTCCCAAAATACAACGGCTGTCGGCCAATATTCCAAACTTTCGGCGGCAATGGCTGCCGATTTGGAAACCAGCTTGTTGTCGGGGTATTTCGCCAACTCCCTTTCGGCTGCCGCAATAATGTCGAGCTGGGCGTTTTTCTTCATAAGCGATGCCGCCTTTGCCGCAAAGAACAAGCCGCCAATTTGCGCCGAAATCTTTTTAACGGGGTTGCCCTTGCCCATTTTGTTGAGCTCGGCCCTGTGCAAAACTTTGCGCACTGCCGAACAGGCGGGGGCTTTTGTCAAAATACCCATGCAAACGTCTATTGCATATTCGGGGTTGCCCTTGTCGATTGATTTTTCCGCGGCTTCAAGCTGTTTTATAAGGCGCGGGTCCAGCGTATTTTTATCGGTATCTACAAATGGGGGTTTTTCTGTTTCTTCTGCCATGGTGTTGTATTTGTATGTAAATATTGGGTAAATGTTATAAAGATATTCGTATGCTAAACTTTATTTCGGTTTACTGCAAGTCATTTTCAACCGACTTTTCCAAAATCTCCATGCACTGCCGGTTTGTTTCGGGGTTTTTGCCCTCTACAAGCAGCCTTATCTTGTTTTCGGTACCCGAATAGCGAACCAAAATTCTGCCGTCTTTGCCGAGTTTTTCGGTACAAGCCTGCATTGCGCCGTTAAGCGTTTTTGTCTGTTCAAACGGGGTTTTGCGGGCAACTTTAATCGCCTTCGAAACGCTGTCGAACATATCCACAATCTTTTTGGATTTGGAAAGCGGCTGTTTTTGGCCGAGAACAAGCGACAAAACCTTTAGGGCCGCCGCCAAACCGTCGCCGCAGGGCGAAATGTCCTTGAAAATAAAGTGCCCCGAATTTTCGCCGCCTATCTTGCAGTTTTCGCTTTCCATAAGCTGGGCTACAAGCCTGTCGCCGACGCCAGAGCGGAACACCTTTATGTTGTGCTTTTCAAGCGAGCTGTCCAACCCCAAATTGCTTTGCACGGTTGTAACTATTTTGCCGCCCCTTTCGCCGTATTCGCTTACGGCAATCATTGCCATTATCTCTTCGCCCGGAATTACGCCGCCTAAATCGTCGCAAACGACAAGGCGGTCGCCGTCGCCGTCGTGGGCAAAGCCTATGGCGCAGTTGGCGCTTTTTGTAAGCTCTGCAATCTTTTCGGGGTGCTGGCTGCCTATGTTGTCGTTAATATTTTTGCCGTCGGGCGAAACGCCTATTGCGGTAATGCAGGCACCGTACATTTCCAATACGGGCTTTGTGGTGCAATAGGTAGCCCCGTTTGCGCAGTCTAGCGCTATTTTTACGCCCTTTAGGCAGTCTTTGGGCAAAATAGACGCCATTTTTGCTATGTAGGCGGTTCGGGCATCGGCCGCTTCGATTTTTGCGCAACCCTCTGCAAAGCGGTTTTCGTCTACATACTGCTCTATCTTGTTTTGGGCTTCGTCCGAAATCTTTTTGGCGCGGTTGTCGAAAAACTTTATGCCGTTGTCGGTATATGGATTGTGCGAGGCGGTTATTACAACGCCCAAATCGCAACCGAAATGCAGAACGCCGTATGCTATTGCAGGAGTGGGCACTACGCCGAAGTCCAAAACCCGGCTTTTCCCCAAGCCCCGGCAAAAGGCCGCCTTAAGCTCGTCTTTCGAAAACCTGGTATCGCTTCCTATGGCAATTTTCGGGTTTTCCAATTTTAGGTCGCAGCTTAGATATGCGCCCACGGCCCTTCCCAATTTTTCGAAAAATTCGGCGCAAACATACTCCGAGCCGAAAGTTCCCCTAACACCGTCTGTTCCAAAATATTTCATATTCTTAAAAAATTACATATCGGGCATATTTTCGCGCAGAATGTCGCCAAGCTCTTTCGGCGAAACCGTCTCCAAAGCCTTGCCCTTGCGCTTTAAAGTTTCCATTGTTTTTATGGCGGTTTCGCTCATGGCTTCGTGCACCTCTTCGGTGCCGCCTACAATCGAAAAATTGTCGGCCTGCGTTATGCGCTTTTCGCCGTCGCTTTCCAAGGCAACCCCTATTAAATGAGCTTTTTTCCTGGGTATCATAGCGTTTTGTCGGCGTTTTCAAGCACCGATTCCAAAGAGCGTGCGTCGGGCAAAACCTCGCAGTCTATGTCGTCGAAAGCCCTGTTTTGCGAAATCGCCAGTTTTTTAAGCCTGCACAATTCAAGCACGGCAATCAGCGTCGAAACAATATACATATACGAGCGCGGCGAGTCCTCGAAAAGGCTGCCGAACGTAAACTTCTTTTTGTCGAGCCTTAAAATATATTCCATTCGGTCGGTAACGGTTACCAACTCGTCCTTAATTTCGCCCTTAACAAGGCTTTCGGCCAAACGCCTCAGCACAAGGTTAAATGTGTTCCATATTTCTATTCTGTCGGAGCTAGACAGCGGGCGCTCGGCGTCGGACAGGTCGTTTTCGTAGCAGTTGCGCTGCATGCAAAGCTGGCGCGCCCTTATCAAATCGTCCAAATCGTAGGCGGCCTGCTTTACCTTTTTATATTCCAAAAGCTGCTCTACAAGCTCCCACCTCGGGTCCGAAGGCTCGTCTTGCCCGTCGTCCAAAACGGCGGTTTCGTCGGTAGGCAAAAGCATTCGGCTTTTTATGTACATCAAAGTTGCCGCCATCACAAAAAATTCGCCCGCCAAATCCAAATTAAGCTTTTCCATAGACTTTAGCACCGCCAAATACTGCGCAGTTACGCTTTCTATGGGAATGTCGTATATGTCTATTTCGTTTTTTCGTATAAGGAACAAAAGCAAATCCAAAGGGCCTTCGAACACGGGCAATTTCACCGAAATGTCGTCGGAGGCAAAAAGCAGGGAATCCTGCACGGGTTCTTTCGGAGCGCTTTCCATACAAAACTAGAATGTAACCAATTCGAGGTTTACGCCGAACGAAAAACCGTCGGAGCGCGTAGCTCCGCTTCGCACGGTAATATAGTATTCAACTATCCAGCCGTTGCCCACCCTTGTTTGCAATGCGTAAATTTGCTCGGTAATTTTCGACAGCCTTGCGTCGTAGCGCCACCTGCCCCAAACCTTGTAGTTTTGGGTTATCTTGTATTCCAAATCAAGCCAGTACTGGCTTATTTGCCCCTCCATATAGTTGGTTATAAGCTGAACTGCAAAAGCGTCGCCGTCCATAAGCCTTATGTAGTAGTCGGCCTGGTTAAAGTAGCCCTCTTTTACGTCGGTTCTGGTATAAAGCCCCGTTTGTATCCACTCGGCAGGATACAAATCAAAGCCCGCAAACAAGTCCGAATAGTTGCGCATTTTGCGGGTGTATCCGTACGAATTTACATATGTGGGCTGGTCTTTAAAATTAAAGTCTTGAAACACGTTTAAAGACGCGATTTTGCGCGAACCGTAGCCCGAAGCCCTGGTATAGAACGCATTTTCCACTCCCGCCCTTAAGGTGCTTGTGTCGTATAGGTTGTCTACGTCCCGGCTAAGCCCCAAGTCCAGAATAGACGGCATTGTCGAAAACACGTTTCTGTCTATCATGGGAATTCTGTTTGCGCCCTGCGAAGCTTTGGGAATGTATCTATACTGCAAAATCGGACGCAGGTTGTGCCTAAAGCCGTCTATGTCGAGGCTGTCGCTTTTAAATTCCCATGTGCCCCACGCATTCATGTCGGCGTCGAAACCTATTTGGCCGAGCATTCTCACATAGTTCGAATCGCCCGTCATGGTGTTGTTGTAGTAGGTAAGCCTGCCGCCCATAACGGGCGTAAACGAGCTCCACGAAGTAAGGGCAAAGGGGCGGTCTATGCCGTAGTAGGCGTCTATGCGGTCGCTGTCTATATAGCGGCCGTATATGCTGTTGGAAAACTCCCTTAAGTGCACGGCGTTCGCATAAAATGTATGGTTTATGCCCGTTTGCGCAATCTGCACGGGCTGCCTAAAAAAGCTTATTTCGGGCAAGCGCTGCTGGGTTTGAACCCAGTCGTTGGGGGCAAACCTTGTAAACAAATTGGCCGAATATGTCTCGCCGAAATATGTTGCCTGGACAAAGTTGTCGGGAATCTGGTTTTCGTTAAACAGGCGCGGGCGAAAGTCTCTTAAAGTTTCCGAGTCTTTCCACCAATTAAGGTAGCCTGTAAGTTCTATATTGTCGTTTACAGTCTGCTTATGACGCCAGTCTATGAAATAGCGGTTTGCCCCTATCGGGCGGTTTAAAATGTCGTAGCCCAAATCGCTTTTCGAGCCGGTATCGTATATATAACCCGTGTTTAGCGAGCCCGTTATTTTCGTGTTTGCGCCCGAATATTCGTACTCTCCCGCTGGGCCAATCAATACCGAACGCGAAGTGTAAAAGTCGAAATTTCCGCCGTAGTGGACAATTTCAGAACCCGTATAAATTACGGTGTTTCGCCCGTAAAGACCGTAGTCGCCGTTGTAGCCGTAGTCCAGCTCAACCTTAAAGGGGGGCTTGCGCGGGTGCTGCTGCTCGAAGTGCGAAACATTCATAAACGGCAAGGAACCCAAACAAAAGTCTATGTCGTCCATATAAACGGTGTCGCTTTCGGCGTCGTAGCTAAACGATTTTGCCCTAGCCGACAACGAGGCAAACGCAGGCTCGTTAAAATAAACGGTGCTTTCCTTTGCCGAAACATTCTTTTTGTCGCCCTTTACGTCTTTAGATTCGGCGTAAACCGGGTATGTGCCTATTCTTAAATATTCGCTCGAAAACGCGTTGTCGGCAACGTTCATATCGGCGGCGGGGCTTGCAAGCCTAAAAAACCTGGTGTTTGCGCGAACGTCGCCCTCTAAATGCGCAAAGCCCGTGTTTTGGTTGTACTGTATCTTGTCGGCTTCAAGCTCGAATTCCCTGTCGCTGATTTTCGCGTTTTTTTTCGCGGTTAAAACGCCCGTTTTTTCGTCGTAAACAATGGGCTCGTCGGCCTGAAGCTGCGGCATTGCGCCTTTGTAAAGGTCCAATATCGAGTTCTTTTTGGCGGCACTGTTTTTCTTTACCGAAAGTTTGGTTTTAAGATTTTCGGTTGCCTCGTCGTTTACGGGAACTTTTATGGAAAGGTCTTTGTCGGCGCCATCGTCTGCGTTTTGCAACGCCGCCCCCGAAAGGGGCGCAAACGCCAAAAGAGCCGCAAAAAGCGGATATTCTATATTTTTAAAATTCACGGCATTATAATTAACATAACCAAATGGCTCTACAAGCTTTTTTTTAGGTCGGGGCAATCGCAAAAATGGAAAGAAGCTGTCAGTTTTCAAGACAGTTTTTTGCGAAATACTGCAATGCCTTGTAGCACAGCTTTGCGGAAGTGTCTTTTTTTGCGTTTTCGACATACACGGCAACCGCAGCATTGTCGAACAAAGCCAAAACAAAGCCATTGTTGCCGCGCGAATACGAGAACACCCTGCATTTTGCACCGGCTACCGAAAAATCTTTGCCCAAATCTTTTTGTCCAGATTTTATACTTTCGGCCATCAAAAAGCACAAGTCTTTGGCACTTAAGCTAAAATCAAAAACAAAATCAATTAGGGTCGCATTGCCGTTCGTTTCCAGCGATGGGTATTTTTTGCCCAAAAGCTCTTGCGGCATAAGGCAAAACTTTTGCCCGTAATCGGCAAAGCTTTTATACTTTGCATAGCACATTGCGCAATACGCCAGCGTTGCCGACAACCTGTTTTCGCGCAAAGTTGCGCTTTTTTCGGCGGGCGAATTTTGCATTTGCTTTGCGTACGAAAACAGAAAATCCAAATCGCCGTCTTTCGGGAAAGTTTTTGCGGTTTGGCCATTTACCGAAACTTTGCCGCTTAAAAGGTCGTTAAAGGTTAAATTTTCGCCGCACAAGCCCGCAAAATACCCGCATAAATCGGCAAGTTTTTTGTTTCTAAACTTTTTGCCCGAATCTTCCAAAGCGCCGGCGCACTCGTCTATAAGCAAAAGCGAGGCCGCGCCTACGGCTACGGGCCTGTCGTAGTTGCCGTTGCCCGCAATGCGCAGGTTTTCGTTGGCTACCATACATGCAATGCCCGTGGCCGAATTGCACTTCAGCAAAACATCGAAATACGCCGAAAAGTCTCCAAAGCCCAAGCCTTCGGCAAAAGACGAAAATGCCCAAAACGCCGAAAGCACGAAAGCGACAAGCCTTTTCATATCAATCTATTTTATAGCGTTTTACCGCCCTTTTGCCCGTCTTTTCAAAATACCAGTTTTCGCACGAGGCGGGAACTTTCATCTCCGACAAAATTTCGTCGAATTGCAGCGGGCGCGTCTTGATTTTCCCGTATAGATCGAAGCAGTCTAAAGACAAGTCTACGGGTCTTTCAAGCTCGGTTTTGTTTACAAATTCGTTTACGTCCAGCGAAAAGTGTTCGCAAATTCGGCGGGCTATGTCGTAGCGGCTAAGGCTTTCGCTGCCGCAAAAATGGTGTATGCCCGTAATCGAAGTTCTTTCGCAAAGCTCAACTAAAACATCGGCCACGTTCTTCGCCGACGACGGCCTTCTTATGTCGTTTGCGGGCGCGTCTATTTTCCGCCCCGAAGCCCAGGCCATAAAATGCTTTTCGTTTAGCGAGCGGTTGCCCGCAAGCCCGTTGCCGCAAACATGGGTAATCCTTAAAACCACGCTGTTTTTTGCGGCGGCCGCCAGCACCTTTTTTTCGGCAATAAGCTTCATTTGCCCGTAAAGGTTAAAGGGCATCGGCATATCGGTAAATATATAGGGCGCCTTTGTACCGTCGAAAACCATATCGGTAGACAAATGCAAAAAGCGCGCCGAAACGTGGAATGCCATTTGCGCCAGGCGCTCGGGAAGGTCTATGTTAAGTTTTTTCGCCAAATCGACGTTTTTGTCGACCACCGACGGGCTCGATATTGCCGCGCAGTTTACTATTGCGTCGGGGAACATATCCAAAACCATTCTCTGGACGGCGTTTGTATCCCTTAAATCGCAGCGTACCGAAGTAAGATTTTTCCTTTCGGGCAGCGCAAGGCGGTCGTACAAAGCGACAACCTTATGCCCTCTTTCCAAAGCCTGGTTCACAAAATTCCAGCCAACCAAGCCCGATGCTCCTGTGCAAATTATCAACATAGTAATTCAATGCTTAAATATTTTATCTTAACTTGCAAATCCTAAATTTATTTCAATAATGGTCTCTTATTATGAAACTGGAAAATATTTTAAGACCCTCTATTTTAAAACAGCCGCAATATGTTGCGGGCAAACCCATAGAATACGTTGCAAGGGAATTCGGACTAGACCCCGACAATATCCTTAAAATGGCCTCGAACGAAAACCCGCTGGGGCCTTCGCCCAAAGCGGTTGCTGCCCTCGCCGAAGAGGCAAAAAAACTTAATTATTACCCCGACTCTGGCTGCTTCGATCTAAGGCAAAAGCTCGCCAAAAGACTTGGGCTTAAACCCGAACAGTTCATATTCGGCAACGGCTCGAACGAAATTTTAGAGCTTATAGCCCACACCTTTTTGGAAAAGGGAACAAACGCGGTTTTCGGCGCGCAGTCGTTTATAGTATACAAACTTTCCACCATGCTTATGGACGCCGAGTGCCGCGCCGTTGAAATGCCCAACCTTAGGTACGACTACAACCTTTTGCTTAAGGCCGTAGACGAAAACACAAGGGTTGTGTTTATCGCAAGCCCCAACAACCCCACGGGCACAAACACTTCGCAGGAAGAGCTAGACGACTTTATTTCGAAGCTGCCCGACACCTGCGTATTGGTGTTCGACGCCGCCTACACCGAATTTGAAGACAAGCCCCTAGACCTTAAAAAACACGTTTTGGCGGGCAAAAAAGTGATAAGCGCGCACACGTTTTCGAAGATATACGGCTTGGCCGGCCTACGCGTAGGCTACGCATTTACCACCGAAGAAATCGCCTCGTATATACAGAGAACAAAAGAGCCTTTCAATGTAAACTCTTTGGCGCAAAAGGCCGCCATTGCCGCTTTGGACGACGACGAATTTGTAAACAAAAGCCGCACCATAAACAAAGAGCAAAAGGCGATTATTGCCAAAGCCTTTAAGGAATGGAATTTGGAATTTATCGCGGAAGGCGCAAACTTTGTAATGGTGAAAGTTAAAGACGCATTAAAGAAATTTGAGGCTTTGGAAAAGGTCGGCATAATCGTGCGCCCCAACGTTGGCTACGGCCTGCCCGACTGGCTTAGAATAACGGTGGGCACCCCCGAACAAAACGAAAGGTTTTTAAGGGAGTTTAAAAAGCTCTTGTAGTTTTTATGAACTGGCTTTTGATTGCGGCAAGTTTTTTGGGCGTTGCTTTGTGCTGCGCATTCTCGTTTGCGCTAAGCGGGCTTAGGTTTGCGCTTGCAAAGCTTAAATTTGCGGGGGCAAACGACAAAAAATTTCCGCAAACAAGGGCCGAAAAGTTTTTGCTGGAAAAATCGCGCGAAGCCTCCATTGCGGTAAGCATGGCAACAAAGCTTTCGTTCGCGCTGAGCGGGCTTTTTGTGTTTTCGGGGCTTGCAAAGCTGGCGGAGATTTTTTCGGTCGGACTTTCCGCGGGGCAAAACGCGCTGCTTGTTGCGTTTTCGTTTGTAGTTGCAACCTTTTTGCAATACTGCCTCGCCGAAATGCCCGCCTGCTACTATGCAAGCGCCTATCCCGAAAAAACGCTTTCGCTTTCGGCAAAGCCGTTCTTTTTTGTGTTCGCGCTTTTAGCCCCCTTCGAATTTGCCTCGCGCAAGCTTGCGTGCAAAATTTTCGGCAAAAAGATTGAAACCGAGCTCGACTCTTTCGACTACATAGACGTAGACGTAAAACTGCGCGCCGAAGAAAACGAAACGGGACAGCTCGGTTGCGTAGAGGAAAGCATTGTAAAAAACACGATGCGCCTTAACGATTTGGAGGTTTTCGACGTAATGATTCCGCGAAACGAGGCCTCGTTTATAAATTTAAACGACCCTTTTGAACAGAATATGGCAATGATACGCCAAACGCGGCACATACGCTACCCCATTTGCAACGGCGATTTGGACAAATGCGAGGGCTTTTTGCACATAAAAGACATAGCCGTTCTCCCCGTAAGCAACAACGACTTTCTTTCGCTAAGGAGGGAAATCCTTAAAATAAACGAAAACGAACGCATATCCGAGGCGTTTTCGATATTCAAGGAAAGCAAATCAAAAATAGCCCTTGTATTGGACGAGTTCGGAGGGGCTTCGGGCATACTTACGCTCGACTGCATTGTCGAGGCCGTGATAGGCAATATGCGCGACGAGTTCGACAAAAACGGCCAAAAATCGGCGCAAAAGGTGGGCGAAAACAGCTACCAAACCGACGGGCTAAAGCCTTTAAGGGAGTTTTCGTCGGAAACGGGCATAGAGATAGACTCCGACACGTCGACAACCATAGGCGGGCTTGTTACCGAAATTTTGGGACGTTTCCCCAAAGCGGGCGAAACGGTAAAAGTTCCCGACACAAACGTTTTTATAAAAATAAAAAGTTTGGAAAAAACGCGCGTGGGCTTGTGCGTTATTACGCAAAAAGAACCCGAAGAAAGCGATTCGGAAAACTAGAAAAAACGGAGCTTAACCCCGCAAAAAAATCCGCAACTTAAATTGCGGATTTTTTGTCTCACATAAATTCGCCGAAGCTTTGCCGCCTATTTTTTAAGCGAGTCTATATACTTCCAAAAATTGTCCTCCTGCTCGACAAGCGTCTCTTCCTTAAAGGGAAGCTTAAAGCGGAACACAAAGTCGGCAATGGTGTGCTGGTGCAATGCCCAATTTGCGAAAATCTTGCCGTCCTTAATCTCGAAATATATGCGGTACTCGCCCGCTCTAAGCCTGTAGAACTCTTTGCCCGAACGCCTTACCTTGCCTATATTCGGGCATTTGTCGTTCAGCAAATCGTCGGCGTTTACCGAGCTTAAAACGTCCATAATTTCCAACTGGGAAAGCTTGTCCATTTTGTTTAGCTCGCCCATGCACTGGTCGCTGAAGATTACCTGAAACATAATAGAAAAAGCAAAACGCAAAGCGCGCAATAATTCAACCTTTTTTTAAACCCTTTAAAGTTTTTATTTTTTTGAAACATTTAAGCGGCGTTTTCGTTTTAACATATCGAACAAATCAAACAAAAACAAATATGAATATCAAAACTCCCATTACCCTGACGCTTGCAATGTTTGCAGCCGCGCTTTTTGCGCAGGACACCCCACCGTCCAAACCCGAAACAAACGCGAAAATGCTTAAGATGTTCGACAAAGACGGCGACGGCGTTTTAAGCGAAAGCGAGCGCAAGGCCGCAGGCGAAGCCATAAAAGAGCGCGAAGAAAAGATGAAACAAATGCTTTTAAAGCGCGCCTCGCTTATAGTTAAAAAATACGACAAAGACGGCGACGGCAAGCTTTCGGAAAGCGAATTGGCTACATTTTTAGAGAATTCGCACAGGTTCGGCCGCCCGCAAAGACAGCCGAAGCTTTCGCCCGAAACAATTAAAAAATACGACAAAGACGGCGACGGCAAGCTTTCCAGAGACGAAATGAAGGCCCTGCGCGAAGACGTCGAAAAGATGTTCAAAGAGCTTAAAAAGAAGTACGACAAAGACGGCGACGGCAAGCTTTCCAGAGACGAGCGCAAAAAAATGATAGAGGAAAACCCCGAATTGTTTAAATCCGTTCCCCCGCCGCCTCCGCCCGACAGGTTTAGGCAAAGGCAAAACGGCGAAATGCCTCCGCCACCGCCCCCGCAGGCACAAGACGGCAATTTGCCTCCGCCTCCTCCGCCTTTAGGCGAGTAAAACAAAGAGGCAAAAAAAAGCAAAACCCCGCAAAAATGCGGGGTTTTTTGTATTCAAAAAGTTCCTTAAAATTACGAACCGGGGTGAACCGCCTTTATGGCCTTAAGCGATTCTGGCAATGCGTCGGGCTCGTAGGTGGGGAACGAAAATTCCAAAAGCGAAACGCAGTCTACCTCGAACTTTGCCTTGCCCTGGCTTCGGTCTACCAAAACGGCAACGCCTACGGGAGTTGCCCCGTTTTCCTTTACAATGTTTATACATTCGTCCACACGGCCGCCGCGGGTTATAACATCTTCTACAATCAGGGTTTTTTCGCCCTTTTCAAACTTAAAGTTTCGGCGCAGGCAAAGCTTGTTGTTTTCCTTTTCGGCAAACAAAAAACGCGCGTTTGCCTGGCGCGCCATTTCCTGCCCAAGCACCAGACCGCCCATTGCGGGGGCAAGCACCGTGTCGAACTTAACGCCCTTTTCGTTCAGTTTTTTAAGCAGCATTGCAACAAGTTCGCTAACTTGGTCCATATGCTCGCAAACCCTTGCGCACTGAAAATAATGCCCGCTGTGCAGGCCGCTTCTTAAAATGAAGTGCCCCTCAAGCAAGGCCTTTGTTTCCCTGAATATGTTTAATATTTTTTCGTTGTCGGTATTCATTTTTTTATAAAATTTCGCAGTATTTTCCCGTCATTGTTTCGCCGCAGTCTATCTTTATTGCCGCAAAGCCGTCTTTGTGTTTTTCGTATAAGTCCCAAATAAACTTTTTGTCGCTTTCGGGAATTTTGCCGTTTTTTATTTCGTTTAACGGCATAAATTTAAACGAACCTTCGTCCATTGCCCCGGGCAAATAGTCCATAACTTTTTTGCAGTTAAAAAGGAACATAAGCCAGTTTGTGTCGCCCTCGTACGCCCTTTCGCTTACCATGCCGAACAAGTGCAAATCGGCAATTTCAACGTTAAAGCCGGTCTCTTCAAAAATCTCCCTTTTTGCACATTCGTGCGGGCTTTCGCCAACGGCCATTTCAAGCTTGCCGCCCACGGGGCTAAGCAGGCCCTTGTTCGGCATATTGTTCCTTTCTATCATCAAAAATTCGCCCCTTGCGTTTTTTATGTAGCAAAGAACGCTTATTTTGAAGGGAAGTTTTTGATGGGTTGGCATTAGTCGAATACAACCGTTTTGTTTTCGTAGGCCAAAATTCGCTTTTCCAAATGCAGCCTTACGGCCAGCGCCAATGTGGTTTTTTCAAGCTCTTTGCCCTTGCGCACAAGGTCGTCTACCGAATTGCGGTGGCTTATTGTCGTTACATTTTGGGCGATAATCGGGCCTTCGTCCAAATCGGCGGTGGCATAGTGGGCGGTTGCCCCTATAAGCTTTACGCCCCTTTCGTAGGCCTTTTGGTAGGGCTTTGCCCCCGCAAAGGCCGGCAAAAAGCTGTGGTGAATGTTTATTATGGGAACGCCCACATTCTTTATGAAGTCGTCGCTTAAAATCTGCATATAGCGCGCCATAACTATAAGAGATGCCCCGCTTTCCCTCACAAGCCTTATCTGTTCGGCTTCAACCTGGGCTTTTGTTTCTTTGCTTATTGGCGTATGGTGGAAATCTATGCCGAATTTTTCGGCAAAGCCGCGCAAATTGTCGTGGTTCGACACGGCTATGGGTATTTCGCAGTTAAGCTCGCCCATTTGCTGGCGCACTATTATATCGCAAAAGCAGTGCGAAAACTGCGAGGCAAACAGCGCTATTTTCGGCCTTTCGGTTGAAAGCGAAACGTCGGCTTGCATTTTCAGCGTGTTTTCCGCAAAAAACTTGAATTCGCGCATTTCGGCGGCGGGGTCTGTGCAGGGAATCCACTGCACGCGCTGGAAAAATATGCCGTGCTGGCGGTCTATATGCTGGTCGGCGTGTTCTATATTGCCCTTTTTGTCGTAAATCCAGTTGGAAACCATTGCAACAAGCCCCGCTTTGTCGGGCCCGTGAAGCAACGCTATAATATGAACTTTCTCTTCCATATATTTTTCTGTAAATAGATGCCTGTGGGGCAAGCCCCAATTTATTTTATTCTTATATTGATTTTTCGGAATTATTAAGAATACTATACACAAATACAGCAAAATCTTTTCAAGGCAATGAAAATAATAAATACCCCTTCGGAAATGAAAGATTACGGCGCAAAGGTACGCGCCGACAAAAAAACTCTGGCACTTGTGCCGACAATGGGCGCGCTGCACGCAGGGCACTTAAGCCTGATTAAAAAGGCAAAGGAATGCGCCGACATTTGCGTTGTTTCGATATTTGTAAACCCCACGCAATTCGGCCCGAACGAAGATTTCGAAAAATACCCCCGCCAGGCCGAAAAGGATATTTTGGCTGCCGAAAGCGCGGGGGCCGACGCCGTATTTTTGCCGAAAACCTCCGACATGTATTTTGCCGACTCTTCCACTTTTGTAGAGGAGGAATCGATTTCGAAAGACCTTTGCGGGAAGTCGCGCCCGAAACACTTTAGGGGGGTAACAACCGTAGTGTGCAAGCTCTTTAACATAGTTAAGCCCGATTTTGCGGTATTCGGCGAAAAAGACGCCCAGCAGGTTTCCGTTATAAAGCGCATGGTGCGCGACCTGTTTATGGACGTAAAAATAGTAAGGGCGCCCCTCTTTAGAGACGAAAACGGTTTGGCAATGAGCTCGCGCAACGCCTATATGGACTCCGTTCAAAAGAAGGAGGCCCTAATGCTTAACAAGTCGCTTTTAAAGGGCAAAGAGCTTGTAGAAAAAGGCTGCACAAACGTAGACAGGGTTATTGCCGAAATAACCAACTGTTTGTCGAAAAGCTCCAAGATAAGGGTAATTTACGTCAAGGCGGTAGACGCCGAAACGTCGGTGCCCGTAGCCGAGATAGAAAGCGGCAAAACCAGAATTTGCATGGCGGTTTGGCTCGACAACACGCGCCTAATCGACAATATGGTAATGTAATTTTTACGATAAATGAACGATACATTCGACATTCTTGTAATCGGAAGCGGCATTGCAGGCCTTAGCTTTGCGCTAAGGTGCTCGGCACAGGGCAAAAAGGTTTGCATTATAACCAAAAAGAACGCCGACGACACAAACACAAACCACGCGCAGGGCGGCATTGCCAGCGTAACAAGCACGCTGGACGACTACGAATCGCACATAAAAGACACTTTGATTGCGGGCGACGGCCTTTGCAACGAAAAGGCGGTTCGCGCAATAGTTCAGTCGGGGCCCGAAGAAATCCAAAACCTGATAAAGCAGGGTGTTGAATTTACAAGCCTAAAAGACGGCTCGCCCGAACTGGGGCGCGAAGGCGGCCACTCGGCGCGCAGAATCTTGCACGTTAAAGACTATACGGGCAAGGCCATAGAGGAAGCCCTGCTAAACCGCGCCAAACACGACAAAAACATACACATTCTCGAAAACCATTTCGCCATAGACCTTATAACAAGCGCAAAGATAGAGAACTTCCCGACAACGGCAAATCGCGTTGTGGGCCTGTATGTTTTAGACACTAAAAAGGGGAAGGTTAGCGCGATAAAAACAAGGGTTGTAATGCTCTCTTCGGGAGGCTCGGGCAGAGTATACCTATATACCACCAACCCCACAATAGCCACGGGCGACGGCGTTGCAATGGCATACAGGGCCGGGGCAAAAATATCCGACTTGGAATTTATACAGTTCCACCCCACCGCAATGTATACCCAAGACGACGAAAGGTTTTTAATCTCCGAAGCAGTTAGGGGCGAAGGCGCAATTTTGCGCAATATCAAAGGCGAGGCATTTATGGCAAAGTACGACCCGCGCAAAGACCTTGCCCCGCGCGACATAGTTGCCCGCGCCATAGATTCCGAAATGAAAAGGCTCGGCTCTGCCCACGTTTGGCTCGACATTACGCACGTTCCGCGCGAAACGCTTAAAAACCGCTTCCCGAAAATTTTCGAGCACTGCTTGTCGAAAGGCATAGACATTTCGAAAGACTATATGCCCGTTGTTCCCGCGGCGCACTACCAGTGCGGCGGCATACAGACAAAAATAGACGGCTCGACCAACATAGGCGGCCTGTACGCCTGCGGCGAAGTTGCCTGCACGGGGCTTCACGGCGCAAACAGGCTTGCAAGCAACTCTTTGCTGGAAGCCGTTGTAATAGCCCACAAAGCCTCGGTTGCGGCGCTAAAATATATGGAAAGCGCAACCTTTATAGAAAGGGAGCTTCCCGCCTGGGTAGACGGCCACCTGAGGGATTCCGACGAAAGATTCATTCTTTCGCACAATATGGACGAGCTTAAGCGCACCATGTGGGACTATGTCGGCATTGTAAGAACCTCGAAAAGGCTCGACCGCGCCGAACGCCGCATAAAAAACTTGGGCGCCGAAATCGACGAGTATTACTGGAACTTCAAGGTAGAGGAAAAGCTGCTCGAACTTAGGAATATGATTCAAGTTGCCCTGCTTATAATCCAATGCGCAAAAAAGCGCAAGGAAAGCCGCGGGCTTCACTACACTTTAGACTACCCGCACAAGGCCAAGAAAATAGTAAACAGCGTTGTCTGCAAAAAACTATGAACCGCATAGATTTAAACAAGCACATAGCAAAGGTTGCCGACTTCCCGAAAAAGGGCATTCTGTTTTTCGACATTACGCCCCTTTTTACCGATTCCGACGCCTTTTTTAAGGTTGTAGAAGACTGGGCCGACCTGCTTAAAAACGTAAAGGCCACCAAGATTTTGGCAATGGAAGCGCGCGGCTTTTTGTTTGCCGCCCCCCTTGCCATTGCGCTTAACTTGCCCCTTGTTTTGGTTCGCAAAAAGGGTAAATTGCCCCGCCAAACCCTAGACGAAACCTACGACCTGGAATACGGCACGGCGACAATTTCCGTCCACAAAGACGACATATCGAAAGACGACTCGGTTATTATAGTAGACGACCTTCTCGCCACGGGCGGCACGGCAAAAGCCGCCTGCAAGCTTGTGGAAAAACTCGGGGCAAAAACGGCGTTGTGCACCTTCCTTTGCCAGCTGGATTTCCTTGACGGCAAAAAAACGCTTGCCGGCGAAAATATTTTAACGATGTACACTTGCAAAGACTCTGATTTTTGTTGCAATTTTTAAACACTTAAAAGTATATATAACAAAATGCAATTCGAAGCTTATTTACCTGTATTTTTACAAATAGTCCTGTCGGTGGCGATGGGGCTTGGAATTATTGCGGCAAGCTGCATATTCGGACAAAGGGCCAAAAAGAACGCCATAAACAATTCGCCCTACGAATGCGGTATGCCCACTTTCGGCAAAGCGCACATGAATATGGGCGTTAAATTCTATGTTGTTGCCCTGCTTTTTGTGGTGTTCGACATAGAGGTGCTTTTTATGATTCCCTTTGCCCTTATCTACTCCGACTTTGTAGCCGCAAACATTTCAATCATTGCGGTTGTAATGTTCTTTTTGGCCCTTATGATAGCGGGCATAATATACGAAGTAAAAAAGAACGCTCTAGACTGGAATATCCCCAAAACAAATCTCTGATAGCTAAATTGATATGGATTTAAGCAAGTATATCGCAAAATCGAGAATAATAGAAATTAAAAGCGCCGACTTTGAGGGCGCTATAAAGGAAATGCTCGATGCCGTGCCAAGCGAGTTTTTAAAACCGCAAAGCACAAAAGAAGGTATACTTAAAGACGTTGTAGCCCGCGAAAAGAATATGCCCACCTACCTGGGCGGCGGCGTGCTTATGCCGCACGCAAAGGCGCAAATAAAATCCAGCTATGTGTTTGTTGTCGGTATGTGTCCCAACGGAATCAGTTTCGACACAAACCGCAACGAATATTCGGAAACAAGGCTTATATTTTTGCTTTTGGCAAACGGCGTGCTTAAAAACTACCTTAACACGCTTTCTACAATAGCAAAGCTTTTCGCCCAGCCCGACGTACACGCCGAAATTTTCGGCAAGACCGACTTTGCGGGCTTTAAGGAAAGCATTTGGAAAATCTTCGGCAAAAAGGGCAAGTCCGACAACAAATCGGGTTCGGGCGTCGCCAAAATGAGCAGGGTTGCAAAACGCTTTCTTTCGCAGGCAATGCGCATTGCAAAAACCTCGAAATCTACCTGCGTTATGCTTTTCGGCGACACATTCCCATCGGGGGTAGACACCGGCGAAATTTTCGGAGGCCTAAAAACCCTTATAGTTACCGAACGCTCGGCGGAAGACTTCCCCGGCAAAAAGACCGCGACTATTTCGGTTAAGTCGTATTCGGGGCGCAGAATGACGGGCTTTGGCAGCGCCATAATTATGGGGCTTACAAAGGGGCTTATAGACCGCAACGAAAAGATATGCTGCATTGGCGGCATAAAAGACAGCAAGATTTTCGACACCGTTGTGGTTGTAGACATTGCGCAGGAATTTTCGAAAATAATGAACCTGCAAAGCAATCTTGTGCCGGCGGGCGTAAAACCCGAAGTTGTAGAAAGGGTTTTGATTATAGCGTCGGATTTGTCGGTTGAAGGCAGGGAGGGCAAACCCGTCGGCTGCCTTTTTGTTGTAGGCGACGCGAAAAAAATACGCCCATTTACAAAGCAGCTTATACTAAACCCCTTTTACGGCTACAAGCCCGAAGAGCGCAACATTTTAAGCCCATTTATGGACGAAACGGTAAAGGAGCTTTCGCTGATAGACGGAGCCGTGATTATAGACGGCTCGGGCGCGATAGAAAGCGCGGGAACATTGATACATACGCCCGACTTTAACCTAAAGCTGCCGGGCGGGCTTGGGGCAAGACACGCCGCAGCCTACTCGGTTTCCGTTTCGGCCGACTGCCTGGCCTTTGTAGTTTCGTCGAGCACGGGCATAATAAGCGTGTTCCGCAACGGACAAATGCTGCCTTTGAACGAGAAAAACCATTCTTAGTTTCACCTATTTTATGAAAATTTACTTTATGGGCATTTGCGGCACCGCAATGGGCAACGCCGCGTGTATGATGAAAGAGGCGGGCCACCGGGTTTTCGGCTCGGACAAAGGCGTTTACGACCCGATGAAAAGCGTTTTGGAAAACGCCAAAATTGAAATCCACGACGGCTTTAGCGTAGACTACCTAAAAAGCGTTTCGCCCGACCTGGTTGTTGTCGGCAACGCCGTAAGCCGAATGAACGAGGAAGTGGAGTTTTTGCTTAATACGCGCGCCTACGAATTTACAAGTTTGGCCGACCTTATTTCAAAATACGCAATATCGTCAAGAAAATGCCTTGTTGTAAGCGGCACCCACGGCAAAACCACAACAACCTCCATGGCGGCGGTTTTGCTTAAAAACCAGGATGCAAACACGGGCTACCTGATTGGCGGCGTTCCGCAAGACCTCGAAAGCGGCTCTAAACTTGGCGGCAAAGATTCCCCCTTTGTGATAGAAGGCGACGAGTACGACACTGCGTTTTTCGACAAGCGCAGCAAGTTTATACACTATAGACCCCGCGTTTTGATAATAAACAACATCGAGTTCGACCACGCCGATATTTTCAGGGACTTAACCGACGTAAAACGCACCTTTACCCATGTAAGGCGCATTGTGGCGGGCACGGGCGCTATTGTCGAAAACGCCGACGACGCCAACATTGCCTCGTTGGAAGACACCCCGTGGACAAAGCGCATAAAAGTGGGCTTTGCCCCCACTGCAGACCTTAAAATTTTAAACTTTGCGCAAAACGAAAACGGCTCGTCTTTCGACCTGCAAAACGAGTTTAAAACCGTGCACATAAGCTGGAAGCTTTCGGCGGAATACAACGCGCGAAACGCCGCAATGGCCATTGCAGGCACCGCCCTGCTTTTGGGCAAAAAACATACTTTGGATTTAGACATAAGCCCCCTGCTGGGCTTTAAGGGCGTAAAACGCAGGCAGGAGGTTTTGTATTCAAGCGGCAAAGTGGCGGTTGTAGAAGACTTCGGGCACCACCCTACCGCCGTAAAAAACACGATTTTGGCAATGCGCAAAAAATATCCCTTAAGGAAAATTTTTGCGTGCTTTGAGCCGCGCAGCAACACTTCGCGCACAAACGTTTTTCAGGACGAATTTGCCGACGCTTTAAGTTGCGCCGACCGAATTTTTGTGGGCCAGGTTAAGAACCTCGAAAAAGTGCCCCAACAAAAGCGCATAGACTTTTTAAAAATGGCGCAAAAATCCTCAAAGCCCTTTGCCCACTACGACGACAACCAAAAACTTTTGTCGGACTTAAAAGAGGCGGTAAAAAACGAGCCCTCTTCGTGCGTGATATTCTTTAGCAACGGCTCGTTCGACTCAATCCAGCATTCAAAAGAAATTAGAATGTAATGGGCAAAAAATAGTTTGTGTGCATATTTTGCCTTTTGTTTAGAATTGGGCAAAAAAATCTTGCTTTTGCATAAAATTTTATGCAATATTCCGATATACTAAATGGGAAAATTCGAAAAGTTAATAGAAAAGCTTGGCAATTTAAAATCTGACAACGCTTGGACTTTTGAAGACGCCGTCTATCTGCTGGAAAACTCGAATTTTGAAAAGGTCGGCGGCAAAGGAAGCCATCAAGCGTACCAGTGCGAAGCTTTGCAAAAGACAGTGGTTTTGGCAAAACACGGCAATAAGATAAAATCGGGATATATAAGAAGCATAAGAAAGGCACTCGACAATGAAAAATGAGAATTACGCATTAAGAATTTCCTGGGACGAAAACGAGAATGAATACCTCGCGGAAATACCCGCATTGGAGGGTTGCATTGCCTACGGCAAAACCGAGGAAAAAGCGCTAAAAGAACTGCAAATCGCAAAAGAGCTATGGCTTAAAGCAAGAAAGTCCGCAAAACTTCCCATTCCCAAGCCCGAAGCAACCGTGGAAAAACTTAGATCATTAAAGCCCATTTTGAATGTTTCCAAAGTTGCGCGATACGCAAATATTCCCGAACAAACATTGCTTTCAAAAATCAAGCGCGGCTCGCCCCTGAATGCGAGCGAAAGCAGAAAAATAGGCAAACTTCTGGAAACTATAGCCGTATAACCGTTTTTTTGCCGTTTTAAATACAAGTATAACCCGGCAAAGCTGGTAAATTAACGGAATGTAGCCTACAAAAACCTCAGCACCCATTCGGCGGCGCAGGTGTTGTTTTCGGCAAACAACTGGCGGCGCAGCTGTCGGGCGTTTTCAA
Source organism: uncultured Opitutales bacterium (assembly GCA_934660865.1). GTDB lineage: Bacteria > Verrucomicrobiota > Verrucomicrobiia > Opitutales > Intestinicryptomonadaceae > CAKUIA01. Next base: position 70,760 of record CAKUIA010000007.1, read on the forward strand.
ACGCGCCGTTTTTGCAATCTGGGTCTTTTAGGCATTTTGTCAAATAGGCCGCAAGTTTTTTTGGCGAGGCTTGCCCCTGCAAAAATTCGGGCCATGCGGGTTTGTCTAGCACAATGTTGGCAAGGCTTAGGTATTTTACGTTAACAAGCATTCTGCCTATTATATATGTAAGCGGGTTTGCCACATACACTATCGCCCCGGGTATTCCCGCCAGGCACACCAAAAGCGACATTGTGCCCGAACTCATCAAAACCGCGCTCGCCTTAAGCGGGGCTTTGTCGGCCTTTTTAAGCTGTATATTTACATCGCCAAACTTCTGCAAAATTTTGTCGAGCTGCGCCTTGATTTTTTCGTCGGGGTAAAGGGTTGTAAATTTGGCGTCTTTGCCCATAAGGCGCGCCGCCTTTAGCATTACGGGGTATATCTTTGCTATTGCCGATTTGCGGCTGCCCGGCAAAAGCAGAATTTCGGAATCGGCGCTGTACGAAATATTAAAGCGGCTTTCGCCCGAAACAAAGGGGTGGCCCACATACTGCACGTCAAGCGAAGTATCTTCGTAGCATTTCGGCTCGAACGGGAATATAACGCCCAATGAGTCCAGGCAATCGGCCATGACAAACCTGCGTTTTGCCTTCCACGCCCAAATTTGCGGGCTTATGTAATATAAAAGCCTAACTTGGCCGCCGCCTTTAACAGAAATTTTGCGTTTTTTAAGCTCTTTTGCCAACGCCAAATTAAAGCCGGGGTAGTCTACAAAACAAACGGCTTTTGGCCTATATTCGGCTATCCACGAAAGCACTTTTTCGAAAAGCCTTTTGAAAAACGAATAGTTTTTTAAAACCTCTACAAGGCCCACAACCGAATGCTCGGTTAAGTCGAACAGAAACTGCGAGGGACACTCGTTGCGCAATGCCGCCCCGCCTATTGCGCAAACCTTTTTATCGGGGCTTAACGCGCATAGCTGCGCAACCAGCTTTGCCGCATGCTCGTCGCCGGAATGCTCGCCAGCAATAACAAGCAAATCGCACTCGCCCCATTTTGGGGCGGGCAGCGAAATATCCAAAGCCTTTGCCATACGCGCAAAATCCCGCTAAAACTGCGATTCTATTTGACGCGAAATTTCAAGGGCAACCTCGAGTGCCCTGCGCCCCAATGCGGCGTCTACCTTCGGGTTTTTGTGCTCGATTACGCAGTTTGCAAAGCTTTGCAGTTCGCGCTTTAGGGGTTCCTGCTTGTCTATGGGAACTTCCATGCGGGTTATGTTCGAAAGGTTTTCAACCTTCATAAGGTGGCCCGTTTGGTTCATAAAGTCTAGCGACATGTAAGACCCAGGCTGGAATATCCTGATTTCCCTAAGTTTTTTTGCGCTTGCGCGGCTGGTGTTTAGGTTTGCAATGCAGCCGTTTGCAAATTTAATGCGCGCGTTTGCAATGTCTTCGGTTTTGCTAAGCACGCGAACGCCTACTGCCTCTATGCTTTCTATGGGCGATTTTGCCAGCTGCAAAATAATGCCTATGTCGTGAATCATCAAATCCAAAACAACGCCGACTTCGGTACCGCGCACGTTAAACGGGGCAAGCCTGTCGGCCGTAATGAACTTGGGCGACTTTACATGCGTTTCCATAAAAGTCATTACTGGGTTGAAATGCTCAACGTGCCCTACCTGTATAAGCAAATCCTTTTCCTTTGCCTTGGCAATCATCAGGCCCGCGTCTTCGCTTGAAGTGCAAAATGGTTTTTCGACCAGCAAGTGGCAGCCCAAATCCAAAAGCGGCAGCGCAATTTGCGTATGCAAGTCGGTGGGAACAACAACGCTTACGGCCTCGGCAAGCTCGGCAACCTCTTCAAGCGAGTTTGCAATTTTGCACGAATATTTGTCGGCAATCGCCTTTGCGCGTTCCGGGTTGGCGTCCATAATCGCAACAAGCTCGGTATTTTCAAGCTCGGAATAAATCCTTGCGTGGTTCTGCCCCATAGAGCCGCCGCCGATTACGGCGCATTTCAATTTTCTATTGCTTTCCATTGTAGACACCATAATGCAGTTTTCGGCAAAATCTGCAAGATAGATTTTAAAGCTTGTCGGCGTCTATTTGCTCGAGAATTGTTCCGTCGCTGTTGAATATGTTTTGCGGCTTTATGCTTACCGAATATTTAGGGTCTGAAAACGTGTTTGAAACTTTTATTTGTATTGTGCCTATAAGCGGGTTAAACGCCGTAGACGCTATTTTGGAGATAAGAGGCAGCGTTTCGCCGCCCAGCCATTTAAAATACAGCTTTGCCGAAATTTCGTCGCTAAGGCAGTTGTATTTTGCCTTTCCGCTTATTGTAGACGAAGCGCCGTTTATTTCCAGTTTTTGGAACGACAACTCGCCGTTTTCCAAATCGGCAACGGTTTGCATATTGTCGTATTTAAATGTCGCAATGGGGAACCTCAGCTTTTCCAGCGCAACCGAAATGCCGCCCAAAATGTTCAGCTTGGCAAGGTTTTCGTTTTTCAATTCGGCGGTGGCGCGCCCCTTTATGCTTTTAAAGTCGTCCAAATAGCCCTGCGCCGTTCCCCTTACGTTTACAAGCCCCTTTTCGGGTGGCTCGTCGTCTTTTTTTTCGGCATTCGCCAAAGCCGCAATAAAGTCTTCGGCGCGCTGCTGGTCTATGCCGTCTACGTCGAAAGCCGCGTTAAAATACCTGCGCTTGCCCTCTTTTTTAAGCGAAAATGCCCCCAAATTTATTTTGCCCGCGCAAAAAACGCCTCCTACGTTTTTTATGTCGAAATCCTCGTCTAAACCCGACCCAAAACCGCGTATGCTGTCGAACGGGAAGCCCCCTATGTCTATAAATTCGGGAATGTCGAATTTAAACGCAATTTTTTGCTTTGCGTCTTTTTCGCGCTCCAAGTTTGCGCAGCGCAAGTCCAAATCCACATTCGCATAGCCCGAAAAGCGCAACACGTCTTTTAGCTCTTCAACATCTTCGCCGCCCAGGGCAAACAGCGCGCCGCTTTTCATGTTGGCATTGGCAACAACCCTGCGCTCGTAATACTTGTCCAAGCCCCTGTTTGGGTCGTATGTCCAGCACAAGGCGGCTTTTGCAAAGCCCTTGTCGGTGTCCGAAATATCGACATCGTATATCGAAATAACAGACGGGTCTACATTTATCTTAAGCGATACGCCGCCGAAAAGGTGGTTGTTGTATACGACGTCTTGCCCCTTTACCGACACAAAGCACCATATAAAATCGGGGTCGCCCCAGCGGCTTTTTATGTAGGCGTTTGCATACGGAAACCCTTTTTTAAATTCAAATTCGCCCATAATGCGGCGCCACCAGTCCTCCATAAAATGGCTTATTGCTGTGGGCCTTATAGTGCCGTCTATGTAGAATTCGTAGTCGAGATTTTTTAGGTTTTGGTAGACACTACCTTCCACCTGCCAGCCTTCGGGCGAGGCCACAAAAATATTGTCTGCATACAAAGCAAAGCTTTGCGAATCGAAACTTATGTCGGCGCACGCCTCGGTTGAGGGAATTTTATAGAACACGCAATCTTTGCCCGCAAACTTTGCCGACACAAAAAACTGCCTGTTTTCGATGTTAAAATCGGCACTGCCCGCCAAATACACCCCTTCGGGGAAGTCGAAATCGTTAAGTTCCTCTATTTTCGGCACAAAATTAAAGTTTGTTGCAAACAGCGGGTTTTCGAATGTGCAAAATTTGGCGCTAACATTCGAGCCGCTTCTGTTTGCAACAAGCTTGGCAAAAAAGTCGCCCCTTCTTTTTACGTATATATCCGCCATTGTGGGCATATGGTCGGCAAGCGAAAGCTTGTCGGCAAAAATGTCGGCATAGGCAAATTTTTGCCCGTCAAACAAAATGTCCACCGCCGAAACTTCGGCGTTAAACAGCGCCTTGTTTTCGAAATCAACCAAGGCAAAAGCGTCTAAATTCTTAAGCCGGCTTTTGCCGAAAATGTCGGCCTTGCCCGCTTCAAGCATAACCTTTGCCGTTTTCCTGCTTATGTTCGACTTCGACATTTCGGCCGCAACTACAATGTTTTCGAAGGAAACGTCGCCCATATTTTCGACCGGAACGACAACCGAATTTGCGCCGTATACAAGCTTTAAAAAGTCAAGCCCCTCGCTTGTTGCGTCGAAATTTACAACCAGCGCCGAATTGCCGAACCTGTCGGCATACTCGCGGCCGCTCTCCAAAAATTTGCAGAAAGCGTTCCACATTTGCGGCGGAGTTTTTGCGGAATCTTTTTGCGCCGTTTCGTGCCCGCTCTTTTGCCGCTGCGCGAAAATCCTTTCGCTGAAAGTGCCCGAAGCCCTGATTGCAACCCTGCCAAAGTGCGCCCTAAGCTTTTCCAATTTCCACCAAATGCCGCTGTTCGAAAGCGCAAAGCTCGTCTTTTCCAGCAGCCAGCCCCTTTCGGAACCCTCGCTGGAATTTACCTTGGCGTTTTCAACATAAATTTTGCTTACAAGAAAATCGCCCCTTAACAGCGCAAAAACGGAAATGTCTACTACCACCTTGTCGGCGTTTAAAAATTCGGCCGAAGTGCCCGCAAACCTAAGCGACAAGCCTTTTATTTCAACTTGTCCCCTTGCATTAAGCCTTATGTCCTTTTCGGCGGCTACAACCCCGTTCTTCGACAAGTGCGAATGTAGCAGCTCTACAAACGATTCGTTTACCCCAAACGAAAGCGAATAGGCAAGCGCCACCAACAGCGCGCTTTCGGCCAGCAACGCCGCAAACAGGAAGACGTTGAACGCGTAAAGAGCCGTCCGCAAAGCCTTTTTTGCGGCTTTGCCTAAAGCGTTGTCGTTTGATACTTTCACCTTATTTTGCGTTTTGCGCCTGAGCTTGGGGCGAGTTTGCGCCAAGTTCGTACAACGCCGCCGACAACTTGGGAGCCAGCAACACAAGCTCGCCGTTTACAAGCGCATATTGTTCGTTTGCCGAAATTCTCTCCCCGAAGGGAATCTGCAATGTCGAAATTTCGTCGGTTCCCGTACCGGGGGTTGAAATCTCTATGGAAAGCCTGTAAAGCCAGTCGCTTTTTTTGGAGTTTACCGTATACGACGTTTGGTCGGCAACGCCCTTTGCATAGGCCTTAACGTAGAACTTTTTTGCAAATTCCGCCAATGTTTTAAGTGCGTTTTTCTTAGGCAGCGAAAGGTTCTGCGCGCCGCCCAAAATTTCGCCGTTTTGTGCCGCGGCAAAAAATACCTGTTTTTCGCTCTTTATATCCGAAATGGAGATGGAAACAATTTTCGACTTTTCGGGCATCGAAAACGACAGCCTGCTTTTGTAGTCCAAAAAGTCGGGCTTAAAATTGCGTATAAGCTCGCCGCTAATCCCGTAAATGCTCGGAGAGGAATCTACCTTTGCATAGTACAATGTGGCGGCACCCTCTTTGTAGGATTTGCCTATGCTTATGCTTTTGCGCACGTTGTCGGCAAAGGCCAAAGTTATTTTTACAGCAGGATTGTCCAAGCCGAATTGCGCCAAATTTTCGTCGGGCAAATCGCTTACATACGAATATGCTATTGTGTTGCGCAAGGCCGACAATACGCGCGAAACCGTTGTTGTATCGGCGCTTGTAGGGGCGATTACCGTTTCGCCGCGCCTGCCCGAAACGTCCCACGCGTCGCCCACTTTCTTAAGATTTACCATATCCGCGTCCGACGCGATTTCTATCTGCTGGCACGAATGTTCGGGAAATCTGAAAATGTTTTTTTCCCTCAGGGAATTTTGCAGGGCCGCAAGGTTTTCGAACGGGGCCAAATCAAGAGTAAATATCGTCGGGTTGTCGGCGATTTTGGCGTAGATTTTCCCCTTGGCGGAATCGGCCTTGCCGAAATAGATTGTCTGCGAGCGGTTTGTTCCGTCGAGCGTCATGGAAATCGGCCACGACATTGCGTCCAGCCCGGCTTCAACCTCGCTTACGTTTTCGAAGCTTTTTATCAGCGCCGACGAAACGGCGTTTATAAAGGCGTCTACCGCATGGCTCGAGGCCGCCGCCGAAATGGGGGTTTCGAAACGCCATTTACCCTCGGCATTGCGGGTTAGCCCTATTCTTTTCCACGAAGTTTTCGCCCTTGTTTTTGCGTCTTCCACCGGAAGCCTTAAGGTTATCGAGGCAATCTCGAATTTCGGAATGTCTATAACGCTTTGGCTGCGCAGGCGCTCTATGTCTACCATAAGCGCGTCGGCAAGCTCCCTGTCGGCAACAACAACCCTGTTTTGCATGGAGTCGAGCATATACACCTTGTCGCCGACCGACGCATTTTTGCCTATTTTAAGAGAATACATTGTTTTGCCGTCGCCGTATTTGAAAACGCAAACGGGATTTTTCAGGCCGTAGTCGTCCAAACTCTGCCCGTGCGACGCTATTTCCGAAACGGGAAAGCCGTTTTCGCTGTCCAAAAACTCAAGGTTTCTTAAAATTCTGTTTACGGCAAAATAGTTTGCCTGCCACTGTATGGGCGAAATTATGCGCCATTTGTTGTTTTCGAACACCAAAATGCGGGGTTTGTCCACATTCTTGCCGTCTACCTGAAGCCTTGTAATTTCAACCAAAGCCCTTTGGCTTTGTTCGGGAACAGCCTGCGAAAATTCAAGTTTAAATATCGCAAGCAGCGCGGCGACATTGGCAATCAGAAGAAAAATCGTAAAACGTATCCGCATAAAAAACTACCTCCTAAAGAAAGAAACCAAAAGACCGACTATTGCAATAAATGCAGGCAAAAGCGCAAATCTGAACGCAAGCGCAAACACGTCGCCCTCGCTTAGGGTAATGGAATACTTGCTCATCGAACGCGGCACAATGTTTAGCATACTGTCCCTTTCAAGCATCCAGTTTACGGTGTTGTATAAAAGCTTTGAATTGCCCAAACGGTTAAAAAGCCTGTTCGAGGCAAAGTCTTCGTCGCCGAATACCGCAAGCTTGCCGCCGGGTATCTTAAGCCCCAAGTCGTTGTTGCCCGTGCGCGAGGCCACCATTGCAACGGGAACGGGGCCTTTAAAATCCACGGCTTCGTCGTACTTAAAGCCCGAGTTTTTGTAGTTTTTTTCGGCCCAGCTTGCGGGCGTGCTGTACATTAAAACGTCGCTTTTAATGCTTTCGTCTATGGCGGCGCCCAAATCCTGCCTTACCATTCTAGTCGAGCCGAACTGGAGCGGCAAATCGGCGTCTACCAAATAGCGGACAATCTTGTGTGGGTTTTGCGAAAAGCTTTTTACGACCAAGTCGCCCCCCGTGCTTTCGCCCGAGTTTGCGGATTCTATTACCATTGCGTCGTCGGTGCGAATGCCCCAGTCGAACAAAATTTCGTCCAACCCGTTTGTGTCGCCCATGCCGAAAAACATTATTATGTTGCCGTTCGATTTTAGCAGGTAGTTTTTAAGCAAATCTATTTCGCGCGGCAAAAAGGTGGCCTGCGGGGCGGCAATTACAATAAGGGCGGCGTTTTGGGGGATTTGTTTTGCCTCGGTAAGGTTTAAGTCGGCAATTTTAAAGTTGCGGCTTGTAAGGTACGACGCAAATTCCGACATGCCCCGTAAAGGGTCTGCGCTGCGGTAGCTCATTTCGCCGTGGCCCGAAAGGAAATATATTTTGCCGTCGTCGTTTTGGGTTACCGAAAGCATTGCCGAGCTTATCGCCTGCTCGCCCTTCCACGAAACCTTGTTAGGGGCGTTTAGGTCGTACAAATCCGAAAGGCTTAAAATCTTGAATTTTTTTGCGGCGTTGTTCGAAACAATCACGCTGTTTTCTATGTCCTTGCCGAATTTCGAAACGATTTCCTCTACCTTTTTGCTTTCTATGTGCGGGTTTATGAAATGCGCCCTTATCTTAGCCGAATTTTTCATCGACAAATATTCGTATTGGGCAAGCGTTTTGTGCAGGTCTTTTAAAACCGAATCGCCGTCAAGGTCGCCAATGCCGCGCCTTACGGTAATATAGATGTCTATGGGCTCTTTTAGGCCGGTTATATAGGCCGTGCTTTCAAGCGAAAGCGAATTTTTACGGTTTTCGGAAAGGTCGAACTTAAAATAGTGCCTTGCCGCCAAAAAGTTTAGCGACAAGAACAGCAAAATGCCCAAAAAAATCTGAATTGTAAGGTTCAGCGTATTGGCCTTGCGCGCAAATCTAAAATCTCTAAAAGCCGCTCTCATCTGCGTATGTCCATAACTATGGTTGTTATCGCCAAAAACAGGGCGCAAATGCTGGAATAGTAAAAGAAGGGCCTAGTGTCGAGCATTGCCGAGCCGAAATCCTCCAAATGCTTGAATGTTTGCATATAGTCGGCCAAAGCCCCAAACCACGCAAAGCTTCCGCTTTCGGGAACGTAGAACTTGTTTAAAAGCCCGCCTCCTATAAGCACGCAAAACAGCATGCAAAAACTCAGCATTGCGGCAACCAGCGTAGTGCGCGTCAAAGACGAGGCAAAAACGCCTATGGCAACATAGCTTAGCCCGCTTATGAAAATAAACAGATAGCCCGAAACCGTTTCGCCAAGCGAAAACACGCCGCCGTTTACCGCCGAATGCGGGACAAACCAAAGCGTTATAAGCGGAAACACCAGCGTTATCGCCCAAAGCAGAACATAGTATAGGTAGCACGCCGCAAATTTTGCCGCAACTATCTGGAATATGCTGACGGGCGTTGTCATTAAGGCGTCTAGTACGCCCGATTTTTTTTCGTCGGCAAAGCTGCGCATTGTAAGAATGGGCACCAAAAACAAAACGGGAATCCAAAACACGGCCAAAAACTTTTCGGTTGCCGACACGGTAGAGGCCCTTTCGCTTAAATCCACCAAACTTAGCAGGTATATAAAGCCCATAAACGCCGTAAACAGCACGCCGGCAACGTATGTAGACGGACTTAGCATCATCATATACACCTGATTCGAAAACATTGTATAAAATTTTTTCATGCGCTTTTTACGAGTCTTTGTTTTTTATATCCACAACGCTTTCCCAGCTGCGTTTTGTTGCCGCCATAAATATGTCTTCCAAAGTGGGCTTTTTGCGGTAAACCTCCCTAAGGCGCAAGGCCGTGTCTTTCGAAAGTTCGCAAACTATCTTTTCGCCCATATCCTCCAATATCGGCGTTTTTACGGTAAATTCCGAAAAACCTTCGCCGTCTTGCTTTGTTGCGGAATCCAAAACAAGCGAGGAGTCTATTATGCCGAGCAGACCGCGCATTTGTTCTTCGGTTGCCTTTGCCGATATTTTGTAGACGCTTTCGGTTATAAATTCGCGGCGCAATTCGTCGGGGCTGCCGTTGGCCACAATTTCGCCCTGGTTTATTATTATAACCCTGTCGCACATAAGCTCTATTTCGGGCAATATGTGGCTGCTTATAATAACGCTCATTTCGCCCCTAAGCGAATTTATAAGGCGGCGTATGGCCAAAATTTGGTGGGGGTCCAGCCCAATGGTGGGCTCGTCCATAATAATTACCTCGGGCTTTGCCAAAATGGCGTCGGCAATGCCAACCCTTTGCCTAAAGCCCTTCGAAAGATTGCCTATTATGCGCTTTGCCGCCTTTCTTTTAAGCTGGCAAATTTCCATAACCTCGTCTACGCGGGCCTTGTATTCGCGGCGGAGCAACCCCTTAATTTTAGCCCTGTAGCGCAGATATTCTATAACGCGCATATCTTCGGGCAGGGGGTTGTTTTCTAGCATAAAGCCTATGTGTTTTTGCGCCAAGTCGGGGTAGTTTGCAACGCTTTCGCCGCAAATGTATGCGCAGCCGCTTGTGGCGGGCATTAACCCGCTTATTATGCGCATTGTGGTGCTTTTGCCCGCCCCGTTTGGGCCCAAAAAACCGAGTATCTCGCCCTTTTTAATCGAGAACGAGACATCGTCTAAAGCTTTCAGTTCGCCGTATTTCTTTGTTAAGTGGCTTACGACGACCGAATAATTTTCGCCCGCTTCGGCCATAGCGAATTTCGGCTATGCCACTTTCTTTGCTATATACGACTTAATGTCGCCCAAAGTGCGCAATGTGGCAATATCGTCGTTGTCTATCGAAGTGCCAATGGCTTCTTCTACGGCAAGCACAATTTCCACCATTGTAAGCGAATCGAAACCCAACTCGTCGGTAATTACCATATCGTCGGAGGGGTTTTTAAGAAGGGGTTTTTTGTCGTCTTCGGCAAATCTTTCGAGAATGCCCAAAACTATGGGGGTAATCAATGCAATATTGCCGGTTTTTCTGAAAGATACGGCCGCGTCTATAGTCTCTTGCGAGCATTTTTTAAGGTTCTCTCTAAGAACCGCTTCGTCTTCTGCTGATAAGTTCATATTGTTCATAAAAGTAAGTATTAAAATTTTGCCGAGCTTTTCAATTCTATTTTTTATCGGAAAACTTGTCTACAATTTCGTTTTTTTCCACAACAAGGTTTTTAACCGTGCCCGCGTCGCAATATACGCCAAGTTTCGGCATATAGGGGCTTTTTGCGAACCGGTTGTTTACAACTGCAACATTCTCGCAGTGGGCAAAGTAGAACGAACCGCGGTAGTTGTGCGCAACAACCCTCGGGTTTTCGTTTATTATCTTGTTGTCCTTAAATATAAGGTTCTTTGTATTATTTGCGTATGCAATTAACCCGCAACTATTTATAAAAGTATTGTTTTCGAACAGCACATTGTTCAATATGGGGTAGCACTTCCTTACGGTAGAAGGATCTACCTCTAAATATACGCTAAGGGAAATGTCGCGGGCAAAGCCGTCGTTCTTGCCGCCTGCAGTTGCGTTGGCGTTTTCGAATGTGCAGTTTTTTACCACAATGTTCGAAGCTCCGTACCCTTCGCTCCAAACATTGAACGTATAGCCGCTTTCTATTTTCAGCGCCCCGCTTTCGTGGTGCTTAAAGCGGCAGTTGTCTACGGTAATGTCGCTTGCCAAAAGCAGAATTCCCCTTGCCCTGTTGTCGTGGAAATACGAATTGCGCAGTATTATGTTTTTAGAGCCGAAGCGGCGGTTGAACATAACAAAGCCGTCTTTTGTCTGCTTGGGCAGCTTTTCCTTGAATGTTATGTAGTGCTCGCCTTTAATCTTGTTGGGCATAACCTTTATCGCCGTTATCGTTCCCGTAAAGCCCGTGGGCGAATAGTCGGAATGGCGAAGCTCTATTTTGTCGCCAATGCCGTATTGGTTTACGGTCCTAAAATTTTTGGTTCTTAGCGTGTTTTCGTTAAGGGCAAAGGCGTATCCCGTGTTGTCGTGAACGTTAAGGCAGTCGTCGGCCCCGTACGAAAATTCGCAGTTTTCTATTTTTAAATAGCCGCACGAGCTTGCTATGTGGAAGTGGTCGGCAGCCGACGTTATATAGCGCTTGTTTACGCCCCTGCCAAACGGCGGCACAATTTTAACGTTGCGGACAATCCAGTGGTTTTGCGTGCCGCCCGCGCTCATCGCGTGGCCTGCGGTAGAATATATGTTTACGTTTTCGAGCAGCATGTGCGAATTGCTTTGCATGGTAATGCCCGTCATGTGGTAGTAGTAGTGCTGCAGCCTAAAGAAATAGCCCTTTTGCAAAACGCCGAAGTTTGCCTTGCGGGTGTGCACTCTTAGCACATTGCCCGAAAGCCATTCGGTTTTTATGCTTTTGTCTTTGTAGTTGTTTATGCCAAAGCCCGAAGCGCCGTCTAGGCCCACCGTTTGGTTTTTAACGTCGTAGCGCGAAAGCATTGTAAGTTTAACGTCTTTGCGCGGGAATTTTTCGTATTCTACAAACTTTATGTCGAAATATTTTGAGGGCTCAATGCCCACAACTTCTACTAAGCTTGCAATGGGGTCTATGCTCCAATCCCAATCTATGTTGAAATTTTTAAACTCTACCCTTTCGCAATTTTTTATGTCTATATCGTTGTGGTATTGCTTTTGGAATATAAAGGTGCTGTTGTTTGCGTCGAAAACAAAGTCCTTTAGACCGTCGAATATAACGGCCGCGTTCTCCCTAAAATAGTAGGTGCCCTTTTCCATTACAAGCTTGGCGGCCGAATTGCTTTTACAAAAGTCTATAAGCTCGTTTAGCTTGGCGGTAATGCTTTCGGGGGCGTTCGGCACAATGCCGTAGTCTTTTGCGTTTATAACCAAGCCGCCTTTGTTTGCGGGCTTTTTAATGTCGAACTCTTTTGCGCCCTTTGGCAGCACAAAGTTTGCCGATTTTGCGTCGCCAAAACTCTTTGTTATGTCTAAAAACTCTATATTGTCGCCCTCGTATACGGCAAGATTTGCTATTTTGCCCGAAAGATTGCCGTGCGCCATAATGGTAAGCTGGTAGTCGTCGTTGTCGTTGGTGGCAACCGAGCAGCGAAACTCCCTAAAAGTCGGCGCATAGTGCCTGTTTTGCGAAGTCAAATTCCAATAGGGCATACCCGCAGCCTTGTCGGAACGCACAAAAATATGCAAAAACTGGTCAGGACTTAGGCTGTGCGAGTTGTCTATTAAAAAGTCGAATTTTATGGTATATTTGGTGTTCGGCTTTAAAACGCCCTTTTTGGTTATGAATATTGTCCTGTATTTGCCGTCGTTTTTGGCAACCGAAAAGTCAAGTCCGTCGTCGTCGTTTTCGGAAACGTACGAGCCGCCCCTTGTGCCTACCTGCCTGTCGAAGCCCTCAAAAACCGGTGTGTTTGCGGCCTGGGCTGCAAGGCAAAACAACATTGCAAATACAAACGGAATAAATTTTTTGAGCATATTTTTCGGGATATTTTATAATTACTTTTCGGATTTTTCGGAAGCCGTTTTTGCCTTTGCCTCAACCGATTTTAAAAGCTTTGCATTTTCGGGCGTTGCGGTTTTTACCGCGTTTTCGAGCATATCGCTTTGGCTTTTGCCGAGCCCAAAAGACGCCGTTTTTACCAGCTGCTTTAAAGCGGCGTTTTTAAGCTGCTTTTCGGAATTTAACAATACATTAAGCAAAAACCCAAAAGACTTTTCGCTATGCAGCGAGCCAATGGCGGCAACTATTGCAATTTTTGCGTTTTCCGATTTTGCAGAATCGAATTTCTCCATAAGCGCATTTTCGTCGGCGGAAAAGTCGGCATACAAAATTACTTCGGCCGCCAATTCGCGCTGCGGCTTTTCGGATTCGAGCAAAGCAAAAACTTTTTGGACCGCATTTGCAAAGTTCGGCATTGAGACAATGTTTGCCGCCGCCACGCGCCTTTTTGCAGCGCCGAGCATTTTTGCGTTTTCGAAAACCGCTTCAAAGGCCTTTTCGCTGCCCGACTTTGCCGCGTAGTACGACAATGCAACAACCGAGTCTTCGTCGGCAAGGGGCATTTGCAAAATAGCGCTTTCGCCTTCGTTTCGGCTCATTAGGGCATACGCCAAAACGGGGGCATTTTCGGCCGATATGTTTTTAAAATTTGCGTATTTTGGCATGGCAACGTTTTTGTTTGCCCCCAAAAATCTTATAACGCAAAGCAACTCCCTTTCGGAATCGGGCTTAGTTAAGGGAACTTTAAATTTCGGCAAATTGCCGCCAAACGAAAGTTCGTTTTTGTAGTGCGCCAGCGCGTTTTCCAAAATATCGGCTACAATGCGGTTGGTTTTCGGGCTTTGCGCCAGTTTTTTAAAGGCATTGTAGCTTTTTTTAGACGATATTTTTACATCGCAAACCAGCCTCGCCAAAAGGCATTGGTATACTTCGCTCGAAGAATTGCCGCTTTCAAGTTCGGACAGCACAAAGCTTTCCATCTTTTTGCAAAAATCGGCGTTTTTGTTGTTCGAGCAAACTGCGTAGATAAGCTCGTTTAGCTCGTTGTCCTTTTCGCCGTATTTTACGTTGCCAAAGCTTTTTATATATCCAAGTTCCGGCTCGCCGTAAAGCGGGCATGCTATATCTTTGCCCTTTTTTATGGGGCTTACATCGGCGGGCAAATCGCCGCAGGCAAACTGCAAAAGCCGTAAGGTAAGCTCCTGAAAACGCCTGTCTTTATAGGTGTGGCAGGCATGCCCGAAAGCCGAATAGGCAACTTTGCCTTTGCCGTAGTTTTTTATCCAAACCAAAGCCAAATCTTTGTCGGCCCTTATCTTATGCCTGCGCCCCCATTCGGTTGTTACTGGGCTAGCTTCCACGTTAAGGCGCATTAGCGCCCTGCACTTTTCGCGGCTAAAATATTCGCCGAATTGGTAGATTTCGTCTACAACCCTAAAGGCGGGCTTTGCCCAAATGCCCTTTGTTATGGGAGATTGCATATCGTCTATATTCACGGTAACCGCCGAGCAGTTGTAGCCCCAGGGGTGGCCTATAAAATCGCCGCCCATCATTTCCGACATTTCGGTTTTCATGTAGCAGTCGGTGCCGCCCGCATGGAAGCCCGCAACAGCGCCTCCGTTTTTAACGTAGTCGCACAAACCCTTAAGGTATTCGTCGGAGCGCTTTTTAAAGCGCAGCTTGTCGTCTTTAGACATTTCGGGGGTTTCCTTTTCGCCGAAGGCGTTGCCCGTTACGCAGTTTAGCACAACGGCGTCGTACTGCTTTAGGTTTTCTGGGGCCATATCAATCGGGTTTTCGGTAAATACCGCAGTAAACGCTCCCTTTTTCTGCATATTTTCTATCGCACGGTTTAAGCCCGCAATGCCGTCGCGGTGCCTATAGCCCAAAGTTCTCGAAAATACCAAAATCTTTCTCGGCTTTAGCGGTTTTGCGATTTTTTCGGGAGTGGCCTTGTCTATGTCGGCTATAATTTTGCCGTCTAATTTAAATGTATCGGCAGCGGCAAACAGGGCGCCGGCAGACAATGTAAGAGCCGCAAAAAGTGTGTATTTTTTCATTTTATTAAAAATCCCCATATTGTTTGTTTATGCCAAGTTGCCGCCGCTTTGCCAAGACTGCCTGTCCTTGCGGGCAAGCATTGCGTTGGCGGCATTGTCGTTTTTAAACGAAAGAGTTTTATAGTCCCACTCCAAATCCCTGTCGAGCTTATGGGCAATGTTGCCTATAAGGCACATATTGCAGCTGCTTTGCCCCACTTGCACCGGGCAAATTACGGGGCGTCCGGTTAATATACCCTCTATAAAATTCGACCTGTGTTCGGTCGAGATATAGGCGTTGTCGGCATTGGCGACTATTTTAGGGTCGTATAAAGAGGGCTTGCTCGCCCAAAAATAGTCGGCACGGCTGGCGGCTGCCATCGCCTTTTTGCCTACAAAGGTAACCATTGCGTTGGCGGCGCAACCCGCCTTTTTTGCGTCGTCGCTTGTGCCCGTTATAACCTTAACGCCGTTTTCGTATGTATATATAAGCTTTTCGGTGTAGGTTGTAAATTCGGGGTGCTTGCGTTTGCTTAATTGCACATATTTAGGGCCTTTGCCGTCCATATTCAAGCCCCATTGGGCAATATCGTAGTGGTGGGCGCCCCAGTCGGCCTGCATGCCGTTGCCGAAGTCGCTATGAAAGCGCCACTCGCCCCAGGGAGCTCCGTATAAAACCTTCTTTTCGCCATAATAAAGCGGCGAAAGCAGCCTTTGCGAATACGGCCGCATGGGAGACGGGCCAATCCACATATTCCAGTTTATATTGTCGGGCACGCTTTCGGCCTTCCAGTTGTGCACTTTGGGAAAGTGCCAGCTAAAGTTGCAAAAAACCTCCTTTATTTCGCCCAATGCCCCCGAACGCGCAAGCTGGGCAAGGTTTCTAAAAGACCTTTCGCTGCGCTGCTGCGAACCCGTTTGGAAAACCACGCCCGAAGCCTTTACGGCCTCGGCAACCAGCGCACCTTCCCGGACTGTAAAAGTAAGGGGCTTTTCGCAGTAAATATGCTTGCCCGCGCGGGCCGCCATTATGCACATAATTGCGTGCCAGTGGTCGGGCGTTACAATAAACACGGCGTCTATCGACTTGTCCGCCAAAAGGTCGCGGAAATCCGAATAGGTTTTTACGTCGCTTTTTATGCCTTTAGACGCGTAGTAGTTGTCGGTATCTTTTTTGTTGTACTGCAGGCGCTGGCTATCCACATCGCAAAGGGCGGCAAGCCAACAGCGCTTGTCGCTGCGTATAAAGCGCAGGTGGTGCATCGACTGCTTTCCCAAGCCTATAACGCCTATATTTATGCGCGAATTTGCGCTTTGGTTTGCAAACAGGCCCCTGCCGATAAACAGCGAAGCAAAGGCCGCCGCCGATGATTTCCCTATAAATGTGCGTCTATCCATTGTGCTTAATTTTAAACCCTTCTATTTGAGATTTAACACTGTCGATTTCCGTTTCCAACAAAGAGTCTTTTTGCGGTTTTAAAACCTTGCGCGAAATTTCCAAAAGAACGAGACATTCGTCGAACTTCTGTTTTTTAAGCAGCGCGTTGAAAATCGGTATCGAAAGGTTCGAAAACGCTATAAGCCCGTCGTTTTTAAATACGCCCAAAAGCCTCTTATACGAGGAATTCAGCTTGTCGGCGCTGTCTTCGGCTATCGACGATTCAAGCTCCATTTTTGCAAACGACATTGCAATGTCGGGGCGCGCCTGCCTTGTCTTTATTATTATCGAAGTCGAAAGCCTGCGGGCGTCGTCGAAGCGCCCGAGATCTATCAAATACTGCATAAGCTCGCGCCTGAAAGACGCGTCTATGTCGGGATATTTTGCGGTAAAGCCCTTCATGGCCTGCGCATACAATTTAATTATGTCGCCGTCGGAAGCCTTTCTGGCCTTATACGACTTTATAAGAATATTCCAAGTTTCGGCGTTGCGGTCGTCGAATTTTACGGCGGCAAAAGCGCACTTTTCGGCCTGGGCGTAGTTTTCCGAATCTAGATACTCCTTTGCAAATGCCGTGCATACCATATTGTTGCGGTATTTTTCCAAATTGTAAAAGCCCTCGCACATTGCGCCCAAATCGTGGTCGGAAGCCCTTTTCCAGGTTTGGGGGTCGAACGTAGTTCCCGTAACGAATCTGGAATCTTCGTAGCGGCCGACGTTAAAATTCCAGTTGCCTGGGCCTTTCATATAGGCAACCCAGGCGTGCCCGCCGTCGGTGCCCGCCCCCGACAATATGAAGGCCGGAACGCCCTTTCGCTTTGCGACTTCGCTTGTATAATAGGCCTGGTCGGTGCAAATGCCGCCAAATTCCTTTATTGTAGGCAGCTTGTAGTTGCCGTATGTCCAGTCGAACTGCTTGCTGTCCAAACGCTTTTTGTCGTATGTAATCGAGGGATACAGTTTCGGGATATTCGCCAGCGTAGTGGAAATTTTTTGCTGAATCCATTTTATGTCGTTTTCGTCGGAAAGGGCCGCAACTACAAACTTAAGCTCGCGCACCGACAGTTTTTCGGTTGCAAGCAAAAACCTGCCCTTTTCGCGCAGTCCCACAATGGTTTCGAAAGCCTTTTCGGGTTCGGGAAACTTTCTGGGCAAAATCTTTTCCGAAACCTGCGCATGCGGCCACTCGTTGGGGGGCGGAGTATCGAACACAACGGCTATTGCAACCGCCAGCTTCGGGTACTTTTCAAACTTTTCGGGCGAAAAGTTGTAGATTTTCGCCAATATGGCAAAAACCTGCCCGGTGTTGTCGTCGTCGCACAGGGTCGAAACAAATTCGTTTCTAAGCTCGGTGTTTTCGGCAAAAAACATTTTCAGGTTTGCCGGCCAGGCGGCGCCGAACTTGCCCACAAGCGAATAGTATTTTGAATTTATAAGGGCGTTATAGGCTTCCTTAAGCTTGCCCGCCGAATAGTCGGCATAGGCGGTTTTGTTGTAAGTGTCGGAAATTTCAGCCAAATCGCCGTCGAAAATTTTAGGGTCTACAGACTCGGCCTTTTTTGGTGCGCCAAAGCACGCAAAGGCGCACGCACACACAAACGCAACTGCAAAATATCTCGTTTTCATATACACTCGGGCATTATTTATACGGAATGCAAACTTGTAAAGAACTAAAAGACAAACTGTGCTTGAATATGCGGCGGCATTTGCCAATATATAAGGTATGAAAGCGATTTTTGGAATTTTGCAGGCACTGGCCCTTGCGTGCATACTTTGCGGTTGCGCATCGTACAACGTTGTATATACCCCCACAAACAACGTAAATACGGCGTTGCTTGCAAAAACCGCCCCGCAGGACATTCAAATTTTCGAGACAAGCCGCCCCAACTACCCTTATGTGGAATTGGGCACGCTAACGATTAGGTCGGGCGTAATGTATGCCGATATGTCGGCAATATACGAGCAGTTCAGGCAAAAGGCTTCGCAAATAGGAGCCTGCGCAATAATAGTAATGGGAACTGCAAGCGACATCTACACAATGCCCGCCATAACCTACGACTATTTCGGCAACCCCATATTTTACGACAGGGTAAACCAGGCCTACATATACAGGGCGGTTGCCATTGCAAAAAACACCTCGAAAATAGACATAAAATAATGCGGTGTGCGCTAGCGGCAAATACGGGGTTTTTGCAAACACAATTCGGCAATATTTTAATTGACTTTGCAACGAAACTTAACTCTAATTTGAGGCCTTAATCACTACCATTTTGGTATAGCATTAACAAACAATTTTTCATTAAAAATTATGGCTATAGAAAATACAATATCGGCGGCAATTTTAAACAGATTTTCGAGCAAGCTGCTCGACAGTCTCGCACTAGACGTGGCAATAGTAGGAGGCGGCCCAAGCGCATTGGTGGCTGCCCGCTACTTGGCAAACGCGGGTCTTAAAGCTGGCATTTTCGAAAGAAAGCTGGCTCCCGGCGGCGGCACTTGGGGCGGCGGCATGCTCTTTAACGAAGTTGTAGTTCAAGACAGCGCCCTTCCCATTTTAGACGACTTTTCCATTTCGCACAGACAAATTGAAAACGCCAAGGGCTACCACACTTTGGATTCGGTTGAAATGGCAAGCGGCCTTATATTCGGCGCGGTAAAGGCGGGTGCAAAAATCTTCAACGCAATCAGCGTAGAAGACCTTGTTTTTAAAGACGGCAAAGTAGGCGGCCTGGTTATTAACTGGACTCCCGTAGAACGCCTCGGCATGCACGTAGACCCCTTGACTATCACCTCGGAATGTGTTTTGGACGGCACGGGCCACCCGAGCGAAATCATGCACTTGGCAACAAACAAAGCCAAGATAAAGCTCGACACCCCCACGGGCGAAATTCTCGGCGAAAAACCCATGTGGGTAGACAGCGGCGAAGCTTCGACAGTGGAAAACACAAAGGAATATTTCCCGGGGCTTTTCGCCTGCGGCATGAGCGCAAACAACGTTATGGGCGGCTACAGAATGGGCCCGATTTTCGGCGGAATGTTGCTTTCGGGCAAAAAGGCAGCCGACCTTATAATTGCCAAGCTTAAGAAATAATGGCGTTTGTTTCGCTACAAGAGCGCATTAAGGCGTTCGAAAATTCCGACATATACGCGGTGGTAACCTCGCAGTTTTGCGGGGGGCGCCCCGCCGAGTATGTCGTAGAACAAGTCGGCATTGGCGGCGGAAAGATTGTGCAGCTTCGGGAAAAGGACTTAAGCTTTAATTCGTATTTGAATTTGGCAAAAAAGTGCCGCGAAGTTTGCGATAAATACAATATGCTGCTTATTATAGACGACAATGTGCAAGTTGCCATGCTTTCTGACGCCGACGGCGTGCACTTGGGGCAAAGCGATATGCCCATAACCGAAGCGCGCGCTTTAGACGAAAATCTGCTGATAGGCTCTTCCACCCACAATGCCGCGGAAATTGCCGCCGCCATGCGCGACGGAGCGTCGTACCTAAACATAGGCCCAATTTTTGCGACGCAAACAAAAAGTTTGCCCATGCACGCTTTGGGGCTGCAAACCTTTGCCGAGCTAAAAAAGCCGGTTAAAATACCATTTTCGGTTATGGGCGGCATAAAAGAGCGCCACATAAAAGAGCTTTGCAGCTTGGGCGCAAAACACATTGCAATGGTTACCGAAATTACCCAAGCCGAAAATATTGCCGAAAAGGTAAAATCTTTAAGGCGGCAAATTGGCGCTTTATAAAACGCAAAAAGCTTTCTTTGAAATTTCAAAAGAAAGCTTTTTTTATGTGCAAAATTTGGCCTCTTATTTAAGCCTTGTTTCGTACATAGTTTCGGAAATATCCCTAAACTGTTTTACCAAACTCCACATTGGGGTATCGGTTGTATCCACCAAGCCGAACCCGTAGTTTTCGCCGCCGGCGTTCCTGCCTGTTATTGTTTGGCTTGCCCATTCAAACCAGTGGCAGCCTACAACATAGGGGCTTTGCAAACATTCGGCAATGTAGTTTTCAGTTCTTTTTAAACGGTCGCCATCGTTCCTTGTAGCGCACGAGCCGTATTTTGCAAAATTGCCCCTTTCGCTTGTCGGGAACGAATATTCGCCTATAAGTATGGGCTTTTCGGTATAGTCTTTCGGCAGCTTAAAATGCTTTGTCGGGTTCTTTTCGTAGATATTAAAAACTATAACGTCGGCGTATTTCGAGGCCACCGAAACGTCGGTTTCGTTTCTGAACACCGCAAAGCGGCAGCCCATATAAAGGGCGTCGGGCACACATTCCTTTACGGCGTCGCGGCAGTTTTTAAAGTAATATTCGCAAAGCTCCCTTTCAAATTCTGCGGCGTCTACCGCAAAATTGCCCTTAAATTCCACATAGTCGCGGCAATTTAAAAAGTCTTCCCACGAAGCGTATTTTGTCTGCCAGCTTTTGTTCAGGTTTTCTATTGCGCCGTATTTTTTCTCCAGCATTTTGCCGAAGCGCGCCTTGCTGGGGCGGTTGGGACTAGACATAACCAAAGCCTGCATCATTTCGCCCGGCTTGTAGCCGAAATTCGGCTCGTTGTTTACCATAACTCCTATGCAGTAGGGCGAATTTATTATGTCTATATTTTGCATAATCTCTTTTTTTACGCATTCTTTTAGGTCGTCTTTATAGCAGTCCCAAAAGCCGGAACCGGGAATGTGCCTATTGTCGCCCTCCTTTTTTAGGGGATTGTACGAAAGGCAGTGCCCCGTGTTTACTATGAATGTATACGGCATTTTTTGCGCCTTGTACATGTCTTTCGAGGCCCAAGCGCCCACCGTGTTAAAGCCCCACTTTTGCAGGCGCGGAATGTTGTGTATATTGGCATCTTCATTGCCGTATTTTTTGTCGCGCACAAGTTTGCCGAAATCGTATACAACGCATTGCGCATATGGCTTGCCATAGCTTGAGGGCGCAAAGCACGTCTTTCTTTTATATTCGTCCAAAAGGCCCTCGAACATATATTCCCTATCGGTAATAATAGTATGCGGGGCGGTGTCGTTTACGGCGTTTACGCCCATGCTCCAAAACAAATTGCCTTTTGGGGTAATTAAAAACCATTTTCCGTTTACCTTTTCGGTTCTGAATTTGCCCGTCGCCTTAAACTTGTAGTTGTCCGACAAATATCCGCCAAATTCGTCCCTTGCGGGCAGGGGCTTTAAAGAGTCGTTAAACTTCTTTTCAACGGCTTTCATTTTTTCGAAATCGGCGTCGCACCCGATTTTTTCGGGCCAATCCTTATGCTTAAACTGGCCGTATTTGTCCAAAAGCGGCAAAAACTTTTCCTGCGGGGTATCGAACACTTTGTCGCTGTAAACCCAAACCCTGCCGTTTGTAATGGGGCTGGAAAATCCCTTTTTGTACTTTTTGTCGAACACCCAATCTATGTCGGTATAGTCGTATAGCTTAAGGCTTTTTATGGCGAGTTTGCCCTTGCCCCACGCACCCAAATGCAAATATGTGTTCGCCCCCTCTTCGGGTATTTTTGCGCACAATTCAATAAAGCTTTTCTCGCCCTGGTTGTGCCCAAAAGAATAGTAGTCGAAACGGTTTTCGCCCGTGCGCTTGCCGTTTTTGTCGAAAGTGTCCTGCACAAATATGCTTACAAACTGCTTTCTTGCGGCGGCGTGCTCCACATAATATTCAAAGCGCGCCATTATCCTTTTTCCGCGCGGCAAGCCCCCTTTCGGGAACCTTAGCATGCGCGGGTATTCGGCATTCGAGCGCATCGAAGTAAATGCAAAGGGATACTGCGCCTTTATGTCTTCGTCTACATCGTCGGTAAGAGTTGCCAGCTCCGACATTTTGGCGAGCTTTTCCATACCCTCTTCGCCTTCAAACGAATACAACAATTTGCCGTGCTCGGCGCAAAGCGTAATCCCCGTAAACATCGCGCAGACAGACACCGTGCGCAAAAATAGCCTGTTCATATATCTCATACAAAACAGGCTATTGAATCTTTTTTAGTAAATCAATTAAAATTTGTAGGGAATGTGCCCTTTCATTTCTGAGCCGAACTTTTTATATACAAAAGCACCCTCCCGCGTCGAAATGCAGGTTATCCACTCTATGTTTTTTGACTTTAAATATTGCAGAATATTGCGGCACAACCCGGTTGCAATGCCGCAGTTTCTGTGCGAATTTTCCACATATAAATCCAGCAGGTACGCGTCGCTTACGCCGTCGCTTAGCGCCCTGAATACCCCCACAATTTCGCCGTCTTGCTCGGCGCAAAAAACGCAGTAGCTGTTAAGGAAACTATCCTTTAATTTTGCTATTTCGCTTTCGCAATATTCATTTGTCCAACCCGCCTGTATGTATAGCGGCAGTATTTTGGCCGCGACTTTTTCGTCGATTTGCCCGAGTTTAAAAATCTTCATATCTCGACTAAATTAAGCCTTTCAAACATTTCCGACGGCGCCCACGACTCTTTTGCCTGCCTTAAGTGCTCCATTCCCAAATCCTGCTCGCGGTTCATTTCGCACACGCCGTTCTTCAGCAAAAATTCGGCTTCGTGCAAAACAATGCTTTGGGCCGCTCCGTGAACTTCCTTTTCGAACTTTTCGTAGTGCACAGAATATATGGAACTGTTTATTTTGCCCATAACGGCTCCCGCAACAATTTGCCCCTGCCCGTTTTTTAAGGCAAGAGCCAGCAGCTGCAGCCCGTCGAAAAATTCGAACGCGTTTTTCATCGGCAAAAGCTCTTCGCTAACCGCCCTTTGCAGCATATATTCCCTAAATTCGGCAAAATCCGCGCCTTTGGGAACTTCAACAACATAGTTTGGGTTGTTCCTTTCAAACTGGCGTATAAGGTTGTGCTTTTTTCTTAGCTTTACGCCCTTTAGCGAAACTATGTTTTGGTTTTGGTAGATATAGTCGTAGTCGTCAAAAGTTTTTCGGGCGGCAAAATATTCTACCGCATTCGGGTATAGCTGAAAATACTTCGGGTTTGCGTCGAAAACGTATTTTACAGGATAGCCCGAAGCGCGCAACAACTCTATGTGCCGCTTTAATTCGTCGGGGGCAATATCGGCGCCTATGGGGTATTGCAAATATTTGTCGGATATATGGTAGGCGAATATCCGGTTTTGCGCTGCATAAAAACGCATATTGTCGCGCTTCCACATAAATATGTTGGAAAAACACCTTTCGCAGCTTTTTGTCGGGTAAATTTCGGCAACGGCGTCGAAAAGCGGTTTATCCTCTATGGATATTTCCTTTAAAAGGGGCATAAAATATGTTTGTGATAAAGCTTTCATTATACGACATAGCTATCGTAAAAATCCACAAAAAAGCTAAGGCGCGCAAATAAATAGCCTTGAATTTAACGCCGCGTAAATGGAATATATAGCCCAATGAAGCCCGAAGACCTTACAAAGTTTGTCCCCATGACTGTCGAAGAAATGAAAGCCCGCAAGTGGGACTATATCGACATTCTAATAATTACGGGCGACGCCTATGTAGACCACCCGAGCTTCGGCCCCGTTGTTATCGCGCGCGTTTTGCTTAATGCGGGCTACAAAGTTGCGATAATCTCGCAACCGGACTGGAAAGACCCCGAAAGCCTTAAACGCTTCGGTCGCCCGCACATAGGCTGCGGCGTTTCGAGCGGAAATATGGATTCAATGATAAAGCTTTACACGGCGGGCCGCAGGCTTAGGCACACCGACATGTATTCCGAAAACGGGCAAACGGGCAAATGCCCGCCCAGGGCCACCATTGTGTATGCGCAGCTTGCAAAAAGGGCCTTTCCCAAGCTGCCCGTCGTTATCGGCGGCGTAGACGCAAGCCTTAGAAGGGTTGCCCACTACGACTATTGGCAGGATATGTTCAAACCCTCGGTTTTGGTGGAATCCAAAGCCGACATTCTGTGTTTCGGCATGGGCGAAATTACAATGCTCGAAATTTTCGACAAAATAAAAAACAACGAAAGCCTTTCGGGCATAAGGGGAACCGTGCGCTATTTGGGCGGCAACGAAAGCGCAAGCTTTAAGATAGACGAAAACTGCGAAGTGCTGCCCAGCTTCGAGGAAATTTGCACCGACAAAACCGCCATTATGCGCCAGACAAAAACCGTCGAGCGCAACACAAACCCGTGGAACGGCAAAAGGCTTTTGCAGAGCACAAACGGCAGGCTTTTGGTTATAGAACCCGCAAGGCCGCCGCTTACACAGGAGCAGTTCGACGCGGTTAGCGAGCTGCCCTATGCGGGGCTGCCCCACTTTACATACAAGGGCAAAATTCCCGCATGGGAAATGATAAAAGATTCGATTACCGTTGTGCGCGGCTGCCCGGGGGGCTGCGCATTTTGCGGCCTTGTTTGCCACCAGGGCAGGCACCTAGTTTCGCGCAGCGAGCAAAGCATTTGCAAAAGCGCAAAAAAGCTTGCAAGCCAGCCGTTTTTCCACGGCACAATAAGCGACATAGGCGGCCCTGCCGGCAACATTTACGGACACCGTCCCAAAGACCCTAACATTTGCAAAATGTGCAAGCGCTATTCCTGCATATTCCCCACCTTTTGCAAAAACTACAATGCCGACGAAAAGCCCCTAATGCACCTGCTCGACAGCCTTAAAAAGATAGACAAAATCAAGCACGTTTTCATAAACTCGGGCATAAGGCTGGACTTGGCTTTGGTACAGCCAGAACAGACAAAAAAAATAATAAGCGACCATATTTCGGGGCAGCTTAGCATTGCCCCCGAGCATTTAGACGGCAACGTTTTGCGCCTTATGCGCAAGGGCAAAGAGGGCGAATTTGAAGAATTCCGCAAAATTTTCGACGACGTAAACGCAAAGACGGGCAAAAAGCAGTACCTTATACCCTACTTTATTTCGAACTTTCCGGGCTGCACGCAATCCGAAATGAAAAAGGTAGACGACTATCTGGAAAAGTCGCACTGGAATTTGCAGCAGGTGCAAGACTTTATACCCCTTGCAATGACAATGGGCAGCGCAATGTATTGCTCGGAACTTGACGAAAACGGCAACGCAATTTTGGTAAACAAGGGGCTTGCCCAAAGGCGCGAACAGCGCAATATGCTAAAAAGGCAGCACTCAAACAACCCGCCATACAAAAACAAAAACTTTGCGCAAAACGGCAAAAACGGTTTCGGCAAAAAACATTTTAAAAAGTAGTTTTAGCCGAAACAAAGCCGCAAAAAAACCGCCAATGCCACGGGCAAATCGGCGGTTTTTTTGCCGTGCAGAAAGTTTCCCGACTTTTAGAACATTGTCTGTATCTGCATTCTAAAGGTGTTCGCGTAGGCGTCCTGCCCCGAATTAGAGCCCATAAACTGCGAATATTCGTAGCCCGCCGAAACCTTAAGCGAATTGTCGCCCGAAACATACCAGTTTGCGCCGAAATAAAAGCCCCTGGCCCGGTCGAATGCGGTGCCAAGCCCCGCTTTCCTCAAGCCGTCGGAGGGCGAAACGCCGCGGCCGTTTGTGTCTAAATATGTAAACCTAAACACGGGGGCGATTTTCCCGAAAGCGCCTGCGGCAAACTTTTTTTCAACGCAAAAGTTCATACCCATGGGAGTTTCAACTCCGTAGGAAGAGTTCATTCTTCTGCCGCAGTCGCTGTGCGACATCAAAAATTCGGTCAATACGCGAACACCCTTGTAGTCGAACCTTAAATAGGGGTTTACGCCGAAAATCGCGGCGGTGTTGTCTATTGCGGTTTTGTCGGCGTCGTTGCCGTACATTACGTTTGCACCCAGCGTGATTTTGGCGCTATCGAAAGGGGCAAAGTCGTACGATACGCCACCGAACACATCGGGCGAATTGTGCTCCTTTAAAAGGCTCGGCTCCCCTCCAAGCTTGTAGTTTTCGGAATTTGTTACCGCGCAAAAATAGTGCAAACCCTTAACTTGGCGCACGTCGCCATACCAAAAAAGCCCCGTCATAAAGGAGCCCTGCCCCAGTTTGCGCGCGTTCCTCGGCCCGCACCAATAATTTGTTGCAATCGAACGCTCTACCGCATAGAGATTGAACGAAGAAGTCACCTCTTCCATTCCGAAATCGGGCTTTAAATAGCCGAATCTTAACTGGCCTTTTATATAGTCCGTATCTATGTTTTTATACAGATAGCTAATGGAAACTTTGTTGTCGAAAATAAAGTCGAACGAAAGCTTTGCACCGTACGATTTGCTTGGGTCGGTCGCCAAACCGAAAATAACCCTGCGCATCATAAAAGTGTTTTTAGATGTGGCAAAGCTGTCGCTGTCGCCGTTTGTGGTTAAATACGCATACTGCATCTGAAAGCGCGCATATATGCTAATTGTATTGTCGTTATAGGGCGTCGATACGGGCGCGTCTATTGCAGCCGAAAGCTTCTTTACCTCCAGCGCCTCGTCGGCGCTTAGCATTCCCTTTGTTACAAGCGTCTCGAGCATTTTTGCGTTGCATTCGCCCGCAAACGAAAAAGAACTGGCAAATAAAAGCGCGGCAAGCCCCGCAAAAAATGCAAAAGGTTTAAACGGTTTCATATCAAATATGTGTCGAACAAAAACAAGTTGTCTGTTAATGGGCAAAATACTCAAACATAACCCAATCAAAGGCAAGCTTATTCAATACTTGCATAAAACGATTGACACAAAAACCCACACTCCCATAATAAAAACCCGAATAAGATAACAATATATGAAATACAACAAGAATTTCGCTTTGCGCCTATTTAAAACAACACTTGCGCTAACTATAACTTTTTTTAGCATAAGCAGTTATGCCGATACAAAGTTTTACGGACGCAATGTAAAAAGGCTTTCAATGCCGCCTTCCGTTCAACTTAAAGAACCTCCCAGGTTGCTCGACAAAAACTCATTTTCGGTGATACTTTTGGGCGACCCGCAGGGCTATCAAAAATACGAGGTAAGCCAGGGATTTTTCGATGTTATGACTGCATGGACAGCCCAGCAGAAAGAAACCCTAAACGTTATGACCGTTCTTTGCACGGGCGACTTGGTAGACAGCAATTCGCTTATACTCTCGAACGGCTCTTTGGAGTATCCGCAATGCAGCAACCAGCCGAGCAGCCTGCAATGGAAACGCGTTTCAAAGGCTTTCGAAAGGCTCGACAATGTATATCCTTATATCATAGCCACGGGCAACCACGACTACGGCATGGAGGCCTCCGAATCGAAGATTTCGGAATTTCCCAAATACTTCGACATTTCGCGCAACCAAAAGCAGTGGGCAAACCACATAATATCGTATTGCCCAAGCGCATTCGGCGAATCTACGCTCGAAAACGCCGCCTACGAGTTTTACGACAAAAACTGGGGCGATATGCTTTTCATTGCAATGGAATTTTCGCCCAGAGACGAGGTTTTGGCATGGGCAAACAAACTGTGCTCGTCAAAAAAATTCAAGAACCACAAGGTTTTTGTGATTACCCATTCCATTTTGGAAAACGACGGGTCTTTTAGGAAAGACCGCTACCCATTTGCCCCCAACGACGGCAAAGCCGTATTCGAGAAACTGCTAAAAAAGCATTCTAACATAAAGCTGGCAATTTGCGGGCACACCTGCACCGAAAGCGTAATGGCAGCCTTCAGGAAAGAGAAAAAAGACGACGGCAAAACATTGCCCATAATGATGTTTAACCCGCAGTTCATATCGGGCGCCCTGGGCGGCAACGGCGGCGACGGCTGGCTTAGAATATTGGAATTTAAGCCCGACGGCAAAACGATTTCGGTGCGCACCTATTCGCCCGTCTTCGCCTTCTCCCAAAAAACCGAACACCTCTCCTGGGAGAAATCCCCCGAACACCAGTTCGACATCGTCATAGAATAAACCAAACATTCTCCTTTAACAAAAAAAACAACTCCCAATAAAAGAAAAACAAAAACAGCTTGAACTATGTAATGTTCAAGCTGTTTTGTTTTCGCCGCACATCAAATAAAAATCCCTCCTCGACAAATATTATTAAAAAACAATAGAATAACCGATGGCTTCCACAGGAAGATGGAACTGATACAGAGAATGGCTTACGGTTATAAAAACTTCCAAAATTACAGATTGATGGTCTTGGTCCTATGCGGCGTCTTTCATTAATATCCACTCTCTTTGGTGTTGACCCCATTCTTGCCCCTTTTACGCGACATTTTGTAAAATTTCGATTTTTGCATTAAAAATCGGAACGCCAGCGAAGCTAGTAAAATAGCGGGGTTGCAGGCATTCGACGGAGTATCGCAGCCCCACAAACCGCGTGGATACTGGATTTGGTACGAAATGTAGAAACAAAAAAGCTGCAAGTCTTTGAACTTGCGGCTTTTAAAGTGGCGGGATGGACTTTGTGCCGAATTGGACTGCGCTTCGCTTGCACTCAGTGTTTTTGCTTTGCAAAAATCCCCTTCGAGCCTCGTCATCTATCGCCACAAAAAAACGCAACCCTTTCGGATTGCGTTTTTTTTAAAGTGGCGGGATGGACGAGACTCGAACTCGCGACCTCCTGCGTGACATCTAGTTACAGCAATCTTTGGTATCCGTGCAACTTTTATTAAGGCGTCGCGAAAAGGGTCAAACCACAAAGCAAGTTCCGAGCATTCTCGCCAAATTATGTGCGAATAATAACTGTCAAAAGGCAGTTTTTGCAAGCATATTTTTTGCGAACAAGCAAAGATTTTTCTCGCTTAAACTAGGTTTATATTGTCGGCATTTTAAATATACGAAACGGGAATTGCCGCAACGTTTCTATTCATCGGGACCAACTGCGGGTGCAGGCAAATGATTGCCCCCTCTCCTATTTGCTTGTTTCCCTTCATCGATTCCAGAATGTCGAAATTTTTCATGTCGTTTGCGGTTGGTGTTGCAGTCCGCTTTATTTCAATCGGGTAAAGCGTCATATTCTCCTCCAAGATAAGGTCGATTTCCTTTCCGTCCTTGTCTCGGTAAAAAAACATGTTCGGCGACAATCCGTTGTGGATATAACTTTTTATGATTTCCGAAATAGCATAAGTTTCCATCAATGCGCCCGACATTATTCCGTCGCGCGCCGAAACGGAATCCATTATGCGGCAAAGATAACATACAAGCCCCGTATCATAAAAATAAAGTTTTGGCGTTTTTATTACACGTTTTGTAATATTGTTTGAGTATGGATACAATAAATAGATAAGCCCAGATGTATTCAGCACGGATATCCACGATTTTATAGTAGCAACCGACACGTCGCAATCGCGTGCCATGTCGCTATAATTTAACAGCTGCCCTGTTCTCGCGGCAGCAACCGAGAGGAATTTTATAAAATTTCCTTCCTGCGTAATGTTCAGAATTTGCTTTACGTCTCTTTCGATATACGTCGAAACATAGGAGCGATAGAAGTATTGCCAATCGGCATCTTTATTTGCAACAACGGCAGGGAATGAACCTTTGAATATCGTATCGTAAAGAGAATTAAGGTCGAACGGCGGAATTTCGCTGGTTGAGTTCAAGCTCGGCAAAAACTGTTTCCGGTTAGGCATTTTCGCTTTTTCGGATTGCGACAAACCCTGCAATTCGAGAATTCCAACTCGTCCCGCAAGGCTTTCGGTTACGTTTTTCATGAGGGTAAAAACCTGCGAACCCGTCAGCCAAAAAGCTCCAGGCTTCTTTTCTTTGTCTACAATCATTTTTATGTATGGAAACAGCTGAGGAGCATATTGAACCTCGTCTATCAATATCGGGGCTTTGTAGGTTGAAAGGAAAAGCTGCGGGTCATTTTGAGCCAACGTTCGCAGCATTGGGTCGTCTAAGGTAATGTAGGTTCTCTTTTCGCTTTTTGCCGACTCAAATATTGTTGTTTTGCCGACCTGCCTCGGCCCTGTTATCAGCACAACCGGGAAAAATTTTGAAGCTTTTGCGATATATGGAGATAGGGTTCTTTCTAAATACATGAAGACAGTTTGAGCAATGCCCCACCAAAATGCAAGTATATTTTCGGCTAATTCGAAGCAATGCTTTAAATTAGCCGAAAACCGCAAGGGCATATTTTCTCGGTTTGTTCGGAATTTTCAAAATATGCGAATGGACTACCCGCAAATATTCGCGGAAAACGCATATAAATAGCGTAAAAAGTCCCCAGACGATTTATCTAACGAGAACTCAGATACATAAGCTGGGGACACATGTTTTTGTTGGGAAAAACCAATTTCATTAAGGTTAGTGTCTTAACTCAATTACATTCTACTTGTTGCGCAAATGCACACCAAGCTTTTCCCACTTCTCGGAATCGTAGGGAGTTATTGCAAATGGTCGCATATAACGCGAATTTAATGAACTTTCAATCCAGTCGAGCCTGTATTCAAATTCGTCCAAAAAGTCATTGCCTATCCATAAGGTTTCAGAACTTATACCACTTAGACCACCTGTTTTGCATTTCTTAGACCAATTTTCCACTTCATTTATTCCTAAATTCCTAGCTTTATCAGTAGATTTTTTGATTGATGCCTTCAAGTTGGTAAATCTCTGGGATAACTCCTTGAATTTATTTAAGTCGTCAACCGTTAGAACGTGAATATAACGATTCTCTTTTCTAATACCATTCCAAATGGTTCTCACAGATTTGCCTTTCAATGCATTAAACGTTCCTTGCACGATTTTTTTAATATAATCATCTTCTATTGCCGACTTTATCGACATTGGCAGAAAATTAAACCCCAAGTTGTGGTAATCAGCATAAAGATTCTGCGATGCCGTTAGGCGTTTTTCTTCCGCCCTAGGAGTATATCGAATTTCAAAATAATATGGCTCACGCGCCGATTCCGAATAGGATAAATAAAATGGAGTACCTTTAAACTTCTCTCCAAGTTTGTTGGCATTTTTTGTGTAGCGCAATTCGACAACACCATTTGCATTTGGAACTGGATTAAGATTGAATGTTGAACGTGCGCTATCACCCCACTCCGACAAACCTTTTGATTCGTGCGCCAAACTGGTATATTTCTCGGCAAGCCTTTTACCTTGGTGCGTTACGAGGAACAATGCGGCTTTGCCTTTTATTATTTTTAGCGACTCGTTAATAAATCCCTTTACTTGCTCTATTCGACTTCTATTGACATAAAGACGGTTTATATTGTCGATAACGATTGCTTCGTAGCCATCGTCTACGGCTTTTTGTAATTCTTTAAGATACTGGTCTTTCCCGCACCAAGAGCTAAAATCATCGTCGATGTATAGATTTTTGCTTATCGTTTTTTGAGAATCTTTACTAAAAGAGCTGTGTTTGCGAATTCCCGCTTTCAAATCGGCTTGGTCCTCCGCATTGTATTCCAAAAGGACCAATAGCGTCTTAACCGGTCTCAAAACGGGAACATTGCCATATAAATTTCTTCCGGCAGCCAAGTCATAAGCAAAATCCGTTGCAAATACTGTCTTTCCAATGCTTGTTGGCCCTATTATCAAGACAATCTCGCCAAGCGAAACGAAATTTTCGCCGATTACATAATTTTTAATTCTTGTCGCCCGTTTTATTTGCACTGGGGCTGTAGAAAATTTCTTATACATAACGAATCCGTCTAGATGCTGGTTAACTTAAGTTTTAATAGTTTTAGAAAATATCTACTGACTTGTAAAGCTTTTAGTTCCAATCTCCACGAGAGTTCTTTTGTATGCGTAAGAATGTGTCTGGCATATTTATGACACAACTCAAATCACTATATACAGTGATTTAGCTTGACTTTTGCAGGCGATTGCCGATTTTTAAGGGCAAAATCACAATATTATATGAATACAATCTCAAGTCGAATTAAAGAGCGAAGAAAGTCTCTGGGTATAACGCAAGACGAGCTTGCTTCCTTGGCGGGAATTCACAAAAACACATTGTGTAAAATCGAACAAGGTAAAGAAAATCCGAGGTTGGACGTTCTATATAAGATATGCGACATTCTCGGATTCGAGATTTCGTTAAAAGTAAAATCGCCAAATACGGAGGATTCAAATGCGTAAGGCAAATGTGTATTTAAACAAAACTCTGGCGGGAAAGCTGACGGAGTGCGCGCCAAACAAATATGTATTCGCTTACGATAAAAACTATCTGATCAATCCCGATACTCCTCCGATAAGCGTAACATTACCGAAGCGCGAACAACCTTTTGAATCGGACAGGCTGTTCCCTTTTTTCGCCAACATGCTCCCCGAAGGCGCAAACAAGGCGATTCAGTGCAGGCTGCTGAAAATCGACGAGAATGATGCGTTCGGACATTTACTGGCAACCGGAAAGATGGACGGCATCGGCTCCGTCAGGGTAGAGGAATGCAATGATTAAAATCTCCCGATGCCCATCGACACTGAAAGACGGGTTCTCCGAATATTCGCCGTCTGCCAAACAAAGTTTATTCGGCGGCAAAGACGTAAGTTGCGTTCTGCCTTATTTACCGCCTTCTTCCAGCGAAAAGGCAAAAACGCAATTTCTTGAAAACAGAGAAGCCCTGTCGATTTCCGGAGCGCAGGAAAAATTCGGTATAATCCAGAAAAAGAACAAACTGTTTCTTTCCGCTCAGGGTGAGCAGTCCACGCATATTTTAAAGCCGCAGGTTCGCGATTTGCAAAACGGAGACCAGACATGCGCAAACGAACATTTGACAATGCAAATAGCATCGCAGATTTTCGGGATAAAAACCGCTGCAAACGCGATATGTTTCTTCCAAAACGGAACGCCTGCATACATCACCCGCCGCTTTGATGTAACCAAGAACGGCAAGTTGAGAATGGAGGATTTTGCTTCGATTATCGGGAAAACTCCGAACGACGGACATAACTTTAAATATAATTCCAGCTATGAAGACATCGCAATTTCAATACGCAAATACATTCCGGCTTGGCGAATCGAAATTGTAAAATTCTTCAAGCTTGTTTTGTTTAACTATATCGTGGCGAATGGCGATGCCCATTTGAAAAACTTCGCAATCTTGGAGACTCCTTTCGGCGACTCCATATTGTCGCCCGCCTACGATTTGATGAATACCGCATTGCACATCAACGATGCCCCTTTCGCGTTGTCAAGCGGCCTATTTAAAGACGAGCCAATGACGGAATTTTCCCGCGAAACATTCCGCCGATTCGCAATAAAGATAGGTCTTAGCGAACAAAGCGCAGATAGAATCCTGTCTGATTTCATTTCTGGAAAAACATTAGATAAAATGGAAGCTCTCGCAGCAAAATCCTTCCTGCGTCCGACAATGCAGAAACGCTATCTTTCAATAGTTCGCAAGCGAATGGAAATCTTGAAACAGTAACACCCTCCCAACGAAATAAGATAATTCATATTATGAGAAGGTTGTAGAGAATGGGAAGGAGACAATCCGCGACATCACTGCCGAAATCCCCTTCGATATACCAGAAACTTGGGCTTGGGCAAGATTAAGTAGCATAAGTGAAGAAATTAGTGCTGGAGGAGACAAACCAATTATATTTTCAAAAGAAAAGACTACGGAAAATGTGATTCCCATTTACTCTAACGGTCTGGAAAAGGAAGGATTGTATGGATACACAGATGTTCCAAGAATAGATAGAACGGCAATCACATTATCAGCAAGAGGAACTATAGGATATCCTTTTGTTCGTGAAGGCAACTTTGTCCCAATAATAAGATTAGTAGCAATTGTTCCTATAAGAGGACTCTTTAATCTTTCTTTCCTTTATTATATATTGTTCACGAGAAGATTAACCTCTGATGGATCTAGTATCCCACAACTTACAGTACCTTCTGTGAGACCATATATACTTCCTGTTCCGCCTTTAAACGAGCAAAGGCGAATTGTGTCAACTATAGAAGGTTTGGCAAATCATATTGCAGATATAAATGAGGAATACGATACGCTTTCAGCTAAAATTGCTCAAACGAAGTCTAAGCTCCTAGACCTCGCAATACGAGGCAAACTACTATCCCAGAATTCAAATGATGAACCGGCATCGGTGTTATTGGAACGCATTCGCAAGGAACAAGAAGTAACCAAAACAAAGCGGCGCAAAAGCGTTGGTTCGTATATCTTCAAAGGCGAAGATAACCTATATTATGAGCAGATAGGCTCCGAAA
>CAKUIA010000008.1 GCA_934660865.1 uncultured Opitutales bacterium
ATTGTAAGAGATTTTTTCTCTTCTTTGCCCTCCTTTTTTTTATCCATTCCACTATCTTTGACGATGAGCGAAAATATTTTTATAAAAAAAGAAGCCCGCGCTAGCGGGCGCAACTTTTTGTTTTGTTTTTTACACGGAAAGACAAGGGATGGCCGCAAAGCGGCAATCCCGCTTTCCTAGCATTAAGTTGCGAATCTGCCTTTTCTTATGACGCCCCCCATTTGCAAGTGCTTCATAATTAGGGTTCAACTGGTGCGTTTCACGCTCGGATGTGCGACAAAACAACAACCGTGTCTTGGCAAAATCTGTTGAAGACGCTGTATCGCGCCACAAGGTTTGAGGTAATTATGCCATACGTTTGAGCATTTTTTGAAAAAACGCGATATTTTAAAGCCCCTTTGCAATGGGGTTGCATTATGGTTGCAAGGTTGCTGTAAGGAGGTTTTTTGCGGCTACAAGCATTTGACGAATTTAATCACCATGCTTGGCATTTTTTTACGGTTTTTTTATAGATTGAGCCTACAGGAGTTATTTCGGGTTCGGTTATCCGCCCGTCTGAAAGCATTTGACGAATTTAGTCTTTTTGTGCAGATTTGCGAAGTCGATTTTGCTGGCGGCAAAGATATACGATTGGCAATAGACAAAAAAACGGTCTTTCGGGATTTCCGAAAGACCGTTTTTTTTAGCGCGCTATGGCGTTCTACTTTCTTTTGCGGTATACCGCCAAACCCACGGCCAATGCGCCGAAGATTGCGGCTATTGTGGAGGGCTCGGGAACGCTGATGGAAATTGTCATCGAAGTTCCGTCTACGGAATAATCCCAGTCGCCCAAATAGGTTTCGCCGTTTATTGTAAGGAACAATGTTTCGCCTTTTACAAAATTGCTTACGCCCGCAATGTTGGCGTCTTTGTCGAACAGCAATGCGTCGAATACGCAATCGTCTAACGCCGCAATGTCGGCTATAAGGTTTATAACAAGAGTAGCGCCGTCTTCAAAAACAAGGCCGGAATTGGCGTCTACATTAAACATTGTAGAAGACGCAAGATCGGTATCTATTTGAACGGAAGCGCTGGAGGCAACCGTTAAGGTTTTGCCGTTCGTGATTTCAAACGCAGCGCCCTGTTCGAGCGTCAGTTTAGCACCGCCGGAAATCGTTGCGTCGCTTTCGGAAATTTTAGCCGAAATTTTTGCACCGTCGCTAGTTGCAGATTTGTATTTGCGAATCGAAAAACTGTCGTCGGCAGATGCCATCGAAAAGCCCTTTATTACGCCGTCTGCCATTATCGTATTTTTGTAGGTTGCTCTGTCAAAGTCGGCATTTTCAACATTTGCGCCGCGCAAGTCTACATTGGTCATACTTGCATAGAAGAAATTGGCATCGGAAAGGTCGGCATTCACAAAGGTTGTATCATTCAATGTAGCCCAACCCAAATTCGCCCCCGACATGCTTTGCCCGTTAAAATCCCAGCCGCTTAAATAGCAGCTGGAAAAGCCTATAGAGCCCAAATCCTTGTCTTGATAGCTCTTTGTTGATTTCAACTGCTCGTAGGTGAAGCCTGTTACGTTGTTGAAATACGTATCTTTTACAATGGCGTTTGTAAAGTCGGCGTTTGTAAGTGTCGAATCCACGAACTGAGTGTTCGCCAAATCGGCGCTCGCAAAATTAGTGCCGGCAAATGTCATATCGTGAATGAACGAATATTCCAGATTCTGTCCGCTAAAATCCCAGCCGCTAAAATCGTTGTCCGATAAAGTAATGCCTCTGAGGTTCTTGTCTTTATAGCTTTTTGTAGATTTCAACTGCTCTTCGGTGAACCCTATTACACCGCTGAAATTCGCGCTTGTTATTGTGGAATCGGTAAAATTAGCTCCCGTAAGCGTCGAGTTCGAGAATTTCGTATAATCCAGTTCCGCGTTTGAAAAATTGGTATTTATATACGAGTTGTTCGAGAGGTCTTGTCCCGATAAAATTTGTCCCGAAAAATCTTCGTTATCGGCAAAAGCCAGCGTTGAAAGGGATATTATCCCCGCAATAGTGAGTATGTTTTTCATATAGTTAGATTGTATATTTTTTAACGGCCAGCATGGGCATTTAAAAACTTCTCTGCAAAAATGGCATTTCGCCTTAACAGCCAAGACATTTTGCGAATACAGAAAATGGCGGCAACCAACCGTTGGAATTTATCCGCATTGTTATTTCATTTTTGAACACTCCAGTCAAGAAAATTGCGAATGGCAAACTATTTCAATTCCGATTTAAAGCGAATAAAAACAATATCCTGCAAACGCCTAACATACACTTACCCCGCAAAAAAACTTAACATCGACGCAAATAATAAATAAAAAAGCCTTTTTAGAAACTAAAAAGGCTTCGCGTTATATTCTAAAAATTTCCAAATTTATTTACGGCGGCGGTATATAGCCAACCCTAACGCCAATGCGCCGAATATTGCAGCTATTGTTGCAGGTTCTGGAACTTGCGTTGCCAAAATCGAAAACTTGTTTTCGTTTATAACGCAGGTCCAATAGCCGTTAAATGTTTCGCCTTTAATTGTTAGGTATAGGATTTCGTCGGGCTTTAGGTCTTTTAGGCTTGCTATGTTCGAATCGCTTTCAAACGAAATTAAATCGAACTTATATTCAACATCGGGCAAAAGATCTTCGGTTATGTTAATTGTAAGCTTGCCGTCTATAACCAAGCCCGCCAAAGATTCTATGTATATTTGTGTCGGGTCGCTTATAGAGGTGTCTATAATAAGCACGCCGTTTTCTGCTATAGTAAGCGTCTTTTTATTTACTACATCTAGGCGTGCCCCTGTATCTAACTTAAGGGTTGCCCCGCCAGAAACCGTTGCATCGCTTTCCGAAATTTTAGCACTTATCATTTCTCCGCCGCTTGTAGCAGGCGTATATTTGCGAATGGTAAGGCTGTCGGCAGCAGACGCCATAGAGAAGTTTTTAATAACGCCGTCTGCCATAATGGTGTTTTTGTAGATAGCAGCACCACTTGTAGCTGTAGTTTCAGCACCTCTTAAATCTGAATTAGTGAAATTTACATTTGTAATTCTTGTTGCAAAGAAACTTGCATTTTGAAGATTTTGGTTTGATAAATCCCATTTTGAAATATTGTTGTAATCGAACATTACCCCTGTAAGATTTCCTTCTTTGTAAGAAGCTGTAGATTTTAATTGAGCCTCGGTAAATCCATTAGCTACAGTTGAGGACAAATCTGCACCCTGAATTATCGCATTTGTAAAATCTGCACCATTAGTTGATGTACCAGAAAGCACTGCTCTAGTAAAGTTTGCACCAGACAAATTTGCTTTATCCAAGGTAGCATCGGTTAAATCTGCATTTGTAAAATCTGCATCTTCTGCGTTTGCACCATATAAATTTGCTCCTGACATATTTAACCCAGATAAATTGAATTTACTTATATTATCTATGAAAATTTTTGTGATATCAGATGCAGAACGTAATTGTGTGTCTGTTAAATTCTCTACTCCCTTTAACCATGCTCCTGATAGGTTTGCGTTTGTAAAATCTGCATCTTGCACATTTGCACCAGATAACCATGCTCTTGATAGATTTGCGTTTGTAAAATCTGCATCTTCTGCGTTTGATAAACTTGCTCCTGACATATTTAACCCAGATAAATTGAATTTACTTATATTATCTATGGAAATTTTTGTGATATCAGATGCAGAACGTAATTGTGTGTCTGTTAAATTCTCTACTCCCTTTAACCATGCTCCTGATAGGTTTGCGTTTGTAAAATCTGCATCTTGTACATTTGCACCATATAAATTTGCTCCTGATAGGTTTGCATTTGTAAAATCTGCATCTTCTGCGTTTGCATCAGATAACCATGCTCCTGATAGGTTTGCATTTGCAAAAATTGCTCCTGATAGGTTTGCACTCGAAAAATATGCTTCAGATAGGATCGCATTTGTAAAATTCGAAAACGCATAAGATGCTTCTGACCCATTATCTTCACTAAAAGTTGTTCCTTTTGCCGTAACACCTATCCAACTTGAATTTCTATGAGATATCCCAGAAAAGTCCTTTCCAGACACGTCTTGCCCATCGTAATTTTCATAGTCGCCAAAGGCAAAGCCTGCCGCGAATATTGACAATATTGTTATATACTTTTTCATAACTTTAGTATCCTAGATATTTGAAAATTGAAGGAAGAAGTGGGTCTAGATGAATATTAAATGGGCCTTTCCAAGTAGCTCCATTAGATTGAGTATAGTTTGAAACCGAATATTCGCTAGTATTCCCAGATTTTGTAAATTGCCCGTGTAATGAATTAAAATATGTCGCTATTTGAACATACTCTTTTTGGCGAACAACAAATGATGTATGCCCTGGAGCGAGATATAAAATTTCAATCTCTCCATTTGTTTTGTCCAACGACAAAATATTGCAACCGGCACCGCCTTTGTTTCCCATCGATGGAATATGCAATGGCAGTTTATTGCCAGTTAAAACTAGTTGCGAAACGATATCGTTTATGCAAACGGATATATTTAATGGTGCTGACATAACTCTTTCAAAGAAATTATGTACAGGTATATGGTATTTAGAATACCATATGCTGCAAAATTTATGCAATATTCTGATTATCAGAGAAAAATATTTATTTGGATATTGATTCTTTTAAAGTCTATCTTTGAAATAGAAATCCTGGAATTGTCAACAAACCAAACAGTACAAAAGTTCTTTGGCTTTTGTTGTTGACAATGGTATTCTAAATACCATGAACAAAGAATTGATATCGGCGAGGGCTCTTTTAAAAGGCAAAAATATTAGCGTTTTAGACGCAGCTAGGCTTATTTGCAATATTGTAGATTTTATGCCAAAAAAATCCAAACTTACTACCCTTCAGTTTTGCGCCAAAGTAATTGAAATTGGCAAAAATAACTTTAGGCAAAACGAAATGCCTATCGCCAAAGGTTTTGATATTTATTTGCAGACTAAGCAAGATTTGCGCAAAGCTTCGTTTAGCGACATTAAATACTTGGGCAACAAGTTGATGAAATTTAAACCCGAATTTGCAAAGCGCAATTTTTCGGAGCTTAGTGTATCTGAATGCGAAGAGTGGCTAAGCTGCGCGTTTAGCACCCCAAGCCAATACAACAAAGGGCGCGCTATGTTGCACGGGTTGTTTGAATTTGCAATTCGCCGCGAGTGGTGCGACAAAAATCCCATTAAGCAAATTTTAAGAAAAAAGGTAATAGAAAAGGAAATTTTGCCGCTAAAGCTATTTGAAATTAAAAAGATTATAGCCAATGCAAAAAAGGAGAACAACGGCATATATTTGCCTGCCGTAGCCCTTTTGGTCTTTGCGGGGATAAGGCCAAGAGAAGTTAGGCGTTTAACTTGGCAAGATATTGATTTGCAGGAAAACACAATAACGGTGCGCTCGCTGTGTTCCAAAACAGGCGGGGTGCGCCAAGTAGAAATTATGCCGCAACTAAAGCGAATTTTGCTAAGCTATAACCCTAAACCCCAGCAAAAAATATGCCCTGTAAACTGGCAGCGCCGTTGGCAAAAAATACGCAACAACGCAGGCTTTGGCGGCTGCTGGGTGCAAGACGTTTTGCGCCACACCTACGCCAGCTTTTTTGCCAAACGCTTTAAAGACCTGCCGAGGCTGCAGCTAAATATGGGACACAGGAACCAAATGCTTTTAAAAAGCCGCTACATAAATATGCGCAACATCTCGCGCTTTGAAGCCGAAAAGTTTTTTAACTAGGGCTTTGCGTTTTGCGGCAGCCAAAACAGCGGCGCATTTTTAAATGTCTTTAGTTGTGCTTTTATTTGTTTTGTTTTTTCGCGCGGGAAAGGCTCTTGCTTTAATTTTGCTTTTAGTTCGGCAACTTTTTGCGCATTGTTTTCGGCCTTTGCCTGTTTTAATTCGTTAAATAGTTTTTTGCGCTCCGCCGACAATTCTTTCATTATTTTCGCATATTCTAGCTGTGCGTTTAGACATTCATCAGACACGTCTTTTGCGCAAAAGGCAACCGCCCTTGCCAAGTCAAAACATACAAAACTTGCGGTGTTCTTATTTTTGTGGCGAAAAACCACCGTGGCGGTTTGCAATTTTTTGTCTGCGCAAACAGAAAAGTTTTTTTCGATTATCTCGTAGGCAGACAATTTGCCGTAGCCTTTTGTAAAATCTTTGGCGTTTTCGCACTTTGCGCCCTCCTCTAAAACTACAAGCTGCCTTGCAATTAAAGAATTTATTTGGGCAACGGCTTTTTTTGCAAACTCGGGCTTTTCGGAATCGAACATATTTTCGGGATAGGCAATTTTTAGAGTTTCGCAAAATTTAAACTCGCCACCCTTTTGCCCCAAAAATTGCGCGGCGTTTAGCGAAAAATACACAAGTAAAAACAAAGCAAACACTGTAGCTTTCATGCAAAAAGCGTAGGGGCAAATGCGCGTTCTTTCAAGGATTTTCTTGCAACACACAAGCTTAATCTTGTTGACCAAGTTTTGCGGATATTAAGAATATAAATTTTCCATTGCATGCAAAAAATTAAGATAGACAGCACCCTGCACCAAATTTACCCGCAATTTTTGGGGCTTTACAAAAAAAGCTTTCCCCTTTGCGAGCAAAGAACAAATGCCGAGTTGCAAAAGGCAATAGCCAACAAAAACTTTTCGCTTTTTTGCTACACGCAAAACGGCGCGCTTTTGGGCTTTGTGTCGTTTTGGGATTTTAAAAACTGCGTATATATAGAGCACCTTGCGGTAAACGACACAATGCGTGGCTGCGGCATTGGAAGCAAAATTATGCAAGATGTTTTGGCAAGCAGCCCAAAAATTTTTGTACTTGAAGTAGACCATGTTGTAGACGAAATTTCGGCAAAAAGGCTGCGCTTTTACAAACGCTGCGGCTTTTTTGAAACGCCGCACAAGCACGCCCACCCGGGCTACGGCAACGGCCCCAAATGCCCTATGGCAATTTTAAGCACAAAGCGCCCCATAAGCGAAAGCGAGTATGCCGATTTTTACCACAGTTTGCTGACCATAGCAATGGGCTAAGCCCAAGCTAAACGCAAAAAAGCGGCTTTGCCCTTTTAAAGGCCGAGCCGCTTTGCATGGTATTTTGCGCTTTTGTATGCTAGGGTTTTACAAGCCTGTTGCCCTCAAAAACAAAGCCTTTAACGTTGTCTTTGTCTACAAACACTCCGGGGGTTTTCACCAAAGGCGATTCCACCCAAGTGTTGTTTACCACCTTTACATTGCTTGCAAACGCCACAAAGATAGAGCCTCTGTAGTCTTTTTCGTTTTTGCGCGGCGTTTTGGCAATAAACGTGTTGTTTGCAAACACAACATTGCCCGCCGACGAAACCGTTGCCATAACCCCGTATGTGTCTATGAAGGTGTTGTTTTCGAACAAAAGCCCGTCTACAATCGGGTACATTGTCTGGTATTGGAACGAGTTGCGCCTTGAATACGAGCCTATAAAAATATCCCTTGCCTTTTTGTAGTCTACAACGCCGTCGGGGCAGCCGTCTTCGAAAGTGCAGTTGCGTATTACTATGTTGTTTGCGCCAAAGCCCTCGCTCCACAAGTGGTTTGTATAGCCCGACTCTATTTTCATGGCGCCGTGCTCGTTATGCTTAAAGCGGCAGTTTTCCAAAGTTACGTCGCTGCACTCTATAATTACGCCCCTTGCCCTGTTGTCGTGGAAATAGCAGTTGCGCACAATCATATTCCTTGTACCGAAATTGCGGTTGAACAAAACAAAGCCCGTGTTTTTTGCCATTGGCAGTTTCCTGTCGAAGCAAAGCAAATATATGCCCTTTTTGGCGTCTATTTCTTTTCTGTCTACAATCCTGCCCGTATAGTTTGCCGGCGAAAAATCGTCGTGCCTTAGTTCCACATTTGCGCCCTTGTTGTAGGCGCTTTTTGTAAAGCCCATCATGCCGCGGGTCTGCAAAGTGTAGTCGTCTTTTCGGGTGGCGTATGCCGACTTGTCGTTAAAGTTAATGCAGTCGTCGGCGCCGAAAGAAATTTCGCAGTTTTCCATCTTAAAAAAGCCCAATGTGTTGCTTATGTTGCAGTGGTCTGCCGTGCATGTTATGGCTCTGCGATAAGAATTTTTGGGCTTTACAATATTTACGTTTTTAAACTGCCAATACTGCTGGTAGTCGTAAACTGCCAAGGCAAAGCCGCAGCACGACCATATATTTACATTCTCGAGCGTAAGGTGCCTGTTGTTTTTCATGTGAATGCCGCCCATTGTATAGTAGTAGTGCTGCATTCTAAAGAACTGGCCCACCCTGTATTTTTTGTGTATTTTGGGCAAATGCAGCCTAAGCAAATTGCCCTTCAGCC
This sequence comes from uncultured Opitutales bacterium, assembly GCA_934660865.1. Classification (GTDB taxonomy): domain Bacteria; phylum Verrucomicrobiota; class Verrucomicrobiia; order Opitutales; family Intestinicryptomonadaceae; genus CAKUIA01. The sequence goes on from CAKUIA010000008.1 coordinate 8,357, forward strand.
ATTCCTTTTTCGGAACTATAACTTCGTTGCCTACGCCGAAATCGTAATATACGTCGAAAGACCCCTCCATGCCTACCGTCTGCGTTTTTTCGTTATACAGCGACAAATTTATTATTTTGCAGTCTTTTTTGGGGAAGTCGTCGTATTCGGTAAATTCGAAATCCACATACTTGTCTTTGCCTTTGTCGTTTATTGCAACAAGTTTTACAACGCTTGCCAGCGGCGACTTTTGCCAGTCCCAATCCATATTAAAGTTGCGTATTTTAATGCGCCGGCAGTTTTGTATGTTCATATTGTTTACTTTGCCGTTGGTTTTGTAGTAGACAAATGTAGAGCCGCCGCCGTCGAATTCGAAGTCGTTTATGCCCTTTATTTCAACCGACTTTTCCTCGTCGAAGTAATAGGTACCCCTGTCTAAAACAAGCTTTGCCGCCCCTATTTTTTTGCAGTGGGCTATTGCGTTGTTCAGTTTTGTAATCAAGTCTTTTTCGCCCGCTTTTACGCCGAAATCGGCGGCCCTAACCGTTGCGCCATTCGGGTTGTTGGGCATATCGACAACAAAGTCCTTTGCGCCCGTTGGCAATGTTTTGCGGTTTAGTTTGTAGGGCTTGGGGTTTTCCGTTGCCGAGTAGAATGTTTCTATTTTGCCCTCTTTAATTTCTATATCCTTAACCTTTGCCGAAATTTTACCCGCGGCGTTAAAGGATATTTTAAAGTTTGCGTCGCCGCCGCCCGTAAAAAATTCGGCCCGCCGCGGCAAAAATTCTCCGTCGCTATCGTGCTGCGAAATATCCATTACAAGCTCGGGTTTTTTGCCGGGCACAACTTTCCAAATAAAAATCTGCAAACGGCTTTTGCCCTTAAGCGATTTTACGTCGGAAAGCATATTAAAAACATAGTGCGTATTCGGCTTGAATTTTACGGGCTTTGTTTTAAACAAAACGTCGTATTCCTTTGCCGAACTTTCGTTCGAGGCAAAAATCTTGCCGTCTTTAAACTCGGCAAAATTCGCATTTTCGTACATTTGCGGGCTTAGGTATGCAGACTCAACCGCCTTTTTTTCGGCGGCAATATCGGCCTTTTGCAAATTGGAACACCCCACGCAAAGCACCGCAAAAATTGCGGCAACAAACATTTTTTTAAGCTTAAATATTTTCATACACGACCCGAGTTTGGGCTAAAAAATTCCATTTGCAATAAAAAACGATTAACCTGCCTATTTATCAGCTCTATTGACAGTTTTGCACACGGCGTTTTTTTTGGAAAAAACTATCCATAAAATTGCGAAATACTTTTGCTTTTAGCTAAAAAAGTTTGGAGATTGTGCGAAATAACACGAAAATTTTTTGCAAAACCCACAAATAAAAATTTTGTTGCCATTGTGCCCGCCATTAAAAAAATTTCGGGTATGCTAGATATTTCTTTATGCAGGTACGATTGCATTTTAGGCGAGCTGCTTTTGGCAGCCGAAGACTGTGCATTATGCGGGCTTTGGATTGCCGACGAAAAACACTACCCTTGCAATTTAAAAGGCCTTCCCGAAAAAAATTCGAAAATATTGAGCCTTTCAAAAAAATGGCTGGATATTTACTTTTCGGGCAAAGAGCCGAATTTTAAGGTTCCAATTAAGATGTCGGGCACGCCGTTTCAGCTAAAAGTTTGGCGGCTTTTATTGAAAATTCCATACGGCAAAACAACAACATACGGCCGCCTTGCCGAGGAAATCGCAAAAGAATGCGGCATAAAAAAGATGTCGGCGCAGGCCGTAGGCAACGCAGTCGGCAAAAACAATATTTCGATTATCGTTCCCTGCCACAGGGTAATGGGCGCAAACTGCAACCTTACGGGCTATGCGGGCGGCATAGAAAACAAAATAAAGCTGCTTAAAACCGAGCATATAGACACAACGCACTTTACAGTGCCAAAAAAGCGCGCAAATAAACTTTGCACGCTTTGAATGTTTTTTAACGCTTTTGGGCAATAAGCTTATTTTGTTTGGCGCACAACCCTAAACCCTACATTGCCGTAGGCCGAGCCGGCGTCGCGCGTTTCGTCTCTATATTCGGTTCTGCAACTCATTCTGGGCGAATCGAATGCGCCGCCTTTTACCTTTATTTGCGTTTTGCCGTTTTTGTTTAAGCTAGTAGACGTCATTTCCCAGCAGTTGCCCCACATGTCTATTGCACCGCTTGCCGAAAGCGTTTTCGAGTATGCAAACACATTGCTTAGCGACTTTTGAACGCCGCAGTTAAAATCGGCGTCTTTGGGCATGTGGCCCGCGGCATATTCCCATTCCGTTTCGGTGGGCAAGCGGTATGTTGCGCCTTTGTCTTTTTCGGAAAGCCAGCTGCAATATTTTACCGCAGTTTCGTACGAAACGTTTACAACGGGCATATTCTCTTTGCCTTTGGCAACAACGCCGTTTTGCCAATCTTTTGGAGCTTTTGCGTTTGTCGCCTTTACAAATTCTGCAAACTGGGCGTTTGTAACGGGCGTGTAGGCAATGTTAACGTTTTGGGCTGCGCCCAATACGGGCAAGAATCCGCCGCTTGCATTGCGGGCGTTAGGCCTTAAGCGGGGGTCTGTAAAACGGCGCATGCTTTGCTCTATGCGGTTTTGGCGGTCTTTAATAACGTCGTTTACAATCTCCTGCATTTCGGCTATTTTGCTTGCGTGCTTCGCCGTTTTTTTCAATTCCTCCAATTTTGCCTGCTTGCGCGCAATAACGGCGTCGTAGTTAAGCTCTACCTGCTTTTTTAGGGCGTCGTAATTTTCCTTTGTGGGGTTTTTGCGGTATGCCGAAATCAGCTTTTTTGTGGCTTCGTTAAGCTGCGGGCGCTCTTTTTCTATTGTCGTGCTATATTTAAACTGCTTTGCCTCTTTGTTGACTTGCCCCGCAAAAGTGCAGCACGCAAAGACGCAAACAACGGCAAACAATACATATTTTTTTATCTTCATATAAAAACCTTTCTGTTTTTGGGGATCAGTTTATAGTCAATAAAACGCGACCAAACTAAAAAGGTTTCGTGGAAAGCAAAAAAACTATTGGCAGATTTTCCGTATCTCTTTTGCGGGAACGCCGCCTACTATTGTGTTTGCGGGAACGTCTTTTACAACAACGGCCCCCGCGGCAACAATGGCGTTGTCGCCAATGTTTACACCCTGCAAAATTGTGCTGTTAGAGCCTACCCAAACATTTTTGCCAAGCCTTATAGCGGCCGGAATTGTATATTTCCTTTCTTCGGGCAAAATGCCGTGGTTAAGAGTGGCAAAAACCACATTGTGGCCAATTTGGCAGCCGTCGCCAATGCTTACGCCGCCGTGGTCTTGAAACTGGCAGCAGGCATTTATGAACACGTTTTTGCCGATTTTTATGTTTTGCCCGAAGTCGCTATAAAAGGGAGGGAACACCCTAAGGGTTTCGTCTACCCTATACCCGAATAGCTCCGACAAAATTTCCCTAATTTCGTCCGGCGTTTTATACGCCGAATTAAGCCTAAAAGTAGCGCGGCGCGCCCTTTCGCTGGCCTCGTTCATAAAGGCGAAAATTTCGGGCGTATCAAGCGGTTTTTGCAGTTTTACATATTCTAAAAATTCTTTAAGTTGCATGGGGTTTTTTTCCCGTTTTTTGGTTTTTATTTCCGCAACATAATACAAAATTTTTTAAAATTGTAAATGCCCCTTCCTTTCAAAAAACTGCCTTTTTATGCCTTTTTCGAAATTTGGCGCGCAAAAAAATCTCCGCCAAAAAAAGAGGCGGAGACTGCAATAAAAATTTTGCCGCTAGCTAATTTTGTATTTGCCGGGACACGGAATTTCGCCCACGGCAAGTTTGCCGAATTTCCATTCTTTTGGAGCCAGCGATTGTTTCGATTTTTTTACGATAAAGACGTACTTAAACCTTTGCCCCGAATAGCACGACTCGCGGCCTGCAATGGCAACAAGCGTTGAATTTACCATATCGCGCAGCATATTTTTGGGCGAATTGTTTATTACGCTATCTATAAGCACGCGGTGCTCTTGTACAAGACACGGTTCAATGTCTTTTTTTGCCTGCCACGGATTTTCGCCTTTTATGCGCTGCAAGCCGCTTATTGTATCCAGCTCTAAAACGCCCTTTGTGCCTATAAAGCGCTCCATAACATAGTCGTTTGATTTGTCTTCGCGGCGGCTGTAGCTTGAGCAGTGCAAGCCGTTGCCGAAATCGTAGTCTACGGCAAAGTGGCTGAACCTGTCGCCCAGTTGGGGGTATGGGATAAGTCCGCATTTTTCAGGGCAAGCGCCATTAGCGGCGAAAGCGCCACAGTTTTAATGAAATTTCTTCTGCATAATTTTTGCACTTTTTAATCCTTCCCGTTTTTATCTAAGCCAGGCAAAACAACCGCGCTGCCGAAAGCCGAACAAAGTTTCTATGTATTTAAGGCAAAAGCCTATGCGCAAATAACATTCGCAAAATTCAGGCTGTTTTTTGCAAAAAAAAGCGGCATATCCAAAAGGAATATGCCGCCGCGCCGAAATTTTTTAATCTATTTTGTGGCAAACTCCATTGTTACAACGCACTTTACGTCTTTTTCGTAGGTGGTTGTGTCGTAGGCGCCCCAATCGCTTGTGTCGGTCGAAAGCGGCTCTGTAATTTGAAATACCCCCTGCGAGGCCGAAATTACGCCGCCCAAACCAGAGCCGCTGCCCGAAACCAGTTTTTGCGCCCTTTCCTTTGCGTTGGCCGCCGCTTTTTCAAGCAAGTCCATTTTAAGCGATTCAAGTTTTGTGTAGTAGTATCTTGTGCCGTTGTCGTAGGCCGAAATGTCGTTTTTCATCAGTTGGCTTATGCACTCGGAAAGTTTTTTTGCCTGTTCCTGTGTTTTGGGGTTAAGCGACATCGAAATGGAGGCGGTATACCCTTCTATTTCGTTTGTTTCCTTGCCGTCGGTTTTTTTATAGGTTACATACCATCTAGCCATGCTAAATTTCACGTCGTCTAGCTTATTTTTGGCAAAAAGCTCTTTTGCAAAGGCGGCGTCTTTTTCCGCCTGGCAAACCGCCTCTTTTATTGTGGGCTTTAACCCGCTGCTTAACGAAGCCGACCACTCCATTGCGTCGCTTTGCACGCGGGCAACCGCAGTTCCCTTTACCCTTACGCCGCTGGCATTGCGCAAAACAATGTGCGGCTTAACCAAAATTGCGGCGCACACTATCAATGCAAACGCCACAACCACCGAACAAAATATAACAGTTTTTTTCATAGGCCGAGATATTTACTTAAGCTATAAAAGACAATCAATACAAAATTGCGGCAGCCTATAATATTTTTGCAACGCTTTTATTTGCAGTATATTACAACACCAACACAAGCGAGCCCGCAACTATTAAAAGCCCGCCTACAACGGTTTTGCAGCTTAAAGGCTCGCCCAATATTACAACGCTTAGCAGAATTGTAATTGCAACGCTAAGCTTGTCTACCGGCGCAACTTTAGAGGCGTCGCCAAGCTGCAAAGCCTTAAAGTAGAACAGCCACGAAGCGCCCGTGGCAAAGCCCGACAATACCAAAAACAGCATTGTGTGCCAGCTTATTGCCGCAACCGATTTTAGCGGCACGGTGCAAAGGGCAATGCCCCATGTAAAAGCCAAAATAACGGTTGTTCTTACAGCCGTAGCCAGGTTCGAATTTATGTTTTCTACGCCGACTTTTGCCAATATGGCGGTAAACGCCGCAAAAAACGCCGAAAGCAATGCGTATATTTGCCACATATCTTTTTTTGACGAATTTTCTGCTCGCAAAGCCCCAAAACGCAACAAAAAAATGCGCACCCCGAAAGGAGTGCGCATGAAGATTGTTCAACAGATAAAAATCGTACCAAAAAAGGAAAAATTAGAATACAACTTCAAGCCTTGCGCCCGCTACGTATACCGCATTCGATTCGTCGCGCGCACCGGAGTTAAAGAAAATCTGGAAGTCGGGCTGGAAGGAGATTGCAGGTGTAATTTGGCACCTGTATGTAACTTCCAAAGTACCCTGATAGTGCGAAAATTCGTCGCGCTGTGCCCTTTCGTTTTCTATAACCGAAAAGCCCGCGGCAAATACGTCGTTTTCCCTGCAGGGAATGGGGGCAAACCAGTTAAAGCCGAAGTCTGCATAGAAATTGTTGTCGGACGATTCCGAATTGGGAACAAAGCCGACCCTGCCGTATACGCCGAATTTTGCGTTGCCTTCGTCGTCGTTAAACAATGCCTGCTGAATGCCCGCATAGAACGAATAGAAGTTGTTTGTAGTGCCTTCTTCGAAATTGGCCTTGGTGGGATCGCTGTGGTAGTTGCCGCCAACCATTACACGGCCGTCCAAACCGCCAACTTTGTAGTTGTAGCCAAACTGATACCAGAAGGCAACGGTGTCGAAAGTGTTTTTGTAGTCGAAGCCGTTGTTCGAGGAAATGTCTTCGCCGATATTGCCGTTATATACGCCGAAAGTTGCGTCGAAATTCTCGTAGGTGTAGTATACAACCAAGCCGAGAGTTGCAACGTTGTATTGCGAGAACAAATTGCCGGGGGCAATGTTGGGCATTGCACCGAAAGACGAATTTAAGAATGTGTCGGAATAATCCATACCCATAAAGTCTTCGTCGGCCGCAAGCTGGCCAATTCTAAAACCGAAAGTACCCGCCTTTGTTTCGAATTCGTTGGCGTAGTAGATTTCGAAAACCCTTGCCATATCGCCCGCAACAATGTTGCTTACGTAGCCCTGGTTGGATTTGTCCGATACATTTTCCAACGAGCCGCCGTGGGTTTGGTTGTAGTAGAAAGCGCTAACGCCGATTCTGCCCATATTGTCTTTGCCCGACAATACCGACAAATCCTGCTCTACTTCGATTGTAAAGAGCGAGTCTACAAACGAGTTCATATTGTTTTTGTTGGAAACGTCGCCCCAAACTTCGCCGGCCCAGGTAAGAGCGGGAGTAAAGCCCGTCTTTTCGGAAAGGCTTTCGGTTGCCGAAGCCAAAAAGAGGCTGTCGCGTTCGTACCACGACTGCGGCGCTTCTTCTTTTGCCGGAGTTTGTACGGCTTCTTGTGCATTGGCAAAAGTAGCCATAGTTAAAATCGAGCCTAACGAGGCTGCTATAACTTTGTTGTTTATGCTGTTCATTTTTGTTGGTTTTGTATTATGAAAATTTATTAGTTTAATCTAACTTTGTTTGCAAAAAATTTTCAGTCCGCTAAAAGTCGCCCTGGCGCCCATTGCCGAAACGAGCCTGCCTATGGGACTAAGAAAGCCGCGAGCTTCGTTTTTGCCGCCCGCGCATACGCTGCAGCTTCCGCAACGAGAACCGCGCCTTGCGCAGCCTTCCTCTTTCCTGTTCAAATCCGATTTCATTTTTCCTGTCAAATAAAATTAGGCGCCTCTAACTTGTCAAGAAAAAATATTAGCCATATCTAACTTTTTTGTTTTTGTTCGTTTTTTTGCTTTCGCAATCGGCAAAATATTTGCCCGAAAAATTTAAGACTTTGTATTTGACTACGTTTTTTAGCCTATAGATAATCTTTGAATGATAAAGACGCTTGCCATACTTTCCCTGTGCTTTGTCTGCGCGCTTAGCCAGGCTAAAACAAACATAATTTTCGACACCGACATGGGCAACGACGTAGACGACGCTTTGGCTTTGAATATGCTGTACGGCTACCAACAAAAAGGACTTGCCGACATAAAGGCAATTCTTGTCAATAAAGACAACCCCTATGCCGCAGTATATGTTTCGATACAAAACTGCCACTACAACATAGACATTCCCATAGCGGCCGCAAAAAACGCCCCAAAAAACACGGCGCACAAAAACGAGCACCCAAACGGAAAGTTTATAGGCAAAATTGCAAACGCAAAAAATGCCGACAATTCCTACAAATACAAGCGCACCGTTTTTAACGGATACGAGCTAATAGACCCCGTAAAGCTTGCCAGAAAAACTTTGGCAGAATGCCCGGACAACTCCGTTGTATATATAAGTGTCGGCTTTTCCACAAACATTGCAAACCTCTTAAAATCTACTGCCGACGACATTTCTCCCCTAAGCGGAACGGAGCTTGTAGCAAAAAAGGTAAAGTTTTTTTCGGTTATGGCGGGGCAATTCGGGCTTTCCAAAAGGGTAAAGCGCAACAACCCCGAATTTAACGTTTATAACGACCCCAATTCGGCGCGATACTTTGTACAAAACTGCCCCGTAGACATTGTTTTTAGCGGCTTTGAAGTTGGCGAAGAAGTGGGCATTACGGGCAAAAAAATCCTAGGCGGCCTTTCCGACAAAAACCCCTTAAAGGAAGCCTATATATTATATGCGGGCCGCCACGGCAACGCCCGAACGTGGGACTTAACCAGCGTATTATACGTCTTTAACCCCGAAATTTTCGATATTTCCGAAAGGGGCACGGTTTGTGTAAACGATAAAATTAGAACAGATTTTACGGCCGACAAAAACGGCAAACACCGCTTTCTTATATTAAGAAAAGACTCGGAACAACTTATTACAAACGCGCTGGACGCCGCGGTTTTGTCGCCAAAAGAACCCTGACCGTATTCTTCGCGCAAAATTTTGCATTAACGCCCAGGCAGATTTTTGTTCGGGCGTTTTTTTGCGTACTTTTTGCAGCCCCAATTTCGTTTCTTTGCAAAAAAGTTTTAAAAAATTTGTTGACTTTCCGTTTTATAGGGTATACCCCCATACCCTATAAACAATTTCAAAAAACCGTTATAAAAAGAAAAAATTATGGCACACTGCAGAACCCCCGAAGAAAAGAAAAAACTTATAACGCGCCTTAAAAGACTTGAAGGCCAAATGCGCGGCCTGCAAAAAATGATAGACGCCGACGCCGAGTGCATAGACATTCTGCGCCAGATAAATTCGGCGTCGGGAGCGCTGCACGGGGTGTGGCTTGAAGTTTTAAGCGCGCACATGAAAGGCTGCATATCGAACGCCCTTGCGCACAAAGACACAAAGCTTGTAGACGAACTAATAGAGCATTTAAAGAAAGTATCGTAATATGGAAGACAAAAACGGGCACGAACACTGCTGCTGCCACAACCACAATGCGGCGGGCAAGGAACACCAACACAGCCGCAACGAAGCCGAACACGAACATTCGTGCTGCTGTTGCCACGGCGAAAGCCACAACGACCACTCGTGTTGCCACGGGCATAAAAACGAGTCGCACTCGTGCTGTTCGACACACAAAAGCGAAGGGCTGTTAAGCGAAAAGTCGCAGTTGTGGGTTTCGTTTTTGGCATTGGCAATAAGTTTTATTTGCGTTGCCTACGGCTACGAATTTCCGCTTAAGGGCTTTGCGGACCCCTCGTGGGTAGCCATATATTTTTGCGCAATGCCGATAATTAGCGAAGCCTTTAATATGCTTAAAAACAGGCAAATATCCAGCCCCTTGCTGGTAAGCGTTGCAATATTCGCCTCGCTTGCGCTGCAGGTTTTGTGCGCTTTCGGCTATTCGGGCGAAGGCGGGCACGGCCACAGCTACATATTTGTTGCGGGCGAAATAGCATTTTTGATGGCGCTGGGCGAATTTTTGGAGGAACGCACCGTGCAAAAGGCAAGGTCGGGCATAAACGCGCTTTCGGCAATGATGCCTAAAATAGCCAGGGTAAAACGCAACGGCCGAGAAATCGAAATTCCCGCCCCGGAAATTGCCAAGGGCGATATTCTGTGCGTGCGCAGCAACGAAATGTTCGCCTCCGACGGCATTTTGCTTAGCGAAAGCGCAAGCGTAAACGAAGCGAATATGACGGGCGAAAGCCTGCCCGTTTCCAAAAAGGCGGGCGATTCGGTAATGTCGGGCACATTCAATGTTTCGGAATACGCCGAAGTTTTGGTGCAAAAAAGCGCGGCAAATTCGGCGCTTGCAAAGCTTGTAAAGCTTGTAGAGGAAGCCGAGGGCAAAAAAGCCCCCATTTCGAGGCTGGCAAACAAATGGGCTTCGTTCATAGTGCCAAGCGCCATAATATTGTCGGTTTTAGTTTTCGCGCTCTCAATGCTGTGCTTTTCGATTGGCTGGCAACAGGCCCTAATTAGGGGCATAACCATTTTGGTTGTATTTTGCCCGTGCGCCTTTGTGCTTGCAACGCCCACCGCCATAGCGGCGGCTATAGGCAACGGCGCAAAACATTCGGTGCTCATAAAAAGCGGCGAAGCCGTTGAACGCCTTGCAAAAACAAACACCGTGTTTTTCGACAAAACGGGCACTTTAACTACCGGCGAAATTTCGCTTTCGAAAATTGTTCCATGCGCCGATTTAAGCGAAGGCGAAATAGCGTCGCTTGCGGCCTCGGCCGAAGAGTTTAGCGACCACCCCATAGCAAAGGCGGTTGTAGACTTTGCAAAGTCTAAAAACATAGCCGTTGCAAAGGCCGACCATTCAAAAAACATTGCGGGCTTCGGCACGCAGGCTTTGGTAGACGGCAAAACTGTATTTGTCGGCAAAGTAGACAAACAAAGCACAGAAAAGGCCCCCGAGGGCAAAGCTTGTACCCTTTCGCAGGTTAAGGTAGACGGCAAAATTGTCGGCTATCTGGAATTTGCCGACACAATAAGAGCGTCGGCCAAGGCTGCAATAGAGCAGTTGAAAGCGCTCGGCATAGACTACGCAATGCTTAGCGGCGACAACAAGTCGGCAGCCAACAACATTGCAAGCCAAGCCGACATTAAAAAGGTATTTGCCGAACTTTTGCCGCAAGACAAGCTCGACATTGTTTCTAAAACGCAATCTTCGGGCAAAAACGTATGTATGGTTGGCGACGGCGTAAACGACGCCCCCGCCCTTGCCCTTGCAAACGCCTCCATTGCCGTTGCCGACTTAAAGAACGACATAGCGTTGTCTACGGCGCAAGCCTCGCTACTGGGCGGCGACCTTACAAAAGTAGCCGGCCTTATAAGGTTTTCAAAAACTACAATATTTACGGCAAAGGCGAATATGGTATTTTCGGTTTGCGTAAACATATGCTCGGTAGTGCTGGCGTTTTTCGGAATTGTTACTCCCGTATGGGGCGCGCTTATACACAACCTGTCGTCGGTAACGGTTGTGCTAAATTCGGCTTCGCTTTTAAAGCGCAAACTATAAAAAGCACGCCAAACGCAAAATTTCGGGGCGCGGCAAAAAACCGCGCCTTTCTTGTGTATATTTCAAAAGCAAAGTTATACGAAACCCAGCACTTTACCGCACTTAGCTATGGCTGCGTTCCCAAAAATATCTTGCAATAGATATATTATTGGGCAAACTTTAAAAGCTTTATTGCGTGCGTTCTTTTTATAGTTTACAAAATTATGCGCCAGTAGAACAACACATCAACACAATGAACCCTAAAAAACTTGTATACCTTATAATTTGTATGGCGGTTGCATTAACTGCATGGTTTTTGCCCCCCGAAACATTCCACATACAAAATTTGACAGTAATAGAACAGCGCGTAATAGCAATTTTCCTGTTTGCGGCCCTTATGTGGATTACCGAAGCAATCCCATCGTGGACAACGTCGGTTTTAACAATAGCGCTTATGCTGTTTACCGTTTCCGACTATTCGCTGTTTTGCTTTAAACCCGCCGAGGGCGTTTCGGCCGAAGTTTTCGGCCATGCGGTTAAATACCGAACCCTTATGGCTACCTTTGCAGACCCTATAATTATCCTCTTTATGGGCGGCTTTGTTTTGGCGATAGGCGCCGAAAAAGTGGGGCTGGACAAAAACTTGGCAAGAGTTTTGTTTAAACCCTTCGGCAAAAGGTCGGGTGTGGTTTTATTGGGCCTTATGTTTGTAACCTCGGTATTTTCGATGTTTATGAGCAACACGGCCACAACCGCCATGATGTTTGCTGTTATGGCGCCCCTTCTAAAACCCGCGGCCGACAGCGGCAGGGGCAGAACCGCCCTTATTTTGGCCATTCCCGTTGCGGCAAACATAGGCGGAATAGGCACGCCGATAGGCACGCCGCCAAACACTATAGCGCTGGGCTACCTTAACGAACAGCTTAATTTGGGCATAGGTTTCGGCCAGTGGATGCTTGTAATGGCGCCCTTTGTGCTTGTTTTGATAGGCATTATGTGGCTTTTCCTCTTAAAAATGTTCCCCTTTAAAAGAAAGGAACTAGAGCTTAACTTCGACTGCAAATTCGAAAAAAGCACAAAGGCCTACATTGTATATGTCGTCTTTGCGGTTACCGTTTTGCTTTGGATGTTCGACAAGGCAACGGGGCTAAATTCAAACATTATTGCAATTATACCCATTGCGGCCTTTGCGGTTACAGGCGTGCTTACCAAAAACGACCTTAAATCCATCAGCTGGGACGTTCTTTGGTTGGTGGCAGGCGGTTTTGCGCTGGGTGTTGGGCTAAACCAAACGGGCTTGGCAAAGCACTTGGTAGATTCCATTCCCCTTAGCACCTGGAGCCCCGTTATGACAATAATAGGCGCGTCGCTCTTGTGCTATGCAATGTCTACTTTTATGTCGCACACGGCGGCAATGAACCTGCTTGTTCCCGTGTTGGCCGCAGTCGGCGTCGGCATGAAAGACGCGCTTACACCCTACGGCGGCATACCCACGCTGCTTATAAGCGTGGCTTTGTCGGCCTCGCTGGCGATGATTTTGCCGATAAGCACGCCGCCAAACGCCATCGCGTATTCAACCGATATGATTAAGCAAAAAGACATGGCCATAGTCGGCATATTTGCGGCCGTTGTCGGCCTGCTTGCAAGCTTTGCCCTGTTGATAGGCTTGGGAACGCTAAAATATTTTAATTCGTAAAAACGAAAAAACCGGCGACAAAAAAGCCCCGAATTAGGGGCTTTTTTTTGCGCAATAAAACGCGATAACTTACCCGCAAAGGGAAAGCGCTTAGTAGTTTTTGCACGGCTCTATTTCGAAATACGCCCTTGCATGCGAGCAAACGGGACACGTTTCGGGGGCGCGTTTGCCCCTGTGCAAATGCCCGCAGTTAGAGCACTTCCACACAAGCTCTTCGCCGCGCTCGAACACTTTGTTGTTTTCGATGTTTTCCAGCAGTTTTTTATAGCGCAACTCGTGCGCCTTTTCTATCTTTGCAACACCCTCGAACAATACCGCTATTTTGTCGAAACCCTCGGCGCGCGCCTGCTCGGCAAAATTCAGATACATATCGGTCCATTCGTAGTTTTCGCCGGCAATGCAGTCTTTTAAATTCTCGGCCGTATCGGGAATTTCGCCGCCTTTTAGCAGTTTAAACCAAATTTCGCCGTGTTCCTTTTCGTTGGCGGCCGTGTCTTCGAAAAACGCCGCTATTTGCACAAAGCCCTCGGCTTTGGCCTTTGAAGCGTAATATGTGTATTTTGTGCGCGCTTTTGCCTCGCCGGCAAAGGCCTCCAGCAAATTGCGTTCGGTTTTTGAGCCTTTTAAATCCATATATCTCCTTTTGTTGATATACAGACAATCGTAATTTTTGCGCACAAACTTAAAAATTTGCGCACAAAAAAAGCGCGTTAAAATGCTTTTTACACCCTAACGCGCCTTTAAAATTTGCAATGCTACCTACTGTTTTAAAAGCGCCTTGTGGAATATCTTTTTGCCCTTTTTAATCTTAAGGGTTTCCTGCAAATCTTTTGCAAAATAAAAAGGCTCGGGCAGCGAAACTTTTTGCCCGTTAACACTTACGCCGCCCTGCTGCACAAGCCTGCGGGCTTCGCCCTTGCTGGGGGCAAGCTTGCATTTTACCATAAGCTCGGTAATGCTTATGCCCCTTTCGGGGATTTCCGAAGCGTCTATTTCGGTAGAGGGCATATTTGCGTCGTCGCCCTCGCCCGAAAACAGCGCATGCGAAAGGGACTTTGCCTTGTCGGCGTTTTCTTTGCCGTGCACAAGCTCGGTAAGGCTGTATGCCAAAATTTCCTTCTTTTCGTTTATGCGGCCGTCGTCCCAAGCCTCCATTTGGGCGATTTCTTCTAGGGGAATAAACGTAAGCATTTTAAGGCATTTGTTTACGTCGGCGTCGTCTACATTGCGCCAGTATTGGAAAAATTCGAACGGAGTGGTTTTTTCGGGGTCTAGCCATACCGCGCCCTTTGCGGTTTTGCCCATTTTTTTGCCCTCGCTGTTCAACAGCAATGTAATTGTCATGGCATAGGCGTCGTCGCCCGTTTTGCGGCGTATAAGGTCGGTGCCGCCAAGCATATTGCTCCACTGGTCGTCGCCGCCAAACTGCATATTGCAACCGTAGTTGTCGTGCAGATACAGAAAGTCGTACGACTGCATTATCATGTAATTGAATTCCAAAAAGCTAAGCCCCTTTTCGAGCCTTTGTTTATAACACTCGGCGCGCAGCATGTTGTTTACCGAAAAACACGCGCCTACGTCCCTTAGCAGGTCTATGTAGTTTAGCTTTAAAAGCCAGTCGGCGTTGTTTACCATAATGGCCGCGTCGTCGCCGAATTTTATGAAGCGCTCCATCTGCTTTTTAAAGCAGTCGCAGTTATGCTGAATGGTTTCGGGCGTCATCATCGAGCGCATGTCGGTTCTGCCCGATGGGTCTCCTATATAGCCCGTGCCGCCGCCTATCAAAACCACGGGTTTGTTGCCCGCCATTTGCAGGCGTTTCATAAGGCAAAGCGCCATAAAGTGCCCAACGTGAAGCGAGTCGGCCGTAGGGTCGAAACCTATGTAAAATTTGGCCCCGCCCTTGTTTATAAGCTCCTTAATTTCGCTTTCGTTGGTAAGTTGGGCAATAAGCCCCCTTGCTTTTAATTCTTCGAAAATTCCCATAGTAAAAAATTTTTATGCCTTGCAATAGAACACACAATTTGCGCAATTTGCAATATATAAAGAAAATTGCGCGGGCTATTTTTCCGTTTTTTCGGGCCGCGCAGGCCTATTTAAAACTCCATTTATATTTTATGGTGGCGGCCCTCAACGCAAAAATCATCAAAAAGGCAAGCACGGGCATATTTGTAAAATGCAAAAACAAAAGGCCTATAATTGAATTTGTAGCATACAGCTCGCCCCTGAATATAAACGGGCGCCTGTTTAGTGCAATGTCACGCAAAAGGCCTCCGCCGCAGCCCGTAAACAAGCCCATAACAACGGCAACTTCGCCCGAGTCTACAACGCTTTGCGAAATCATATAGCCTTGCACCGAAAACAGCGCCAACCCTGCGGCGTCGAACCAGTTTACTATATTTTCGCGCCTTTGCATAAACCTCGACACTATGTAGGTTAAAACCGCGCAAACTATGCAAATGTTAAGGGAATATAAATAGGCGTCGTGCAGCCAAAATACGTTGCGGTTTAAAATTACGTCCCTGATTGTGCCGCCGCCTATGCCCGTAAATGTGGCGACAAAAACAACTCCTACAATGTCCAAATCCTTTTTAAACGCAGCCAGCGCGCCCGATACGGCAAAGGCGGCCAACCCCAAGATTTCGAAAATCAACGGCAAATTCGGTTCCATATTTTCATTATGCCATGCGCGGCTTTCACGTTAAAGCACAAACTTTGCAAAGCGCAAAAAAAACGCCCCTCTTAAAATGCGGGGCGCTTTTGCAACTGCTAGTCTCTAACTATATTCAAGGCTTTGTTCCACTTTTTATAGTCGGCAATCTTAAAGGGCGGCTTGCCGTACATATAGTGGTTAAGGCTTTCGTCTTTTTCGCCCTGCCCTTTGTACGTTATAAGCAACATTCCCTGCGCTGCGGGCTGTTTTAGCTTTGCAATAGTGTTTTTTGCATTTGCATTTACGGCAAATTCGCCGTTAAACAATTCGGCGCCCGAATCTATGTCTACAACCTTTACGCTTCCCTTTGCGGGCTTTAGCGAATCGTTTACAGCCACAAGTTCCAGATTGTCGTTTACCATGCAGCACACCGTTTTTTGTGCGCGCTTTATATAGTAGTAGGCAAGTTTTTTGGAATTGTAGTAGTCTACAACGGCGTCCGACAAAATGGGCCAGGCGTCGCGCAAATTCCACCAAATTATGCCCGTTTTTGCGGCAAATTTTTGGCTGCGCCAAAGCTCTATAAAATATTTCTTGGCCTCGGCCTGCACGCTTTGCGAGGCAAAAATAAATTCGTCCAAATCTTCGGGGCATTCGCCGAACAAATGCTTTATTTGGTTTACCATAAGCATATTGCGGTGCGCTTCGGTGTCGCCGTCTTTATACGGCATAACAGCCTTGCACTGCCACTGCTTGTTAAACTGGAAATCTTTGCCCTTTATAAAGGGATACACATAGTCTTTGTCCATCATCTTTTGCAGGCTGCTTTTGTTGGGGCAGCCGTGGTAGCCTATTTCGCTTACAAACCTGCATATTGCGTTTGTGTAAAAGGGTATTTTATAATGGCCTCTCGGCCCCCACATGTGCGCTTCGGGCGGGGCATATTTTTTGTTGTGCACAACGGTTTTTTCCGACATATACGGCGAACTTGGCAGATACGGGATTATCCAGTCGTATTCCCTTATAACCGCGGGTATTACCTTTCTGCTTAAAGTGTCGTGCTGCGGGGCGAACAGCTTTTCCCTTATGCGCCAGTTGTAGGCCTGGTCGTTTTCGTTATTGCCTGCATACAGCGCAAGCGATGTTCTGTGCCTTAGCCTCTTTACCTGAAAGGCCACCTCTTTTCTTATCTTTTCGTAAAACTCTTCGGTTTGCGGGTAAACCGAACAGCCCATCGCAAAATCCTGCCAAACCATAATTCCGTATTTGTCGCATAGGTCGAAAAACTTTTCGCTTTCGTATACATTGCCGCCCCAGCACCTTACCATATTGCAGTTTAAGTCCGCCATCATTTCAACCGCGCTTTGAACGTGCTCTAAATCCCTGCTATGCGAAGCATCTAGCGGAACCCAATTTGTGCCCCTTATAAATACGGGAATATCGTTTACGTAAAACTTAAATTCGCCCTTAAGCGAGTTTTCGTCTACTTTGCCGAAGGCTTCGCCGTTTCTGGTTGTGATAACTTTTTTTGAGGCTTCGCCGCTTAGCTCTATTTCCGAAAAATCCAGCCTTACGGTTCTAAAGCCCATTTTCTTTCGACATTCGGCAAGCGTTTTGCCCGTTTTGTCCAAAAGGCTTACGTTTATGTCGTATAGCGGCTGGTCGCCGTAGCCGCGGGGATACCACAAATCCACGCCGCCTATCCACCGCGCGTCCTTTACGTTGTACGAAAGCGGCTTTTTCGTGTACGAAGCAATTTCCCTGCCGTCTTTGCAAACCGAAATTTTCACGGTAATGTTGTCCAGCTCTTCGAAAGGCGTTTGAATTTTCAAATCGAACGCCAGCATTGCCCTGCGCTTAGACGGCTCTACATACAAGGTAAAGGGGTAAAACTCCGAAATCGCAACTTCGTTTTCCACATTCAAAAAAACCGACTTAAACAAACCGCAGTTTACAAGCCTGGGGTGAATGTCCCAACCGAAAGACGCGGGGGCTTTTCTTATGTGCACAAGCTCGGCGCGGTTGCCGCCCGAAGAGCCGGCAATGTCGTCGTACTTGGCGCTTTCTATTACGGGCGAACGCAGTACAACTTCCAGCAGATTTTCGCCGTTTTTATTTGCAACACCGCTTATGTCGTATTTTTGCGAAACAAACATATTGTCGCTGCTGCCTACAAGTTGCCCGTTTACAAAAACGTCTCCCAAAGTGTCTATTCCGTCGAAGTTTATAAAAAGCCTTTGCTTTTCGCCGAAGTCGGGGGCTTTAAATTTCTTTGAATACAGCCACTGGCAGCCCTCGAAGGGTCTGAACAAGTATACATTGTCGCCCTTTTGCAAATCGGGCAAAACGCCCGCCTTTTGCAAATCAAGCTCGCAGTTGCCGGGAACTTTTGCCTTTACGGTTTTAACATCTTTTAGCGCCTTAAACTCTTCGGGGCTTTTTGCAGCCCCCGCAAAGGGCTGTTTGGCATACGAGAGCTTCCAGTCGTCGCCGTCAAGACAAACGGTTTGCCCGCCAGATTGCGATTTGCCTCCGGCAAAAAGCGCAAAAATTGCGCAGGCTATAATTATAACGATAAATATGTATTTCTTTTTCATATCTTGTTAAAAACAAACATTCTACAAAAACCTACCCCCATAAAGCACAAAGCGATACGCTAAAAACCGGCAAAGAAGTGTAAAACGCAGTTCATTTCATTTGTGTGCAAACTCTGTATAAAAATCGAATAACCATGTCAAACAATTTTGAGAGATTTACCCCAATATGCAGCCCTAAAAATAGAAATATGCGCTTGACATAATTTGGCGCTGATAAAAGATTGCCCGAATAGTTCTTACCATACTATGCGCCCAATGCAAAAAAACTTTGGGCGAAGTTTTTAACGCAAACGGAAGTCCCGTTAAATTCGGGCGCGGTCCCGCCGCTGTAATTTTCCGACACGTCTTTTACGCCACTGCAAACACGGGAAGGCAAAAGACGGTTTTCGCCAAACGAAATGGGAAATAGCCAGAAGACGCGCGTTAAAAATGTCCTAACTTCCCGAGAGAGGAACTACTATGCGCGGCCGTGCAAATAGGCGGTTGCGCACGGACAAAATTATAGCGCACGCGCTTTTTTGTAAAATGCAAAAGCTTGTGCGCCGCGTTTTGTTGCGCCTTTTTCGGGAAGTCGGGGTTATCTACCGCTTCGATGCAAACCGGAAAGATAAAGCAACAAATGAAAAACAAACTACTATCTACTGCGGCGGTTTTAACCGCCTTAACACTAACCGCACAAGGCCTTAGTGCCGATGTGTTCGATTTTTCGGGGGCAACTCCCGTATACGACGCCAACCGCTCGACAACGGCAACAGGCAGCGGCGTACATTATTACGAAGACTATATGTACAACCCGCAAGTCGGCTTTAATTGGAGCAACAGCCTATACAACGAAGACTGGTACTATTCGTGGGACGGCATAAACGTGTCGAACTGCGCCGACAAAACCGTAGACATTTCAAGATACTGGGAAGCCGGACAACTCGGGCAATACACTTCCGTTACCGGTACCGACGGCAGCGGCGTAGCCGGCGGCTACTACGGCATTTACTACGGAAACACCTCGGCAAATTCGGGCTACTCAAGCTCCGACATGGGCCAAATCCTCTTTTCGGATTTGATAAGCGTAAGCTCAATTCAAATTGCAAACACCCTAATTAGCTACGACTATCTAACAAAAACCCTTACCGACGACGGCGAATACCATTCGTTTAAAGTGCTAATCTATGCAATAAATTCGATGGGCGAATTTTCCGAAAACTTTGTAGAATGCGAGCTTTCGAACGCCGATACGGTTACAAACAGCTGGATAGACGTAGACCTTTCCTCCCTAAACGAAGCCGACGGCATTTACGGGCTTTACTTTAAAACCCTTACCGACGACTACGGCGAATGGGGGGCAAACGCACCCTCGTATTTTGCGATGGATAACCTCTCATACTCTTCGGCAGTTCCCGAACCTTCGACATACGCCGCAATATTCGGCGCATTGGCATTGGCGTTGGCTATATACCGCAGGCGCAAATAGGGTCAAATTAAATGAAAACGGTGTCTAAACTTCCGCATTTTTTTGCGGCTTTTGCACTTTTTTGTTCGCACAATGCAATTTCGGCACAGGAGCAAAACGGGGTAAACGAAGCCCAATATGCGGGAGCTTTAGACACTATATACGCTACGGCCTACAGGTTTTCGGCGCCCAATTTATACACGCCCGCTAACACGGTGCAAATTTCGTCCGAAAAGCTGGAAAACTCGCAATATACAAACGTTGCCGACGCCCTTAAAAATTTCGCAAACTTAAATTTTATGAGCGTAACGTCGTCTATGGCGGCGGGCAACTTTGCAATGCGCGGCTTCGGCGAAAATTCGCAGACAAGAATAATGGTTGTAGTAGACAACCACAGAATAAACCGCCCCGATATGGGGACTATAAATTGGCTGCAAATACCCCTTAGCTGCGTCGAAAGCATGGAGGTGCTAAGAGGCTCGCAAACGGCGCTGTACGGCTCGGCGGCCTCGGCGGGCGTTATAAAAATAAAGACAAAGCGCCCCAAGGAAAACTCGTATGTATTTAAAGGCCTATACGGCTCGTACCAAACCTACGATTTGGCGGCACAAGCTTCACTTGTAGAGGGCAACTTTTTTGCAAACGTAGGCATAAACTATTTTAATTCGGCGGGCTGGCGCGACAACTCGGCAAGCGACGCTGCAAGCGCAAACCTAAGCCTTGGCTACGACATAAACGAAAACAACTCGCTTGTTTTTTCGGGCAACTATACCGATTCAAACACAAAGTATGCGGGGCCGCTGAGCTTGGCGCAATACAAGACAGACCCCCAGCAGAGCTTCTACAACTCGAAATCCTATTCAAGAGACGGCTCGTATAGCCTAAGCTTGGACACACAGTCGGCAGTAGGCGAAGGCGATGTCGGGCTTGGCTGGAATTTTAGGGACATATTTTGGGATATGGGCGGCAAGACGAAAAATTTTCAGTACACCGCGTCTTTTACGCCGAAATACAAATTCGAAACTTCCGAAAACACCCACATTCTTGTGGGTTTCGACGGCGAATACAGCAATATAGACTTTAAGCGCCTGCACGACGGCTCCGCCCCCTACAAGGGCTATGCCGACGCTTCGCAAATTTCGGCCGAACCCTACATAGGCGGCGACTGCACGCTGTTCGAAAAACTCGTTTTAAACGCAGTAGGCCGCATAAGCTTTTCGCGCCTTAGCGTAGACAACACCGAATTCAAGCAAAATTCGCTGGACGAATTTAGGGAAATTTCGGTGCGCGGCACTACCATTTTAGTTCCCAACCCCGACTGGCCGCCGCAGATAAACCCCGCAAATACCTACAAAGAACACGTTTCGTTTACGGGCCTGGGTGCAAATTTCGGCGCAACATACAAGGTGGAAAACAACACCGCCTTGTTTTTTAAGTTCGACCAAATTTACCACTACCCCGTTGCCGACGAAGTTTGCTCGTACCAAACCTACGGCGGCTTGAACGTGCCCTTTAACAAAGACATTTCGCCCGAAAAGGGGCAAAACTACGAAGTGGGCGCAAAATTCGAAAACGAAAACTGGTCTTTTACGGGCAGCTTCTTTTTAAATATGCTTGTCGACGAAATTTCGTACTACCAAACGCTTACGCCCGGCGGGCTTGAATGGCTAAACACGAACCTAGACCCCACAATGCGCTTTGGCACCGATATTTCGCTTGAATACGACGCAAAAATTTGGGGATTTAGCGCGATGTTTTCGGCGGTAAAAGCGCAGTTTTTAGAGGGCGACAACAAAGACAACGAAATACCGCTTGTCCCCAATTTTTCGGGCACGCTGTCGGCCTTTATACGCCCGATTGAACCGCTTACTTTAACATGCTCGGCCACCTTTTTAAGCGACCAATATGTGGGCAGCGACTACGAAAACAAAGTCTCTAAAATACCCGCATACGCGCTTTTGTCGCTTAGGGCAAACTACAAAATCTGCGAATATGCAAGCTGCTTTGTAGCAGTCGACAACCTGCTCGACAAACGCTACATTTCGTGCGCGTGGAAATCGGGCTACTACCCCGGAGTTGGCCGGACTTTCAGCGCGGGCATAACTTTAACGTACTAAATAAAATGAAATCTAAAATAATTTCCAACGCTCTTTTAATTTCGGCGGCAACATTCCAGCCGCTATGCGCACAAAGTTTGGGCATAGACTGCTTTTTACCGTCAAACGAATACTATTCGTACGACTCGAACTACGGCTACATTACGGGCTTTGCCCCCGGCATAGGCGACGACAACAACGCCGGCATTCACGTTAGCGGCAAGGTTTGGACAACTTCTGGCATGAAGCCGAAATACACCTTTAAAGGCTGGGCTACAAAATGCGTTTCGTACGTTCAAGGCAGCGGCATTACCGGCAGCGAAACCGACTACGATGCCAGCTATTGGACCGACACTAAAAAGGCGCTCGGCAAGGCAACTTCAAGCGACACTTCCGACGTTCTTGTTTTAGGCGACGGCGGCTCTATAATTTTGGGCTTCGACAGAGCCATACGCAATGGCGCAGGCTACGACTTTTGCGTGTTCGAAAACGCCCTAAACGACACATTTTTGGAGTTGGCCTTTGTAGAAGTTTCTACCGACGGCAGCCACTTTGTAAGGTTTCCCAATTTCTATTTGGGCACAAAGCCCGTAGGCTCCGACGGCGACGTCGGCGGCGGCGTAAACGACCCTACGTTGATATACAATTTAGGCTCGAAATACAGAATAGGCTACGGCTCGGGCTACGACCTGCAGGAATTGGCCGACGTTTACAGCTATATATTGGACCACTACGATTTCGATACTAAAACCGCAAAGTCTAGCAGTATGTTTTCGACCGAATATATGCGCGACTTTCTAAACAACTACAATTATCTTGATTTGGACAACGTAAACTACGTTAGAATTGCCGATATTGTAGGCGACGGCAAAACTTTGGACAGCGGCGGCAACCCCATTTACGACGCGTATCCAACTTCGGGCACGCCTGGCTTCGACCTAAGCGGGGTCGGCGTTTTAAACGAGGTTCCCGAAGCCGCCCAATGCGCCTTTATTGCCGCGCTTTCGGCGTTTGCATTCGCGCTTTTGCGCAAAAGAAAAAGGGCTTAGCCTTGTTTTAGTCTGGGAAAATCCTGCATATTTTTGTGAAAGGTTATATGCAGTACGCGATGAACGCTCGTTCATTGTGTGTTGACATAATCGCCTTTTTATGATTTAACAAAGTTATAATGAAAATAACGCTGATAAAATGTTCGAATAAAAACGCCGTGTATTTCGGCGGCAAATCCTATTCGTACAAAACACTTTGCTCCTACATAAAAAAGGCGGCTTTGCTTTGCCAAAATGCCGCCAAAGTTGCAATTTTTGCCGCAAACAGCCCCGAATGGATTGCGGCCTTGCAGGGGGCTTGGGCGGCAAAAGCCTCGGTAATACCCATAGACGCAAATTCGACCGAAAGCGAGCTGCAGTTTTTATTGGCCGACAGCGACACCGAAACCGTTTTCGCTTCGCCCGAAAACCTGGAAAAGACAAAGGCGGCCATTGCAAAAACAAACCGCAATATCCGCGTTATAGACATTTCGCAAATTTCCGAACAGCCCCTTTTAGATGTCGGCGCAGATTTTTCGGTAGAGCGCACTTTAGACGAGCTTGCCCTTATTGTATACACTTCGGGCACAACGGGCGCGCCCAAAGGCGTAATGCTTACATTTAAAAACATCTACACAAACATAGACGCCGTTTGCAAAACGCAGTATTTCCCCAAAGGGCTGAAATGCTTTGCAATGCTACCCTTCCACCACATTCTGCCCATTGCGGGCACGGTTATTGTGCCCCTTTATGTGGAGGGCGAAATCGTAATGCCGAAATCGCTTACTTTCGAAGACATTTCGTCGGCTATGAAGGCGCGCAAAATCCACCTTTTTATAAGCGTGCCGCGCTTTTACGAAACTTTGCATGCGGGCATAATGGGCAAAATTTCAAAATCAAAAACGGCAAAGCTTTTGTTTGCCGCGGCAAAAACCGCAAACAAACTTTGGCTTTCAAAAAAGATTTTCGGCAAAATACATTCCGCGCTAGGCGGCGGGGCAAACTTTTACGTTTCGGGCGGCGCCGCCCTTAACAAAACCGTTTTTGCAGACCTTACCGCCCTCGGCTTTAAGATGTGCGAGGGCTACGGAATGACGGAGGCGTCCCCCATAATTTCGTTCCCGCGCCCCGACAACATAAGGGCGGGCTCGGTAGGCCAGCCCCTAAACGGCATAGACGTAAAGATAGACAACGGCGAAATTATCGTAAAGGGCAGCAACATTACAAGCGGCTACTACAAGCGCCCGCAGGAAACCGCCCAAACGATAGTAGACGGCTACCTGCATACGGGCGACTTGGGCTACATAGACGAACAGGGCTTTATTTTCATTACGGGCAGATGCAAGGAAATTATAGTTTTGCCCAACGGCAAAAAGTTTAACCCCTCCGACTTGGAAGCCCTTGTAAAGAAAGAGTGCCCGCAAATTTCCGAAATAGGGATATGCTATAAAGACGGCGTTTTGCAGGCCATAATACGCCTTTCGGGCGAATGTGCCGACATGCCGCACAGCAAGGCAATGGAATTTGTGCAAAACAACGCGATTTTGCCCTACAACAGAAGGAACGCCGTATATAAGCGCATTATAAAATTTGCCCTGACAAATGCCGAATTGCCGCGCACAAGAATAGGCAAATTAAAAAGGCACATGCTGCCCGACTTGCTAAACTCAATGGCCGACGAAGAAAAGCCCGCCAACCCCGAGCCCGAAAGCCAAACATACAAACTTTTAAAGAAAACTTTGGCGGCCCAAATTTCGGGTCAAGTTAGGTGCGACGCCAATATGGAGATGGACTTGGGGCTGGACTCGCTCGGCAAAATTGCCATGCAGTGCTTTATAAAGGAAAGCTTTAACGCCGAAATTACGGAGGCCGACTTCGAAAAATACCCGACTTTGCGCGTGCTTGCCGAACATATCGAAAACACCGCAAAAGGCGGAGCTTTAAACGCCCAAATCAAAGAGCCCAGCTGGAACGAAATAATAGCCGAAAAGCCCGCGGCTGTGCTCGGCAAACCGAACTTTTTGCACTGCATTTCGGCCGCAATTTTCAAGACAATTTCAAAGCTTTTATACTCCGTAAAAGTTTCGGGGCAAAACAACATTCCGCAAGGCGCCGTTATTTTGGCGGCAAACCACCAGTGCTATTTCGATGGCGTTTTTGCCGTGCAAAAGCTTTCAACAAAAAAGCTGTACGACACATACTTTTTCGCAAAAATAAGGGGCATAATAAAAAGCGGGCTTATCAGGAAATATGCCGACTGCAGCAACGTTATTATTATGGACATTAAAAGCGGCGTAAAAGAATCCATACAAAAGGCGGCCGAAGTTTTAAGAAAGAACAAAATTCTCGTAATTTTCCCGGAGGGCACAAGAACGCCCGACGGCGAAGTTTCGGAATTTAAGCAAAGTTTTGCGATTTTGGCAAAAGAGCTTAACGCGCCCGTTGTGCCCGTGGCGATTTCGGGAGCGTACGAGGCTTTGAAAGCGGGGGCGAATATGCCCGACTTTAGGGCGAAAATTTCGGTGCAATATCTGCCGCAAATGCGCCCCGAAAAGGACGAAAGCTACGCCGCCTTTGCCGAAAGGGTGCGAAAGACAATAGCCGCCGCCGTAAAATCGGCAAAATAATTTGTTCTTAGCCCCGAAATTCGGGGCTGTTTTTTTGCGCGCACAAAGTCTTTATGTCGCAAGAAATTCTATATGCCGTGTTGTATAGCACGCCAGTAATTAGCCCCACAACGCCCGCAATGTAGGCTACATTGTGCATATTGCCAACAGTCTTAAAGGCGCCTTTATCTATTACAGCCTTTGGGACATAAACCCCCGTAAAGATAAAACCGCACCATGCCAAAAAAGTGGCGGCTACCACCACAAAAACGGCAATGGCCGCCGAATATAACCAGCTTTTAAATGCACACTTGCAACTTTTTTGCATAAGCGCAAAAAGCCCCAGTATTGCCGAAAGCAAAAGCCCCGCCCACCAAGTGGCAAATATGCCTACAAATGCAGCGCCAAGCCGCGGGTATTCGGTTGCAAAACTTCCCTTTATGCCGAATTGCGCAAACTTGAATTTTGTATAATATTCGGGCGAAATTGTGTAGGTAATTTGGTCGTTTAGCGCGCCGTAAATTGCACCAAGCAAAGCTCCGCAGGCCAAAATTGCAATGTATAATGCAAACCTTTTGACAAGCTCTTTAACGAAAAGTTTTTTCATAATCTTTCCTGTTTGTTTGCCGAAATTGCGGCAACCGTATATAAGACAAATTCAAGCGCCATAAAGAAAATTGCCATTGCTCCAAGATATGGCGATTTTACGGGAACGGAAACTGCCGACATCATTAAAAACGAAAACAAGAGCCAGCGTTTTTTGTAGTTAAATTTAAAGACAAGCAAACATTTTAACAGCAATGAAACAATGTAGGCCGGGTATATGAACAAAACCCACGCTACAAACTCCATACCGCATGTTTCGTAGCCGAATGGGCTGTTTTTTAAACCGGACCAATAAAAAACCAGCGCGCAATAATAGCCGAAAATTGCGAAGGCCAAGGCAGGCAAGCCCACAAAATATTCAATTCTAAAAGACCTTCTTTTAACCGAACTTCCCATAAAAAATTTTTATTATAAATCCGTAATTGCGGGGTATTTTTTATGCAACCCATCGTAAATTTGCCGCTGCCCTTTTGCAAGCAAACTCAAAATTTTCAAGTGCTTTGCCTTTAGTTCGGCAAGCTTTTGTTTGTCGCACTTTTTAAATATCGGACACAGCCACAAACTGTTTTCGTTCTGCGAATTTTCCAAACACAAAACTTCGGTATATTCGCCAAGTTCTTCAAAACGCTTTTCAATTTTTTCAACCTGTTTTTTGCCTTGCCGGTCAAGACAATCTAACCCATAGCCAAAGCATAGCAAAACGTGGCGATTAGCCCTGCCAAAACAAAAGCCTATCAAACTTTCGCCGCCCTTTTCCTCTATTTCTCTATACAGGGCATATGCAAAAATCTTTTTGGCAAGTTGTTGAATTGGGGCTTTCATATAATAGTCGTCAAAGCAGGGTTCCTGCCCAAACATAACCTTTGTAGGCTTTTTAAAAAACCATTTTGAATTTTCTTTAACCGCCTCTATGGCAAACCCGTAGTCGTAGTGCGTCAAAACGCGGCTTGGGGCTATTGCATCTATAAATTTTAGCAAATTTTGCAGCGTGTCTTTACGGCTCTGACTTTCGGCACAGTCCCACTCTTTTGCAAGCTTAGCCAATGCGGGGTATTTTAAAACATTGCCGTCATTGCCATCGCGAAAGCGCGTAGGCAAATACCCCAAATTGTCTTCCTTTACGACAGACTGCACAATCTCGAATTTGGGCGTTATAAGGGGTATACGCTTGTCGTTTTCGTCGAAAGGATTATAGAACAACATTGGAAATTTTTCGAAACATTTATCGAACGCCAAGCTTATATTAAAAATCCACTCCGGTTTATCAAGCTCGCCTATGCTAGAAGTATAAAATATACAACCCTGTATGTGGGTAAACTTTTTTGTTTTGTCCAACAACTTGTAGTATTTGTTAAACTTTTCGGGGGCATTCGCCTTTTTAAACAAAAGCAGTGCATACAACTTGCCCGCAAAATGTTCGGCATTATTCCAAACGGTTTTAGCAATTTTGCATATTTCTTCGGGCGTTTTGTTTGCCGCCAAATAATTATATGCCCAAATTTCAGCGCAAACTATTCCCCCCTCGCCTCTTGGATATGTAATATACGTTCCCGATTTTTGCAAAACAAGGTAGGCATATTTTGTTTTGTCGGCAACTTCTGCAAAGTCGGCCAAATTTACTTTTATATATACATCGGGTATTTCAATATCTTTTTTGCCTTTAAAATAGTGCGGCAAAACTTTGCTTAAAGAACCTAGCTGCCCGCAAAAATACACTGGCGTTAAATCCTTTGGCGGTTCTACAGATTCGCCCAGCGACGCCAATCCGTAAATAGCCCACGCCTTTGCAGCATCGCTTTCGGCAAATTTATAGAGCTTTTTAAATTCGTCTATAGCCGCGCGTTTTGTAGGCATATTGCATATCTTGGCAAATTCGTAGTAGTTTTTTGTGTAGTAAAAACTTGTGCCTTGCTTAGAGGAAACAATACACCTATATGGCGAAAAATATTCGGCATTTACAAGCGATTTATACGAAGCCGTTTCGGCGCAAAACCCGAAATAATTTGCTAGAAAAAACGCTATATATACCGCATATTTCATATGTTTTTTCTACAAAAATATAACGTAAGTTGTCAAGAGAATTGGCGTTGCGTAAAACTGAAGTTTGCAGCCATTTTGCGCTTTACTAAACAAAGCGATTTATTAGGCTTTCCCAGCGTAGATATGTTTGTTAAAAATATTAGGATAGAAAATTTTAAGGGGTTGCGCAACGAGTTTGTGGAATTCGACAAATCGTGCACCGTCCTTACGGGTCGAAACGGCGGCGGCAAATCCAGCGTGCTGGAGGCCGTTTCCATAATGCTTTCGTGGCTGCCCGTAAAACTTTGCAACTACGCGGTAAAGGGCAAAAAGATTTCCGACAGGGAAATATCGTACGGCACGAACTACGCAAAGCTTACAATGCAAATAGAAAGCAAAAGCCCGCTAATCCTTACCCTTTACAAGCAGAGAAACTCGAGCAGAAATTCGCAAAACAGCAACATGCAAAGCGCGTTCGACTTCGGGCGCGACATGCGCGTTATGATAGACGGCAACGCCTCCGTGCAAATTCCCGTTTTGGCATACTACGGCGCAATGCGCGACACTTCGGGCTACTGCGCGCCGCAGCCGATTTCGTCTACAAACCGCACCGAAGTGTATAAAAACGCATTCGCCGCCAGAACCGATTTTGTTAAGCTGGACAAATGGTTTACCCAAATGGCGCAACGCCGGAATTTTGAGATGGCGCAGGCCGCCAAAATGCCGCTAAAAAAAGGCAACGCCCTTCGGGCTAAAATAGACGCATTTTACAACCCGCTTTCTTTTGTAAGCAAGGCCCTTGCGGGATTTTCGCCCGAATTCGGAACTTTCGAAGTTCGCAACGGGCAAACATTTTTAAAGAGCCGCAACATTCCCTCTTCGGGGCTTTCCGACGGCGAAAAGACCGTAATTGCCCTTATTGCCGACATTGCAATGCGGGCTATTGTGGCAAACCCCGAAATGAAAAACCCGCTGCTAAGCGAAGGCGTTATTTTGATAGACGAAATAGACTTGCACCTGCACCCCGACTGGCAGGCGCGCATTGCCCAAAAACTTCCCGAAATATTCCCGAGGGCGCAGTTTATATTTTCGTCGCACTCGCCGTCGGTAATGTCGGTATCCAAAAACCTCTACAAAATAAACTCCGAAACAAACGCGGTGGAAAGGGTCGAAAACACCTACGGCCGCTCCCCCGCCGACATACTGACGCAGCTGCTTAACGCGCACCGCGAGCCTGAGGTTGCAAAAAAGCTGAGGGCAATGTATGCGGCAATAGACAACAACGACATGCAAACCGCGCAAAGGATTGTAGACGAGCTAAACGTTATGATTCCCGAAGACCCCGAAGTTTTGCGCGGCGAATATCTTATAAGGGCGCTGCAATGAGGTACATTAAAAGACCCGAAAATTCCGAAGCGCCGCAGTCGTTTAAAAAATGGCTAAAAAAAAGGCCCTTTGCAAAATATTCAAACTTCGGCAACACCCGCATTAAAAACGAGCTTAAAAACTCGCTTGTGGTGCGCCAAGGCTATTTGTGCTGCTATTGCGAAAGCCGCATATTTGCGCAAACTTCGCACATAGAGCACATAGAGCCGCAATTCGGCGGCGCCTCCGAAAAAACTTTGGAGTTTTCGAACATGGCGGCCTCGTGCATAAAAGAGCCAAAAAACCAAAACGGCAAACCCGCCTTTACGGCCGAATCGGCCTTGCACTGCGGCCACGCCCGCGGCACGCACACGGTGGCAAGCCCCTACGACCCTCTGTGCGAAAGGCTTTTCGAATACTCATTTAGCGGCGAAATACGCCCCAACAGCGCATTGACAAACCCCGCCGAAAAGGAGCTTGCCGTAAATTCGATAGGCTATTTAAAGCTGAACGTGCCCTCGCTTATTGTGGCAAGGAAAATCGCCATAACAGAATCCATAAAGCTATATTTAAAGGGAACCAAACCCGAAAAAATCTTGGGCAAGCTAAACAACAAGCTAATCCCGTTTTGGTCGGCGGCGAAGTTTGCCATAAACGAGCTGCTTAGGCGCAAAGCGCAAAAAAGCTAGTTTTATATCTAAAAAACTTGCCACAAAAAGGCCGTTTTTACATAATTTAGGCTGCAACTTAAACCATTTATATATGATGAATACCAAATACGCAAAAACACTTGTTTTGGCTTTAACGGGCGCATTGTGCGCCGCTTTTTTTGCCGCGTGCACCTCGGCAAACTGCAAAAAGCTAAACGAGACAAAAATAATTAACATTGCCGATTTCGGTGCAAAGCCCGACGGCAGCGACAGCACACTAGCCCTTCAAAAAGCGCTAAGCGAGGCGAAAAAGCACCCCCATGCGCACATAAAATTCGGCAGGGGCGCCTACGCTTTCGGCGGCAACTTCGCAAAAGACTACTACGTTTTTGCCAGCAACAACGACGAAGGCCTAAAGCGCGTAATATTCCCCATTGTAGATTTTAACGGCCTTACAATAGAGGGCGAAAAAGACACGCTTTTTATGTTCTACGGCAACGTAAATCCTTTTTTGGTGAGAAATTCAAAAAACGTTTCGTTTAAGAATTTCGCATGCGACCTTTTCAACAGCCCCCACGCCGAAGCCGTTGTGCTAGACACATTTGACGACGGCGTTATTTTGCGCATAAAAGACGGCAACCCCCATGTTGTAGACAACGGGCTTTTGCAGTTTAAGGCAAAGCCAAACCCCCTTACTTCGGAAGTGCAAAGGCCCTACCGCTACGGCGGAATTTTGGAGTTTAACACCAAAGAAAAACGCCCCGAATACAACACGGGAGACTATTTCCCCGCCATAAGAATGGGCACTTTCCGCGCCGAAAAGCTGGGCAAAGACAAAGTAAAGCTTTACTACAAGCGCCTAAACAAGGCCGTAAAGGGCAACACCATTGTGTTTACATTTTCGGGCAGGCCCCACTCTACATTTTCGGTAGACGAATCCGAAAACGTGCTCTTTAAGAACATTACAATCTACGAAGCCTACGGAATGGGAATTATAGCCCAAAATTCGGCGAACATTGCGGTAGATGGCTGCGTATTTACCGCTGGCAAAGACCGCGTTATCAGCTGCGCCGCCGACGCCACCCACTTTGTAAACTGCACGGGCAAAATCATACTAAACGGCAACCGCTTCGAGCAGATGATGGACGACGCAACAAACATTCACGGCATATACGAAAGGATAAAGGCCATAGAAAGCCCCAATACTTTTGTTAGCGAGCTTGTACACGTTCAGCAATACGGCTTTAAAACATTCAAGGCAAACGACAAAATAGAGTTTGTCGACAAAGATTCGATGATGACAAAGGCAACCGCCAAAATTAAGTCGGTAGAAACCATAAACAAGCAGTTTAAAAGAATTGTTTTAGACGGCAATATTCCGGAAAACGTAATCGCAAGCGACGCCGTGGCAAAAATAAGGGATTATCCCGAAATTATCATCACAAACAACATAGTGCAAAAAAACAGGGCAAGGGGCATGCTGCTTAACTGCCGCGGCAAAACCACGGTGGAAAACAACATATTTGCAAACGGAGGCACCGCCCTGCTCTTTGAGGGCGACGCATGCTATTGGTTTGAACAAGGCGGAGTACGAGACTGCACTATAAAAAACAACGTGTTCGAAAACAACTTCTACGCAAAGGGCTGGGGCACGGCAATAATCGGGGTGGGCTCGCGCATATCAAAAGACAAAGACAAAAGCCGCTACAACCGCAATATTGTAATAGAAAACAACACCTTTAAAAAGTTCGACGACACCCCAATGCTTTATGCCGTTTGCATAGACAACCTAAAATGGGCGAACAACCGCGTCGAAAAAACCGAGGCGTTCCCACCCAAAAATATCGGCAAAAAGCCCTTTATTTTAGACAATTCAAGCAACATAGAAATTAAATAGGGCTTGCTTTTGCAAAACTTTGGGCGGCGGCAAAGCCGCCCATTTTTTTGTCCGCCGCCCAAAGCGCGCAATTTTGCAGCCCAAACCAAATTTGCCGCGTTTTTTGCCGAAAATTCGGGAACAAAACAAAATAAATACTTTCAAAGATATTGCATTAAACCGAGCCTCCGCGTAAAATCGGGGGCATATTTTTTATACAAAAGGAATTATATGGAATATAAATTTCAGGCCGAAGTTAAACAGGTGTTGGACATTGTTATAAACTCGCTTTACACCGACAAGGAAATTTTTGTAAGGGAGCTTGTTTCGAACGCCTCCGACGCCTCCGAAAAATTCAGGTTTGCCTCTTTGGAAAAGGGGCAGGCAATAGACGGCGATTCGCTTAAAATAAAAATTTCGTGCGACGCCGAAAAATCGGAATTTTCGATAGAAGACTCCGGCATTGGCATGACCGAAAAGGAAATTGCCGAAAACCTGGGCACCATTGCACATTCCGGGTCGAAGGCGTTTTCGAAGGCATTGCAGGCAAACGGCGGCAAGCTGCCCGAAAACATTATAGGGCAGTTCGGCGTAGGCTTTTACAGCGTGTTTATGGTTGCCGACAAAGTGGAGGTTTTAACCAAAAGCGAAAACGACAAGGCCTTTCTCTTTAAGTGCGACGGCTCCGAAAACTTCAGCATCGACGAAGCCGAAAAGCCCGAGCGCGGCACAAAGATAACCGCCCACCTAAAGCCCGAATACAAGGAGTTTGCCGACCCGCAAAGAATCAGGGAAATTCTCGAAAAATATAGCGCGTATGTAGATTTCCCCATAAGCGTAAACGAACAAACCGTTCAAACCAGAAAGGCTATTTGGCTAAAAAATAAAAGCGAAGTTTCCGACGCCGAATACGAGGATTTCTACAAATTTCAAACACACTCGTACGACAAACCCGCCGACTGGCTGCACTTTAAGGCCGACGCCCCCCTCGAGCTAAACGCGCTTATATATACCCCCTCCGAAAATCCCGAAAAATTCGGCTTCGGCAAAACAAAGCCGCAAGTTTCGATATACAGCCACAAGGTGCTTATAGACGCAGCCCCAAAAGACCTTTTGCCCGAATGGCTGCGTTTTGCAAAGGGCGTAATAGACAGCGCCGATATTCCGCTTAACATCTCGCGCGAGAGCATGCAAGACAGTGCGCTGCTTAAAAAGCTGGGCAAGGTTGTAGTTAAGCGCTACATAAAAAACCTCGCCGAAATTGCGAAGAAAAACCCCGAAAAGTTCGAAAAAATATACGCGGCAATTAGCAATTTCATTAAAGAGGGCGTTGCAGTAGACTTCGAAAACAGGGAGGCACTAACCAAGCTTTTGCGCTACGAAAGCAGCCTGTTAAAGGCGGGCGAAAAAACAACATTCGAAAGCTACGTCGAAAAAATGAAGTCGGCGCAAAAGGACATCTACTACGCTTTCGGGCGCGACCGCAACACGATAGAAAATGCCCCCTATTTGGAGGCGTTTAAGTCGCGCGGGATAGAGGTTTTGTTTATGTACGAGCCCGTAGACGTTTTTGCCATGGGCAATTTGGGCGAATTTGGCGGCAAAAAGATTGTCTCCATAGACAGCGCCGACATAGACCTAAGCGACATTCCCCTTGAAAGCGAAAATACCGAAAGCTCCCTGCCCGAAGAAGAGGTAAAAGCGCTTTGCGAATGGATAAAGGGCGCTTTGGGAGACAAAAAGGTAAAGGAGGTTTCGTCGGGCAAAAGGCTTGTAGAAAGCCCCGCTGCCGCCCTTAACGCCGACGGCCTAACCCCGCAAATGCGCGCAATGCTAAAGGCTTTTAACCCGGAGGGCACCCTGCCCGAGGCTGCGATAAATTTTGAGATAAACCCCAAAAGCGGGCTTATTAAAAACCTTAACGACCTGCGCAAAAACAACGAGCCTTTGGCAAAGCTTGTTTTAGACCAGATATACGACAACGCAATGCTTTCGGCCGGCTTGCTCGAAAACCCGCAAAATATGGTAAAGCGTTTAAACGAGCTTATGTCGAAAATAAAATGATAGCCAAAGCCGAACAACGCGGCGACAAAATCGCCATAACCGACGCGAAGGGCAAAGTTATAATCCGCAGGGGCTACCTTGTTTCGGTTTCGCCGAACAAGGTTTCGTATGTAAACGACAGGCTCTCTAAAACCGTTTTGGTTGTAGACGACCGCGGCAAATACATAAACTCCTACAACGTTTCAAAGCCGTTCGCCTCGGGCATAGGCTGGTAGCTTTGCGGCGCCTTTGCCGACGCAAAAAAAGCCCGAATTTTTCGGGCTTTTTTCGTTTTCCGGCATTGTTAAAAAGATTTTACCTTATTTTCATTTCAATCTTTTTAAGTTTAAAAACGCCGTTGTTTTGCATTACAAACCTAAAGTCGCTTGCGCCGTTTTGCCCGTTTTTAAACAGCACGTTTTCCATCTTAAACGAAAGTTTGCCCGAATCCATCGGCAAAGTTCCCGCCGAAAAATAGCGCTCCTTTTTTCTGTCGTACATTCTGCCGTATTGCAGCGTAATTTTGCCGTTTTTTATGGGCTCAAACTCCACGCTAAGCACAATGGTTTTGCCCTTTACGGCTTCGGCAAAAGCGTCTTTTACGTCGAAATACAAATGGCGCATTGCGGGACTTTTAAACGTGTTTTCGCCCAAAGTAAGCCCGCTTTTGTCTATGCAAATCGCGCCGTCCGACTGTTCCCTCGGGTAGAACAGCCCGAATTTTTCGCCCGCCTTCCATTCTATTTTCTCGAAGTCGTCAATGTCGTATTCCGTAGCTTCGGCCTCTTTTTTGTTTTTTAGCATGGCAAAAAAGGTGTAGGCGTCTACCGCCTTTATTTTTGCGTTGGGGTTTGCGGCTTTTGCCTGCCGCATTGCCTCTACTATACATTCGGGCGAAATTTTTATCAGTCTAAAGGCCCTAAACTGCGTTTCTGGCTCGTCTACGTGCCCGCTTATGGCATACATATTTTTTATGGACTGCGCAAAATTGTCGCTATTGCTAAGGTGGTAGGTGTGCAAATACGCAAGCGCAACGTTGTCTACAACCGTGCTAAAGCCCGCATTGCCGCCTATTGTTGCGGAAACGGGCACGCCCATTCCGTCGGGGTTTAAATGCGCAAGCCTGCAAAGCCAATCCTCCGAAAAATTGCGGCTTATATACATTGGCGTTATGCTTATGCTTTGGCTTTGGTAGTATTTTTTTGCAAATTCAAAATACTCGTTAAAACTGTCGCTTTTTACGGTGCCAACCTTGTTTTTGCCGAACAAAGTTTCGGGGCTTATGTAGGCGGCGCCGTCGTCGGCAATGCCGAAAAAGTCAAAATTGGTTTTGTTGTCCAGCATATATTCGAACGCGTGGGGCACCCTGTCGGCAAGAGCGGGGTTTATGGACCAATTTAGGGGAACTATTCCCCTCTTTTGCCCGAACACCGTAAGCGCGCACTGGTTTAGCCAGGCCGAACCGTCGTAGTCCAGCATAAAAAAGCACAGATACATAACGCCTTTTTCGGGAAGCGCCTTTTTATAGTTTTCGGGCTTTGTTATAAAGCGGTTTTTGTCGGGCTTGGGCATGTGCATAAAAAACGAGGCGTTGCTTAACCCCAATGCCGCGTCGGCATCGTTCGCCATATTGTACGATGTTATAAGCTCTATAAACGAACATTCCGATCCTACCGCAGGCTCGTTGTCGCCGCCGTATTTTGAATATTTTAGCCACCACGGCACAAAACCGTCTACAATGCCGAATTTGCCCCTTCGCAAATCGTACGAGCTTTGCAAAAGCTTGTTCCACATTGCAAAGTCGCCGCCCTTTTTTTGCGCGGGGTCGGAAACGGGAACATAGCCGCCGCTCGGGGCCAAATCTACAATCACGCTTTTTTTGGCTATTGCGTAGTCGAAATTGAAGTGCCCGTTGTTTTGAAATTTGTAGGTGTATGAGCCGTCGTAGTTGTTTTTGCCGTAGCCGCCCTGCATATTTACATAGCAGTAGGCGTCGGGCAGATACGAAAAGCAAAAGGGATTTAAGCGCCCCTTGTCCAAATAATTTTCCTTTAAATACAAATAGGCGGCCAACTTCTGCGAGTTGTACGACTTTTCGGAAGCCTTAATGCCGAAGCTGTCGGCATAGACCGTTTTTTTTGCAAATGGCGCAAGTTTTTTGGCAAGCACGCCGTTGTCTATGTCCTGCGAAAATGCAACCATATCATCGGCGGCGGCAATGCTGGCGCACACATTCAGCAGCGCGGGGTTCTTCTTTTCCCACAAGATAAAGCCTTTGTATTTGTCGGCAAATACGGTAAAGATTTCCTCAAGGCTGTTCAGCTCTTTTACGTTTTTTGCGTCTATATAGCCCTTATTTTCGAACCAATTAAACCAAAATTTGTCTATATAATAAAACCGATCGTAATACTTCGGCAAATTCGGGTAAACGCCCTTATAGGCGGTATGCGTCAGATTTTTTGCCGCAAACAGATACAACTGCGGCTTTTGGCGGTTTGCCAGCCCCTGAATGTTTGTAAGGGCAAATATTATGTTTATCTGCTCTTTGTTGGTTGTAGCCGCCTCGTTCTTAAAAAGGGTTTTTAGGTCTACCGTGTATATTGTGTGCTCGAATTTTGCCGCAAAAATGGGCAACGCGGCAAACAGCAGGCAAAAAATGCAAAATAGTTTTTTTATTTTCATAGCTTAAATCTTTTTTTTGATAAAAAAATTGCGGCGCTCCCCTACGGATTGCCGCAACAAAACGCGCGCAACTAGCGCAAAGTTTTTACGGGAGTGTTTGTCAATTCCAGTTCCAAAACGCCGCCGTTGGCAAAGTCGCCGTGCTTAAGTTTGGGCTCTTTAAGCGGTTTTCCGTTTAGCTCTGCCGACGCTATATACACATTGCCCTTCTTGTTGTTTTTGGCGATTATGGTAAAGGTTTTGCCCTTGTAATAGCGGTTGTCCAACTCTATTACAACCTTGTCGAAAACCGGCGCCGTTATTATGTATTCGGGGTCTACATTAGCGCCGCCTTGCGCGTCGAAAAGCCCCATTGCCATCAGCGAAACAAGGGCCCCTCCTACGCCGTCGTCTTCGTCGCCGTTGTAGGCGTTGTTAATTGCGTCTACTTTCGAAGCGGGATATATGGTGTCTTTAACCTGTCTCACCCAATATTGGGTTAGGTCGTACGCGCCCAAGTAGGCAAAAACGTGCGCCATTGCCATGCCGGGTTCGTTGCTGTAGTCAACCCACGGGTCGGCCAAAGAGCCTTTGTTTAAAAAGCGGCTTGGCTTTGCCTTTTCAAACTGCCAATTCAATTTTTCTATAAGCTTGTCTTTGCCGCCCATAAGCTCGGCAAGGCCATTAAAGTCGTGCATTACGTAGTATGTCATAACGGCCGAGTTGCTTTCCACAAAGCCGCGCTGGGTAAACTGCTTTTTTTCGCCCTTTTTGTGCTCTACAATGGGCTTCCAATCGCCGCCGCCGATAAATTCGCCCGCCATATTTTTCGGGCGCATATAGCCTGTGGATTTGTCGAAAACGTTTTTATAGTTTTTAGAGCGCTTTAGGTATTTTTCGTAGTCGGCCTTATGGTTTGTTGCCAGCGCAAACTGCGCCATGCACCAGTCTTCAAACGCGAAATTAAGCGTTAATGCGCACCCCTGCAAATGGCTGGCCGAAGCCCTTTTTATGCCTTCGGGAACGTAGCCGCGCTCTATGTAGTATTTCATGTACGGGCCGGCCGGAACTTCGTAGCCGGTGTGGTCGCGTATGCCGCCTATTTCGCTGTTTTTTATGCAGCCCTCGTAGGCGGTTTTTACGTCGAAATCCCTAATGTTTTTGTTGTAGGCCGCGGCAATAAGCGGTATAGCCTGGTCGCCCACCATAACAAAGGTGTAGTTGCCGCCGCTTGGGCCGCGGGCAATCATACCGCCCCTCGGATAGTAGTCTATAAGGCTGTTTATGTTGTCGCTTAAAGTTTTAGGCCACGCCAAAGACCAAAGGGCCGAAAGCGAAAATTCGCTGCCCCAGTGGGCGTCGCAATTTATGGAGTTAAACTTGGGCTTGCCCGACTTGTCCAAAGGCAGCTGGCGTATTACCGTTTTTTTGCCGATGTTGTCGGGGTATTTGCCGTCTACATCGTTTATTGCCGAGCGGTGGAACGCGCGGGCCAAATCGCTGTAAAAGCGGCGCACATTGTTTATGTCCGACGAATACACCTTTATTTTGCCCAAAACATCGTTCCAGTTTTCGGCGGCGTCGGCAACCGCCTTTTCGAAATCCCAATCGGGCAACTCGGCATTCAAATTCTTTTGCGAGCCTTCAATGCTTGTAAACGAAATGCCTGCCTTCATAAGCAAAGGCTCTTTGGAAGGCGCAAATTTAACGTAAAAGCTTGCGCCCTTGCCCGAAACGTCTTCGAGTTTTTCGAATTTGAACCTGTCGGAGTTGCACGCCCAAACTTCGGCTATGGGGCGGTTAAATTCCAGCGTAAAATATACCGTAAAGGGATTTTTGCGGCGCATCTGCCCCGCCATTCTTACAAAGCCCTGAATCTTATTGGAGTCTACCCTTTCCATCTGCGAAAATTCGGGCTTGCTTTGCCCGAGTTCGCTGGCCAAGTCGAACATAAGCGCGGGGGCTTTTTCGGGCGAAAAAGTATATTTATGAAAGCCAACCCTCGAAGTTGCGGTAAGCTCTACCTTTGTTTTTTGATTTTGCAAGAACACTTTGTGGTAGCCCAGTTTTGCGACTTCGTCGTCGTGCGAAAACTTGTCTTTTAGCGATTCAAAGCCCTTGTATTGGCCCAATTCGCCCGTAAAAGGCATAACGGGCAACCCCGATATTTGCCAAGAGTGTATGTGGCTAAAGCACCTTATTTCGTCTCTGACATATATGTAGCCAGCCCCCCAGGTGCCCTCGGGTTTTGTGTCGGGCGAAAGCTGAATCATTCCCTCGGGGCGCGCCGCCGAAACAAAATAATAGAACCTGGAATTGCGGGTTCCCATTCTTACATTTGCAAAATCTACGGGTTTTGAATTTGAATTTAAATCTCCCGAATATGCCGAAATGGACATAAGCGCAGCCGCAAAATAGGCGAAAAATTTTGGTAGTTTAGCCATATATACTTGATATTGTTAACGTTCAGTTGAATTCGTTTTCGATTTTTTAAATCGCCGAATTTGCGTCAAGTAAATTTTAACTAATCGCAATATATCCGATAAATAGCCAAGAAGAGCTTGGTATAGTGAAAATAATAGGCAGAAAAATCAACTTTTTGCTTTCTTTTTAAAATTCACTATGTTATAAATACAATTTCATCAATCAAAATATATAATTATGGGCAAGACAAAGAATCATTCGGCAAGAAAAAGAAGAAACGTTCAGGGCGAAAAGAAGCGTTTTATTTTGATAAAAACCGCCGCAAAACTGTTTTCGCAAAGGGGCTATTTCGACGCCTCCATTAACGACATTGCAAAGCTTGCGGGAACGAAAACAAGCGCAATCATATACCATTTCGACACAAAGAAAAATTTGTTCCACACAACAATCAGGTACTACTTCATTAACCTGGCAAAGTTGGACACGATTTTCGACTATTTCGACTACAACGACGCCGACAACAACCCGCAGATTTTCGGCGAAGCACTTTACAATTCGGCAAACCACCTTTTAACGATTCTCTTCGACGAAAAGAAGAAAATCCCCTATCTAAGCGGCTTGGTTTCGACATTGTTGGTAGATGCAAGAGACCAGATAGACACCGAAATCAGGAATATTTGCTACAATGCCACAAACAAACTTATAGACAAACTTAGGGTTTTGCGCCCCGACATAAGCGAAAACAAGCTATACTGGGCGCGCCAATACTACTGGGCAATGGTGTTGTATTCAATTTTCGGCAACAAGTTTATTTTGCACGAAATAGGCGCCGAAAGGAAATATCCGCGCGAGTATTTGGATTCGTACGCCTACCGCATTACCATAGGCATTTGCAAGCTGCTAGACTTGCCCTACCCCGAAAAGTTGGGCGAACCTTGGGTATACAACAAAAAAGACTAGCTTTTAACGCAAAGCATAAACGCAAAAGAGCCGAAAATATTTTCGGCTCTTTTATTTTTGCGATAAAAAAAACTATTTTTCGGATTCCGCCGGTATGCTAAAAGTCTCGCCGCTTTTAAGCATTTCCTTTATCCGGCTTGCCAAATACAGATACCAGTCGCTCTTTAAAGAGTCTTCCAGCGCAACAAAACGCGTGTCGCCCACATTCGGCGGGGTAGACGACAATTTGTAAATTGCGGTGGCTTCGCCTATGTCGTCGAAATCCGCAATATACAGGCTTTGCGCGCCGCCTTCCACGCAGCTGCGCGCCATTGCCCAAAGCAAAGTTCCGCGCTTTCTGGGCACTTTGTCGAGCTTTGAAAACGATTTGGCAACCCCATTTCCCTTTGTTTTGTTGTACCACGAAAAGCCCGCATATACGGAGGGAATATACATTATTTTTTTGTCGGAGCACCATTCTATATCGTCGCTTACAAGCTTGTTTAGCGGCGTTTTGCCGTAAAGGGTTGCCCTTAACCCCGTTTTGTCGGCAAAGCAGCGCCCCACATACCACGGCATTATTATGTCGGCATATTTTGCCAAAAACAGGCGAACTTCTCTTGCGCCTTGCGAATCCTGCGTTCTAAAATTTTCGTGGACGACAAACATAAGCGAGCAGTTTTGCGACTTTAAAAATTCGGCAAACTTTTCCATCTGCGAAAGCTTTGTTTTAAAGCTTTTCCCCGTAAAACCTACGCCCCAAATGCACACAAGCGGCTTTAATTTGTAGCGCATATAGTTCGGGCTTTCGGCCAGCTTTAGGGTTTTCGAAATTTCCCGCCAGTCGTCCATAAGCTGCTGCGCTAAAACTTCGCCGTCGAGATAATACGACAATGCAAAGCCCACTTTGTTTTGCTCGGCCGCCGCCTTAACGTTTGCCAAAACCTTAAAATAGTCGGCATATTCGGGCGACATCTTGTTTAGCTGCCCAATTTTTCTGTACAAAAAAGCGCCGTCTATGCCGTATTGGCGCATCCATTTAAAATGCAAGTCGGCACTTTCGAAATCGTACGAGCTGAATATATACGCCTTTTCGCCGTTGGGATACGAAAACTGCGTTTCGTAGTTTTTAACGTATTCCGAGGTATCGGGCCACATATCTACCCTGCACGAATTTACGGCAAAGGCGTCGTAATTTTTTGCCGAAGAGCCGTCGTTTGGGCACCTTAGCGAGGCGTGGTAGCCGACAAACAGCATATTATTGCCTATTTCAAAGGGCGCATTGCCCGCGAAAAGCCCGCCCGAAAGCGCAAAAAGAGCCGTAAATGCAAAAACAAATAATTTCATAGCCGGATTGTTTTGTAAAAATTTTCCCGATAGCCGTTTGCCGGTCAAGCAAAATTAAGCCACGCCGCAATATACCGT
Source organism: uncultured Opitutales bacterium (assembly GCA_934660865.1). Taxonomy (GTDB): domain Bacteria; phylum Verrucomicrobiota; class Verrucomicrobiia; order Opitutales; family Intestinicryptomonadaceae; genus CAKUIA01. The sequence continues at coordinate 49,573 of CAKUIA010000008.1, forward strand.
CTTTCCCTTTTCCAAAACAAGCTTGTGGTCTATGCACTTCGGCAGCTGCGTTTCGTAGTGTCCAACATATATTATTGTTTTGCCGTAAACGCCCAAGTCGTCCAGGGCGTCGTTAAAGAGTCTGGTTTGGGCGTTGTCCAAGCCCTGGCAAGGCTCGTCTAAAATTAAAAGCGGCGGGTTTTTAACCATTGTTCTTGCAAGCAGCGCCAACCTTTGTTTGCCGAGCGGCAATGTATACATGTATCTGTCTTTATACTCGTATATGCCGAAAAACTTAAGCAAAAGCTCTATCTTTTTCTGCTCGTCGTAGCTTACGTCCAAAAACCAGCCTATGCTGTCGTGAAAGCCCGAAGCAACCGAATTGTACACCGTAGAATTTTTTTCGAAATACCAGTGAAGCTCGGGCGAAATTATACCTATCATCTTTTTTATGTCCCAAATGCTTTCGCCCGAACCCCTCGGCTTTTCGAAAAGGGTTATGTCGTTGGCGTAGGCCTGCGGGTGGTCGCCGTCTAGCAGGCTAAGCAGGGTTGATTTGCCCGAACCGTTGCTGCCCTGAAGCAGCCATTTTTCGCCCTTGTTTACACGCCAATTTACGCCGCTTAGCACGGTTTTTTCGCCGTAGCGCACGCTAACGTTTTTTATGTCTATAAAATTTGTGCAGTCGCACTTGGGGGGCTGCTGCAAAAAGTAGGGAACCTCCTCTTTTACCCTGACTTCGGCGCAATTAAGCTCGTTAGCACTTGCTACTTTTACGAATTTTTTGCCTTCAAGCTTGCCGAAATTTGTTGCCGATTCCGGCAACTGCCCGTCGGCGGTTATAAGAATATAGGTTAGCCCCTCTTTCGAGTAGGCGTCTAAAACATCGTTTAAAACATGCCTTGAATTTTTGTCGAGCCCCGTGTATGGCTCGTCTAAAACCAAAAGCTGGGGCTTGTACCAAAGCGCCATTGTCAGCTGCAATTTTTTGTGCTCGCCGCTGGAAAGCTCTATTAGCTGCGTTTCTTTGCAGTGCAAAAAACCGAATTTTTCCAAAAGCGGGTGCGCCTTTTCAAAATCAAGTCCGTGTTTTTCGCCAAAGCGCATAAGCTCGGCGTAGACGGTAAGGGTTGTGTCGTCTTCCTGCTTGTCGTAGCGCTGCTGGTAGTAAAAATTCCTGTCGCCGTCGAGGCTCGAAAACTTATACCAATTATCCATATAATACGCGACGGCCTGCAGTTTGTTTTCGGGGTTAAATTCGGTTTTAACCGAGCCCGAATCGGGTTTCATCTGCCCGCAAACAAGCTTGCCGAAACTGCTTTTGCCCGAGCCGCTTTTGCCGCCTATAACATAGTTTTGCCCGCGCTTTATTTCAAAATCCAGATTTTCGAAAACGCCTACGCCTTCGTAGGCAAGGCATATATTTTGCATCGAAACGATATTTTCCATATAAAAAAGCCCCTTTTGGATTAAAAAAGACGGGAGCAATGCAAACTCCCGTCTTGTCGAAAAATTAAAACCTATTAGAGAGTTTTAATGGGTTTCATTGCGGTCATGTATTTGCGCAATTTAATGCCCACAATTTCTATCGGGTGGTTGCGCAATTTTTCGTTTACTTCAACCAGCTGCGCGTTGTCTACCGAGCCGTCTTTGCCTTCGTTGAAGTCTTTGCCGGCCAATTCGGGAGTTACCTTTTTCATAAAGTCGGCCAACAAAGGTTTGCAGGCGTTGTAGAAAAGGTAGTTGCCGTATTCGGCAGTATCCGAAATAATGCGGTTCATTTCGTAGAGCTTGCGGCGCGCGATTGTGTTGGCAATTAGCGGAACTTCGTGCAGCGATTCGTAGTATGCCGAGGCGGGCTGTATGCCTGCTTCGCACATTGTTTCGAACGCCAATTCAACACCAGCCCTTATGAAAGCAGCCAAAATGGTATAGTTGTTGAAGTATTCCTGCTCGCTTATGTGCATTGTGCCCGCGGGAGTTTTTTCGAAAGCAGTTTCCGCAGTTTCGGCTCTCCATGTCAAAAGCTTTTTGTCGCCGTCGGCCCAGTCGAGCATCATTATGCGGCTAAATTCGCCCGACATAATGTCGTCTTGGTGCTTTTGGAAGAGCGGGCGCATAATTTGCTTAAGCTCTTCGGCCAACTGGAAGGCCTTGATTTTTGCGGGGTTCGAAAGCCTGTCGAACATGCCCGTTATGCCGCCGTGTTTCAGGGCTTCGGTGATTACTTCTACGCCGTATTGAACGAGCTTTGCCGCATACGATGGGTCGATTTTGTTTTCGACCATTTTGTCGAAGCAAAGAACGGAGGCCGTTTGCAGCAAACCGCAAAGAATGGTCTGTTCGCCCATAAGGTCGGACTTAACTTCGGCTACGAACGAAGATTTCAATACGCCCGCCTTGTTTGCGCCTATGCCTACGCAATATGCCTTTGCGTATGCCCAGCCCTTGCCGTCGGGGTCGTTTTCGGGGTGAACCGCAGCCAATGTGGGAACGCCGAAGCCTCTCAGATATTCGGCTCTAACTTCGGAACCAGGGCATTTGGGGGCAACCATTATAACTGTTATGTCTTTGCGGATTTGCATGCCCTCTTCTACGATATTAAAACCGTGCGAATACGACAAAGCCGAATGGGGTTTCATCAACGGCATTGCGGCCGCTATAACCTTCGAGTGCTGTTTGTCGGGGGTAAGGTTAATTACCAAGTCGGCCGAAGGTATCAACTCTTCGTAGGTGCCTACTTTAAAATTGTTGTTTGTTGCGTTTTTCCACGAATCGCGCTTTTGGTCTATTGCCGACTGGCGCAATGCGTAGGAAATATCCAAGCCGCTGTCCCTAAGGTTTAAGCCCTGGTTTAAGCCCTGCGCGCCGCAACCTATAATAACTATTTTTTTGCCCTTCAAAGCTTCTACGCCGTCCGAAAATTCCGAGCGGTCCATCAACGAAGCCTGGTTTAGCTGTCTTAACTTTTCCCTAAGCGATAGGGTATTGAAGTAATTTGCCATTTTAGTGTCTTTCTTTTTTTTGTGTTTAAGTTATGCGGGAAACTGCCCGCGCGTTTTTGTAAAAATTGTCTATCCGTGTTTTATGATTTTTTCGGCGATATCCCAAGACTTTTTTGCGTCTTTTTGGGCAATGCTTTTAACCAGACTTTCGTGCAGGGTTTCGGCCGTCGCAAAAATTTTGTAGTCTTTGTACTTTTTTAGGTAGCATTTTCTAAGATGCGAAGAGGCCGCCTTGTATAGCTCGAAAAATATTTCGTTGTGCGAGGCCACCGCTATGGCGGTGTGGAACTCTATGTCGGCGTCGACGCATTTTTTAAGGTCGCAGCTTTTGTTTGCCTGCCTAATTTTTTCGAGCGATTCGTTTATGTTTTCCATATCCGAATCGCTGCGCTTTAAAGCCGCCTTTTCCGAAATTTTCATTTCAAGCAGGCGGCGCACCTCGTCCAAATCGGCCTCGTCGGCGCGGCTTAGACGGCTTGCCATAGGCTCGTCTTTTGCGTAGCGCGACGAAACAAACGTACCCAGACCCTGCCTTACGCTAAGTATGCCCGAATTGGACAAAAGCTTTATGGCCTCCCTTACGCTGGAACGCCCCACCCCGAAAAGCTCCATAAGCTTGGGTTCGGCGGGCAGCTTTTCGCCCACGGCATATTCGCCCGCCGCAATCTGCGCGCGCAGCCTGTCGGCAACCTCGTCGGCAAGGCTTTTCTTTTGAACTTTTAGGGGCTGTAGCTGCATTTTATAATATTGGTTGTCCGCTCAACTGAATATCATATCATCAGATGAATATGCCTTTAACATTCCTCCTGTTTTTTCAAAATGTCAACAAATTTTTAAAATTTGCGCGTTTTTTGTTTTTTTAGGCAAAAAAATCTCCCCCGCAAAAAACGGCGCTACACTTTTCCGCAAAGCGGGCTATTTGCGGTCATATCCCGCGCAAATTTTCTCGACAATCGTGCGATTTTGTAAAAGAAATTTACGCACAAAATAAAAAATATGCTCGGAAAATATTTAGACAACGTGCGCAAGGCAAAACCCCTTGTGCACAACATAACAAACTATGTAACTGTAAACGGCGTTGCAAACACGCTGCTTGCGTGCGGGGCAAGCCCCATTATGGCCGACGATGCCGAAGAGGTAGCCCAAATATGCTCTATATGCTCGGCTTTAAATTTAAACATAGGCACTTTAAATGCCCGAACGATTGAGTCTATGCTAATCGCAGCCAAAACCGCCAACGAAAACAATATACCCGTTGTGCTGGACCCCGTAGGCGCGGGGGCAAGCAGCCTTCGCACAAAAACCGCCCTGCAGATTATCGATTCCGCAAAAATAGCCCTTGTTAAGGGCAACTATTCCGAAATTAAAGTTTTGGCAAATGCGGCCAGCTCGCAATCGCGCGGGGTAGACGTTTCGGAAAGCGACGCCCAAGACGCCCAAAACCTGGCAAAAGCCTCAAAGCTTGCAAAAGACCTTTCCGAAAAGCGCGGCTTTATTGTTGTCATTACAGGCAAAACCGACATTGTTGCCGACGCTAAAACCGCCTATGCCATACACAACGGCCGCCCCGAAATGGGAAGCATTACGGGCACCGGCTGCCAGCTTTCGGGAATGTTGGCGGCATTTTTGGCGGCCAATAAAAACGAGCCTTTGTCGGCCGCCGTTGCGGCCGTATCGGCAATGGGCGTAGCGGGCGAAATTGCGCATGCAAAACTGCAAGGCGGCGACGGCAATATGGCCTACGCCGCAAAAATAATAGACGCCCTCTACAATATGTCGGCAAAAGAGCTGGACAATTTTGCAAAATATGAACGCTGCTGATTTACTTGTTTACGCCGTAAGCGACAGGCATTGGCTAAAAGACGGCGAGCCGCTAAATAGCGCCATAGAGCTTGCAATAGAAGGCGGGGCAACATTTATCCAGCTTAGGGAAAAGGCATTGCCCTACGGCGAATTTTTAGAGCAGGCAAAACAAACCGCAAAACTTTGCAAAGAAAAAAACGTAAAATTTGTTGTAAACGACGACGTTCATATTGCAAAGCTTGCAAATGCCGACGGCGTGCACATAGGCCAAAGCGACGAAACTTTGGCAAACGCCCGCAAAATTTTGGGGGAAGACAAAATTATAGGCGTGTCGGTTCAATCCGTACAACAGGCGCTGCAGGCCGAAAGAGGCTCGGCCGACTATCTGGGAGTTGGGGCTATGTTTAAAACTTCGTCGAAAGACGATGCCAAAATAGTTTCGATTAACACATTAAGGGAAATATGCAATGCGGTAAAAATTCCCGTTGTTGCAATAGGCGGCATAAATCTCGAAAACATTGAACTTTTCGAAAAAAGCGGGATTTGCGGAGTTGCCGTAATAAGCGCAATTTTCGGGCAAAAAGACATAAAAAAAGCGGCGGCCCTTTTGAGAACCGCCGCAAAAAAATTTTTAAAGCAGGCCTAAACAACCCGCATTTTAATGCGCGCTACGCCAGGAATATGATTATCATTTGCGCGCACAATACCCTCATAAACATCGAAAGCGGGTAAACCGTAGAATACGCAACATTGGGCCTGTCGCACGGCGATATGGAATTCGAATACGCCAATGCCGTCGGGTTTGTCATAGAGCCCGAAAGCATACCCAAAATCGTATAGTAGTCGCACTTAAAGAGCCTGCCGACTATGCACATAAAAAACGCCGAAGCCAACGTTATAACCGCGCCCAGACACATCCATTCAAAGCCGTCGCCGTGCGTCATTGTGTCTACAAACGAGCCGCCCGCGCCCAAGCCTACGCCCGCCAAAAATAGCGAAATGCCTATTTCCCTAATCATAAAGTTTGCGCTCATTGTCATATAGGTGGGGAATTTCATTTGGTAGCCGTAGCGCCCCATAAGTATTGCAACAATAAGCGGGCCGCCCGCCAAACCCAGTTTTATGGGCTGCGGAACACCCGGAATAAGTATGGGCAAAGTGCCCAAAAGCATACCCAAAATAAGACCGACAAACAAGGGCAGCAAATTGGGTTTGCGCAGCTTTAGCATGGAATTGCCCAAGGTTTTTTCAACCCCCGAAACGGCTTCGGGCATACCCACAACCGTTGCCCTGTCGCCAAGCTGAAGTTTTAAATCTGGGTGGGCAACAAGGTCTATGCCCGCCCTGTTTACCCTTGTAATGTTAAAGGAATAGCCGCCGGCCAAGCCCAATTTTTGAAGGTCTTTACCCGCAACTTCTATGTTGCTTACCATTATGCGCCTTGCCTCAAGCTTCGAGAACGACTTGTTCCATTCCATATTTATCTTTTCGCCCAGCTTTGCGCAAATGTTGTCGGCCAAATTTTCGTCGCATATAACCCTAAGCTTGTCGCCTTCGGCAAAAACCGTGTCGGGGGTAACGCCGTCAAACTCGCCGTTTGCGCGGCATATTCTCGATATTACAAAGTCCGAATTAAGCAACTCGGCGGCCTTGCACATTTTTTTGCCGATTAAGTCCTGGTTTGTAAGCAGCACCGAAACCCTTACAACATTCTTTGCCGCCCCGCTGCCCGAAATTTTTGCCATTTCCCTTTCGGGGTTAATCCTAAAGGCGTATTTCATTAAAATAATTGTGCCTATAACGCCCAAAACGCCGAATGGATACGCCACGGCATAGCCCAAGCTTATGGTAGTGTCGGCGGCATTGTGTATGTCCGAATAGGTCTGCTGGGCGGCACCCAAACCGGGAGTGTTTGTAACCGCGCCCGAAAGCACGCCCGACATTGTCGAAATGGAAGTATTGGTTGCATACCCCAACATAACCGCAACGGCCGAGCTAAAAAGCACGCCTCCTACGGCAATCATATTCATCTTAAAGCCGTCTTTTTTAAACGACGAAAAGAAACCCGGGCCCACCTGCAAACCTATCGAGTATACGAACAAGACAAGGCCGAATTCCTTCATAAAGTGGAGAACGCCGTCTTCCACCGTAATGCCGAAGTGCGACAGCGCCAATCCCGCAAAAAGCACCCATGTAATGCCGAGCGAAATGCCGCAAATCTTAACTTTGCCCAGGGCCACGCCCAAGGCTATAACCGCCGAAAACACGGCTATTGAATGGGCAATGCCCGTACCGAAAACCAAGTTGTTTATCCAATCCATTTTGCGTAAAAAAGTCGTTTTTTGCGCCGCATATACTTTATTTCATTCAAACAGCGACGCCCTAAACCCGCTATTTTACCTCATTGCCTAAATCAATTCAATATGTCAAAATTATCAGTTTAATAATTAAAAACGATTAACTTTGAAATATTGCCATTTTTACACCGGCAGGTTTTCGAAAAACACCTTTGCCAAAGTGGCCGCCAAAACATTCGGGTTGGCGCTTTCGGGCAAAGCCGCATAGTTTACCCCTATGCCCGCGCTAAGCGAGCTTACAAAATCGCCCTCGCTTAAAAATTCGCACAACACCCCGCACAGTTTTTCGCCGTTTAGGTAAACCGCGTTTTTTTGAGCCAGCAATTTTCCCGAACAGCTTTTTTGCAGAAGCAATGCCGCCTTTTTTGCGAGACTTTCGCTTAGCAAGCCCCTGCCTTTAACGGCGCGCATGGGCGAAAGCGAGCAGCTTAGCGCAAACGACTTTTTGCGCGAACGCCACTTTCCGCCGCAGGCCGCCCTGCCTTTTGTCTGCTCCAAGGCCAAAACCGCGTAGGAATTTTCGGGGTTTTCCACCGCAAGCGACAAAGCCCTTACGTTTGTGCTGTCGACAGTGTCGAAAAATACCGGCGTACACCCCAAGCCAAGCCCGGCTATTTCGGCAAAAAAAGCGTATTTGCGGGGAGTTTTCGGCAGGCCTTCAAGCCTGTAGCCAAGTTTGCGCACCGCCGAAAACGAAAAACCGTCGGCCTTTAAAAGCTCTATTTTTTGGCGCAACCCCACCCTGCTTAGCCCGAAATATTTCGACAAAGCCTCGCCCGAAAGATATTCGCCGTTTGCCTGCATAAATTTTAGGGCTATTGTGCTTGGGTCTTTTTTCATATTGTACTTATGCTGCGCAATATCTCACAGCGGCAAAAATTCTTCAACCAAAAAAATTGCGGGCCAAAGGCGGCATTTAAAATATATGTTAACTAATTTTTTTATTGACTTAACATATATTCGGGGCTTTTCTCGCCAAAAATATGCAAAAACACAAACGTACCAATTTTAAGGCGAAAACGCTCGCCGCCGTTTTGCAAATGCTTTGCGCCCTTGTTGCAGCCCGTGCCGACGGCGCCGGCGAGCCCGAATTCGGCGGCATTTTAGACGAGCTTGGCGCCACGGAAAGCGCGCAAACGCCCTTTGTAAGCGTAGGCACCAACGGCGACTTGGGGCTTGCAGAATCGCTTAAATTCGAGCCCGACACCTCCCTATACGGCAGAAGCAACATGCAAAGCGACATTTCCCTTAGGGGCGCTTCGTTCGAAAATTCGGGAATAAGCATAGGCAACGCAAATATCTACGACCCGCAAACGGGGCACTATGCCGCCGAAATACCCGTGCCCGAAATTATGCTTAAAAAGCCCGAATTTTTGTTTTCCAGCCAAAACAATTTTAGGGGCTTTAACTCGGCCTCGGGTTGCGTTTTCTACGACTTTGCCGAAATAGAAAGCAATACGTTGTCGGCAAAAACCGTTATAGGCAGCTACGGCGAAATTTCGCTTTCGGCATACGCCGCGGTAAAGAACGATTTTGAAAACAAGCTTAAACTGTCGGCCGACTTTTTCTACAACCGCGCCGAAGCCTCGGGCCCATTCGACAACACCGACAGCCTTTTAAACATGTATTCGGGCAGAATAAACGCCTACTACGGCAAAATTAAATCGACATTTTTTTACGGCTACCAATCCAAAAACTACGGCTGGCCGAATATGTATGTGCCGCGCCCCTTCGGCATTTTAGAATACGAAGCCTTGCGCACAAACCTGTTTTTATACAACGCAAGCGCCGAAATAAACGAATTTAACAAAATAAGCCTTTCGGCATACTACCGAAAGAACGACGACCTATACACAATGCCGACCGCCAACTACAAGGCCGAGCACGAAACGAACGTGTATTTTGTTTCGCTTTCGGGGCAGACGGGCACGGAAAGGCTGCGCCTGAATTTAAAGGCCGACTTTGCCCACGACAACATTCAAAGCACGGGGCTTTTTACAAACTACCCGTTTTCGGGGGGAACTTTTGCGCGCGACCGCTTTAAGATTGCGGCTTTGCCCGAATGGATATTTTACAGCACAACCCGCGACAGCGCCAAAATTTTGGCGGGCTTAAATGCCGACTATTGCCGCGGCTATGCCGTGGCCGTAAACCCCGCGGCGCGAATGGAATATGCAAACGAAAACGCGCAAATGCCGTTTTTGTGCTATTTGGATTTTGCGAAAACCTCGCAAGCTCCCTCCTATACCGCAATAGGCGGCAGAGACGGCGGGCCTTTTGGCGGCAACCCATACCTGCCGCTGCAGCACACCCTAAACGCCGAAGGCGGCGTAAAAATAACGCGGGGCAATCTTTCGCTTACGCCAAAGATTTTCTACCGCAAAGACTGCGATTTAACCGAATGGGGCTACGAATTTTCAAGCCCGTTCCAGCGCAAGGCAACGGCGGTAGACGGCGAAACTTTCGGGCTTGAGCTTGAGTGCGAATACGAATTTTCGGAGCCGAACATAAAGATTTTTGCGGCCTACATATTTACCGAAAAAAGCGAGGACTGGCAATGGCAGCACTACGACGCAAGCTTTTATTTCGGCGACTGGGCAAAACACCGGGCCATTTTAAAGGTTGAATACAACATACTCGACAATCTGAAAATAGGTCTTAAAAACGAGCTGAGGTTTCAGGAGCAAAACCTGCTAAGAAGCGGAACGCTAAACCCCGTGTTAAGCTCGTTCGAAATTTCGTACGTTCCGAATATTCTCGAAAACCGAATTTGCATTTCGGCCGAAATTTCAAACCTGTTCAATTCGTCGTGGCAGCCCGTAGCGGGTGTGCGCCCCTATCCCAGGTGTGCCAGGCTTGCAATAAGCATTTCCCTTTAGCGGCATTGGCGGCAAAACCCCGCGCTATTTGTCGGGGTTTTCAAGGCTGTCTTTGCGCTCCTGCAAAAATTCCCACCTTGCAAAAAGCTCTTCGTCCTCCTTTTGAATCTGCGCAATGCGCCCGTTTATTTCGGCTATTTTTGCGGAATTTGCCCTGACAAAATCGGCCGACTGCAACTTTTGGGTAAGTTCGGCCATTTCGCTTTCTAGCGCGTCTATTTTTTGGGGAATGCTTTCAAGCTCGGCGCGCTCGCGGTTGGTAAACTTTTCGCGCTTTTTTTGCGTATATGCAATTTTCTTTTTTTCGTCTTTTTGCGGAGGCTGTATTTTTTCGTTTTGCGCGGCGTATTTTTCCCATTCGTCGTAGCCGCCAACTAGTTCCGTAATTTTGCCGTTTTCGCCGAAGCAAAATACGCCCGTTACAATGTTGTTAAGGAAAGACCTGTCGTGCGAAACAAGCAAAATGGTGCCTTCGAACGAAACGAGCGCGGCCTCCAAAATCTCTATGGTTTCCATATCCAAGTCGTTGGTAGGCTCGTCTAAAACCAAAACGTTGGCGGGAGCCGTAAAAAGCTTTGCAAGCATAAGCCTGTTTTTTTCGCCGCCGCTAAGCATGCCAATTTCGCCGTAAATCTGCTCGGGGCTAAACATAAACTTTTGCAGATAGCCCGCCGTATTTTGCCTTTGCCCCAAAACGCCGACAAAGTCGGAACCCTCGCCGACAAAGTCGAAGGGCGAGCTTTTGTCGTTTAGTTTAGCCCTTAGCTGGTCGAAATACGCCACCTTAAAATTTGTGCCAGTTTCAACATTGCCCGAATCGGGCTTAATTTTGCCAAGCAGCACGTTAAGCAATGTGGTTTTACCTATGCCGTTGCGGCCTATAATGCCTATTTTGTCGCCCCTGTAAATTGTGGTCGAAAAACCGTCTATAATCTTTTTGCCGCCGAACGAAAGCGAAACGTTTTCGGCCTCGAAAACCTTTTGCCCGCCCTCTACGGGGCCGGCAATCTTAAGGTCTAAAACGCCCGCGCGGCTGCGCCTTTGGCTTCGTATCTGCCTAAGTTTCATCAACTCGCGCACCCTGCCCTCGTTTCGGGTTCTGCGCGCTTTTATGCCGCGCCTAAGCCAAACTTCCTCCTTTGCAAGCTTTTTGTCGAAAGCCGCCTCGTTGCGCTCCTGCGACTTTAAAAGCTCGTCCCTTCTAACTATAAATTCGTCGAACGGGCAGTCGAAAGATATAAGCTTTGCCCTGTCTACCTCGACAACCCTTGTCGCCAAATTGCGCAAAAAAGTCCTGTCGTGCGAAACAAACACAAGCGTTTTTTTGCACTCCTTAAGGAATTTTTCAAGCCACAAAACCGAGTCTATGTCAAGGTGGTTGGTAGGCTCGTCAAGCAAAAGAACGTCGGGGTTCGACACAAAGCCCTTGCCCAACAGTGCCCTGCGCTTTATGCCCGCCGATGCGGTAGAAAGCTCCAAGTTTGGATCTAGCTCCAGCTTTTTTACCGTGTCGGAAATTTCGGCGCCCAAGCCCCATAGGGACATTTCGTCTATCCTGTGCGAAAGCGCGTCGAATTCGGCCTGAAATTGCGCGAAATCGGGGCTGTCTACCATCGAAAGCAGTTGGTTGTACCTGCAAAAAATTTCGCCCTTTTCGCCCAGCCCCGAAGCTACAACGGAATATACCGAACCGCTTAAAGACATTGGAACATCTTGCTGCAGATACGCCGTTTTAATTCCGTTTTTGCGCTCTACAAGCCCTAAATCGGGCAAATGCTCGCCCGAAATAAGCTTTAGCAAACTTGTTTTGCCGCAGCCGTTGCGGCCTACAAGGGCAAGCCTGTCGCCCTCGGCAATATTCAAATCGGCGCAGTCCAGCAAAACGTGCGCACCGTATCTATACGAAACTTCGCTTAAAGAAATAACGCTCATCTACACACCCAAATACGCCTTTTCGTATATATTGCACATATCCGTTTGGTTAAGCTTTTTAAATGCGCCAATGCTGCGCGTACCAAAAAAGCTGCATTTTTCGGCGAGAAGCTGCGGGTTGTAGTCGGTTTTGGATATTCCCATATCGGCAACGCAAACGGGCATATTTATTTGCCTAAAAAATTCCCTAAACTTTTCAACGCACATAGTTGCGGCAAGCTCGTCGCTAGGCTCGTCTATGCCGAAAACGCCGCGGCCCAGCTTTGCAAAGCGCTTAAAGTCGGTATCCATAACGTATTTTGCCCAAGTAGGCCAAACCGCCGCAAGCCCCGCGCCGTGGGCAACGCCGTATAGCGCGCTTAACTCGTGCTCAAGCTGGTGGCATGCCCAGTCGCCCAAAAACCTGTCGCCCGTTGTTCCGTTGTGCGACAGCGTAGAAGCCCACATAATTTCGGAGCGCGCGTTGTAGTTTTCGGGGTCTTTGACCGCAATCTTTGCATTCACAATTACGGATTTTACAAGCCCTTGCGCAATTTCGTCCTGCAAAACGCTGTCGCCTTGAACGGAAAAATAGCGCTCGAAAGTGTGCATTAAAATGTCTGCACAGCCGCTTGCCGTTTGGTAGGCCGACACCGTAAAAGTAAGCTTCGGGTTCATTAGCGCAAACTTGCAGTGCCCATATGCGCTGCTATAGCCGCGCTTTAAAAGCCCGTCGTCGTTGGTTATAACGCTCGCGTCGCTCATTTCGCTGCCGGCGGCCGCCATAGTTAAAATTGCGCCCACGGGCAAGGCGTCTTTTGCCTGCGCTTTTCGTGAATAAAAATCCCAAACGTCGCCGTTGTATTTGACGCCGTAGGCAATGGCTTTTGCGGAATCTATAACCGAGCCGCCGCCGACTGCCAAAATAAAGTCTATATTTTCGGCTTTGCAAAGCTTTATGCCCTCTTTTACCTTGCCAAGCTGCGGGTTTGCAACAACGCCGCCAAGCTTTACAAATTCAATGCCGGCCTTTTTAAGCAAAGTTTCAACCTCGCCAAGCAAGCCCGACTTTTCCGCACTTTTGCCGCCGAAATGCAGCAAAACCCTTGTGCCCGAAAATTCCCCTATACATTCGGCTACATTTTGTTGCGCGTTTTCGCCGAACACGACTTTTGTAGGAGAGTAAAAAACAAAATCCTTCATAAATTACGCCTGTCTTTATTGTATTTTTAGGCGATAATGGCGCAGTTTGCGCCGAATACAACAAGAAACGGCAAAAAGACTAATCTTTTTCGTCGAAAGCGCGCGCAAACAACGCGTCTATTTCGTCGAGCATTTGTTCGGCGTCTTCGCCCTGGGCTACAAACTTTATTTTCGAGCCGCGGCCTGCGGCAAGCATCATAAGGCTCATAATGCTCTTGCCGTTTACCCTTTCGCCGTCTTTTTCCACCCAAATATCGGTAGACGGATATTTGTTGGATATACGCACAATCATAGCGGCAGGCCTTGCGTGTATGCCCATCTTATTGAGAACGGTAAGCACTCTCGAGAATTCCTTATTATTGTTTGTATCGTCTTGCATATCCGTGAAGAATAAAAGGATACATAGTCTAAATTTGAGAGGCTTCGTCAAGTACTTTTTTGGCGAAAAAGGCGAAATGTCCCACTTATAACGTTTTACCAATCAAGTTAATGCGTAATTAAAAGGAAAGCCTATTCCCGAACTGGGCAACTATTTCGTCGGCGGTTTTGCCGTTAAATTCGGCCAAGATTTCAATGTATTGTTTGCCCGAAGTTTGCCCCGACAACAATGCCTGCGAAATTGCGGAGCTTAGCGCCCTTTGCTTTTTCAACGGCAAATTCATTAAAAGCTCGGCATAGCTTTTCGAAAAGTCGGCCGCAGTTTTCGAATTTATCCTAAGGCTTTCGTCTTTTGCAAAGGGGCAAAGTTTTAGCGCAAAGTCTACTATTTCGCGCGCGGTTTTGCCGTGGAATATTTTTCGCATCTCGGCTTCGCCCAATCCGTTTTTTGCCCCGTAATACATAATTATCGCCGACGCGTTCGACAAGTCCTGCCGCTCGTCGGGATTAAGCGAAAATGCGATTTTCTGGAAGCTTTCGGCCAGGGCGGCGTCGGTAGAGGCATCTAGCGTATGTTGGGCAAATGCCGGACCGCAAAACAGGCAAAGCAAAAACGCAATAATAAACGGAATTTTCATAGAAGTCTTATCGGTAAAGCGGGGCGTTTTGTCAACATATCTTCTTGACAAAAACAAAGCCAATAAGCACTGTCTATATCCGAGTTAACGCAGTGTATGCAAGTAAATAAGCAACCCAAAGCCCGTATATGGCGGCAGTAAACAATAAGGACAAACTGAATATTTTCGAAAAAGTTTGCGCCGCAATTTTTGCCGTGTTTGTAAGGTTGTGGATTGCGACTTTGCGCTTCGAATTTTCCGACGAAGACAGCCGCACCTTTTCAAAAGAGGGGTCTACGGCGGTATATATCTGGCACAACAAAATAATTTTTACCGTATTTTTAAAGCTGAAATTCAGAAGGCGCTTCCCTATGTGCGGGCTTGTTAGCCCGAGCAAAGACGGGGCATATTTGTCGGAAATGTTCAAATATTTCGGGGTAAACGCAATAAGGGGCTCAAGCTACAAGCGCGGGGCCGTTGCAATAAAAGAGCTTTTCGACGTATTGAAAGACAAAAAAGACATCTGCGTTACGCCCGACGGCCCGAGGGGCCCGAAATACAAATTCAACGGAACAACGCTCGGCATTTGCGAGAGGCAAAACCCGAGGCTGTTTTTTATAAGAATATATCCCAAAAGCTGTTGGAAACTTAAATCGTGGGACGGCTTTTTAATACCCAAGCCTTTTTGCAAATCGGTTATAAAATCGGTAAACTTTGAAAGCTACAAAGATTTTGCGGCTTTGGCGCAAAAGTTTGAAATGCCGCCCGAAGAGTTTGCGCAGCTTTTGCTGGGCACGGACAATATGCAAAGCGACCAAAACGAAATTGCAAAATACATTCAATAAAAAGCAAATAATATGGAAATTTTCATAAAAAATTTACCTAAAAGAACAAGCGAAGCGAAAATACGCGAACTTTTTGCCCCGTTCGGCGAACTAAGCCGAATAAAGATGGTATGCGACAATTTCTCGAAGGAATTTAGGGGAATTGCCTTTGTAAATTTAGACGACGACCGGGCGGCGCAAGACGCGATTGCGGCCCTCGACAAAACGCTTGTAGACGAAAACGAAATTTCGGTTTCGCAGGCGCTTTCGAGAGAGGGCAAACCCCTAAGCTTCGACGGCCGGCCGCGCAGGCGCCGTTTTGACGACAACTTAAAAAAGCCGTTCGCAAACGACGGCGAAAAGACTTTTGAAAGAAAGCCGCGCCGCGATTTTGAGGGCAAGCCGCCTTTTGACAAAAAGCGCAACGACGACGATTTCTTTTTCGGGCACAAAAGGGAACGCCGTTTCGACGACGATTTCGGCGGCGAACGCCGTTTTAAAAGAGACTTTGACGGGCGCAAATTCGGAGACAAAAGCGGCGCTTTTAACGACAATAAATTCGGCAAAAGCTTCGGCGACAAAAAGCCGTTTTCGCACAAAAAAGATTTCAAAAAAAGGGACTTTGCCGACAGGCCTTTCGGCAAGCGAAAAAGCCCTTTTGTAAGGCACAAAAAATACGGCGGCGGCTTTCACGGGCTGGACGCCGAGTAGCGCTCTAAATCTTTAGATTTGTATACATTGTGTCGCAGCCGATTTTTCGGGGCGGCACATTTTTTATATTCCGCCACAAATTTTCGGGCAGCGCGTTTAGGCCGCTTTCGCTTAAAGGCGTCGGGCTTTGGTATACACAAAAGGCGTCGGCCGCCCCTGCGCTAAAAAGCGAAGTTAAAATTTTAGAGCCGCCCTCTACCATAAGCGACGAAATGCGAAGGCCTGCAAGCTGCGTCTTTAGCCCTTTCCAAAAGTCGGGAGAATTTTTTTCGCCTTTAATTTTCAGCAATTTCACGCCCTTTGTTGACAAAAACTTTTGCCTTTCGGCGGGCGAATTTTCGCAACAAACAACGTATGTATTTTCGGCAAACTTGTCGGTAAAAAGGTTGCCGCGCAGGTTGTCTATGCAATTAAGCGAAGTGTCGAACAAGAGCCTTTTTCCGCAAAATTCTTTGCCGTCTATCCTTGCAGTAAGGCGCGGGTTGTCGCTTAAATATGTATTAAAGCCCACCCCTATCGCCGAAAAGAGTTTTCGCAAACGCATTGTGTTAGCATTCGCTTCGCCGCAGCTTATACGGCTTTGCACGCCGTCCTTTTCGGTTAGTTTTAAATTTTTGCTTACCGCAAACTTCGCCAAAACAAAGGCTTCGTTTTTGGTTATATAGTAGTTGAATATAAAGTTTAGGTTTTGGCACTCCTCTTTTAACACGCCGCAAACTACCTGTATTCCCGCGTTTTTTAAAATGCCCACAGCCCTTGCGGCATGCGCGGGATTAGGGTCGAAAGCGCCAATAACTACTTTGGAAATGCCCGCTTCAATAATCGCGTCGGTACAAGCCCCCGTTCTGCCCGCGGTAGAGCAGGGTTCAAGCGTTATATACATTGTAGCCCCCTTTTTAGGTTTGCGCCCCAAATTTTTAAGGGCGTTGCGCTCGGCATGAAGCTGCCCGTCTTTTTCGTGGAAGCCTTCGGCCACAATTTCGGAGTTTTCCACAATAACGGCTCCGACCATGGGGTTGGGGTTGGTGCCGCCCCAACCGCGTTTTGCCAGCTGCAGGGCGCGCCGCATGTAAAACTCGTCGTCCATACAAAAAAGCTACGCCGAAATAAAGGGGTTGAATTTCTTTTCGTGGCCTACACTTGTTTCGGGCCCGTGCCCGGGGAAAATTTCGGTATCGTCGGGCAGGCTGTATACCCTGCTTTTTATCGACTTTTGCAGCAGCCCGAAATTGCCCGTGGGCAAATCGTAGCGGCCGACGCTTTCGTAGAACATAACGTCGCCGCAAAACAGGCGTTTTTCTTCGGGCAAGTAGTACATTATGCTGCCCGCGCAGTGCCCCGGGGCGTAAATGCTCTCGAACTTAACCGAGTCTATCTCGAATGTTTCGCCGTCTTTTAACGCATAGTCCAACTTCATTTCGGGCATAATTCCGTAGCCGAAATCGCCCTCTTTGCGCTGCATTAAAACAACGTCTTCGGCCTCCTTATGCCCGTAAATTTTGCAGTTTGTTTTTGATTTTAAAAGCGAACATTCCCAGGCGTGGTCGAAGTGCCCGTGGGTTAGCAAAACCGCGCTTAATGTGCGCTTGTTTTCGCGCAAAAAGTCCAAAACCTGAACTGCGCTGCCCTCGGGTGCGTCTATCAAAATTGCGCCGTCGGAATTGTCGGGCAGCAACACATAGGCGTTTACGCTTATAGGCCCCAAAACAAAGTTGTAGCTTTTCACTTTGCTATTTTCTCCAGTTATATTTAAGCCATTCGGCAAAAAGGTTGCCCCATTCGGCGGCGGGAATGTTCTTTTCCCTAAGGCCTACGCCGTGGGCGCCGTCGTTAAACAAGTGAAGCTCGGCGGGCACGCCCAATTCCTTAAGTTTCAATACATAGGCGATTGAGGCGTTTACATATTTTACGTCTTTAAGCGTTTGCATTGCAAAAACGGGAGGCGTGTTTTTGGAAAGCTTAAGCTCGGAGGCGTCTTTATAAATTTCGTTGTAGGTTTTGCCTTTTAAGATTTCGCCGCCCCAGCGCATATTGCAGCCGTTTTGGTCGCAGTAGGCGGGGTATATAAGCCCCGTTAGATTCGGCTTCGGCGAAACTTTGTCGATTTCGTCGGCAGCATTGTAGGTGTTTAAGTCGTACAAGTTCGAAGCCCTTGCCGACAAATTGGCCCCCGCCGAAAAGCCCATAATTGCGATTTTGTTTGGGTCTATTGCAAACTTTGCGGCGTTATAACGCACATAGCGTACTGCCCTTTGCGCGTCCTGCAAAGCCCCCGTTTTTTGCTGGGGTACCCTGTATTTTAAAACAAAGGCCGAAAAGCCGTGCTTGTTCAAAAATTCGGCGATTTCGGTACCCTCTTTTTCGTAGGCCAAGTGGTTGTAGCCGCCGCCCGGACAAACTATAACCGCCCCTTTCGGATTTTTAACCGAAAAGATTTCAAGGGTGGGAACTTCTACTACAAACTTCTTTGCAGTCTTTGCCTTTGCCAATTCGGCCGCTTCCTTTGCGGTAGTTTCGGGAACTTTGTCCCAAATATTTACAATTTCGCCGCCAAACAGATTCAACGCCGAAAGAAGAAAGGATATAAAAACAAACTTTTTCATACGCATAATAAATTTACGCAACATATTCTGCAAAATTTCGGCAAATTATCAACAAAAAGAAAGCTCCCTTTCCGATTTTTCCGAAAAGGGAGCTTTTTGTTTTAACTTTTTGTTTTTAAAATCTATCTTTGCTATTTTACAAAAATAAAGGGGGCGGCCGGCGTGCCTTCCAAATTGTAGAGGCACACGTCGGGCTGCGCCCAATTCTTTTGCAGGTAGCGAACGCCGCAAATTGTGTCGCCCTTTTCGGCGTTTACAACCAAGGTTCCGTTTGCGCTAAACTTGTAGCCTGCGGGCTTTTCCCAGGAATTGTCCACCAAAATTTCGACGCCGCGCAAACCGTTTTTAAGCGTCATATTAACATTGCTTAGCTCGAAATTTACCGTGGCCGAATCGCCGTTAAAATCTACGCTCTTTGCAATGGGCCCGTAAACGCCCCTTAGGTATTTTTGCCCGTACACATTTTTAAGGGCAATCTTTGCAAGCCTTTCGCCTACCGCAAGTTTGTTCTTCGGGTGAATGTCTTTTTCCATACCGACATCTATGGTTACCGCCATTTCAACATTCTTCATTTTGTCGGCAACAATGCGCTGCTGCTCTCTTACAACCGGCCAGTTTGCCCTTGTAGAAAACGACGTCAGCTGCACAAAATAAAACGGCATATCCGGCTTATTCCAATACTTGCGCCAGGAGTCTATTAAGCGTTCGAACTTGCCGGAAAACAGTGTCGGGTCTGCCGAGTCGCTTTCGCCCTGATACCACAAAAAGCCTTTTGCGGTATATCCCGCAATGGGGGCAACTTTTGCGTTGTACAAAAACTGGGGCATTTCCTGCGGGCGCATCGGGCCTTCGACAAAAGGCTTGCGCGGGGCGTGTTTTGCGAATTTTTTGCCCGCCTTTTTTGCGGCCGCTTTTTCGGCGTTAAACTTTTCCAACGCCTTTTTGTAGTTTGCCAAGGCCTTTTGGTAGTCGTAGTTTTTGGCCAGTTTATCGTATTCGGCAATCTGCTTGTCGAAACCGGCAACGCCTTTGGCGTCTTGCCTTTCAAGGAATGTTACCATTCTTGCCCCGCCCAACTCGGTTTCAACAATGCCTACGGGAACGTTAAATTCCTTCATGATTTTTTCGGCGAAAAAGAACGCCACCGCGCTAATGCCGCCCGCGGTTTTGGGGGTGCAAACCCTCCAGTTTGCGCCTTCGGGAACGTCGAACGCAGGGGCGGTTTTAATTGCGTCGTACTTCATTATAAACGCCCTCATTAAGGGATAGTTTGCACGCGACATTGCCTCTTTTGCATTGTCGGTATCCCTTAAGGAAAACTGCATATTCGACTGGCCGCCCGCGGTTTTGGGGGTGCAAACCCTCCAGTTTGCGCCTTCGGGAACGTCGAACGCAGGGGCGGTTTTAATTGCGTCGTACTTCATTATAAACGCCCTCATTAAGGGATAGTTTGCACGCGACATTGCCTCTTTTGCATTGTCGGTATCCCTTAAGGAAAACTGCATATTCGACTGGCCGCCCGCTATCCAAACCTGGCCTACCAAAACATTCTTTATCGCCTTTTGCTCTACGCCGTTTTCGGATATGTGCATTACCCTGTCTTTGCAGTTGGGTTTCATTGCGGGCAAATACAGGCTCCATTTGCCAAATTCGTCGGCCTTAACGCTTTTTGAAATGTCGGCAAACTTTACCGCAACTTTTGCGTTGGGCAAAGCCTTGCCCCAAATTTTTACAGGCTCGCCGCACTGCAAAACCATATTGTCCGAAAAGATTTTCGGCATAGTTATTTCGGCATTAAGGGCAACTGCCGCCGCCAAGCCGAACAAAGCTAACATTGTCTTTTTCATACTAAACATAGGTATCTTTCTTATTAAAAAAATTGCAATATATAAATTCTATTCGCCGTCTTTGTTTGTAAAAGACATTACCGGCAGGCCGTCTTCGTTAAACAGGCAGGCGTCGGGAGCGGCCCAGCTTGTCCACAAATAGCGTACGCCCTCGACATCGTCGCCGTCTTTGCCTTTTACTATTACGGTGTTTGTCTTTTGGTCGAACGAAACGTCGCCGGCCTTTACCCATTTTTTGCCGTTAAACACTTCAAAGCCGCGCGGCTCGCCCTTTAGAACCATCTTTTTGCCGAACGAGTCGAACTTAATTGCAACCCTGTCGCCGCCGTATTCAAAGCTTTTAAATGCGGGACCGTAAACAACCAAATTCTTTTTGCCGTAAACTTCCTTTAAGGCGATATTTGCCGCTCTATAGCCTACGTCTATTTTGTTTTTCGGGTGAATGTCGAACTTTTCGCCCAAGTCGATAGTTACAACCATATAGGTATTTTTAACATGCTTTGCGGTGTTGTACTGCGCCCAGCGAACACCCTCCCACGGGGGACATTTCATTCTGTCGTTGTGGGCATACCACGAAGGCAGCTGCATAAATACAAAGGGCAGGTTTTCGTCGCCCCAATATTTGCGCCAGCCGTTTATTATTGCGGTAAGCTTTTCCTCGAAAACATTCGGGCCGTAGCCGTCGTCTTCGCCCTGATACCACAAAAAGCCCCTAAGCGCGTAGCCGCTTACGGGGGCTACGTTTGCGTTGTACAAATACCCAGGCATGCGCGTTACCCTGCCGCTGGCCAAGGGGTGCGGCTCTCTGGGAGGATATTTGTCGAAATGCTTGCCCGCCTTTTTTGCCTCGGCCTTTTCGGCGTTGTAGGCGGCAATGTCTTTCTTGAACTTTTCCTGAGCTTCTTTGTAGTTGTAGTCTTTGTTTTCCTTGTCGAATTTTTCCAAATCTTTGGCGTGGCTTTTTACGTTGTTTAAGTCTTCGCGCGCAATCCACGTAATCATTGCCGACCCGCCCAAAGCCGATTGAATAAGCCCTACGGGAACGCCCTTAAGCTCTTTTGTAAGCTTTTCGGCAAAGAAAAAGCCAACCGCGCTTTTGCCGCCAATATGGTCGGGGCATACAACTTCCCAATTAGAGCGTTCGGGGTTTACAAAATCCTTAAGCGGCTTTGTTGCCACCCTGCCCGCCGGGTGCATAAAAAACCTTATTTGCGGGTAGTTTGCGCGGGCGTTGGCCTCTTTGTAGTTGTCGGCGCCGCTAAGTCCGAACTGCATGTTCGACTGCCCCGAAATAAACCAAACTTCGCCCACAAGAACTCCTCTTATTGTTTTGCCCTCTTTGCCGTTTTCGAACACCTGCATGGTTGCGGGCTTTGCGTTTATTTTTAGGGGTTTTAGATACAGCGACCATTCGCCGTTTTTGTCGGCGTTTGTAGAGACGTTTTGCCCCGCAAATTTTACCGAAACTTTTGCATTTGGCTGCGACTGCCCCCAAACTTTTACCTGTTTGCCGTTTTGCAGAACCATATTGTCGGAGAACAATTTGTTCATTTTTATTTCGGCATTAAGCGCAAACGCAAAAAGCGCGGCAAAAACCGCAACCGATGTTTTTAGGAATACTCTTTTGCTCATATATACTTATATACTGTTGAGATTTTATAAAACGATAAAAAAGAATAGCCGCATTGCCCCTTCTTGTAAAGATTTTTCGCCCGCAACAAACTTGTGGACAATAAATAAACTTTTGTGTGGCAATTTTGCCGCAACTTTGTTTATATGATGGCATATTTTTATTATTTAAGAAGATGAAAACGTTAAAATTCTCGGTATTGGCGGGCGACGGCATAGGCCCGGAGGTTATGGAACAGGCTTTGCGCGTTCTTAAATGCGCATGCGACAAGCACTCTATTGCTTTAGACTACACCAAGTGCGATGTTGGCGGGGCTGCAATAGACAGCCAGGGCGAAGCGTTGCCGAAATCTACGCTGGACGTCTGCCACAATTCCGACGCAATTCTTTTCGGCTCGGTAGGCGGCCCGAAGTGGGAACACCTGCCCCCCAAGCAGCAACCCGAAAGGGCTGCATTGTTGCCGATCCGCAAAGAGTTCAAGCTTTTTGCTAATTTGCGCCCCGGCCTGTTGTATAGGGAAATTACCGCAGCAAGCCCCCTTAAAAGCGAGCGCATACCCGAAGGTATCGACATTGTCTGCATAAGGGAACTTACCGGCGGCATATATTTCGGCGACAAGCAGACAAAAACCTTGCCCGACGGCGACATTTACGCGAGCGACACAATGGCCTATAAAAAGAGCGAAATAGAGCGCATTGCCGAAGTTGCGGCGCAAACCGCAATGAAGCGCACAAAGCGCGTATGCTCGGTAGACAAGGCAAACGTTTTGGAAACCTCGGTTTTGTGGAGAAACACGGTTAAGGAATTTTTCGAAAAGAAATATCCGCAAATAGAGCTTTCGCACCTTTATGTAGACAACGCCGCAATGCAGCTGGCAAGAGACCCGAACCAGTTCGACGTTCTCTTTACCGAAAATATGTTCGGCGACATTCTTTCCGACGAAATGGCAATCATCTGCGGCTCGATGGGCATGCTGTGCTCGGCGTCGCTGGGCGTTGCCGAAAATTCGAAGGGCTTTAAGTTCGGGCTATACGAACCCGCGGGCGGCTCGGCCCCCGACATTGCGGGCAAAGGCATTGCCAACCCCTGCGCGCAAATATTAAGCGCGGCCCTTATGTTGCGCCATTCTTTCGGCGAAGACGAAATTGCAGCCCAAATAGAAAGCGCCGTTAAAAGGGCGGTTTGCGAGGGCGTGCGCACAATAGACATCGCATTCGGCGGCAAATCGGTTTCCACAAAGGAAATGGCCGACGAAATCATTAAAAGGCTTTAATAACTTTTACAGTGTATGACCTCCCTTGAAATAAGAAAAAGCTTTCTCGAATTCTTCAAGAACAAGCACCATTCGATAGTGCCGTCGGCGTCGTTAATGCCCACGTCGCCGAATCTGCTGTTCACCAACGCGGGAATGAACCAGTTTGTTCCCTACTTTTTGGGCGAAGCGCAATCTCCGTTTGCAAGGGCGGCCGACACTCAAAAGTGCATACGCGCGGGCGGCAAGCACAACGACCTCGAAGACGTCGGTTTCGACACCTACCACCACACCTTCTTCGAAATGCTGGGCAACTGGTCTTTCGGCGACTACTTTAAAAAAGAGGCCATACAGTGGGCGTGGGAGCTTTTGGTAGACGTATGGAAATTCCCCAAAGAAAGGCTGTATGCCACGGTATACAAACCCTCCGAGGGCGAGCCGGCCTCTTTCGACGAGGAAGCCTACAATATTTGGAAGGGCGTTTTCGAAAAAGAGGGAATGGACCCGCTTGTTCACATAAAGTTTGGCGGCAAAAAAGACAACTTTTGGATGATGGGCGAAACGGGCCCCTGCGGCCCTTGCTCGGAACTGCATATAGACCTTACCGAAAACGGCGACACAAAAGGCGAACTTGTAAACAAAGACTCGCCCCTTTGCATAGAAATTTGGAACTTGGTGTTTATGCAGTTTAACGCCCAGCCCGACGGGTCGTTTGTTCCGCTAAAAAACAAGAACATAGACACGGGCATGGGGCTTGAGCGCGTTGCCGGCATTATGGCAAGCACCAACAATTTTAGCGACTTTTCGAAGCTAAGCTCGAACTACAATAGCGACTTGTTTACCGACATTTTCACCCACATTTCGGCAATGTCGGGCAAAACATACAAGGGAACGGTACCCTCTTCGCGCGACGACATGTCGGCGCAGGAGCTTATCGACTGCGTATTTAGGGTGCTTTCCGACCACATAAGAACGCTGTCGTTTTCGATTGCCGACGGCATTTTGCCCGGCAACGAGGGACGCAACTACGTTCTAAGGCGCATTTTAAGAAGGGCGGTTATGTATTCAAAGCGCATTGGCCTGCCCGCCGGGTCTTTCACCAAATTGGCGGCCCCGCTAATAGCAAAAATGGGCCCCATTTTCCCCGAGCTTGAAGAGCAAAAAAAGCTTATTGTAAACATAATAGACTCCGAAGAAAAATCGTTTGAAAGAACTTTGGACAGGGGCTTGGCGTTGCTCGACAACATTACCGAAACCCAAAAGCGCATTACGGGCGAGCAGGCATTTGTTTTGTACGACACATACGGCTTCCCGCTGGACCTTACCGAGCTTATAGCACGCGAACGCGCCATGCAGGTAGACGTTAAGGGTTTTGAAGCTGCAATGGAAAAGCAGCGCCAAAAAGCCAGAAGCGCGCAAAAGAAGTCTATAATAAGCGTTGCCGACACAAAAGACCTTGCAAACACGACGCAGTTTGTAGGCTACAACATTGCAAACCTTACCGACTTTGAAACGACAATCAGCGCAATTATAGAGGGCAAAGACTGCGACTTTTTGATTTTCCCGCAAACGCCGTTTTACGCCGAAAAAGGCGGCCAGGTTGCGGACACGGGCTTTGTGGAAATAGACGGCACTGCGCGCGAAATTTTCGACACCAAAGCCGACGCCGCCGGCCACATTTTGCACAGCGTGCGCAAGGGCGTTTTCAACGCCTCGCACATAGGCAAAAAGGTGCTTCTTAATGTGGACAAGCAAAAGAGGTTTGCAATTCAGCGCCACCACAGCGCAACCCACGTTTTGCACTGGGCGCTAAGAAGGGTTTTGGGCAAGCATGTTCGCCAGGCGGGCTCTTATGTAGACGCCGAAAGATTAAGATTCGACTTTTCGCACTACGAAGCCCCCACAAAAGAACAGCTTAAAGAGGTTGAAGCCCTGGCCAACGCCAAGATTTTGGAAAACGCGCCCGTTAAGTGGTTCGAAGTTCCCTACAAGGAAATACCCGAAGGCTGTTTGGCTTTCTTCGGCGAAAAATACGGCCTTATTGTAAGGGTTGTAAAAATGGGCGACTTTCACGCCGAGCTTTGCGGCGGAACGCACGTTTCGGGCTTGGGCGAAATCGGCCTTATAAAGATTTGCGGCGAGGGCGCAATTTCGGCGGGCACGCGCAGGCTTGAAGCCGTTGCGGGCACGGTGGCGCTAAGGCAGTTCGAAGACCTGCAAAAGTCGGCTTCGGCAATTTCGCAAAAGCTTTCGTGCAAAGCCAACGAGCTTGAGCAGGCGGTAGACAAGCTTATAGCCCAAAAAGACCAGCTTGAAAGCCAACTAAAGCAGTTTAAGCTGCAAAACGCGGGCAACGAGGCAAAAGAACTGGCAAAAAAAGCCGTCGAAAAAGACGGCATTAGCTATGTTGTAGCCAAAGTTTCGGCCTCGGGCAACGACCTAAGGCAGCTTGCCGTAAAAACCGCAAAAGAGCTTAAGGAATCGGCCATAGTTTTGCTTTCGAAAAACGGCGAAAAGGCGGCCGTGTTGGCAATGCTTTCGCAGGGCGCTTTAGACAAGGGCCTTAAGGCGGGCGACATTGTAAAAAACATTTGCGCAATGCTCGAAGGCAAAGGCGGCGGCAAGCCCGACTTTGCAATGGGCGGCGGCAAGGCCTCGCTTATAGACAAAGCCATTGCCGACTTTAAAATATAAAAGGCTGCGCTTTTAAAAACTTAAAGCGCATATAAATGGAAATCCCGAATTTGAATTTCTCCAAATTCGGGATTTTTTTTAGTTTCGCCAATATTAAGCCGTGTATATAAAAATCGATTATTTAGACTTTTCCTTGAAAACCTCTATTTGCTCGATAAACCCTTCGGGCGTTTGAGACGGAACGCCCAAAAGCTTTTCTGCCTTTTTGGTTTTGGGGTTTATTAGAACTATTGTGGGAAACCCCTCTATTTGCAGCTGCTCCATTAAAGCCGCATGCTGCTTTGCAAATTCCTTGGATTTGGGCGCGCGGTTTTCGTCCCAATCGGAAAAGACATATACCAGCTTTTCGTTTGCGTATTTTTTAAATTCTTTGGTGTCTATAACAAACTTGTGCAGCGCCTTGCACGGCATACACCAGTCGGAACCCGAAAAATGCAGCATTAAAATTTTGCCCTCTTTTTCGGCATCGGCAAAGGCTTTGTCGAAATCCTCGCGCACCTTCAATTCCGCCCTTTCGCCCGCCCTTTCGGCCTTGGCAATGTCGGCTTTTACGCTCTGTTGCACGCTAGCTACAGGTTCGGGTTTTCCATTACAGGCGCCCTTTTCGCAGCACGCCGAAAACAAGTTCAAGGCAAAACCCATAACCGCAATCGAAAATATAATCTTTTTCATTTTTTCCTTTCGTTTGCCTAAGCTATCGTAACAAAAAAGCGCAAATTAAGGCTTTGTATATTCGGCGACAACTTTAATGGCTATGCCGCCCCTCGAATTAAATTCGCCTATAACCGTGCAAAAGCGCGGGCTTAGCGCCTTTACCAAGTCGTTTAAAATCACGTTTGTAAGGTGTTCGTGAAAACACCCCTCGTTGCGGAAAGACCACAAATAAAGCTTTAGCGATTTGCTTTCTACAATCTTTTGGTCGGGAATATATTTTATTGTTATCTTTGCAAAATCGGGCTGGCCCGTTGCGGGGCACAAACACGTAAATTCCGACGTTGTAAGCTCTATGGTATAGTCTCTTTCGGGATTTTTATTGGGAAATGTTTCGAGCTTTTTGGAGGGTTTGTTTTTGTGCATACCCAGCAATGTAAGCCCTTTTAAGTCTTTTTTTTCGGTTTTGTTTGCCATTGTTTTTTATTTTGCGTTAAAGAGTTTGTGAAGTTGCCAGCCTGCCCTGAATTTGCCGCCCTTTTGCACCACAAAGTCTGAAATTGCATTTAGCAGCGCCTTGTCGTTCGATTTCGAAGCCTCACAATGCAGCCAATAAGCCTTTGCATTTGCAGTTAACTTTGCAAAATTTTCGTATTCGAGCAATTCCGAAATGCCTGAAACTATAAATTTTACCTCGTTTGCCGACTCCAAAAAACGCCGCTTTACGGGTTTGCCCAATTTCGGGCTAAGGGTTATCCAGTCGAAATCGGCAAGGCTTTCGCAAAAGCCGCTTGTTTCCAAATGCGTTTTTACGTTGGCGCTTTTTAGGGCGCTTGCCAATTCGCGCAAATCCTGCGCGCAGGGTTCGCCGCCCGTTATAACGGCAAAGTTTGCATGCGAATCTTTGGCCCTTTGCGCAAGCTCTTCGGCTTCGGCGTAAAAGACATCGGCCGATGTATCCCAGGCATATTTTGTGTCGCACCAGGCGCATTTAACGGGGCAGCCGAAAAGCCTTATAAAATAGGCCTTTTGCCCCGCAAAACACCCCTCGCCCTGAAAGGACAAAAACTCCTCGCTTACAACGTATTTCATTTTTCGCTATAGCGCGCCGTGTTCTTTTCGTCTTCGCTTACGCTAATGCAGTCTACAAAAGCCCTGTTGTTCGTCTTTTGGCGCACAAGGGCATCGAACACAAAAAACAGGTGCTTTGCCAAACCCTCGCACGAGCACGATTCCACAAAATAGGGTTTATACACCTCCGGGCACGCCGAAATTATTTTGTCTTTTAAAGGGTCGCTTTTCGACAGGACAATGGCGTGGTCGAGATTTTCCGAAATCCAGTCTTTTATAAAGCCGAGCTTGCCGAAATCCACAACAAAGTCGTTCTCGTCGGTGTTGGTGCAGCCGAAGGTTATGGAAATACCCCAGTTGTGTCCGTGCACAAACGAGCAGTGCCCGTCGTGCAAATGTTGGCGGTGGGCAAACGGAATGCCGGCGTATGTTTTTGTGCAGGTAATCATTTTACTGTTATATGCTTTTGTTTATCGGCTAAATGTCAAGCATTAGGGGGCAGTGGTCCGAACCCAAAACATTGTCGAGAATATCGGTATTCTTTACATTTTCGACCAAGTTAGGCGAAACCAAAAAGTAGTCTATTCTCCAGCCCACATTCCTTGCGCGCGCGCCTCCCCTAAAGCTCCACCACGAATATTTGTCGGTTTTTTCGGGGTTAAGTTTTCTCCAAATATCCACAAGGGGAACTTCCCTTAAAAGCAAATCCATACCCCTTCTTTCCTGCTCGGTAAAGCCCGCGCTCATTGTGTTGTCTTTGGGGCGCGCCAGGTCTATTTCGGTGTGGGCAACGTTCATATCGCCGCAAACAACAATGCCGTTTGTTTTCGATTCGGCCGCCAAATAGTTGCGAAAATCGCAATCCCAGCACTTTTCGCGGTAGTCAAGCCTTTGCAGGTGGTCCTGCGAATTGGGCACATACACGCTGTACAGCGAAAATCCGTCGAACTCGGCCCTGGTTATGCGCCCCTCTTCGGGGTGGTTTTCAAGCCTTATGCTTTGCATGGAAAGCGGCTTTACGTTGCTTAGAATTGCAGTTCCCGCATATCCGGGCTTTTCGGAAAAGCCGAACTGCGCATACTTAAACGGAAGCTGTATTTTTGCCAGCTCCTTTTGCGGTATGCGCGTTTCCTGCAGGCACAAAACATCGGGTTTATACTGCTCTACAAATTCGTAGAAATTCTTTTTTACAACGGCTCTAAGCCCGTTTACGTTCCAGCTAAATATCCTCATAGTTGTCGCAAATATTGTTGTTGTCGAATGCGTTTAAAATAAGCGAAAGCGTCTGCGCAAATTCCGAGCTTTCCGAAACGTTTTTTATGTTGCCGAACATATTTTCGAAAAGCTCTTTTTTGCCTATTTGCAGGCGGCGCACCGCGTCTTCCACCGTGCCGCGCGCGTACATTTTGTATACAAAAACGTCGCATTTTCGGCCTATGCGGTGCACTCGGTCTATTGCCTGCTCTTCAACCGCGGGGTTCCACCACGGATCCATAAAGAAAACATAGTCGGCCTCGGTAAGGGTTATTCCCGTGCCGCCCGCCTTTAGGCTTACCAAAATCAGGGCCGAATTTTTCGTTTCCTGAAAGGACTTTACGGGCAGCACCCTGTCGCGCGTAGAGCCCGTAAGCTCGTAGATTTCCATTTGCGGCACTTTTGTTTTTACCGCCGCCTTTATGCGCCTTAAAAAGCTTGTAAACTGGCTGAACACCAAAACCTTTTTTTGCCCCAAATAAAGCTCTAAAAGCTTGTCGGTAAGCGCCGAAATTTTGCCGCCGTCGAAAAGCGGGCAGTTTACGCCCGGCAAAAGCGACGCATCGCAGCACGCCTGGCGCAGCCTTGTAAGCAGCGCCAAAACACCCATTCTCGACTGCGGATTTTTGCCCGCCATAGATTCGGCCAAATCGGCCTTTGCCAGGCGCAGGTACTTTTCGTATTCGGATTTTTGCAGGGGGCTAAGCGGGCAAAGCAGGTCAGAATATATCTTTTCGGGCAGCTGGCTGTCGACGTCTTTTTTAAGCCTTCTAAGGCAAAACGGCGCAATCTGCCTGCGGATTTTTTCCACCGCAGCTTTGGGGTCTTGCACATACATTTCCGCAAAGGCGGTTTTGTCGGGCAAAAGGTTCGGCATAAGCCAGCGGAATATCGTCCACAAATCCAGAATGTCGTTTTCAAGCGGCGTGCCCGTCAGCGCGATTTTGCGCTTTGCGCTTATCGACATGCACGCCGCCGTTGTTTTCGCCTCGGGATTTTTTATAAACTGCGCTTCGTCGAGCACCGCCAATTCGAAGTTTGCCGATTCTATTTTGGCCCTGTTTTTTCTAAGCTGCGTATAGCTTGAAAGTATAAGCTGGGCTTTATTTGCGGCAAAGTCGAAGGCCGAATTTAAAACGGCGCATTTTATGTTGTCGAAAAACTTTGCGCACTCGCCCTCCCATACGGGAATTACCGAGGCCGGGCACACAACTATCGCGGAAGACGCCGTGTCTTTGCAAAATTCACCTACAAGCGAAAGCGTCTGCGCGGTTTTGCCCAAACCCATTTCGTCGGCAAGAAGCGCCGAGCAATTCCACGAAAATAACTTTTCCGCCCAGCGCACGCCCTTTTTTTGGTAGTCGCGCAAAAAGGCGGGAGCTTGCCCCGCATCTAATTTTGCGTTTTCAAAATCGTACAGATTGTGCCTTAGCTCGTCCGAAAACTTCGCGTTCGAGAACTCCGAAAAAAGCGACAAAAGCATATACGACGGAATTTCGTTTGTGTCTTTGTTGCGCGCCTTTTCCAAAGCCGAGTAAAAGCGGCCGTATTCGGCGTTTAGCCTTACAGCCCCTAATTGCGGCACCAAAACCGCATTGCCGGAGCTTAGCTGTTTTAAAAACGAATTGTCTATCGTCTCGCCGCCGAGCACCAGCGACCAATCCAGACAAAACGAAGTCTTTTTGCCGTCCTTAAGCGAAAGGCTTGCCGACAAATCGGCGTTTCTTACGCCCTTTGCCAAAGCCTGCAAATTGCCGTTGCTTTCTATTTTAAAAAACTTTTTCCATACGGGCAGATACTGCCTTGCAAAGCTTTCTATTTTCCCTATGTCGCCGCAGTAGTGGGTATTCTTTTCGTACGAAAAGCCCGCCTTTTTCGAAAACGCCGCCAGCCTTACCAGCTGCTCTTTTTCGGCGGTGTTAAGCGTAGAAATTGCGGCGTTTTTGCCGCCGTATACGGCAAGCCTTTTTTTGCCGTCCAGCAAATGGCATACAAAGCGCAATCCTCTGGGATATATGGTAAAAGAAAGCAGAAAATCGCGCGCCTTTTCGGGTTCTTCTTCGACGGGCGTTTGCTCTTGCAGATTGTCTTCTGGTTTGGCCTGCTGCGGCGTATCGGGCAAAGACGGCATTGCGTCGCACACAAGCTCCTGTATCTCGTACATGGCAGCGCAACAAAGCGCGTAGGTGGCGTCTTTTTCGGCAATGCTCGACCTAAACGTAAGGCCGCCGCCCTCAAGCCCCACAACGCAGTAGGGCTGCGAATTGTCGGGAAGCTTAAAGTTAACAAAAGCCTCGCTTTCGCCCAAGTCTATAGAGCTTACAAAACCCTGCTTGTAGAACTGCCTGCCCTTTTCAAGCTGCTGCGGCGAAAAGCGCTTTTCCCAATCGCGCAACAGGGCGTCGAGCCAAGCGCGAACAGCTTTGCCCGAATAGTTGGCTTTTGCCTTGCGAAGAAACATAGACTTATGCGGCGGCTAAAAGCCCTTTGCGCGTTCGGCAACCGCCCACTTGTATATATTTGCGTATTCGGTAGCCGACTTCGACCACGAAAAATCCTTTTTCATGGCGTTTTGCTGCAAAAGCAGGTAGTCGGGCTTTCTGTCGTACCAAGTGGCAACCGCCCAGTCCATAGTGTTGTACAGCGCCCATGGGGTGGCTTCTATAAACGAAAATCCGCAGCCTGTCCTGTCTTTTTGGGAATAGTTTTGCACCGTATCCGAAAGCCCGCCCGTTGCCCTTACAAGCGGCAAAGTTCCGTAGCGCATTGAATACATTTGGTTTAGACCGCAGGGCTCGAAACGGCTTGGCATAAGGAAAAAGTCGCTGCCCGCCTCTATCAGGTGGGCAAGCTCGTTGTTGTAGCCTATATATACGCCCATTTTGCCTGCATGGCGCGCAGCCAGGTCGTTAAAGGCGTTTTCCAAATTCCTGTCGCCGCTGCCCAAAAGCACAATCTGAACCTTCATATTGTCGAGCACGGCGTCGCCTATATTGGCAAGCAAATCAAGCCCCTTTTGGTCGAACAGGCGCGAAACTACGCCGAAAACGGGAAGCTCGGAATTTTGCGCCAAACCCATTTTCTTTTGCAAAGCCTTTTTACATTCGGCCTTGCCCGCAAGCTGCGCCGCCGAAAAATGAGATGGTATAAACCTGTCTTTTTCGGGATTCCACTCGTCGGTATCTATGCCGTTTAAAACGCCGACAATGTCGGCCGACTTAAAGCGAACAATGCCGTCCAGCCCGCAGCCGAATTGGGGTGTTTGAATTTCCCTTGCATAAGTGGGGCTGACAGTGCTTACCTTTGTTGCGTTATAAAGCGCGCCCTTCATCAGGTTTACAACGCCGAAATGCTCGCAATTATAGGGGTTGTAAACCGACTGCGGCAAACCCGCATATTCCAAAATGCCCCTGTCGAATACGCCCTGGTGCTGCATATTGTGTATGGTAAATACGCTTGCAGCCCTGCCCAGCTTAAAGTTTCTGAAATTGTTGTTTAGGTATAGAGGTATGTAGCCCGTCGGCCAATCGTGGCAATGCACAACGTCGGGGTACCATTCGTTTGCAACGCAAAAATCCAAAGCCGCCCTGCACAAAAACGCGTAGCGCGCCCCGTTGTCGTTGTACGAAACATCGCCGAAATTGTAAATGCCGGGCCTGTCGAAATAGCGGTTGAACTCAAGAAAATAAACTTCGGCTTTGCCCAGCGCGGTTTTCCAGACCTTGCAGTATTCCTCTATGCCAAGCCCCATGTGCACGCTAAGCACCGG
This sequence comes from uncultured Opitutales bacterium, assembly GCA_934660865.1. Taxonomy (GTDB): domain Bacteria; phylum Verrucomicrobiota; class Verrucomicrobiia; order Opitutales; family Intestinicryptomonadaceae; genus CAKUIA01. The sequence continues at coordinate 82,011 of CAKUIA010000008.1, forward strand.
CATGGCTTCTTCAAACTTATCCTTGTTCTTTATCGAAGAATACAAGGGTGTAATTATTTTTACTTCGTTTTTAGAGTCCGCCATCTCTTTCGACAGCGAAGCAACCATGTCGGCAAGCCCGCCAACTTTCGAAAACGGAGCAAGTTCGGAGGAAACCATTAATATTTTCATAGCCAAAGTAGATTGTCTCATATAGCCGTTTATTTTGCAACCGTTTTTCTTGAAGAAGCGCAAAAAATATGCTTTGCTTTGCAAAGTGCTATGAAAACGCTTTTTACCATTACAGGCAACCTTTTGGCGGAATATACATTTAATACAAAGCCCTTTAAATCGGGCGAAACCGTCCGCGCCGAAAGCTCGTCGTTTCAGGTTGGCGGCAAGGGGGTAAATGTATCGAAAGCCGCGAAAATTTTGGGTCTAAAAAGCGAGGCCATTATATTTGCCGCAGGCATAGAGGGCCAAAAGTGCAAAAACTGCCTTGCAAAAGAAAAGCTCGCCTTTAAGGCGTTCGAAATAGACGGCAATACGCGCACGGGGCTAGTTGTACGCGCAAACAATACCGAAACGACCTTTTTGGGCAAAGACGTTCCCGTTTCGGAAAGCGCGTTTAAAAAGGTCCTTTTACATATCAAAAAAACGGCAAAACCAGGCGATATTGTGGCCGTTTGCGGGTCTTTTCCGGGGTGGAAAGACTCTTTCGGCAAACTTCTTTTAAAACTTTGCGAAGAAAAAAATCTTGTTTTGTGCGCCGACACCTACGGAAAGCCCCTAAACTTTTTTGCATTCTGCAACAATGCAAAGGGCTTGGGCATTTTAAAGATGAATAAAAAAGAGCTTTTGGGGCTTTTCGACAAAAAAGTCGCATACGAAAAGGCTTTCGAAAAACTGGTAAACACAAACTGCGCAAAGATATTTGCCGTTACAAACGGCGGGGAAAATTCGTTTATTTTCGAAAACGGCAAAACTTTTGAAAACACCCCCAAAGCCGTAAAGAAAATCGTTTCGGCAACGGGCTGCGGCGACATTGTTTTTGCCGGCCTTATAAAATTTATATACTGCGACAATGCGCCGGCAAAAAAGGCCTTTGAAACCGCGCAGAAAATCGCGTCTCATTCGGCGCAAAGCCCAAAAGCAATAGACATTCCGAAAAAATATTCGGCAAAATAAATGCACATTTCACAATTAGACTACAATTTAGACCCAAAATTTATTGCGCAATTCCCGAGCGACAAAAGGGATATGGCAAAACTTTTGGTATACCACCGCAAAAGCGGCGAAATTTCGCACCATATTTTCAGAGAGTTGCCCGACTTGCTCGACACCAACTACCATATGTTCAGGAACAAAGTTGCCGTTTTAAAGGCGAGGATTATGGCGCAGCGCGAAAACGGCTGCAAATGCGAATGTCTTATCTTAAACCCCGCCAAAGAGTTGGGACACTGGTATTGTCTGTTAAAACCCGCAAAGCGAATGAAAATTGGCTCGCATTTTTCGGTTGCGGGCAGCTTTACCGCCCAAATTGTGGAAAAGTTTGAAGACGGCCGCGCCCTTGTGCGCTTCGACACCGAAAACGGGCAAAGCGTTGTAGACGTAAGCGAGAAAATCGGCTATGTGCCGCTTCCGCCCTACATTCACCGCAACATAAATTCGCCCGAATACGACAGAAATTTCGACAACAACCGCTACGAAACCGTATATGCCGACATTCACAAAAGAATGGCGGTTGCCGCCCCCACGGCGGGGCTTCACTTTACAAAAGAGCTTAACGAGACCCTGCAAAAAAGGGGAAATTCGTTTTGCGACGTAGTTTTAAGGGTGGGCATTGGCACCTTTAAGCCGCTTACTTCCGACATAGTGGAAGAACACAAAATGCACACCGAGCTTTACGAAATCCCCCAAAGCTCCATAGACGTTTTAAGGGATAAATCGGTAAAAAAGCTGGCAATCGGAACCACCTCGCTAAGGGCAATAGAGGACTTTTGCCGAAAAAACCCGCAGTGCGAAAACGGCTATGTGGGCGAAGCTTCGCTTTTTGTGTATCCGCCGCAAAAAATCGTAAGCTGCGACGCGCTAATTACAAACTTCCATTTGCCGCGCTCTACGCTGATGTGCTTGGTTGGGGCCTTTCTAACCCCGGGCGAAAGCTCCGGCATAGAAATTTTAAAGGAAATATACGCCAAAGCCATGGAAAACGACTACCGTTTCTTTTCGTACGGCGACGCAATGCTTATCCAATAAAATTTACAGCTTGTTTGTATTTTGCAAATTACACCCGCGTTTACATAAGCGAAAGCCAGCGTTAAAAAACAAAAAATCCGCAACCGGTAAAAGTTGCGGATTTTGTTTTTGCGAAAAGCCTTTGGCTGCTATGCTATGGGCTTTGTCTGCCAGCCTTCGCGCACGGGCTCTTTAATGAACTGCGCAATTTCGGGCCTGTTGGGCGACGACATTGTTTTGGCGTCCCATTCGATTTTGCCGCCAACTCTTTGCGCCAAAGAACCGAGCAATGCAACTTCGGTAAGCTGGGTTGCATACGTAAAGTTCGAACCGCATTCGGGGCCGTCGCCGCGTATTGCGTCGAACCATTCGCAATAGAGATTGCCCTTTCTTACTCTGGGAATCGTCTTTGCGGGCTGGTGGCGGCGGAATTCCTTGAAGAATTCGGTGTTCGACATTCTGGGGCTGTGGTTCGGGCGCGAACCCGTTTCCATTGTATGCTTGTCGCCCACCATAAGCATGCCGCCGCCGAATTTAAAGGGTCTGTCGCTAGGCCAGTCGTGCGGTTTTTTGGCGGGAATTTTGCCGCCGTCGTACCAATACATATCGCAGGCCGCCCTCTTGTCGGTTTTCGGGAACGACCATTTTACAACCGAGCGGTTCGGTATAAACACCTTGCTGTCGAAAATATAGTCGGCTTCGACCAATTCCACGGAAACGGGATCTTTTAAGTCAAGGCACCATACTGGAGCGTCGCCCGTGTGGCAGAACCAGTCGCCCAACATACCCGTGCCGAATTCCCAGAAACCGCGCCACGAAAGGGGTGCATAAATGTGGTTATAGGGGGTGTCTTTCGCCTGGTTTAGCCACAAATTCCAGTCTAAGTTGGAGGGAACTTGTTCCTTTTTAAGCGGGAAAATTTCGGGCGTTCTAAAATATATGTTGCCCCACTTCGGGCCCGAGCACATAACGTGAACTTCGCGCACATCGCCCAAAATGCCCGTATCGTACCATTCCTTAAGCATTCTTATCTGCTCGGTGGCATGCCCCTGGTTCATCATCTGGGTTTGAACTTTGTAGTAGTTCTTGGCTTTCGCCAATTCCCTTGCCTGCCAAATGTTGTGGGTAAGGGGCTTTTGCACCGCAACGTGCTTGCCGCACTGCATTGCGTCTAGCGTGATTTTAAAGTGCGAATGGTCGGGGGTGGAAACGCAAACGGCGTCTATATCCTTGCCCATTTTGTCGAGCATTTCCCTGTAATCGGTAAAGAAGGGAGCGTCGGGGGCATACTTTTTGCGGTTATGGGCGGTATATGCGCCAGTATCTACGTCGCACAGGGCAACAATGTTAACTTCCTCTTTGGGCATGCCGTTAAATGTCATCGCCCCAATGCCGCCTACGCCGACGCAGGCAACATTTATCTTTTTAGAGGGATTTTTGCCCGAAGCTATCGAAAAGCTCGGAAGCACAAAGGCCGCCGCCGCCGAAACTCCGACATTTTTTATAAACTTTCTTCTGTCCATTTTGTATGTGTATTTTTTATGTTCCGTTTTAAGTTAAGTGCGCTTAAACCCTAGCACTAGTTTGCGCGCCATTACAATATTATTTTATTTGTTTTTGGCGATGTTTAACGGTTTACCCGTAAAATAGTTCCAAATTTCGGCATATGTTTGTTTTGCGGTGGGCAAAACGCCCGTCTTTTTCAGGTAGGCGTTTTGTATTGCGTCAAGCGCCTCAATCCACCTGTAGTAGCGGAACTCGTGCAATTCGTCTTCGCCCTTAAATTGGGGGAACTTCTTCTTAAATTCGGGCCCATTCATAATGCTTCGGCGGAAATCGTCGCCCGACGGCTTTTCGGGAGAATTTAAGTAGGCTATGGATTTTTCAAGCTCGGCGCTGCCGGGATTCCTGCCAAGCATTTCAACAAAGGCCGTTTCTACAACCGCCTCGGCTTCGGGGCGGGTATATTCGTATTTGCAGAATTTTGTGGTGGGCTTGCGCTCTACTTTGCCGTTGCGCAAAAGACGCACAAAATAGCCGTCGCTTACAACAAACTCTTTTTGCAAAGTGCAGTTTGTGTAGGTGTCTTTTACGGCGTAAAACGCGGCGGCCTTTGGCGGCGTTAAATTGCCCGTACCGTCGCCTACGCCCGAGTGTACGGCCGTGCTTTTGTTGTTTATAACCTTAAAATTGTCTACCTGGAAAACCACAAAGCCGTAGCCCATTGCCTTGCCCGTAATAAGGTTGTTTTCTACGGTAGCGCCGCGCAAAATCATATTCTTTTCGCCGAAGCCCCAAATTTGCCTGCCCATGGGGAAGGCTATGTGCACTTTGGCACCCCTTGCGTCTACAATGTTGTTTCTAAGAACCAAGCCGTCGTACGAATATGTTTCGCCAGCATTGGGAACTTTGTAGGGGGCGGCTCTGTCTACCATATTAAACCCGCCCAAAGGCTCGCGCGAAACGCCCGCTACAACATTTTCCTCGATAAGCGAATCGGGCGCGCAAAATATGGCAATACCCACGTCGCTGGGGTCTATCATAAGGTTGTTTTTTATGTGGGTTTGCTGGGCCGAGCATGTCATTGTGTCGCCCCAATACGAAATCGGCTCGCCTTGGGCGGCTCCGTTGCCGCGGCAGTCGCCGCCGCCGCCGAACATTATGCAGTCGAAAACCTTTATGCCCTTCGCGGGGCTGTCGAGCTTAAGCAGGGTGCCCATTCTGCCGTAGGCAAAAAAGCATTCTTTTACCTCGCAATCTCCCGAATCTTTGCCGCCTACATGCACCATGCCGTCGCCCCTGCGCGGCGAAAGCTCGTAGCGGTTGCCGTGAAAAATTACGTTTTTGATTTTCTGGTTTTTGCCGCGGCTGACCAAAGTGGCGGTCATTTCGGGATTGTCGGCTTTCAGAGTGGCGTAGTCTTTTACGGTTTTTGCGTCGGCCGTATATACCTTTTGGCCGTTTCTACGCAAGGCAAGCGTTCTGCTTATATAGTAGGTTTCGCCCTTTTTTAAGACAAGGTCTTTGCCCGAATCCAGGATTTTTTGAAGGTCGTCGTTCGGCAAGGCGTTGGGTTCTTCGGCGCCTGCCGAAAAGCCCAATGCAAAAGTTGCCGCGAATAAGAATATGGTTTTAAAATAGCCGTGTTTCATAATGCTTTGCAGGTAATTAGATTACAAACAAAGCCGTTGCAACAAAAAAACTACCTTACAACCGATTTTCTTGTTTCGTTTTTGCCCGCCTGCACCTGCCTTAGCAGCGAAACCTGCGCGCTTAGCCCCACAAACAGCACCCTTTGGCAGTCTTTAAAGAAAGATTCAAACGAATCGAACGCCTCGCGCTCGAATTCGCAATAGGGGTCTTTTTGTGCGTACGAGCGCAAATATATGCCCTCCCTTATGTCGTCGAGGCGCGCAATATGGCGTCTCCAGGCCGAGTCTACGGCATACAGCATTGCGTCTTTTTTCGCCTGAGCCGGGTTTTGCATATTCTCGAAGGCCGAATCGAAAAAGCTTTTTGCGTCCTGCTTAAGCTTTTGGGCTATGGCTTTTGAATCCATACTCTTTAGCGACTGTACCGACGCGAAAACGGGCACGCACTGCTTAATCATATCCACCGCGTTTTGCAGGGCGTTGTCGTCCGGCATGCAATCGTCTTCGGGCAGATATTCGCCGCAGGCACTGTCTATTGCCTCCGAAAGTTTGCGCTCGAACAACACATTCGGGTCTTTTGCGAATATGATTTCGTCGCGCATGGCGTAGGCAACAGCCCTTTGCTTGTTCGACGGGTTGTCGAATTTAAGCATTTGCTTGCGGGCTGCGGTGTAGTCGCTTTCCACGCTTTCCTGCGCCTTTGCTATTGTGCGGGCAATAAGCGGGTGGCTGAACGGAACGCCGTCTTGGTGCCTGTTTTTCATTACATACTGATACGGCGACAAGTCGGCGTGTATTCGCAAAAGGTCGTCCTGAAAGCTTACAACAAAAACCGTTTCGCCGTTGTCGCCCTGGCGCGCGCACCTGCCCATAAGCTGGCGGTCTACCCTGGGAGAATGGTGGTGGTCTACCGCAATTATAAAGAGGCCGCCAAGCTCGTTTACGCCGTCGCCCAGCTTTATGTCGGTGCCCCTGCCCGCCATGTTTGTCGAAATTGTTATCTGCCCATTTTGCCCCGCCTGCGCTACAATTTTAGCTTCAAACTCGTCGTTTTTGGCGTTTAGAACATTGTGGGGAATATTCTGCATTTTCAGCATTTTCGAAAGCAGCTCGGAATCTTCCACGCTTGAAGTGCCGACAAGCACGGGTCTGCCCAAAGAGCGGGCGTTTACAATAAGCTTTACCGTTGCCAAAAACTTTTCCCTGCGGCTTAGATATACCAAATCGGGCAGGTCTTTGCGCACGCACGGCTTGTTTGTGGGAATTGCAACGGCGGTCATTTTATAGACGTCGGCAAATTCCTGCGCCAACTCCATAGCCGTTCCCGTCATGCCCGACAGGAACTTGTACATCTTAAAATAGTTTTGTATGGATATTGTCGCATACGTTGCGTCTTCCGCCTGGATTTTCACGTTTTCCTTGGCCTCTACCGCCTGGTGCAATCCGTCGCTCCACCTGCGCCCCTCCATAACGCGCCCGGTGTTGGGGTCTACAATCTCTATTTTATTGTTGCGCACAATGTAGTCTATGTCCCTTTCGTACAGCGAATAGGCCTGCAGCAACTGCGAGACAATGTGTATGCGGTACGACGCCGCAAAGCTCAGCTCGCGCAACTTGTGCTCGGCGGCAAGCTTTTCCGACTGCGGCATTGTTTTGCTTGCCCTAATTTCGGCAATCTTGCCGTCTATTTCGGGAATGGTAAAGGCATTTGGGTTTTCGGGCGAAAGGAAGTTTTGCCCCTTTGCAGTAAGCGTTGCGCTGTGGGTGCGCTCGTCTACAACATAGTATAAATGCTCGCTAATTTCGTTTACAATGGCGCGGCTTAAAGCAACCGTAAGCATTGTCTGGAATTTTTCGAAAGCGACATTTACAACGCCCAGTTTTAAAATCTGCTTGAGTATTTTGTTTTTGGGGTCTGCATATTTTACCTGCATTAGTTTTCTAAGCAATGCGTCGTCTACCGTTGCCGATTTTTGGACATCGCTTAAAACCTCGCGCGCGGTTCTGTTTGCAATTTGAGCCTGCGAAGCCACCAAACTTTTAACCTGCGGCAGAAATGTTTTGTATGCGTTTTCCGAAGTGTCCTCCTGCGGGCCCGAAATTATAAGCGGGGTTCTCGCTTCGTCCACCAAAATGGAGTCGGCTTCGTCTACAAGACAGTAAAAGAAACCCCTTTGCACTTTTTCCTCCGGCGTTTCGGCGGTTGAATTGTCGCGCAAATAGTCGAAGCCGAACTCGCTTGAAGTGCCGTAGGTAATGTCGGCCAAATAGGCACGCTTTTTTTCGTCCAACGTTTGGTCGGCATATACGCAGTCGCACTTTAGCCCCAAAAGGGAGTATAACGGGCGCATCCATTCGCAGTCGCGCTTTGCCAAATATTCGTTTACCGTGGCAATGTGGCAGCCCTTGCCGTATAGGGCGTAAAAATAGGAGGGCAAAGTGGCGATAAGCGTTTTGCCCTCGCCTGTGGCGATTTCGGCAACCATATTTTTAAGCAGCGCCAAACCCGCCAAAAGCTGCACTTTGTAGTGCTGCATATTCCAAATATGCGGCTGGCCCAAAACCGTAAAATTTGTTCCCTGCAAAAATTTTGCCGCCTGCCTGACAAGCGCAAAGGCGTATATTGCCACGTCTTCGGGCTTTTCGCCAAGGGCAAGCCTCTCCCTTAATTTTTCGGTTTCCGCCGCAAAATCGGCGGCGTTAAAATTTGCGTATTTTAGTTGCTGTTTTTCTATTTTGGCTATTGCGCCTTGTCCTTTACGCATAAAGCGCTTGCTGCTTACCGCGTCCAGGAACTTATCTATAAAAGACATTTTGTTTCCTTGATTTTTTGTTGTTGTGTTCGCCGCGGCGCAGAACGGTGCACCGAGGTGTGTATTAAACGCAAAAACAAAAATCAAAGGGTAAACACGCACAAAAGCGAACGCCTTGCACTCGGCAAAATCGCCCGTTTTAAAGGCGCAACAAACAACGGGGCAAAGCGGCAACTAGATATAAATATTTTGTAAAATTTTGTCGAAGACAGCGCCGCAAACAAAACCGGCAAAAGCAAAAACAGCGAAACCGGGCGTTTCTTGTCTTTCTTCTTTTTGCCCGACAACACGCTGCAAGTTTCGGGCGCCTTGGTAAAGGCCTCGTTTTCGGCGCAATATGCCGACGACGGAGCGTTAACCGCCCCCATATATTCGCGGGCAAAAACGCCCGCGCTTTTAAGCGGCGCAAACAATGCGGACAACACCGCAAGCATCATAACGCCAATATAACTCATAAACAGAATTTAATCGCCGTTTTGTAAAAACTTGTCAAGCGATAAAACATTGAAAAAGAGTGTTTAAAGCAATTTGCCCTCCCCGGATTCGGCAAAGAGCGAAAAACACACTAAAAAGCGCCTATCGGTTTTCGTTTTTTTGCAGCTGGGTACTTTGCAGAATTTGCAACTCGGTTTCTTTTATCCTTTTGCCATACCGCTCTTTTACAACGGCTATATCTTTTGCCTGTAGCAAAATTTCAGAAAACTGCTCGTTTAAATGCGCATCTTTCCTGATTGCATCTTCAATAAATATCAACGCGTCTAAAAAATTTTTGTGGCGTTTATATTTTAATATATACTGCAAATCTACTGCGCAAAAAATTCTGTCTATCTGCCAATCGTATGTGTTGCCGGGCCACGCCAAATAATGCGCAAAAATAAAAGCCTTTGCAAATTGCAGTGGGTCGCTAAAACGCGAAAGACGTTTTTGCATATCGTAGTTGTATGTATATTTGCGTTCAGCTTCGTTGTATTGCGAAGTTTTTGCCAAATCCAGCGAATTGATTTCAAGCAAAAACGAAATAATTTCGGCATTAGCGGCCTGCTTTTTGCGGCTGTCTTCCAAATCGGCAAAAGCAAGAGGCTGCAAAACAAGCAACCATAGCGAAAATATGCAACGAAATTTCATGCCGCAAATTATTGTAGCAAACACTATATATTTCAAGGGCAAAAATTTTCGGCGGGCTTTAAGGCTTGCATATGTGCATTAAAAACAAACACTGTTTTGCAAATTACAAAAATTTATGCAGGCAAACTTTTCATACACCGACACCGTTGTTTTAATTCTATACTTTTTGGCGACTATGGGCTTTGGCTTTGCGTCGCTAAAAAAAAGCTCTACAGTAGAGGGCTTTACGGCGGCAAAACGCTCAATGCCGGGGTGGCTTACGGGGCTTTCCATTTTGGGCTCGTTTGTTAGCAGCATAAGCTTTTTGGGCTACACGGGCAAAGCCTACGCGGGCAACTGGAACGCCTATGTTTGGTGCTTTTCAATGCCCGTTGCAACCTTTTTTGCAGCGCGTTATTTTGTGCCTTTCTACCGCAAAATAGGCAGCGTTTCGGCGTACGAAAATTTGGAAAAGCGCTTCGGAACTTGGGCAAGGCTTTATGCCGACATTTGCTATTTGCTTACGCAGATAGCCAGAATAGCCTCGGTTTGCTACCTTATGGCGCTGCCTATGAGCGCGCTGTTTAACTGGAATATATACTACATTGTGCTTTTAACGAGCGCGGCCGTAATTTTATATTCGTTTGTAGGCGGCATTGTTGCCGTTATTTGGACGGAGGCAATGCAAACCGTGGTTTTAATTATCGGCGCCATTGCGTGCGCTTTAATTTTAACCTGTTCCGTACCCGACGGCTTTGGCGGCGTCTGCAAAATTGCGGGCGAAAACGCAAAATTTTCGTTCGGCAGTTTCGACATTTTCGATTTTGCGCAGTCTACTTTCTTTGTGGTTTTGATAAACGGAATTTTCATAAACCTGCAAAATTTCGGCATAGACCAAAACTATGTGCAGCGCTACATAACCGCAAAAAGCGACAAAGAGGCCATAAAGGGCTTGTGGATAAACGGGCTAATCTACATTCCGCTTTCGGCCGTATTTTTTTATATAGGAACGGCGCTGTTTTGCTACTATACGTCTTTCCCAAGCCGCCTGCCGGCCGAATATGCCGCAAACCACGCCGACTATGTTTTCCCCTACTTTATGGTGTCGGAGCTGCCCGTGGGCTTTAAGGGGCTTTTAATTGCCGCCGTTTTTGCCGCTGCAATGAGCACAATTTCGGGCAGCTTAAATTCGTCGGCGACTATAATTTTAACCGACTTTTTTAAAAGATTTTGCAAAAAAAGCGTCGGGCAAATGGCGGTTTTAAAGATTTCCACCATAATAATAGGCGCGCTTGGCACGCTTATAGCATTGCTTTTGGCGTATGCAAAACCCGCAAACGCGCTGGACGTTTGGTGGACGCTTTCGGGCATATTCAGCGGCGGAATGTTGGGGCTGTTTTTAATGACATTTTCGCCCAAAATTTCGCCTAAAATTGCAATTTTTGCGGTGGCTGTGGGCATAATTTCCATAGCGTTGCTTACATTTTGCGACGGCACAATTTTGCCCGTAAACATACCCATGCACAAATTCACAATCCCCGCCGTGGGCACATGCGTAATACTGCTAACCGGCTTTGTAGCTACAGCCGCAGCCGGCAAAAGAAAACAGCTTTAGCAAAAAAACCGGACAAAAACGGGCGCAAAAAAAGTTCCGTATCTTGCGATACGGAACTTACCGTTTTACTTTTACCGCCTATTGCTGAACCCTTTTTGCCTGCGCGTCGTATAAAAACGCGGGCTCGCTTGTAACGGTTTTTTCGTGGGGGTTTTGCTCGCCGTCCCATGTACGCACCTGCGTTTTGGCGCTTACTCCGGGGGTGAAAAACTCCGAAAAGGCGTCCCAGCTAAACCCCGCGCTTTCGCACGAAGTCAGCAAGGCCGCAACCGCGGGCAACAATGCAAATACAAGATATTTCATTAAAACCCGAACGTGCTTCTATCCGACTGCTTCGAGATTTGCTCTTGGCCAATCCATCGAGAAGTGCCGTTCATATTAAGTTCGAGAGTGAACGTATAGGTAACTTCCCTCTTGTCGGAATTGATTTCCCTGTCTTCGGAAATCGACCCCGTAAGGGTGATTTTCGCCATACCGATTTTCTTGCCCGACATTTCGGCCTCGTACTGCAAAAGCTCCTGCGTTGCCTTGTCGTCTTTAATTACTATAACCTTGCCGGAATTTGTAAGGTCCATAATAATCTTGTTGGTCAGCATGCCCGTGTCGATAACCTCCGAAGTCTTGTTCTTTACGTTGCTAACAAGCATTTTTATGGGCTGTTTAAGCTTTAAATTGTCCAAAACGCCCGAAGCAAGCATATCGGTTGTCAGCTTTGCCGCGGCATTGTTCCAGTCGGCAATGTTTATTTTTCTGGTAGAGACGATGGAATTTGCGCCGCCCGCCTGAATGTACGAAGCGTTATTGCTTGCACACCCCGAAACTATTGCGGCCAATGCCACCAAACATAGCGATATCGATTTAACATTCATATTCTCTAATCTCGTTTATTGGGTAATAATTTAAGTGTAAAGTCGCACGCATTTGCATTCGGGGCAACGGCCGACACCATGCCCGATTCGCCGCCCTCCAAAACCAGCGTTCTCCATGCCGCAGTTGCCGACGGCACTTCCATTCCGTTTTTGTCTATCCAGGTAAACTTGTAGTTTATCGAGCGCAACGCCGATGTCGAATTTACAATTCTGGCCTGAATCATAAGCAAATTTCCCCTCTTTGTTTCGTTTACCGAGGCAACATAGGCGTAGTCGTTTAGGGTGCTGTCGGTAATAACGCGCTTGTCGTTAACCAAAGTAGGCGAGGATTGCGGATTGGCACGCTCAACGGTGTTAACCGTTGAACATGCCGACGTTAAAAACAATGCTGCAAGCAATGCAAATAATGCGATTTTCATTTATAGTCGACTATTTTTTCGGATTAAAATCCATAACCTTTACGAGATTCGGGCCCGTCTGGGACATGGATTTTACGTAAACGATGTTTATACCCTCCTTATTGACCGAAATGGGGGTGCTGTCAACTACAATATTTCCGTCGGCGGGAGTGGCAACCTTTGCAATTTTTATTTGTTTGGGAAGTGTTGTCCATGTCCTTAGGTCGGCGTCGTTTGTCAATGCCTGGAAGGCGGTTCCCGCAATATTTACAAAAACTCCGTAGTCGCCTGCGGCCTTGGCTGCAAAATATTGGGCCGTTGCCTTTGCCGCCGAGCTAAGCAGCGTTTTTGTGATTACCGTCGGAAGTTCGATATAAAATTCCTCCTCTATAATGTCGTCCATATTCGCTACGGTGTCGAATGTCAGCAATTTGCCGTCGGCAACAACGTCGATATTGTCCTTAAAGTTGCCCTGCTTTTCCAGATACGGGAAGTTTACCGACACTTGCGGCAGGTTTTTGTTTATAATCCACAAGGGCAAATCCAAACGGAACTGTCTGCGCAGGGGAGCTACGCCCGTTTCCAAAACAACGTATGTGTAGTTGCCAAAGCTTTTTCCCTCCTGAACGGCTTGGCCGTCGCTTGCGTCGGAATTTAAAACGCCGGATTTCTTGCCGAGCATTTCGGCGCAAATTCTAAACGAGTCGCCCGCCATTTTCCTGTCGTCGTTGTCGCCCGTTGCCATCATGCAAACGCCGTAAAGCCAGTATCCGAACGGATTTGCATATATGCTGGCGGCCTGTTGAAGCGCGGCGTTGGGGTCTGCCTTATACTTGTCGCCGTAGTACTTCGACATAAGGCCCGAAGTATTCGAATCGGTCAACAGTTTGCTTACGTCGTAGTTGGCGTTCTTGTTCTTTTTCTTTGCGTCGTCAATGGCCTTCGCTTCGTCTTCTATTCTTTTTTGGTTTACGGCTTTCGCTTCGTCTTGGGCCTGTTGCAAGCGCTTAAGCTCCACTTTTGCCCTGTCGAAATCCTTTGTGTCGATATAGTTTAGCGACTGGTAAATAGACAGCATAACCTTGTCGTAGTTATACCCCTTATAGGCTATGTACGACTGGTTTGTAAGGAACGCCGCGGTTTCTTCGCCCAGCTTTACCTTTGCCTCTTCGTCGTACTTCTTTATTTTTTCGTACGCGCCGTCCAAAGCCTGCATGCTTGTTTTTATGTCTCCGTTTGCGCGGCTAACCGAGCCTTGTTCGAGCAGCCATATAACCTCGTCGCCCGAGTCTTTTTTATCGGGAACAATCTCGTTTATAAGCGTTTCGGCCTGTGCCGTATTGCCGGCAACCCATGCTTTTCTAACGTCTTCGGTTTCGCTTCTGTGTGTAGCGCAGCCAACCATGCCTATAGACACAAGCGCAAACGCCAGTTGTATTATGTTCTGTTTTTTCATATCTGATTTTTTGTTGTATATAGTATATATGGAGTTGTGTAAATTATAGTTCTTCGTCTTTGTCGGAGGCCGAAGCCGCGGGTTCGGCGCTTTTTTTCGGGCGCAATATCTGCCCTTTTTCTATGCCGTTGTCGGCGCCGACAACCGTGCCCTTCGAAAATTTTGGCAAAACCGAAGTTACCCTTATTTCGCCTATCAAAATTTCCTCCGCGCCCAAATCCTCGCCCGTGTCGGGGTCTACCATAGATTCTCCCACGGCGAAAACTTCGTAGGTGTCGCCCACTTTAACGCCCGTGTCTTTTGCGCGGTTAAATGTTACAACCTTGCCGGATTTGCCTATTACTTTGGCGGGATATATTATGTCGGATATCCTGAAGGCTATGTCGCGGCACATAGTTCTTGCCAAAGCGGCTATTGCGGAATCGGTCAAATCGCCGCCGCTTATGTTGGCGTCGGCGTCGCGGTCGGCATGGGCTTCGTTCGATATTACAAAATTTGCCGACTCTTTTATACTGCCCGTTGTCGCGTCTATAAGGTTTGCAACTGCGCCGTACCTTATAATTCTGGTTTGCGTGCTTTTGTTTAGCGAGGCGAACTCGCGCTTGCGTATAAAGTCTTGGTAGTCGTCTACAAAAACCGTAACTATGTATTTTGCGCCCTTAAGCTTGCCGATTTTTGGTGCCGTTGCCTTGTCAACATTTCCCGATTCGCCGAACTGCTGTTCGCTTATTACGGCGTCTATGTCGGAGCGTGAAATTACGTCGAATTTTCTGGTAGCCAAAAACGCCGACGACAAATTCGCGTTCATCGATTCGAGTATTCTGTCTAAAGATTCTGTTCCCGAACGCGACTTAAGCGACTTTTTAAGCGCGTTTGTGGCAACTACCTTTGTTATGGCTATGCTCGCCTTTTCGGCTTTGGGAGCGGCTATGCCCGCGGCGGCCGCGGCGAGCGAAAGCATTAGTATAAGTATCTTTTTCATATCGTTAGGGAATTTTAACTTTTGCGTCTATCTTAAAGCCCGACTTTTTCAGGGCTTCGAAAATGCCCTTTGCCTTTAGGTATTCGGCCTGCGACAATATAATCTTGGCGGTGGAATTCGCCTGCGACTCTTCCACATAAGCGTCCGTCATTTTTTTGCTGTTCGCAGTTTCCGCGTCCATTGCGCGTATTTGCGCCTGCGCAATTTTCGCGTCGGTTTTGGTTTGCGAATTTATCCTTGCAACGTCGGCTGCGGCGTAATTTTTGTCTATTTCCATTTGCGCCTGCCTTTGGGCTATGTCTACTTTTGCGTTGTCGATTTTAATGTCTACGTCGGCCGACTCGCTTCTGGCCAAAGTGCGGCGCCTTTCAAGCTCGATTTCGCGGATTTTGTCTTTATTTGCGCTATCTTTATACTTTTCTACAGTAGCCTGCATCCATTCCATATCCTTTTTTAGGCGCTCTTTTGCCGCGGCGGTTAATATGCCCTCGTAGGTGTGCCTGTCTTGGCTTGCAATGCCCGTTACGTTTATGGCTACGTCTATGGGCTCAAGGTCTTTGTGCGAAATTCTCAGATGGTGCGGGCCTCTTTTAAGCTTTATGGGGGTGTTTGTGTTTATCGTGTGGCTAATGCCGTCTATTTCGGCGTTTATGGTCATCAGTTCAAGAGGAACCATAGATTCCTCTATCGCATACGAGCCGTCGTCCTCCTGGAAAACCTGCGGGAAACGCATTGCCGTTACCTTTACGGAAATATACACATCGAAATTGTTGCCTATTTTGGCTATTATCTTTTTGTTGTTTAAGTCGCCCGCCAAGGCCTGCGCCATTTGCGTTGCGCAGTCTTGCATAAGCTCGTTAAAAAATTCCTCGTCTACCTCTACATTCATATTCTCGGTATTTCTTATAAGCTTTTCGCTTTTTACCGATTTGCCCGAAGTACCCACGCCCATGCCGCTTTCGCACAGGTTGTAGTTGCAGCGCATTGTAAATATGTTGTTGACGGTTTTTACCCCGTACAAATTCGAAGTGATTCTTTTTTCGGACACGCTGGCAATAGACGCCACCAAAATATAGTCGGCGCCTACCATTTCGGCCAAATTTATGCCCGATATGTTTTCGAAAAGCTCCTGGTCGAATTTTTTGTTTGTAGAGATGTCCCTTTTAAGGGTTTCGGCAACGTTTCTGTATTTTGCGTTGTCGTCGTTTAAATAGGAATTTAGGTTGCGCAACACAAGGTCCATGCTAATTACGCCAAAACCGGAATTGTTGATGTCTGCCGCCAGATAGTTTTCCAGGTTTTTTTTGTTTGCGTCCAAAAACTTTACGTATTTTGCGCTGTCGTTCCTAACTAAAATGGCAACCGTTTTTTTGGGCGCTTGTGCAAACGCGGCGGCGCCAAGCAACAACGCAAGCGCAGCCGCAACCATAAATTTTATATACGTTTTCATAATTATCTTATTTCCAATAACGAGCTTTTTATTTTGTTTGCTTCATTAAAAAGGTTCATTACCGCTTTCGTGTTCTTTTCGGAATACGGCATAAGCGCAATCTTTTGCTGTATTTCCAGTATTTTGTTTATGCTGTTGAAATTTTCGACCGCGTTTTTCGCCGTATTAAGCAAAACTTTCGTGTCCGAAAGGGTAAGCTTTTCGTCCATATTGTATTTGTGCCTTAGCTTCGATTCGTCGAACTTGCCCATTGCCTCGCAGTATAATTTCTTGAAATCTTGAACCGACTTGCCGACATTCGAAGAATCCATTTCGTCTATTTTCTCCAGCAGGGCGTTTTGGTAGCCGTTTATAGACGAAACAAGCTCGCTTTTGCACTCGCTAAAATGGCAGTCTTTGGCCGCGGCATTGCCCGCCGCGCCGCCTTCGGCTTTCGATTTTTTTGCGTCGGCAAGCTTTTTATCGTCTACCTTTTGAATCGAAACCGAATCTTTTTGAACTTTGTATGTATAAACTATCTCGTCGTTTTTTTTGCCCTGCGTGCGCCCCAGCATAACCCTGCCCGAGTACACAACGGCATAGCCCTTTTGCACATTCAAATGCTTTGCCAGCGTTTTGTTCAATATAATCTCGGAATAGGCATAGTCGGCCTGAATATTGCGGGATTCCGAATAGGCGGTTGTCTTTTTTAGGGCAATTTTCGCAATATAGGCTTGTCCGTCGTCAACAAGCTCTACATTACACTCTACCGGCATACGAAAGGAATAATCTTTTGCATACGCTTGTATGCAAAAGATTGAGCATATAACGAATATGAAAATTCCCTTCATTACGCTGGTAAGCGTGCGTATTTTTAGTGCCGATTACAATCCGGCGGGCAAAACGATTTTCTGCTTGGGGTTGCCCTTTACCTCTTCGAACTTGCCCGTTTTTGGGGCGGGAAGCGACGAAGCGGCAGCTTCTGCGGCATTGGCCTGCGACGATTGCATATCGCCCGTTGCCGACGCCCTTTTTGCGTCTGCATAATCCGTCAGGCTCTGTTTTGCGGTTTCGGCCGAAATTTTAGAAACTTCCTTAAGCTGTTTTGTAATGTTTCTATTCCATACAAACACCGCAACATACGAGCCGTTGCGGTTCGGGTCTACCGCCAACTGCATAAGCCCCGCCTGCGCCGACTTTGTTACGCTGTCCATAACTTCGCTAACCTGGCTTGTCATTGTCGACTGCGTAGAACCGCTGCCCTGGTTGTCGCCTGCGGCTTCGCCCTTTACGGTTACATTCATTTCTCCGTTTGCCGACTGTTTTGCCGTAAACATGCTGTTTAGGGTTTTAGAAAGCGTATTTTCCGCGTCCAATCTCGACTGCGTTGCGGCCATTTTCTTTGCATACGCCTGAGGCAATGCCTTGTTTAGGGGGGCTACCCCTACAATAAACAGGCTTTTCAACGAGCCGTCTTCGTCCAAAGTCCACGACGCAGCACCCGATTCTCCGCTTGCAAGCAAATTTTCCACAATCTTTTCCTGCGACGAGCCCGTCGCGTTATTGCCCTGCGCAAACGGTACAATCGAAGACAGCGCCAACAATATTCCGATGATTTTTTTCATAGAGTTTCCTTTTATATTTTTGTTTTTGGTAAAATTTTATTCCTTTATAGTTTCGTTGTACGTTTTTTTCATCGAAGACGAAACATTCCTTAAAGCCGCATTTGCGGTGTTGTTCCATGCGTAAACTGCAACGTAGCTGCCGTCCCTGTCGGGTATTGAGGCAATATTCATCACGCCCGAAATGCTGCCTTTCGACTGCGAGGCAATATTTTCCGAATATTTTGTTTCAAATTCGGCTTGCGAGACGCTGTCTAAAGCTTTGCTACCCATCGTCGAAGACGACGCCACTTTGCTGTTTAGAAATTTAACCAAAGTCTGCTCGGCTTGAACCTGCGCTATTTTCGCCGCAATCTTCTGCGCCCTGGCCTTTCTGTAGTTCTGGCTTAGGGGAACAACGCTTGTTATGTATATTGTTTTTATTGTCGTGTTGTCGCGCTCGTACACCAACATTATCTGCCCGTGGTAGCCGGAATCTAGCAGGGCCGAAACAATTTCCTCGCTGCTGGGCTGCGCATAAACAACCAGCGACAGGAACGTAAATATAATGGCAATTAAAACCCTTTTCATGGGAAATACCTTTTTAATAATTCTTATTCGATAAAGTGATTATTTGTATGTATGTATGTATGTATGTATGTATGTATGTATGTATGTATGTATGTATGTATGTATGTATGTATGTATGTAT
>CAKUIA010000009.1 GCA_934660865.1 uncultured Opitutales bacterium
CTGGGCATTGTAAGAGATTTTTTCTCTTCTTTGCCCTCCTTTTTTTTATCCATTCCACTATCTTTGACGATGAGCGTTTTTTCGCATATCTTCATATCGGTACAATTTGTCCGAAAAACTCGCATACAAAAAAGTTCTTTTGTAATTTTATCTATCGGGGCAGAACTTGTTGTTGGGAATGAAATGCGAAACGGGAAGAATAATCCGCCCGAACGCGCCGATATGGAAGCTGCGCAAAGACCCGAAAGATGTATTCCGGTAAATGCGGAAATTTCCGCACTGCACAGGTATACTCTTGCAATATCGACAAGTTCGGGACGGAATGTATGGATAATCGTTTTTTTAGATTTGCCAATATTCCGACGGCGAAATTTTACTTTGCTTGCCCGGAGCTTTTTACGGGTGCCTTTGCAGTAGATACTATTACCGATGTGTTTTTACTGTCGCCCGAATAGTAGGCTAGGTAGTGAACGTTGTCGATTTTAGTGGCGTTAACATTGCCCGCATCGTACCCTATCGCGCTTGCAAATGCGATTATTTCAGGATTTGGCCAGCCCAGGGGATTCCCGAAAATTTTGTCGGCCTCAACTACCCTGCGCTTTAACATTCCCCTTTCGCGCTGGTAGTAGTAGTTGCTTATAAGTCCTGTATTCTCGTCGAATATTATGCTCGGAGTCGAGATTAATACATCGGTTATATTTGTCCTTTTCTTGGTCCATGTTTTACCGTAGTCTCTCGATTCTATCTGAAATTGGGCGCGCTCGGTAGATTCTTTTGCGTGTTCTATGCGCGCTACAACAATTATTCTGCCGTTGCCGATATATGCCGCCGCCGGCTCGGTTGTCCAGCCTATGTTGTCAAGCCCAGACTCTACAGTTTTTTGAACCCACGTTTCTCCGTTATCGGAGCTTACAAGCGTTCCCCATGCGTTTTTGGCCTTTTCGCCGTAATTGCCCGTAAACCACAAAGCCATAAGTCCGACATTTGGCACATGGAATATATCGGTAATTTGCATAGGCATTGGGTCGAGCTTCGGGGTTGAAATGTGCGTAAAATTCACTCCGTCTTTGGTGCGGTAAAGTTTGTGAATGCGGTCTTTGCCTTGAAATCTAATCCATAGCAGCATATCGCCGTTTTTGTCCAACCCTTTGCCGATGGGAACTTCGCCGTATTTTGGGTCTGCAGACACAACGTGTGGGTTTGACCATGTTTTTCCTCCGTCTTCCGACACGCGCACATAAGATTCGCGCTTGCCTTCTCCGATATTGTGTGCTTTGCCGACGCTGTAAACGCATACTAGCTTGTTGCCAAGCGCCTGCATCATCGGCCACGAGTTGTATCCTTCTGCCGTCTCAACAGGCATGGGTTTTGGCAGATCCGCAACAGGGGTAATTTTGATTGCAGTCAGTGCTGTGGGGTATTCAAATGTATCGGAGCAGTCTGAAGCTTTGCGCTCGATTCTTATTTTAACCGGCAAACCTTGTTTTGCCTGATAGCACGATTCCAATTCTATTCTTTTGCTTTTAGACGGAGTGCTGGAGATTTTCCCCCTTATAAAGGGGCTTTTAATTTTGTTTATTTCCTTTCCCGATGTCTGGTCTATCTGTGAAGATATTACTCTGTAAACGTCTTCTTTCGACGCATCTGCATTTTCCAACGGAGCCGTTTGAATCTCTATTTTTAGACCGCGGAATCCGGCGGGTACGTCGTTTAGTATGGCTTCAACGGATTCGTCAGCCTTGCCGGATAAAATCCATGCCTGAACGTTTCCGGAATCGGTTTTGATTGTTTTTTTATAAGGTTTGCCAGACGCTACGGAAATGTTTTGCGGATTTATTTCTATTTCGTTCGAAACTTCGTGCTTTGTGCATGAAGTATAGCCCAAGGTTAGGGCAATGATTGATGCAGACATTATGCCTGCGAATATTTTTGAGCGTTTTTCCTTCATCATAATATACAGTTCTTGTGGGTTGTTATCGTCTTCATATCGCGGACGACAATTATATCATCGATATGATTATTCGATTAAAGACGAGTTTCTATTCAACTGCGCTGATATTGTCAATTCAGAAAGTATGCCGAATACTCTATGATACGTTATAAATCCGTTATCGTTGTTGCAAACTTATATAGCATTGTATAGGTTTTCCGATGCCCATTCCTGCGACAAGACGGTATACTGTTTTGTTTGTATATTAACCTCGCAAAAAAGTCTGACAATTTTGCCAACTTCGTATTTTCCTGTAAAAACTAAATAGCATCGGAGTTGTTGTAGTACATTCGCCTTTTTTTGTTTGTTTTTTCTCAATCTTTTACTCCCATTATACTATCTTTAACGGAGAATGTTGGATTTTAACTTTAAAGCTATGCAATCAATAAAAAACAGGAAAGCCGCAAAACTATTTTGCGGCTTTTGGGTTATCTTAAAAACAGCGCGGTTTGGTTGGGGTAAACTTCGCGCTGAACTTTATAGAACAGGTTTTCCAACAAATTTATGCGTTCCGATAGCATATCAAGGTAAACTTCGGCGTTCATTGTTTTATTGCTGTATCCGCAGGGGTAAATTTCGGCCGCAAAAGTATTTTCGCCGTCCGCACTTTGCTCTTTGTAGATTAAAACCTGTATGGGGGCTTTGCACTTTGGGCAAATTGTAGCTCCCCTAATTCTTTTAAACTTGTTTTTGTGCTTCATAATTTAACTTTCGCTTATTATCGGCAAAAAGTTTTCTTATTTAGCAAAAAAATTGCCGCGTAAAATGCGCGGCAAAATAGGGAGGCTTTACTTTAAAACCTATTTGTCTGCAAGCTTTACCGACAAAATTTCCACGGGGCTAAGCTGCGTGCCCCTTTCGTTGAAAAGCCCGCCTATAAGGGGAATGTCGCTCCAAAAAGGCGTTTTATTTATAATGGAACATTCCCTAAATATAAAAATAAGGCTGTCTTTGGCAAACTGCGCTTTAAAATTTGCGTGTATAGTAAAATATTCGGCCGTTGCGGTGTTTTTCGAAAACAGATTGTCTTCTACAACAAAGCCCAAACCCTTGTCTAAATATTCAAAATCTACAATGTAGTTTTCGCCATTTTTGCCCGCAAGCTTTACCGAATATATTTGCCCAATTTTTTGGCAGTTTTCGGCAATGGCTTTTTCGTATAAAGCGTATTCGGGCGAATCTTTTGTCTTGTAATTTGCGGCTATCGGCGTGCTTTGGCAGTTTAAAAGCGAAGTTTTGTTTTCTTTTAGCACTAGCTTGCCTATTGGCTTTGCGGCTGCAATGTCGCTTGTATTTGCCTGCAAAACAACAATATATAGCGTTGTGTTGCCGTCTATTACTTTTGTTGAAGATTGCGGTTTGCCATAGGCTAAGTCGGCGGCTTTATGCCAGTTATATTCCCACGCATCTAGCTTGCCCAGTTCAATTAACGGGGTTTGCAAATGCGCCTGTGCTTAGTGCCAAACTTGCAATAATAAGAGCCAATTTTTTCATAATACCACCTTTTTATCTGTTTGTGTTTGCCAAAAAAAAAGCCCCGTTTTTGCGGGGCTTATGAAAGTTATATTACAAACTCTTTCCGAACGATACGCTTTTTATGCGGGCCTTTTGGCAGGCGTCGAGTACCGATATGGAAGCCTGGTGGGGCGAGTCGGCGTCCGCCAAAATGGTAACAACCGTTTGCGTTTGGCTTCTGTCGGCGCTTGCCTTTAGGCGTGTAAGAGTTTCGGCCAATTCGGTAAACTCTATTTTGCCCGGGGCGTCCATCGGAATTTGGTTTAGCGTTATGCTGCCGTCGGGGTTGATTTCTACAACCTGTTCGCTTGGCAATGCCGCCGGCCCTTTGCTTTCGACATTTACGGGCAAAAGCAAATTCAAGTCGGCTTCCTGTTGCATAGGCAGGCACATAAAGTAAATCAACAAAAGGAACACAACGTCGATCATCGAGGTTAAGTCGAAATTATCGTCGCTTGTTATTACCGATTTCTTTTCCTTACGTTTTGCCATATCGCTAGTCCTGAGTTGTGGCGAATATGATGGTATAGGCACCTACTTCGGCGCATTTTTCCATCAAATCGTTAATATATTTGTGCGGAGTAGCCCTGTCGGCCCTCAAGTAAACACCCTTAAAGTCGGCGTCGTCGGCGCGGTTTGCAATGGCGGCTTTTATTTCGTCTAGGTTGCTCTTTTTGGCGCCCAGATAATATGTGCCGTCTTTTTCTATCGAAACAAACTGCCTGCCCTGACTGTTTTCGGGAACTTTGGCCTCCGGAGCCATCGGAATTTCCATCTCAATCAATTCCGCCGAAGCGAAACTTGTAACCGTCATAAAGAAGGATACGAGAAGGAATACGACGTCAATCATCGAAGTGAGATTGAAGTTTCCGTCGCTATCGTCTGGTTTCCAGCCTCTCATTTAAGTTGAAAGTTAAATTAAAGACTTATTTCTGTTCTTCGGCTTTGGGGGCTTCGTCGCCGTTGTCGAGTTCCTGCGGGCCGTATTTTAGCGAAACTTGCATTGTAAAGAGCAAGTCGCCCACAATTCTGCCGATACCGGAAGTGATGTTTGCAAACTTGTTTTTAAAGTAGAAGAAGAACACCATGGCGGGAATACCGATTATCATACCCGCAGCCGTTGTAATAAGAGCTTCGGAAATGTTGCCTGCCAACCTTTGTGCGGAGCCCGCGCCTTCGGCCGCGATGGTATCGAACGCCTTAACCATACCCGAAACCGTACCGTACAGACCCAACATGGGAGAGATTGTAGCGATAACCGAGATGTAGCTGATAAGGGTGTAGGGGGCGGCCAATTCTTCCATAGAAGCTTCTTCCATAGCCGCGTTAACCGCGTCGATGTCTACGTCTTTGCCGTAAACGCGCGAAAGACCCGTGCCGATGATGTTTGTGATTGGGGCGGGGTGGTCTTCGCAATATTTGCGCGCGCCTTCCAAGTCTAAAGCGTTAAGTTTCTTTTCCAATTCGGGAACGCCGTCGGGGAGAAGATACTTCTTTTTACGCAACGAAATGAAATTGTAGATGACAAGGGCGATACCCGCAATCGACAAGAATCCCAAAGGATACATTGTTATACCACCTGCGGCCCAGATTTCGCCGAAAGTCTTGTTCTTTACTTGGGGGCCTTTTTGGGCTTCGGACTGTTCGGTTGCGGCCGCGTCGGTTGCGGGAGCCGCTTGGCCGAAGGCCACGAAAGAGCCAGTTAATATAGCGAATATAGTGATTAGTTTCTTTATTTTCATTTTTCTTGTAATAAAAGATTAATAGTTTCGCCTTTTGCAACGATACATAACAAAAGACTTTTTAGTTGCGACAATATTGGTCGAACTTGTCGGCTTATTCAAGGTTTTTATTAAAAAAACTAAGAATTTTTGTGTTCTTTTGCAAAATCCAGAATTTTTTCGATTAGTTTCGACAGGCCGTTGCGCCTGTTTGCGCTTAGTTGCGAGCTAATGCCCGCCTTTTCGAACACCGATTCGTCGGCCGAAAGTATCTCATCGGGGCTAAGGTTGTCGAAAAATTCGCAGACAAGGTTTGCAACGCCCTTTGTTATTATCGAATCGGCCGCCGATTGAAAGCGGCACTTGCCGTTTTCGAACCTGCGCGAAATCCACAAATTTGAAACGCAGCCCTTTACGATGTTTTCGTCGGTGCAAATTTCCTTCGGGGGCTGAATGTGCTTGTATTTGCCGATTATGTATTCGAATCTGTCCTGGGCGGTGTCGAAACACTGCATTTCGTCGAGCAGGGCCTTTGTTCTTTCTTCTATTATGCTCATTTTATATTCCGAAAATTTTTATGTTAAGCGAGCTTGCGTATTGCAGCAGGTTTTCCCTGTTTAGCATAAGCACCTTTTCGCTTTCGATTGCCACGTTTTGTATGCCGGCTTCGCCCAGCTTTAAAAGCGTTCTTTCGCCTATAACGGGAACGTCGAACCTGTAGTCTTGGTTGGCCTTTACGGTTTTAAGGAAAAGCATTTCCTTCGCCTTAAACTGCGCGCAGCGCTCTATCATATTGTCGGTGCCGTCGAAGCCCTCTACCGCAAGGGTGGTTCCGTTTGCGACAACGCAGGCCTGGCCGATATTCAGGCGCGCGCATTCGCGCACGATTTTAAGCCCGTGCTCGAATGTGTTTTGGCTTATGTTCCACTTTTTGCAGTTCATAAAGCCGCATGTCGCCAAATCGTTGTCCATAAACGAGCGGGCGTCTACCAGCTCCACGCCGATTTTCGAAAGCTCTTTTGCTATCGCCCCGAAAATGCTTTCGGCGTTTTTTTCCTTTAGCGTCGCTAAAATCAGCATTGCCTTTAAATCGGGCTTAAGGCCGTCGAACAGCCTTTTGGGGCGCACTTGCCCCGCCATAATAGCGTGGGGCGACATAAATTTTTTTGCGCTTTTAAGCAGGGCGCCCAGCTGGCCTATGTTTATCTTGACTCTTTCGCTTTCGGCAAACGAGTTGAACAGGTCGTCTTCCGTTTCGTCTTCGAGGGCTATTAGATTTATTTTTACACCCGCTTGCCTTGCGTTTTTTGCCACAATTTTGGGGTATATGCCCCTGCCCGCAATAAGGGTAATGCCCTTTTGCGCGTCGAACGAAGGCGGCAGAAATTTTGATATGCTCATTTCGAATAGCGCGTATGCTTGGGTTTTTCGTTCAATAGTGCGTTTGGCAAAATTCTTTTTGGGCTTAGTTTGCCGTTTTGCGAGCTTATAATAACGGTGTCGAACGCCGTCTTTAAGTCTGCAAAGGGCTTTTCGCCGCCCAAAATAAAGGGTCTAGACGCCGCTACAATATTGCCGTTTACGCATTTTACCGACCAGGTTTCGCCGCCCGCCAAAAGCTTTTCGAACGATTTGTTGCGAAGCAGCCTTGCGTTTTGGTTTAGCAGCGAAACTTTGTCTTCGTTTTCGCCCACGCTAAATATTGCGCTTTGCGACCTTAAATCGTATTCGCCGCGCGGCGTTTTTACAATAAATTCCGACGACGGCCTAAGCTGCGGGTTAAGGAAAAACACGGTTCCCTTTTCTATGCTTATTTCAAGCAGCGTTTTTTGCGATTCGTAAGGCGTGCTTTTGTCGAAAACAACGGGGCTTTCCTGCCAAAACTTTTCTATTTTAAGCTTGGCCGGCCCCGCAATTTTTACCGAGCTTTTGTTCGAAAGCACAAAGTACACGCTTTGGTTGTCTTTGCATTCAAACACAAAGCCCTCGGCCTTTTCGAACGCGTTGGCCGAAAAGCTTTTGCCGTCTTTTGTAATAGAGGGGTTGTTCCTTGCCGTGTGTACGAAAAGCATTGCGCTGTCGGCTTCGGCGAAAGCTGCCAAAGCTACAAACAACGCAAACAATATAGCCGAAAGGGCTTTCATTATTTTACAACCAAGCTTACAATGCGGTTTGGAACGTATATTTCCTTTACCAGCGTTTTGCCCGCAAGCTGGGCCGCAACTTTGTCGATGGCCTTTGCCTTGGCAATTATGTCTTGCGGGGTGTCTTGCGGCGAAACGAGAACGTCGCCCCTAAGCTTGCCGTTTACCTGCACGCCTATGCGCTTTTCGGCTTGGGCGGCGGCGTTCATATCGGCCACTGGCCATTTTTGCTCGGCTATGGACGAAGTGTTGTCGAATCTCTGCCAAATTTCCTCGCAAATGTGCGGGGCAAAGGGGGCCAAAATTTGCAGGAATTTTACCGCCAAGTCCTTCGATATTTTTTCGCATTTTTGAACGTGCGAAAGGAAAATCATCATCTGCGAAATTGCCGTGTTAAAGCGCAGGTTTTCTATGTCGGCGCCCACCTTTTGGATTGTCTGGTTTGCAAGCCTTAAAGTTTCGGGCGAATCCTTGAAGCCTTCGCAAATTTTCGGGGCGATTTTGCCGTCGCGGTCTATATATTCCCTCCAAAACTTTTTAAGGAAGCGCGAAACGCCCTCTATGCCGCTTGTGCTCCACGGCTTTTGGTCTTCGAGGGGGCCCAGGAACATTTCGTACATTCTCAGGCTGTCGGCTCCGTATTGGGCGATTACATCGTCGGGGTTTACAACGTTGCCGCGGCTTTTGCTCATTTTATACGAGCGCGCTTCGACTGCGATTTCGGGGTTGCTTTTTAGCACAAAATTTGCGCCGCTTTTTACAACGTCCTTTTCGTCTACGCTTTCGCCTTCGGCGTCTTTGGCGTCTTCGCTTAATGCCGAAACATATTTGCCGTTTTTCTTAAAGGCCTTGTATTCGGTTTTGCCCAAAATTATGCCCTGGTGGAACAGCTTTTTAAAGGGCTCTTTTGTGGACACAATTTTGCAGTCGTACAAAACCTTGTGCCAAAATCTTGCATAAAGCAGGTGCAATACGGCGTGTTCTGCGCCGCCGATGTAGAAATCGGGGCCCTGCCAGTATTTTTCGATTTCGGGGTCGAACGGGGCCTTGTCGTTTTTGTTGTCTAAGTAGCGCAAATAGTACCAGCAAGACCCCGCCCATTGGGGCATTGTGTTTGTTTCGCGCACGGCCTTAAACCACATATCGCCTTCGGGTTTGCCCGCGCTTTGCGGCACGCTTTCGCCCGTTTGAACATTGTAGTAAATGTCTTTCCATTCGGGGCAGTTTGCCAATGCGCTTTCGCCGTTGCCCGCGCCCTGGTAGTTTTTAACTTCGGGCAGTTTAAGCGGCAGCTGGCTGTCGGCCAAGGGCAGCGCAAAATGCTTTACGCCGTTTAAGACGAACGAAACTTCGCTTTCGGGCATATTTTTAAATACATCGCCCTTTGCCTGAATCGCCTTTTGGTAGGCGTCTTGTTCTACCCAAACAATGGGGAACGGCTCGCCCCAGTAGCGCTGTCTGGAAAACAGCCAGTCTCTTAGCTTGTAGTTTACCGAAAGCTTGCCGACTTTCTTTTCCTCCAAAAAGGCTATGATTTTCTTTTTAACATCGGCGCTGTCTTGGCCCGTAAATTCGCCCGAATTTACCATTTTGCCGACGGCGGTAAAGGGCAGGGGAACGTCGTTGCCGTTTTCGTCTTTCTTTTCTATAACCTTAATTACGGGCAAGTTGAACTTTTGGGCAAATTCCCAGTCTCTTTCGTCGTGGGCGGGAACGGCCATAATTGCGCCCGTGCCGTAGCTCATAAGCACATAGTCGGAAACCCATACGGGTATCTTTGCCCCCGTAAGCGGGTTTGTGGCAAATGCCCCCGTAAATACGCCCGTTTTGTCTTTTGCAAGGTCGGTTCTGTCCAGGTCGCTTTTCGAGGCCGTTTTCTTTAAATACTCCTGCATTTCGGCCTTGTGCTCGGCGCTTGTTATCTTGGCTACAAGCGGGTGTTCGGGCGCGATTACCATGTAGGTTGCTCCGTACAAAGTGTCGGGGCGCGTTGTAAACACGGTTAGCGTTTCGCCGAAATCTTCAAGTTTAAAGTCTACCTTTGCACCCTCCGAGCGGCCAATCCAGTTTTTCTGCAGCTTTTTTGTAGAGTCGGGCCAGTCTACCAAATCCAAATCCTTTAAAAGCTTGTCGGCGTAGGCTGTAATTTTTAGCACCCATTGGCGCAAATTGCGCTTTTCTACGGGGAAATGCCCGACTTCGCTCTTGCCGTCTATAACCTCTTCGTTGGCCAAAACCGTTCCCAGTTTCGGGCACCACCAAACGGGTTTTTCGTCTACATAGGCCAAGCCCATTTTAAACAGGCGCAGGAAAATCCACTGCGTCCACCTAAAATAGTTGGGGTCGGTAGTGTTAATTTCCCTGTCCCAGTCTATGGCAAAGCCTATGCTCTTTATCTGTTTGCGGAAATTGTCTACGTTCTTTTTTGTGGTTATTGCGGGGTGCGTTCCCGTTTTTATCGCGTATTGCTCGGCGGGCAAACCGAATGCGTCCCAGCCCATGGGGTGCAAAACGTTAAAGCCGTTTGCCTTTTTGTAGCGGGTAAGAATGTCGGAGGCCGTGTAGCCTTCGGGGTGGCCTATGTGCAGACCCGCGCCCGAAGGGTAGGGGAACATGTCCAATATGTAATATTTCGGCTTGTCCGAAAAGTTTTCGGCTTTGAAGGTTTTGTTCTTTTCCCAAAGCTCTTGTTGGTGTTTTTCGATTTTCGAAAAATCGTATTCGGTTGTATTTACAGACATATAATGCTTGTGTTTTTAAAGTTATCGGTTGTCGCGCATGGAAACGAGATACAGCAGCCAGCCCAAGCTGGAAACGAATGCCGCTACATAGGTAAAGGCGGCGGCGTCTAAAGTTTTGCGAACGCCGATTTTTTCTTCGCCGTCTATTGCGCCCAGTTCTGCAAGATAGGCCTTTGCCCTGTTCGATGCGTCGAATTCAACGGGCAGGGTAACCAGCTGGAACACCGTTAAAATCAGGTATATTGCAATGCCTATGTCCAACGCCAAAACGCTGTTGAACAAAAAGAACCCCGCAAACATAACAACGGGCAAAAGCTGGCTTGCAAACATGGTTATGGGAACTAGCGCCATTCTAAGCTTTAGGGGCGCGTAGTTTTGCTTGTGCTGAATTGCGTGCCCCGCTTCGTGGGCTGCAACGCCGAGGGCTGCAAGGCTGTGGCCTGCGTAGACATCGCGGCTAAGGGCAAGCACTTTTTTTGTAGGGTCGTAGTGGTCGGTAAGCTCGCCCGAAATTTGCACGATTTGCACGTCGTAAATGCCCGCGCTTTGCATTACAATTTCGGCGGCCTCTTTGCCCGTAATTCCGCTTTTGGCGGGAATTTGGCGGTATTTGCCGTATGCGCTTTGCACCCTTATTTGGGCGTACATGCCCACTATAAGGGGAATCAAAATAAGTACCAAAAATTCCATATAAAAAAGTGTCGTTATAGGTTGTTATTTTAATCGAAACCCTCGTCGTGGCCGTCGGGTGTGCGGTAGCGCATTTTCACATAATGCTTGTCTACATCGCCCTGATAAACCTGGCGGGGCCTGTTGATTTTGCCTTTCGGGTCTTCGGCAACTTCCTTCCAATGTGCAATCCACCCCGGCATTCTGCCTATGGCGAAAAGCACCGTAAACATATCGGTGGGAATGCCTATGGCCTTTAATATAAGCCCGCTGTAAAAGTCTACGTTGGGATACAGGTTTCGGCTTATAAAATAGTCGTCCGAACGGGCTTTTTCCTCGAGCTTGCGCGCCAAGTTTAGCAATGGGTCGTTCTTTTTTACCGCGGCAAATACCTTTTCGGAGGCTTTGCTTAATATGTTCGCGCGCGGGTCGTAGGCCTTGTATACCCTGTGTCCGAAGCCCATAAGGCGACGTTTGCCGCTTTTTGCGGTTTCCAAAAATGCGTCTATATTGCCGCCCGTAGCGTAGATTTCTTCGAGCATTTTAATTACCTGCTGGTTAGCGCCTCCGTGCAGGGGGCCCCACAGCGCGCAAACGCCCGCCGCTATCGAGGCAAACAAATTTGCGCCGCTGCTTGCAACCATTCTTACGGTGGAAGTCGAGCAGTTTTGTTCGTGGTCGCAGTGCAAAAGCAATATAAGGTCTAGCGCTTTTGTAATGTCGTCGTGCGGGTAGTATTCGTGGTAGGGCTCGGTAAACATCATGTGCAGCAGGTTTTGCCCGTAGCCTAAATCCTGTTTGGGATATATAAGGGGCAAACCGTTTTTCATGCGGTATGTCATGGCCGCAATGGTTCTTACCTTGCTAATCAAAATTGTGGCCGCGTCGTCGAAATATTCCAAGTCTTGCTCGCGGTTGTTTGTGGCCATAAAGGGATAGTAGCAGCCCAGCGAGTTTAGCAGCGCCGACAATATCGCCATTGGGTGTGCCGTAGACGGGAAACCGCCCTGGAAAAAGTGTATCATAGACTCGTGCAGCGAGGCGTTGCGCAGCACCTTGTGCGAGAACGAGCTCATTTCCTGCCTGGTGGGAAGCTTGCCGTATATAACCAAATAGGCCGTTTCTATGAATGTGGAGTTTTCGGCAAGTTCCTCTATGGAAATTCCGCGGTGTGCCAAAAAGCCCTTTTCGCCGTTTATGTAGGTTATTTTGCTTTCGCACGACGCCGTGTTGCCGTAGCCCGAATCGAGTGTAATGTAGCCCGTTTCGGCTCTCAGTTTTCTGATGTCTATGGCGTTGTCGCCCGCCGTTGCCTTTACAATGGGCAGCGTGTGCTCTTTTCCGTCTATTATAAGCTTGGCTGAGTTGTCCATAAATTTATTTGTTGTCGTTGGCAAATTTTAGAAAGTTTGAATATAAAAGCAGCCCTTTCGACTGGCTCTTTTCGGGGTGGAATTGGCATGCGCACAACTTCGACTTTAACACCGCCGAAGTGAATGTTTTGCCGCCGTATTCGGTTTGCCCGAAAACAATTTCGCTTTGCGGGGTGTCTACATAGTAGCTGTGCACAAAGTAGAATTGGTCGTTTTTCGGGTCTATGCCGTTTAAAATCGGGCTTTGTTTTACAAAGTGCACGTTGTTCCAGCCCATGTGCGGAACTTTGTATTGCTTTTCGAGGCTAAGCTTTTTTACCGAGCCTTTGAAAATGCCGAGACATTCGCAGTCGCCCTCTTCGGAATATTCGAACAAAGCCTGAAGCCCGAGGCAGATTCCGAAAAACGGCTTGTCGGCCGCAATCCAGTCGCGTATTGCCGATGTCCAGCCCGTCGAGTTTAAAAGCTTAATCGCCTCGGTAATTGCGCCCTGGCCGGGGAACACAAGCAAGTCGGCGTCTTTGCATTCAAGCGGGCTTTGCGCGATAAACGCGTTTGCCCCCGCAGCCTGCCAGGCGCGCCAAACGCTGCGCAGGTTGCCCATAGAATAGTCTATAATTGCAGCTTTTAGTGCCATATTATAAACTGCCCTTCGTTGTCGGAAGCCTGTCGCCCCTGCGGGGGTTCTTTTCGCAGGCAATGCACAGGGCCTTTGCAAAGCCCTTGAATATTGCCTCGCAAATGTGGTGGGGTTCTTCGCCGTATTCAAGCTTTATGTGCAAGTTTGCGCCCGCTTCGTTTGCAAAGGCCTGGAAGAACTCTTTGCAAAGGCTTACATTAAAGTCTCTTACCCTTTTTGCGTCGGAGGCGTTTACGTTGTATACCAAATACGGGCGGTTCGACAAGTCCACTGCAACGGTTACCAAACATTCGTCCATAGGCAGCGTAAAAAAGCCGTAGCGGTTAATGCCCGCCTTGTCTGCCAATGCCTCCTTTACGGCCTTGCCCAAAACAAGCCCCATGTCTTCCACCGTGTGGTGGTAGTCTACGTCGGTGTCGCCCGTGGCCGCTATGTTAAGGTCGAAAAGCCCGTGGCGCGAAAACAACTCCAGCATATGGTTAAAGAAGGCAATAGGCGTTTTTACATTGTAGTCGCCGTTGCCGTCGAGGTTTATCGAAAGCTTGATTTGGGTTTCCTTTGTGTTTCTTTCAATAGTGGCTGTTCTCATTTTTTTAACCATTCAAGTATTGTGTTTTGCACGGCCTGCATATCCGAATCGGTGCCTATGCTTATTCTTAAATATCTGTTTATCGCCCTGTCCGAGGCAAAATAGCGCACCAAAATTTTGTTGGCCTTTAAAAAGTCTAAAAGCTCTTTTGCAACTTTCGGCGAGCTTTTGCCCTTTGCGTTTTTTGGGGCTACAAACACAAAGTTTGTGTTCGAGTCGAACAATTCCCAGCCCAATTTTTTCAGGAAAGCCGAAAACGATTTGCGAGTAGCCTTTATTTTTGCGACCAGGTTTTTGTAGTAGGCCCTGTCGTTTAGGGCGGCAACTGCGGCAACCTGGGCAAGGGCGTCGAGATTGTACGAATCCCTTACCTTGTCGAGCTCGGTTATAATTTCTTTGGAGGCCACCGCCCAGCCCACGCGCATGCCCGCCAACGCCCAGCATTTAGACGCCGTGCAGCAAATTGCGGTGTTCTTGTATTTCTTTACAAGCTTTGCGCTTTCGTATTTCGAGAACGGCTCGTAGGCTTCGTCGATAAGCAGAATGCCCTTGAATTTTTTTGCGAGGTCTTCCACCTGCTCGAACGGGAACTGGTGCGAAGTCGGCGCATTTGGGTTTGTAAGGAAAAACAGGTTTGCGCCGCTTTTTACGATTTTGTCTACGGGCAGGTCTTTTGTGTTCGGGTTAAAATCTATGTCGATAAATTCGGCATTCTGGATTTTCGCCAAAACGGGGTAAAGCGAGTAGCTTGGGTGCAGTGCCGCAATCTTAAGCTTTTTGTCGGAAAATGCGCGCACAAAAAGGTTAAGAACATCGTCGGAACCGTTGCCTGCAAACGCGTTTTCGGGCTTTACGCCGTAGCGTTTCGCCACGGTTTGCCTTAGCAGCCTGCTTTCGGGGTCGGGATACAGCCTAAGGCACGAGCCGTCGCCCAGCTTCTTTAAAATGGCCTCTTTTACTTTCGGGCTTGGCGGGTATGGCGACTCGTTCGTGTTAAGCTTAATCCAGCCGCCGCCCTGCGGCTGTTCGCCGGGGGTGTAGGCCGCCATTTTCGATACACTGGCCGAAATTTTGTTTTTAAGATTAAAGTTTTTCATCGGCTTTTTTGATTATGTCGAAAATATCGTCTATGGGTTTTGCCCTTGAATTGTTGTCGAGCCTTTTAAAATATTCGTCTTGCTTTCTCTGAATGTCGAAGGGCTCGTCGGGCAGGGTGTCTTCGTCAAGCTCTATTTCGTCTATCGGGTCGTAGTCGTCGAAGGCAAATGTCAGCCTTCTGGCTTCGTCTATCAAAAGAACGTCGGGCATTTTGCAAAGGCCGTTTTTGTTCAGCGTAAAAACTTCGTGCGGCAGGCACAGCTTTTTGTAGCGTTTTTTAAGCTTTTCTGTCTCCGAATTTTTCGCCTCAAAAGTTTTGTCGAGCAAAATGCAGTCGCTAAAATGCGAAACGGCGTCGAAATAGTTTTCGCAAAGCTTCGGGTTTTCGGTGTAAAGCTTGCAGTCTACAAAGCCGAATATGCGCACAACGCGCACGGTTTTGTTGTCGTTTAAATTTTTGTAAAATTCAAGCTCGTCGGCAAGGTTGCAAAGCGGGTTTGCCATAATAAACGCGCAGTCGGCATTTTGGTTTTCAAGCAAAATGCCTTCAATGTCCGCATGCGTTTCGTAGCGGAAAATTTCGGCGTTTGTACCGGCAAAAAAGCCTTCGTCGAAAACGTCGTCTTTGGCGGCAAGCACCAAAGTTTTTGCGCTTTCGGGCAGCGAATTTTTTACACATTCGGCCGCCACCGAAGCTCTGGACTTTTCGGGCGAGCCTATAAAAATGTATGTATTTACGGCCATAGTTTAATACAGCTTTGCAGCCGCCTCCCTTGCAGACTGTTCCATTTCGAAATTCAGGATTACAATGGCGGCCATCGCCTCTACAATGGGAACGGCCCTCGGCAAAACGCACGGGTCGTGGCGGCCGCGCCCCATTATTTTTGCGGGTTGCAGCTTGTTGTCTACGGTGTCCTGCTCTTTTACGATTGTGGCCACCGGTTTAAATGCAACTTTAAAGTCTATGTCCATGCCGCTGCTAATGCCGCCTAAAACGCCGCCCGCATTGTTGGTTTTGGTTTTTACAGCGCCGTTTTCGGCGTAGAAAATATCGTTGTTCTTCGAGCCGAAAAGACGCGCGGCGGCAAAGCCTGCGCCTATTTCAAAACCCTTTGCCGCCGGTATCGAAAGCATTGCCTTTGCCAATTCGGCATGCAGCCTGTCGAACACGGGTTCGCCCAAGCCTGGCCTTACGCCCGAAATGCGGCAGTGTATTACGCCGCCTACGCTTTCGCCCTCCGATTTGGCCTTTTTTATAAATTCAACCATCTTTGCCGAAACGCCCTTGTCGGGGCAGCGCACGGGGCTTGCCTGAATGTCGGCGTCCGACGGGGTTTCCTTTGCATAGGGCATGCCTATAGAGTGCACGGTTTCAACCCATGCTGTTATTTTTACCGATTTAGAAAGGCATTTTTTTGCAACGGCCCCCGCAATTACGCGGGCAATGGTTTCCCTTGCCGAGCTTCTGCCGCCGCCGCGGTAGTCGCGTATGCCGAATTTTGCGTCGTAGGTATAGTCGGCGTGCGAGGGGCGGTATTTGTCGGCCATTTCGGAATAGTCCGACGAGTGTTGGTCGGAGTTTCTCACAATCACGCAAATGGGAGTTCCCAAAGTTTTGCCCCCGAAAGTTCCCGACAAAATTTCGCATTTGTCGGCCTCGTTGCGCGGGGTGGAAATGTCGCTTTGCCCCGGGCGGCGCTTGTCTAGCTCGGCTTGAATGTCGCTTTCCGACAACTCAAGCCTGGGCGGACAGCCGTCTATAATGCAGCCTACCGCCTTGCCGTGGCTTTCGCCGAAAGACGCCACCTTAAAGAGATTTCCGTATATGTTTCCCATTATGTAAATAATTAAGCAAATGCCGTTGCCGTGCAAGCATTTTCTGCAAATAAAATAAGTTAAAAGAACGCTTGAAAATGCCGTTAAATAGGGTAATTTTTTGTCAGTTTTTTATTGAAGATTTGCGCTATGGATACAAAGCAGGAAAACATTTTATACCTAAACAGGGAATTAAGCTGGATGGCCTTCAACAAAAGGGTGCTTAATTTGTGCGTTGAAAAGACATTCCCGATTTTGGAGCAAATGCGCTTTTTATCGATTGTAAGCACCAATTTAGACGAGTTTTACGAAATAAGGGTGGCGGGCCTGCTGCAAAAGTCGGAGGCCCCCGTTGCAGCCTCCGATTCGCCCGACAAAATGGGCCCGAGGGAGCAGCTTGCAAAAATAAGAGTGCTAACCCTTGCAATGCTCGCCGAAAAAAACAAGATTTGGAAAACCCACATTTTGCCCGAGCTGAAGAAAAACGGCGTGCTTTTTAAAGAGCCAAGTGCCTGCAGCCCAAGCGAAAAGGCATGGCTTAAAAACTATTTTACGCAGAATATATACCCCGTGTTGACGCCTTTGGCTATAGACCCTGCGCACCCGTTCCCGCACCTGCGCAACAAGGGTATGTATGTTTTTGTGCAGCTGGCGCAAGAGGGCGTAAAGCGCGCGCCGTTAATACCGGCAATAATTCCCATTGCTCCCATTTTGCCGAGGGTTATTAAAATAGAGGCGCACGCCGCAAATAAAGATTCGTATGTATTTTTAAGCGAATTAGTTAAAGCCTATGCAGGCGAGCTTTTCAAGGGCTACAAAGTTAAAAGCGCCTCTAACTTCAGGCTTACCCGCAACAGCGACTTGTATTTCGACGAAGAGGAAACCGAAAACCTTTTAAGCACAATAGAAAAAGAGCTGCACAAGCGCAAGCAGGGGGCGGCCGTAAGGCTTGAAGTGCAGTCGGACATTAAAGACGCGCCACTAGAGCAGCTTATTTCCGAGCTGGCAGTCCCGCGCGACTTTGTCTTTAAGATAGAGCACAACCCCATAAATATGGCCCATTTGGCCGAGGCGTATTCGCGCATAAACCGACCGGACCTTAAATTTGCCCCGTTTAAGCCCTATCTGCCCGACGCATTCAAAAAGGGCGGCAACATATTCGAAATGATAAGGGATTCGGATATGCTTTTTCACCACCCCTACGACAGTTTTGAACCCATAGAATATTTTGTGGAATCGGCTGCAAAAGACGGCGACGTGCTTGCCATAAAAATGACATTATACAGGGTAAACGGCGGTTCGCCCATTATAGGCTCGCTTAAAAAGGCAGCCGAAAACGGCAAGCAGGTTACGGTTTTAGTAGAGCTTAAAGCCCGTTTCGACGAGGAAAAGAACATAGAGTGGGCGCGCCAGCTTGAGGAGGCGGGCGTGCATGTCGTATACGGAATTGTGGGGCTTAAAACCCACTGCAAAATCTGCATGGTTGTCCGCCGCGAAAAGAGGGGAATACGCCGCTACGCGCATTTGGGAACGGGTAACTACAATTCCATTACCGCCAAGATATATACGGACTTGTCGCTTTTTACCTGCAACATGCAAATATGCGGCGAAGTTGCCGACGTTTTCAACACCCTTACGGGCAAGTCGGCAAATCCGAAATTCCAAAAGCTTTGGGTTGCCCCGTTCTCGTTTATGGAAAATTTCCTTAAAATGGTCGAAAGGGAAATTGCAAACGCAAAGGCCGGCAAAGCCGCCCGCATAATAATAAAGGCCAACGCCGTGATAGAAAAAACGGCTATCGACGCATTGTACAGGGCGTCGCAGGCGGGCGTTAAGGTTGAGATGGTTGTAAGGGGTATGTGCTCGCTGGTTCCCAACGTAAAGTCTGTTAGCGAAAACATATCGGTAAAGAGCATTGTGGGCGTATATCTCGAACACAGCCGCATATACTACTTTGAAAACGGCGGCGACTACGAAATATACGCGGGCTCGGGCGACCTGATGAGCCGCAACCTGTTCCGCCGAATAGAGGTTATATTTCCCGTCGAAAATCCCGAAATAAAGGTGCGCATTAAAGACGAAATTTTGGCGTCGCTTATAAAAGACAACGAATTTTCCGACATACTGCACGCGAACGGAGCCTACTATAAATCGCCCGCAAAGGGCGCGCTGTTCTCGGCACAGCGCCATTTTTCGGAGCTTACCGAAAAACGAAACGCAGAGCAGGCAAGGCGTATGCACGGCGAAAATATGCCGCTAAAAATTGTGGTGCACAAAAAGTAGAAAAAAGGCGGCAAAAATTTTTGAATTTGCCGCCTTTTCGCTTTTTGCCCGAAAGAGGGCCATGCTATTTATAGAAAACTTTGTCGAGCCTAAGTCCCTCGGCGGGGGCCGCCCTTATTTCGGTGCCCCTTATTTCGGCAAGCAAAATACGCTGCAAATCCTGCTTGGTAAGCTTGCCCAAGCCCACCTGCACAAGCGCGCCTACAAGCATTCTAACCATCTTGTATAGATAGCCGCTGCCGAGCGTGCTTATAGTGATTGTCTTGCCGCGCTTTTTTAAATTTAGCTCGTAAATTGTCTTTACGGTGTTTTCTACAACGCCCTTGCCCCTGTTTGCCGAATATGCCCTGAAATTGTGCGTGCCCAAAAATATTTCGGCGGCGTCTTTCATTTTTTCGAAATCGACTTTCTGCCTTTTTAAAGACCACACATAGCGCGTAGTTTCGGGCATGGCAAAGCCCTCGTAGATTTTGTATACATAGCGCTTTTTTATAACGCTAAACCTTGCGTGGAATTTTGGGCTGCACTTTTTAAGGGACAAAATTAAAACGTCCCTTCGGTGGTGCGAGCGCATTGCAATTAAAAGCTGTTCGACGGCGTGCGGCCAGTCGGCGTCGAAATGGAACACCTGCGCGTTCGCGTGCACGCCCGCGTCGGTTCTGCCGCTTGCGTGTATGCGCACGGGCTTTTTGAAAATCGCAAACAGCCTTTTTTCTATGAAATCCTGCACGCTAAGGCCGTTGGGCTGGCTTTGCCAACCGCAAAAATCGGTTCCGTCGTAGCTGCATATGCACTTAAAGCGCGGCATTGTCCAAATACTCCTGCAAAACCACCGCGCTCGAGCGCGAGTCTATGTCGCCGCTTTTTCTGTATTTCTTTTTCTGTTTAACCGACTTTTTCTTTTTCGAAAAAAAGTTCATGTCGTTTTCAACCTGAAACGAGCTTAAACGCTCGTCGGCGGTGTCGAACTTCAGGTTCGGAAACTCCCTTTTTAGGCGCTCTATGAAGGCGTCTACCTCCTTCGCCTTAAAGCCCGAAGAGCCGTCCATATTGTAGGGGTAGCCCACCAATATAAGCTCTATTTTTTTAGAGCAAACCTCTTTGGCTATGTGGGCTATGCGGCTTTCAAAGTCGGGCTCTACGGCGGCGGGCAAAGGCAGTGCTATGCCAACTTCGTCGGCGTACGAAAGCCCGACGCGCTTTTCGCCGTAATCTATGCACAATATGTTCATTCTTTTGCAATCCGTTTTGGACAATTTTTTTTTATTTGCAAGCGATAAAGTTTTTATGCAAGCTAAAAAGCCGTGAAAGACGACATTAAAAACCTACTTGTTTTGCAGGACAAAGACGCAAAAATATTCGACATAAACTCGAAAATAGCCGCGGCCTCGGCCAAGATTGCCGAATGCGAAAAAAACATTGAAATGCAGAAAACCCTTATCGGCGAATTCGAGGGCAAGGTTGCCGCGCTGCAAAGCCGCAGAATGTCGCTGCGCGCCGGGCGAAAGGCGGCAGAAGACAGAATTTTAAAATATAAAACGCAGCTGCTATCCGTAAAAAAGAACGACGAATACGCGGCTTTGAACGCGGCAATAGACAAGTCGGTACAAGAGGTTTCCTCCTTCGAGGAAAAAGAGCTTGAAATTATGTTCGAAACAGACGAGCTTAAGCCCAAGCTTGAGGCCGAAAAACGGGAGCGTCAAAAAAACATAGACGAAATAAATTCGCAAAAAAATTTGTTTGCCGAGCAAATAAAAAATTTGAATACGGCGATGGAAAACGCGCAGATAGACAGGCGCAATGCCGAAACAAAGGTCTCTTCCAAATTTTTAACCGCCTACGAAGCGGTGTTAAAAAGCAAAAAGCGCCTGCCCGTTATCGCCTATGTAGACGATTCGCGCTGTTCGGGCTGCCACCTTAAAATATCGTCGGATTTGGAGACAATGGCAAAACTTGCCGACAACCCCGTATTTTGCGAGCATTGCGGCAGGCTTATATACGTGTACAGCTAATTTTCCCGTTCGTCGCTTTCCGAAAGCCCGAATTTTTTTGAAAAGTTTTCGAGATTGCGCGCGCTGCCTACGCACAAAATGGTGTCGAGCGCCTCTATTTTACTGTCGGCCGCGGGTTTTGCATATTTGCCGTCGCTGCGCTTTATGCTGGTAATTTTCACCATATAAAGTCTGCTTATGTCGCTTTGCGCAAGGGTGTTGCCGACAAGGGGCGAGTCGGAGGGAACAAGCAGTTTCTGCGAATACGAATTCAGCTTTTCTTCGGCGTAAAGGTTGTCGAGGTCGTTATTCGGGGCAAGCAGTATTTTTTCGGCGAAGTCTAAAGACTGCTTTTCGCCGTTTAAAACCACGACGTCGTCGGGGTATATGCCCGTTGTAGGCAGTATGTCGTATATTACGAATCGGCCCCTTTTTATCGCCACAATTTCGGCTCCGGTAGAGCTTCTTATGCCGAGCTCTTTTACGCTTTTGCCCGCCGCAAACGACAGGTCGCCTATGGTGATTTCGCGCAGCTGCCCGCCCCACGAATATTCGCTTTTAAGCTTTTGCACCATTTCCTCTTTTCGGGTTTCGTCGGCGTTCTTTAAGTGCCGGGTTAAAACGGTTAAAAAGCGCCCCTTAAGCGACGTGTTTATAGTCGAGAATTTGCGCCAGAAAATTCCCACGCCTACGGCGGCAAAAACAACGTACATTGCCGCCGCCTTTTTGTCCATATAGTAGGCGATAATGGCCATGTAGAGCACCACAAACAAAAGGGCCACCATTGTCTGGAAAATTATGCGCAAAACGCTGCGCATTTTTTCGGCGGTTGCGGGCTTTATGTGCGAGTTTTCGAACGCGATTTTGAAGATGATTTTCGAAATCGTGTCTATGTTTTTAAGCACGCCTATAATGAGGGGGAAAGTCAGTATTGCAAGGGCCGCCCACAAGCCTATGCCCCAATAGCCCTGAACTATTTTGCGGTCGTACAGATACGTTAAAATAACGACGCTTACTATTATTATCGCGTTGAAAAGCACTGTGTATATGCCTATCTGCAAAAACGGGGCCAGGCACGCCTTTATGTATTCGCTTTTGGCCGCCGACTGCGAAATTGTCTTTAGTATTCTGTGGTACAGGTCGAACACAAGGGCGGCCTTGCTCGGAACAAGGCGGCTAAAGCCCGAATATAGCTTTTCGGCCCTGCCCGACATTATCGGGCTAAATATCAGCGTAAAGAATGAAACGCCCATCGTTATCGAAAGAATGTTGGGGCTAATGAGGTTGTAGTTTACGCCCAAGCCCGCAATTACAAAGCTAAATTCGCCTATCTGCGCCAAGTTTATGGCCGCAAAGAACGAATTTTTTGCGCTGGCCCCCCCGAATAAAATTCCCAAAAAGGTGCCGAAGGTTCTAAATACCATCAATGCCGCCGTAATGCAGACAATGGGCAGCCACATATTCAGGATAGACCCCGGCACAATCTTTGTTCCTATGGATACAAAGAACAGCGCTATAAAAAGGTTTCTAAACGGGCTGGACAAATTCTCTATGCGGTTTGAAACGGCCGTTCCCGAAATTATGGAGCCCGCCAAAAACGCGCCCAACGCCTGCGACAACTGCGCAATTTCGGCAAGCTGGCCAAGCCCCAAAACCAACAGGAACGTGAACATTACAAGCAGTTGCGCGTTTTCCGAAAAGGCTATTTTTTTAAGCAAATACGGCGCGCAAAGCTTGCCTATTACAAACACGCTTACAACAAAGGTTATCATAACCGACAGCTTTTGCACCATTTGCGCCGCCATATTTTGCGAATCGCCCACCGACGACTGCGCCGCCATGCCCGAAATGCCGACGAGCAGGAATATTGCAAAAAGGTCCTCCAAAATTAAGATGCCTATCGAAATCTGCGCAAATTCCTTTGACATTTGCCCCCTTTGCGTAAAGTGCTCCACTATCACTATTGTGGAATTCATCGCCAAAATCGCGCCCAAAAACACGCCTTCGGTTGCGGTCATGTGCATTACTTTTGCCGCCGCCATGCCCAAAAGCGCCATCGAAAGCATTTGGAATGTTATCCCGAAAAAGCTGGGCACAAAAACCTTTTTAAGCTTTTCCAGATTAAACTCCATTCCTATAAAGAACATCATAAAAAGAACGCCAAGCTCGCCTATCTGGTTTATGCTTGCGCTGTCGTGCAGCAAATTGCACACGGGCGAAAGCAAAATGCCCGTAATTATGTAGCCCAAAATGGGGGGCTGTTTAAGGAAGGTAGACAACAGTGTCGCCGCAGCCGCAAACACCGCAATTATAGCCAAATCTTCTATGAGGAAAAACTGTTCCATTTTATATGAATAACCGTTGTAAAACAGCCATTTTATACATATAAAAAACGCGCCGTTTGCAACATATAAATTGCGGTTTTTTTAAGCAATTTTCTTGACTTGAAAAGGGGGTGCTTGTAGTTTGTTCGTCAATTTCACACACGCGCTGTGTTGCGCGGTGTATGGCGTGGCCGCTTTCGCCCCGCCGATGGGGAAATAAAAAACAATTATCACAAAAAACCAACAAAAGTATATATAATGAAAACAAGCAGAAGAAACTTCATAAAGTCGGCAATGGCTTCGACATTCGGTTTCAGCGTATTGCCCAGCTGGGTTGCATGCTCGTCGGCAAGCCCGAATTCGAAACTTAACGTTGCCATTGTAGGCGCGGGCGGCAGGGGCACGGCCGCAGTTAACGAACTTTGCACATACGACAAGGTAAACGTTGTCGCATTTTGCGATGTAGACGACGAAAGGGCGGCTCAAAGCTACAGAAAATTTCCCGATGTTTTGCGCACAAGCGACTACCGCAGAATGTTGGACAAGCTCGGCAAGGACATAGACGCCGTTGCCGTTTGCACGCCCGACCACGCGCACTATCCCATTGCGACCTGGGCTATGGAAATGGGCAAGCACGTTTATGTGGAAAAGCCCCTTACCCGCACGATTAAGGAATCTAGAATGCTTAAGGATTTTGCGGTTAAAAACCCGCAGTTGATTACCCAAATGGGCAATCAGGGCCACACCTACGAAGGTTGGCGCAAGCTTAAGGAATGGAACGACGCTGGCATTTTCGGCGACATAGTTGAAATCCACCACTGGACAGACCGTCCTTTCTGGCCCCAGGGCGCGTTGCCTTGGCCCGACGGCAAGCAGAAGATTCCCGCCACGCTGGACTACAACTTGTGGCTGAACGTTGCTCCCAAAAAGCACAAATATGCAAAAGAAGCTTTGGCGTTTAACTGGCGCGGTATCCGCGACTTCGGCACGGGTTCGTTGGGCGACATGGGCTGCCACTTTATGGACTGGGGCTATTCGGCGTTGGATTTGGGCTTCCCGACAAAAATTTCGGGCTGGAGCACCGAGTTTAACGACTACAGCTGGCCTTTGGAAGCGACCGCGGTGTTCGAATTTGCGGGCAAAAACGGCAAAACCATTAAATTGTATTGGTACGACGGCAAGAAAAAGAAGCCCGTTGCCGCAAACTTCCCCTGCAACAGCAAAATTCCGCAGTCGGAAATCGACAAACTAAAGAACGGCTCGATTGTAATCGGCACAAAGGAAAGCGCAATTTGCACGGACCCCTACGGCAACGGCACAATGATATACCCGCGCCCGAGAATGGTTGAATTGGCAAAGGGCGGCAAGCTTCCCGCGCCCACAATTCCCAGAATCAAGAACGGGCCGCACCGCAACTGGGCAGACTCGTGCATTGCGGGCCACAAGGCGGTTTCCGACTTGGCAACCTACGCGTGCGACTTCAACCAAGTTGTTCTTTTGGGCCTTATCCCCAACTTCTTCCCAGGCAGAACCTTGGAATACGACGGCAAGAAGGGCGAATTTACCAATATAAAGGAAGCCAACAAATATCTGCAAAGCAGCTACGAATACAATAAGGAATTCCTCATTTCCGAGAAATTCAACCCGATGGCTTAATTGCGCATATTTTTATAAAAACAACAAAGGCCGCCAAAGGATTTATCCTTGGCGGCTTTTGTGTTTTTGCGCTTTGCATTCGGGCATTAAAAAGGGCGGGTATGCTTGCCGGTTTTTTGCGCCGTTTCGGGGCTTGCAACTGCTTTTTTGTTTGATTTTTAGGCGATTATATTCGATATTCGTAAAATGCAAAATTTTGTAGGCAACGCCATAAATGTATCGAATTCGCAATGGGGCGAATACGAACTTTTGGATAGCGGCGACAGGCTAAAACTTGAAAGGTTCGGCAACGTTGTTGTTGTAAGAAGCGAGCCCAAGGCCTGGTGGAAGCCGTCTTTGCCTAAAAGCGAGTGGCAAAAGTGCAACGCAAGGTATTTCGACGACGACAAAAAAAATTCGGCGTGGAAGTTTTTTGGCGGCAGGGTAAAAGCCCCCGTTTTAAGCTACGGCAACATTAAATTTGCGACAAAGTTTATGGACGGCT
Organism: uncultured Opitutales bacterium; assembly: GCA_934660865.1. Classification (GTDB taxonomy): domain Bacteria; phylum Verrucomicrobiota; class Verrucomicrobiia; order Opitutales; family Intestinicryptomonadaceae; genus CAKUIA01. The sequence continues at coordinate 25,034 of CAKUIA010000009.1, forward strand.
CGAAGCATTTGGGAGTGTTCCCCGAGCAGGAGCCGCATTGGCGCTTGATTGCGCAAAATGCCCGAAAAGACGCCAAACTTTTAAATTTGTTCGGCTATACGGGGGCTGCGACTTTGGTTGCGGCAAACGCCGGCTACGAAGTTGTGCATGTAGACGCCTCTAAACCCTCCATAGACTGGGCAAGGCAAAACCAGCTTTTAAGCGGGTTGGAAAACAAGCCCGTGCGCTGGATATTGGACGACGCCCTAAAATTTGTAAAGCGCCAGGCCCGCAAGGGCGCAACATACGACGCCATTGTTCTAGACCCTCCCGCATTCGGCAGGGGGCCTAAAAAAGAGCTTTGGAAGCTCGAAAAAATGCTGCCCGAGCTTCTCGAAAGCTGCGCCGAAATACTTTCAAAAAACCCGCTGTTTGTGGTAATGACGCTCTATTCGATAGAGGCGTCGTCGATAATGGCGGCGAATATGCTTAAAAAATTCTTCCCGTCGGCCTCGAATATTACCGCGGGCGAGCTTGTTCTTAAAAACGAAACGCCGCTTCCGCTTTCGATATATTCGGCGGCCACTTGGCAACGGTAAATTTCAAAAAAATCATAAAAAAGGAAAACAACAAAATGGATTGGCAAAGATTCAAAAACTACAACGTGGCTGTAAAGCCCCTCAACATATCCGTAGACTTTAGCAGAATAAGCTTCGACGGCGCGTTCTTCGACTCGATGAAGCCGAAAATGGAAAAGGCGTTTGCCGACATGAAAGCTTTGGAGGGCGGCGCCATTGCCAATGTAGACGAAAACAGAATGGTGGGCCACTACTGGCTTAGAAATTCGAAGGTTGCCCCCACGTCCGAAATCGCAAACGAAATAGACGAAAACATTAAAAACATAAAGGCCTTTGCCGAAAAAATCCATTCGGGCGAAATTAAAAGCCAAAAGGGCTATAAGTTCGAAAACCTGCTTTGCCTGGGCATAGGCGGTTCGGCGCTCGGCCCGCAGTTTGTAGCCGAAGCTTTGGGCGACCCCAAGGCCGACAAAATGAAGGTGTTTTTTATGGACAATACCGACCCCGACGGCTTCGACACTGTCCTTAAAAAGATAGGCGGCAACCTGGACAAAACTTTGGTTGTAATAACTTCGAAATCGGGCGGAACACCCGAGCCGCGCAACGCCATGCTGGAAACTATTAGCGCATACGAAAAGGCCGGCTTGAAATTCGGCGCGCACGCGGTTGTAACAACGGGCAAAAACAGCAAGTTATACAATTTTTCGAAAGAAATAGGCGTTTTGGCGCAGTTCCCGATGTGGGACTGGGTTGGCGGCAGAACAAGCGAAATGGCCGCCGTCGGCTTGCTGCCTGCGGCTTTGCAGGGTGTAGATATCGACGCCATGCTAAACGGAGCCGCCGCTATGGACGAGGCTACCCGCATAGCCCAAATTAAGCCAAACCCAGCGGCAATGCTGGCTTTGGCCTGGTATTATTGCACGGGCGGCGCGGGCAAAAAAGACATGGTTATTTTGCCCTACAAAGACAGGCTTATTTTGGCTTCGCGCTATCTGCAGCAGCTTATAATGGAGTCGCTCGGCAAAGAGTTGGACTTAAACGGCAATAAAGTAGAGCAGGGCATAAGCGTATACGGCAACAAGGGTTCTACAGACCAACACGCTTTTGTTCAGCAACTTAGAGACGGCGTAAACAACTTTTTTGTAACCTTCATAGAAGTGCTTAAAAACCGCGAAGGCGAAAGCGTTTCGGTTGAAGATCACATTACCGCAGGCGACTATTTGCAGGGCTTTTTGCTTGGCACAAGAGAGGCTTTAAGCGCAAAGAACAGGGAAAACCTTACAATTACGCTTCCCGATGTTTCGGCGCAAAGCGTGGGTGCCTTAATTGCCCTGTTCGAAAGGGCTACGGGCTTTTACGCAAGCTTAATCAACATTAACGCCTACCACCAACCCGGCGTCGAAGCGGGCAAAAAAGCCGCAAATTCCATACTGCAAAAGAAGGTAAAGATTGTCCAATTCCTGGAGGAAAACAAGGGCGAGTTTACCGCCGAAGAAATAGCCGCAAAAATTGGGCTTGAAAACGAAATAGAAATAGTATTTAAATTGTTGTCGAATTTAGCTTTCAATTCTGCTTGGGGCGTAAAAGTTTCTGGTGGCGAAGGCTTCGAGCAAAAATTTACCAAATAAAACACTAAGGAATTAAATGAAACTACTCTCCATATTACTCCGAGTTCTTGCGGTTGCAGGCGCGGCTTTCTGCGCGTTTGTGTGGTTCGATACAAAGGGCAAAACCTCCGCTTCGATGGAACACATGAAAGACGTGCAAGGCGAAACTTTGCAGGATAAAACTGCAAAAGTTCCCTCCATATTAAAGAACAAGGCCGCCACCGAAAAGAATCTTAAAGCCACAACCGAAAAGTTGAAGGATACCCAATCGAAGTTGGCCGACACCGATTCCGACTTGCAGAACGAAAGGGCGAGAATGGTTCAGGCAAACAGCGACTTGGTTAAAAAGAATTCCGAGTTAAGGCAGGCAAAGTCGAGCTTGGCTTCGGTAAAAAGCCAGATTTCCGAAAAGGACGACAGAATTTCGGTTCTCGAATCGGAATTGTTGAAGATTAAGAACGACTACGAACCGATTATTGCCAACCTTAAAAAGCAGATTGCCGAAAAAGACGCAGCCCTGGCTTCGAAAGACAGCGAAATGGCCGAAGCCATTAAGAAAGCCGAAGAAGCCGCAGTAGAAAAAATGCAACAGGTTGTGGAAGTCGACGAAAAAACCGGCAAAAAGGTTGTGAAAATGGTTAAGAAAACCGAGCCGTACAAGGCAGTCGGCGAAATGGCGGCCGTGCTTAAGACCGATATGGACCGCAAACTTTTTGTAATCAACAAGGGCAAAGCCGACAAGCTTAGCGAAAATTTGGCATTGCAGCTTAAAAACGAAGGCAAATTCATAGCCGACGTAGTTGTAGTTTCGGTTGCAGACAAGCTTGCGGTATGCGCGGTTCTTAACGACGAAAACGGTTTGTCGGAACGCATAGAAGCCGGCGACGTTTACGAATTGTGCCCGGCACCCGTAGTTGAAGACAAAAAGGCCGAAAAGAAGGCCCAATAACTTTTGTTTTATGAAAAAACTTTTGGCGATAATTTTTGCCTCGCTGGCGCTTTCGGCATTGTTTGTCGGGTGCCAGTCCGACGATTCTTCGTCGAACCGCAGGGGGCCTAAACCCCGCCGCGAAACATCGGGAGGCAGTTTGCCCTGGGCGCGCCCCGCCGATTGGGAGGGCGGTTTGCCTGGAATGGGCAGCCTTAACAACGGGCCGAGGAATTATTAAAACAGCCAAATCTAAAAAATCTGCAACGGGTTCTGTTGCAGATTTTTTTTGCCTTTAAAAAGCATTAAGAAACTTTGCCAAATGCGGCTTTTTAGGGGAGAAAGCCCGCGGTTTTTATTGCGCGGCATTTGCGTTTTTATTGCGCAAAATTTTTGCATAATTTGTCTTTTAACGGGGCCAATACTATGCCAATATTCTACGCTAAACAGATTGTTATGGACAAATTGATATTGGCATCAAAATCGCCAAGGCGCAGTTTGCTTTTGCGCGAAAACGGCATAGACTTCGAGGTAATTGCCTCGAACGCAACCGAGATTGTGGCCGCCGCAACGCCGCGAATGCTTGTAGAGCAAAACGCGCTTATAAAAGCGCAAAGCGTTTTCGAAAACTACCCCGACAGGCTCGTTATGGGCGCCGACACCATTGTCGCGCTAGGCAACGACGTTTTCGGCAAGCCCAAAGACGAAAAAGAGGCCGTGCAAATGCTTAAAACCCTTTCGGGCAAAACGCACAGCGTTTTTACGGCGGTGGCTTTAGTATGCAAAAGCAAAAACATAAAAAAAGTCTCTTCGCAGGAAAGCAAAGTAAAATTTAAGAATTTAAGCGAAAGCGAAATTTTAGACTACATAAAGGCTGTTTACGTTTTGGACAAAGCGGGGGCCTATGCCGCGCAGGAAAACGGCTCGATGATAATCGAAAAAATAGACGGCGATTTCGACAACGTAATGGGGCTTCCGTGCCGCCTTGTAGGGGAAATGCTTGCAACGGTAAAATAGCGCACAAATGCAAAAACTGCCCGACAATAAAATATCCGAATTGTATGCCGCCCAAGACAGGTGCGAGCGCAAAACGATATTTATTGCATTGCTGGCAACAGTTTTATTCCACACGCTTTTGTTTGTTGCAATTCCCGCCGAGTTCCCTCAAAGCGTTTTGCCGCCAAAGCCCGAAACTTTGCAGGTAAGCGTTTTGCCGCCGCTTGAAACAAAAAGGCATTTCCCCGAATATGTCGAGGCAAACCCCTTCGGCAACAACCTAAAGCCCAAATCGCAAAACGCAAAAGAATCTTATAAAGACCAGCGCGCCGCCGACGAAATTCCCGACAAAAATTCCGATTCGCAAATGCCATTTGTAGGCGGCAAAAAAAAGGAGTCGAATAAAATCGTTTCGGGCTCGTACAACAATGTCGAAAATCCGCTAATGGAAGCCGAGGAAATTTCGAAGCTGCAAAACAGGCCGCTTGCAAGGCAGCCCGAGCGCCAGCCCGAAACTTCGGCACAAAACGCTTCCGAAAATTCCGCACAAAAAACAATTAAGGCAAGGGCGGCAAATTCCGAACAAGCGGATAAACAACAAAAAAAACGGGACGAAAAAGCCGCAAAATTGCAGGAGGCCTTAAACGGCGGAATTTCGAAGGAAATTCTTTCGGAAAAGGGCGAAATTGTAATTCCAAAAAAAGGGGAGACAGCCGACAAAAAAAGCGTTGCAAACTCCCCGCGGGAAAATCCCGAAAAGGCCAAAGAAACGGAGGCAAAAACCGGGCTTGCCAAAAACGGCAAAACCGAGCCGCCCGTGCCGCAAAATTTGCCCAAGCCAAAAGCCAGGCCCTCGATAAACTTTAGAATTGCACCGGGGCCTCTTTCCGACAACAGAATCAGGGCGTCTATGCAGGGCACCGTTTCGGCCGACTCGCGCTTTAGCGAATTCGGCGCCTACCAACAGCGAATGATAGAGGCTATTTCGCGCCAGTGGAATTTGTTGGGAAGCTCGTACAACCTAAGCGGGGCGGTTGGGACGCATATAATGGTTGAATTTTACTTGAATAAACACGGGCAATTAACGAGAATTGAAACGTTATTTACAAATTCAACGCAGACGGCAACGGCGCTGTGCGAGCAGTCGATATTGACAACCGCGCCCTACGGCGAATGGACGCGCGATATGATAGACGCCTTTGGCGGCGACGCACAGCCCGTTAAAATAGTATTTTATTATAGATGACAAAGCAGTTTATAGAGGATTTCCTAAAAAGCGTTCCGTTTTCGGGCTCGGCAAAAATTGCGGCTTTCGACGAAAACGGAATCGTCGCAATCGAAAAGGCCGCCAACGTTATGTCGCACCCCAATCCCAACGGCGGCAAGGCGGGCAGAACATTGGTAAAGGCGCGCTATAACTTCGACAAACAATACTATTCGTGGCAGGACGAAAACGGCGAAAAGCGCAGATTGCATTTGATAAACAGGCTCGATTCTCATACATCGGGGCTGATAATAGCATCGATAGACGAAAAGGCCGCCGACGCCGCAAGGGAGGCCTTTAAAAACCGCAAGGTCGAAAAAACCTACAACGCAATTTGCACGGGAAGGCCGATGCTTAAAAGCGGAATATGGCGCGACTATATCTCTAAGGAAAATTTCGCCTCGAAATTTGTGCGCGCAGTTTCGCCGTTTGGCGGCAAGACAAATTCGGAAAGCTCTTATGAAGTGCTTAAAAGCGACCAAAACGGCTTGGGGCTAACTTTAATGAAGCTTTGCCCGCACACGGGGCGCACCCACCAGTTGCGCATACAATGCGCAAAGCGTAAAGCTCCCATTTTGGGCGACGGCACCTACGGCGACTTTTCCGCCAACAAACGCATAAAGAAAATTACGGGGCAAGACAGGCTGTTTTTGCACTGTTTGGAAATATCGTTTAATTACGATTTAAACGGCAAAACATTTTCCTTTTCGGCAAAAAGCCAACTGCCCGAAGATTTCGAAAAAATTATAAACTACAACGGCAAGGCGGTTTCCGCAAAAATAGAGCACAGGCAATGGTAGGCTTTTTTAAGACAATATACGGGGCCTTTTGGTCGGTTAACACCTATAAAAACGCGCTAAAGTGGAAATACAAGGCGTTCGGCTATTTTTTGCTGCTTGTGCTGTTGGCTACTTTTGCGGAATCGTTTACCGCCTATAAAAAAATGTCCGAATTTTTTGACGGGCAAATGATGCCCGCAATTAAAGACTTTGCGGCATTTAAGATAGAAAACGGAGCGGTTAAAACGCCCGAAAACAAAGTCTATAAATACAATTTTCCCGACGGCGGTGGCTTTTTCTTTGTAAGTGCAACTCCCGTAATCGAGCGCGAAAACTACCTTTTTTCGATAGAAAAAGACGAGCTTGTTTTGGGCGTAAAAATGCCGATGGCGGCTTCTCGCTATCCGTTAAAAGACCTTACAATGGGCAAAGACGTTGTAGTAGACAAAGCAAAGGCGTTTGAAATTGCAAACAGCGTAAAGGCATCGGTAAGGACATTTGCGCTGCCAATGCTTTATGTTTCGAACATATTTGCAAATGCTTCCTACCTTTTAATACTTACAGTTGCCGTGTTTTTTATGGGCATGAACACGCCGCTTAAGCTTAATATGCGAATGGCATTCAACATATCGGCTTTGGCCATTACCCCCACGGTGGTATTCCAGACTGCAAGCGTGTTTTTTACCGACTACGACTATGCCTCGGGGCTATACGGGCTTATAAGTTTGGCGCTGGTTTGGTATATGCTGCGCAAGCTTACAATAGCCAAAATCAGGGGCAATATATAGCATTTTAACAAAACAATAAATCCATAACCGACTAAGCCTATGAAATTTTTTAAAACAACTTTACTTATGTTGCTTGCGGCATTTTTTGTAAATGCGGCCTTTTGCGAAAACAAAATAAGTGTAAACGAACAAACCGCAAAGCCGTGGACATTCTGGTGGATTTTAGGCCCTAGCATGGACAAGTCCGACATAGACTTTCAGCTTGAATATATGGCAAAGTCGAATGTAGGCGGCGTGCATATAATACCCATATACGGCGAAAGGGGCGACGAGAAAAACTACATAGAATTTTTGTCGCCCAAATTTATAGAATATGTTTGCTACATTTCCGAAAAGGCGAAGTCGCTCGGCATGGGAACGGATATGACATTGGGCACGGGCTGGCCGTTTGGCGGCAGGCAGATAACGCCCGAATTGGCCGCAAAAAAGATAGACAAAAATTTCAATATAATTCCCACAAATCAGAAGGTAAAGCGCGCGGCGTTCGGCGGCGAAGGCCTTGTGTTAGACCCCTTCAACCGCAGGGCAATAGACGAATACTACAAGCCTTTCTACGCCGCATTCAAGGGCGTAAAGCCGATGCCCATAAGGGCGGTGTTCGACGACTCCTACGAGATTTTCGGCGCCGATTTTTCGGACGTATTGTACGGCGAATTTAAAAGGCTAAGGGGCTACGATTTTATGGACTGGCAGCGCAGGGTTTTGTTTAACGCCAACAAGACCGACGAAGAGCAAAGGGTTATGCAGGACTATTTGGAAACGCTTTCCGACTTGCTTAAGTCGGCGTTGACGCAGGGCTTTGTGGACGGCGCAAGGAAGCTGGGCGTTTTAACGCGCAACCAGGCGCACGGCAGCCCCGCAAATATACTGGACTTATACGCAATGTGCGACATTCCCGAAACCGAGTCGTTCGGCACAAGCGCGTTCGATATTCCGCTTGTCAGGGTAGACGAGTCGTACGAGTTTGACCGCTTCGGCAAGCCCGATTTTGACATGATGAAATTTGCGTCGAGCGCGGCAAACATTGCAAAAAAGCCGCTGGTTTCGAGCGAAACTGCAACATGGTTGGCAAACCATTTCAAGGTTGCCCTTTCGCAGGTAAAGCCGCAGCTAGACCTGCTTTTTGCCGCGGGCATAAACCACATTGTTTGGCACGGCACGCCCTATAGCCCGAAAAACAAGCCGTGGCCCGGTCGCCTGTTTTATGCGAGCACAAATTTCAACTTTAATTCGCATTTCGGCGAATACTACGCAATGCTCAACAAATACGTTCAAAACTGCCAAAGCCTTTTGCAGAATTCCGAAAACTGCAACGAGGTTTTGCTGTATTTCCCATTCCATTCGTTTTTAAAGGAAAAGTTTTTGCAGTTCGACGTTCACGGCTCCTGGCTTGGCTCGAACAAAAATTACGCCGAAATTCTAAAGGGGTTAAGGGGTTATTCCTTCGACCATGTTTCCGACGATATGCTTGTAAATACGCCCGACTTGGCAAAACGCTACAAGGTTTTGATTGTGCCCGATTCCGGCCAAATGCCCCTGCAAACCGCCGAAGCCGTAAAGAGGCTTGCCGAAAGCGGAATGGTTGTGGTATTCCAAAATTCGTTTCCGCAAAGCGTGCCGGGCTTTTATAAATATGCCGAAAAAAGCGCACAGTTAAAATCGCTTACGGCGCAGATTGCAAAAAACAAAAACGTCTTTAAGGGCAACGTTTTCGAAATTCTAAAAAAACAGAATGTTTCGTACAACCCATTCTTCGGCCAAAACGGTTTGGTGTATATAAAGAAAAAACAGGGCGACACGCGCTTCTACTTTGTGTCGAATTTGGCGAACAAATTTGCATACTCCAAAGCCGAAATAGACGACGCGGCAAAGTATGTTTGGTTTTACAACCCGCTTACAAACCAAAAGGCGCTTATTGCCGACGCCGTTTGCGAAAACGGCAAAACGCATTTCAACTTAAAACTGTTGCCTTCGCAAAGCCTGTTTATTTTCTTTTCCGACAAAAAGCCCGATGTTGAAAACAGCACAGCCTTTGCAAAAGACGGCGCCGCCGTCGAGCTGCCCGAAAGCTTTTCGTTTGAATTTACGGCGGGCTACCCCGATTTGCGCGGCAAAAAATATTCGGGCAAAAAACTCGTTTCGTGGGCTTCTTTCCCCGTAGAAAACGCAAAGTATTATTCGGGCAAGGGGCTGTATAAATTCGAGTTTAATTTAGCCAATGCCGAAAAGCCCTATGTTTTGGATTTAGGCGACGTTCGTGAATGCGCTTTTGTTAGGATAAACGGCAGGCCTTTGGCGCATTTGTGGAGCGTGCCGTACCGTTGCGAAATACCTCGGGGCTTGCTAAAGAGCGGCAAAAATACCCTTGAAGTTGAAGTTTTAAACCTTTCGTTTAACAGGGCAATTAAGCTGGATATAGACAAGGTAAAATGGCGCAACTTTAGGGATATAAATTTTGTGGACATTACCTATAAGCCCATAAACTATGCAAACGCAAAACCCGTAGATTCGGGGCTGCTCGGCAAAATAAGGCTAATAGAGCAAAATACGGTAAAGTAGCCCTTAAAGTTTTGCTGTATGCACACAAAAAAAGGAAGCCTCGGTTTTAAGGCTTCCTTTTTGTTTTTTTTGCAAAATTAAAACGCCTTTATTGGTAGTCGGTAAAGCGCATTGAAACAAGCTTTGTAACGCCGCGCTCTTGCATTGTAACGCCGTATATGGTGTTTGCCGCCGACACCGTGCGCTTGCTGTGCGTAATCACCAAAAATTGCGAGTAGGCGGTAAACTCCTTTAATATATCCGTATAGCGGCCTATGTTTGCGTCGTCTAGCGGGGCGTCAAGCTCGTCTAGCACGCAGAAAGGCGAGGGCTTTACCATATATATCGCAAACAAGAGCGAAACTGCAGTCATTGTCCTTTGTCCGCCCGAAAGCAGAGAAAGGCTTTTTAGCACCGTTCCCGGCGGGCGCGCGATAATTTCTATGCCGCTGTCGAGCACGTCTTCGCTTTGAACAAGGTTAAGGTCGGCCGAGCCGCCGCCGAAAAGTTTTTTAAACGTAAATTCAAAGTTTTTGCGTATTTGCTCGAAAGTTTCGGCGAACATTTTTTGCGAAGTCGCGTTTATTTCGTCTATTGCCGAAACAAGTTCGTTCTTTGCGGCCCACAAGTCGTCGCTTTGCTTCTTTAAAAAGTCGTAGCGCTCCTTTAATTCGGCGTATTCCTCTATGGCCACAAGGTTAACCGCGCCCATGGCGGCAATCTTTTGGCGCAATTCCCTTACCTGGTTTTCTATTTCGCCAAAGTCGGAAGTGTTTGCAAGCTCCTCCAAAGCTTCGGGGGTTGCCTCGCCGCGGTCTTTTGTTTTGGGGGCAATCTCGCCGTCTTCGTCTTCAATGTCGTCTAGGTTTATGCGGGTTTGGAATTCCTCCTGGGCGTTCCAAAGTTCCCGCTTATAGTCTATGGCGGCAATGTCCAATTCGTAGTCGCTTCGTATGCGCTCTATTGTAAAGTCGCGGCGCGATTTTAATTTTGCCAGTTCAATGTCGGCCGAATTTTTTCTTTCCGCCGCCTGGTTGTTTGCATTGCGCAGGCCCTGCATGGAGCTTTCAAACTCGGCAAGGGCTTTTTCCTTTTCGGCCAATACATTCTTTTGGGTTTCTATAGACTGCAAATCGGCCGCAAGTTTGGCCTCCAATTCCTTTGCAAGAAGTGCGTCTTTTTCGGAATCCAAGTCGAGTTGTTCTACCGCCTGGCGGGCCTGTTCCATTTCGCTTGTGCGCTTTTGTATTTGCCCCAAAGTTTCGCTTTGGCGGCTTTTTATAATGTCCAGCCCCTTTTCGAGATTTTCCAAAGCCTGCTTTTTTGTGGCCAAGTCTATTCTTGCCTCCGAAAGTTGGGCAAATTTCATTTCCTTTTGCTCCCTTATCTCGGCAAGGGCATTTTCCTTTTCGGCGATAAGGGCTTTCGACTGCTTTTCCTTTTCTTCGGCTTCGGCAAGCTGGGCGTTTGCCCTGTTTAGCTTGTCTTGGGCTTCAAAGCGCGAATTTTCCATTTCCGACAAAAGGGCGTTTTGTTTTTCAAGCTCGTTTTCCCTGCTTTGCCTGTTTTGCTCCAAACTTGCAAGTTGCGCTTCTATCGAAACCAGTTCCCTTTTTATTTCCGATTCAACAGCCTTTTTTTCGTCTATTTGCGCTTCAATGGAATTCATTTGCGACTGCAGCGCCATTGCCTCCTCGTGCAATTTGGTAAGGGCGTTGTTGTCGGTTTCAACTTCGCTTGTAAGCCTTTTAATTTCGCGGTTGCGCAAAATAAACGAGCTTTCGGTGTCTTTTAGCTCGGAACTTGCCGAGTATACAACGCCCCTGCAGTCTACAACGTTGCCCGATTTGTCGCAGGCCAGCGCAAACGTAAAGTTTTGGGCATTTAGCGCAAATTTGATAAAAGCTTCTATGCTTTCGCAAAAATAGCAGCCCTGCAACAGGTTTAATGCCTTTTGTTTAAGGGTTTCGTCCTGCCCGGTGTAGCCTGCAAAATCGGCCGCCTTGTATATGCCTTCGGGCAAAGTTTCGGGGTTTGCAAAGGCCAAAAAACCGTTAAGCTTTATGCAGGCTTTGCCCAAATTGCGCTCTTTTAGCGCGGCAATAAGTTGTCCCAGTTTGGATTCGTCGGCAATGCTAAGGGTGTCTATGCTAGAGCCCAACATTGCCTCGAATGCCGCCGCCCAGCCGTCTTTGATTTCAAGCGATTGGGCGATAATCTTTACGCTGTCGGGGGCAACAATGTCGGCAAGCTTGCCCTGCATTACGGCTTTTACGCCGTCGGAATAGCCCTCCAGACGGTTTTGAAAGTCGTTTAAAAGGCTTAGTTTTGCGCTTTTCGAGGCAAGCTGCCTGTCCATAACCTGAATTTGCGACTGCTTGTCTCTGTACTGCGAAATAAGGGCGCTGTTTTGCTCCTGCAACTGCGCAATTTCCGACTGCACCGCCGCCGCTCTCGATTTTGCGCTTTCGGCACTGGAATCGTATTCGAGTTTTCTGGCGTCGAAAGAGTTTAGCTGCTCTTTTATTTGAAAGGCCAAATCGGCCGCCGCCGAGTGCTTTATTTGGTACGATTTTAAATCGACCTCCAGGCTGGTGCAGTTGCTGCGAAGCCTTGTTATGGCGCCATCGTTTACAAGGCTGTCCTGCTTGGCGCGGTACAGCGCGCTTTCGGCGTCTTTAAGGCCAAGCTCTATTTCCTGCAACTGCGCGTTTTGCGCCTTAAACGATTCGTCGAAAGTTCTGAAAAGCTCCAGTTGCTCGGCTTTTGTGGCGTTGTCGCCCTCGGCCTTGCCCGAAAGCGATTTCAACTGCTCGTTTAGGGCGTTTATCTCGTTCTCGGCAAGGGCAATGCGCTCGAGCAAGTCGCGCTTTCGCACCTGTGCAAATTCGCAGTTTCTTTGCGTTTGCTCTTTTTGCGAGCGCAATTCCGCCGCGGCGTTTCTTGATTCTTCAAGCTTTATTAAAATGTCGGCGCGCGAGCTTCGCATTGCAAGCAAAGCCTCTTCCTTTTGCGCCAATTCGCCGCCCAGTTTTTGCAGCTCTTCGGCAAATTGCTGCGACTGGTTTTGATACTCGTTTATCGTCTGCGTTTGGTCGGAATATATCTTTGCGTTTAGCGCCAAATCCAAATGCTTTAGTTTGTGGCTAAGCCTTTTATATTTTAGGGCTTTGCCCGCCTGTCTTTTTAAGGTGCCTATCTGCCTGTTTATTTCCTCTATTCTGTCGGTAATACGGGCAAGGTTTTGGTCTACAAGCGAAAGCTTGTTCAGGGCTTCGCGCCTTTGCGTTTTGTATTTTGTAATGCCCGCGGCCTCTTCGAAAATTGCGCGGCGCTCGCTCGGGTTCGACGACAATATTTGGTCTATTTGCCCCTGAACCATAAACGAATACGAAACGCGGCCTATGCCCGTGTCCATAAACAGGCTTTGAATTTCCTTTAAGCGCGAAATTTTGCCGTTTATAAAATAGTCGCTGCCGCCGTCGCGCGAAACGCGGCGGGTGATTTCGACTTCGCTAAAATTTGTTTTTAAATCCTGCTCGCATTCGCCGAACAAAAGTTTAACTTCGCACATTTGCAGCGGTTTGCGCTTGTCGGTACCCTGGAATATAACGTCCTGCATTTTGCCGCCGCGAAGCGCCTTTGCGCTTTGCTCGCCCAACACCCAGCGTATGGCGTCTACAATATTGCTTTTGCCGCAACCGTTGGGGCCGACAATGCCCACAATGCCTTTGGGCAGCTCTATTACGGTTTTGTCGGCAAAGCTTTTAAAGCCGTTAATTGTAACTTGTTTTAGGTACATTTAAAAAATCGTTTTAGCTTTTTTGTTAGAAAAAAGCCCCCATTGCCGCTGGGCAAGGGGGGAGCAAACAAGGGGTACTAAAAGCCCTTGATTTGGAAAAGCGAAGTTACCGACATATTGTTGTGTATGCGCAATATTGCGTCGGCAAAAAGGTGGCTTACCGACAACACCGTAATGTTGTGGTCTTTATACTTGGGGCTTGGCGGGGTAGAGTCTGTAATTATAAGTTCGTCCAGCCAGCCTGCGTCGAGCTTTTCGTAGGCCTTGTCGGTTAGGCACGCGTGGGTAACGGCCGCCCTTACCGATTTTGCCCCGTGGTCCTTCAATATTTGGGCTGCGGCAGTCAATGTTCCCGCAGTTTCGGTCATATCGTCTAAAATCAGAATGTCGCGGTCTTTAACTTCGCCTACAAGGTTGGTTGCCTCTACAACTTCGGCGCTTATTCTGCGCTTGGCTATAAAGCCTACGGGGCGGTCTAGCTGCTTGGCGTAGGCAACCGCGCGTTTTAGCGCGCCAACGTCGGGCGAAAAGATTGTAGTGTTCGACAAATCGCTTTTCGAAAGATATTCTATTATAACCTGCGAGGCGTTTAAGTGGTCGCACGGAATGTCGAAAAAGCCCTGAATTTGCTGGGCGTGCAAGTCCATTGTAAGAACGCGGTCTACGCCGGCGGCCGTAAGCAGGTTGGAAACAAGCTTTGCCGTAATCGGAACGCGGGGACGGTCTTTTCTGTCTTGACGGGCATAGCCGAAGAAGGGAATTACCGCCGTAATTCTGCTTGCCGAAGCCCTGCGTGCGGCGTCGGCCATAATGAAAAGCTCCATATAGTTTTCGTTGGTGGGAGCAGGCGTCGGCTGAATGATAAAAACGTCGTCGCCGCGAATTGTGTCCATATACTGGGCAAAAATTTCGCTGTCGGGAAACGCTTCTACCTTGGCTTTGCCCAGGGGCAAATCCAACCATTTGCAAATAGATTCCGCCAAGGCGGGGTGGGCTCGGCCCGTGAATATCTTTAGGTTATCCAGTTTCATACAAATGAAAATGCTATTTATAAAGCAACTTAAGGTAGTTTTGCCCCTTTTTAAAGTCAAGATAATTAGGTGCGGTTTAATCGTTAAAATTTGCCGAATTTTCGGGATATATTTAAAGCAATAATTGCATAATTATTTAAAAATTATATAGATATAAAAAAGATTACACGAATTACTTTTGCGCTAAAACGAAGTCTGGCAATTTATGCAAAAAGCTATAAAAAAGTTCCTAAAAAATGCGCAAAAAAAGACGGCGCAAAAGCTGCACCGCCTTCTTTTTTGGTTTCCAACAAAAGCCGAATTATATCTGGCCAATTTCCTTTAACATTTGCTGGAACCATTCGAATTTTGTGTTGAAGGGTTTGCCGCCCTTGATTCTTTCGAATTCTATGGCTCTTAAAACGTTGTTTTGGTCTTCGTCGTGGCCGATAACGCCCGAGTCTTTGCGCATTGCGCATTCAACGGCCAAGTCTACGCAGCTTTTTATAAGGTCTAGGTCTTCGGCGTTCGAGGCCGCAGCCCTTGCAAAGTAGCCGCTCTTTTGAACCAAAACCTTTTCGGCGCCTATCATCTTTGCAAACTGGTTGCCGAACCATTTGCCGGGGTTGATTGCGTCGAGCTTAACGTGGCCGAAAGCGTCTACGGGAACTTCTTCGCCCTTTGCCTTCATTTCTTCTACAATGGTTTTTACGCCCGCGCCTTCGGAGATGAAGATGTTTACGCAGTCGTTCTTGTCCATAAGCTTTTTAAGGCGTGCGGCTTCCTTTTCGATGTCCAATTCCATTTCGGGAATGTAGATGCCGTGAACGTCTCTTGTAGCCCTTTCCAAAATGCCGTCTACCCAGGTGAAAGAGTCGAGCATTTTTCTGTATTTATAGGCTGTAGCGGCGGTAAGGTAGCCGCAGTTTCTGCCCATAACTTCGTGTATAATCAACATTCTGGGGTTGGCCGAATATTCGCTTACAACGTTGTTGAAGTATTTTGCGCCCTCTTCGGCGGCAGTCCACGCGCCCAGGCTTTGGCGAATGGGGTATACGTCGTTGTCGATTGTTTTGGGCAGGCCTATAACCGTAAGGTTGTAGTTGTTGTCCTTAAGGAATTTTGCGAGGTCGGCCGCCGCGGTGTTTGTGTCGTCGCCGCCGATAGTGTGCAGAACGTCTACGCCGTCTTTAACGAGCTGTTCGGCCGCAACTTTTTGAGGATCTTCGCCTTCCTTTACAAGGCCTCTTTTTACGCAGTCTTTTACGTTTGTAAGCTTAACGCGCGAGTTGCCTATGGGCGAGCCGCCGAATTTAAGAAGCTCTTTTGCGTTTTTGCGCATATTGGCGTCTACCTTAATGCTGTCGCCCAAAAGCAGGCCCTTGTAGCCGCTCTTATAGCATATGATTTCTATGCTGGGGTCTATTTCCGTGTAGCGGGCAATAAGGCCGCCTACGGCAGTTGAAAGGCAGGGGGCCAAGCCGCCCGCAGTTAATAATGCAACTTTTTTTGGTTTGCTCATGGTGTGTTTGTGTTAAAATTTAAGCTCCCAAATCTACAAAAAAAGGCCGCGTGTGCAAGCGTTTTTTAAAAGGCGGTTTTGTGCGCGCAAATTTTTGCCGCGCAAAAAAACAAATCCCCGCGTTTGCGGGGCGTTTGCAAGAAATTCGGCTAAAGCTCTTCCCGGGCGGCAATTTCGCTTTCCGTAAGGTCGGGCTTTTCAAAAAATTCGGTTTGTTTTGATTTTTCGTAGGCGGTTAGCGGCTTTTTTGCCAAGCCCCTAAAGCCCGTAATTTTTACGTTTATTTTGCCCAGCTTTTCCACGCCCAGCTGCTCTACAAACTCTTTTGTAAGCTCTTCTTGCAGGCGCGACGAAAGCTCCGAAAGGCGCTGCTGGCTTTCTATTTTTAGCGAAACAAACACGTTTAAGCGCCGTCTTTTTAGCGAGATTTTAACCGAGGGCTTGTTAAGCGCGCCCAAATTGTAGCATACGCTTTGCACAAGCTTTTCCAACGCCGGGCGCGAAACTTCCACAATGCCCGAATTGTTTGTAAAAAGCCTTACGGGCTTAAAATGGCCCCATATTTTTGCAAGCAGCATTGCGGCGGCAATCAGCGCGATTAAAACGGCTACAAAAAGCAGATTGTCTGGGTTCGAAAAAAATTCCGCCAGAAAATCGCGCGCTTTGTCCAACGCGGCTGCGGCTGTTTGGGATATCTCTTTAAAATCACTCATTCTTGCGTGCGGATTATTGCGGTCGGTTTAATTTTTACAA
Organism: uncultured Opitutales bacterium; assembly: GCA_934660865.1. Taxonomy (GTDB): domain Bacteria; phylum Verrucomicrobiota; class Verrucomicrobiia; order Opitutales; family Intestinicryptomonadaceae; genus CAKUIA01. The sequence goes on from CAKUIA010000009.1 coordinate 41,578, forward strand.
TATTAAAATTTTAGGTCGTCGGGCCATTCCCTTAAAAACCCGTCGGCGCGGTTTTTTTTGCAGGCGTCTATGTAAAGGGTGCCGTTTTCTATAAGAATATCGCGCGTAGGATCGGTATTGTTAAATATTTTCCACAAAAGTTTTTTCGGGGTTTCAATGTCTACCGAAGTGTCGAACATGGCTACGCATTTTATGTTGTCGAACATTTTGCTTTGCATTAGTTCGCTTAAAAGGTCGCGCCCCCTAAGCTCTTGCTTGTCGACCGAAAGCGCGCAAAACGACTTTCCCGATTTTGCCGCCTTTACAAAGCCGAATTTTTGCACAATTAGCTGGTCGTTTAACCTGTCTAAAAGAGGCTTTGTTTTGCGCGGGGGCTCGCCCCCAACTTTTGCCGTAAGGTCGAAGCCTATTTTGTTGCCCATAAGCGGGCTTTGCGCCGAATGGTCCAGGGCGTCGAGCACGCCGAAGCCGCGCAAAATGTCGCAGTTTGGGTCGAACGAATTCAGGAATTTTTCCCACAGGGCGTCGTAGTTTGTAATGTCCGTATTTTCGTCTACAACGGCAATGCTTTTGCAAAAGCTCATTTGCCCTTGCCCCCAAAGCGCGCTTATAAGCCTTTGCGCGTGGGCGGGATACTCCTTTTTTATCGATACAACCGCTATGTTGTGGAAAACGCCCTCCCACGGCAAAAACATGTCGCAAATTTCGGGGAAAACCGCCTGCAGCATGGGCAGAAAAATCCTTTCGGTGGCCTTTGCCATATAGCAGTCTTCCATGGGCGGCGGGCCCACCAAAGTGGCGCAATATATTGGCTTTTTGCGGTGGGTTATGGCCGTAAGATGGAACACCGGGTACTGGTCGGCAAGCGAGTAGTAGCCCGTATGGTCTCCGAAGGGGCCTTCAAGCCTTGTTTCGAAAGGCTCTACATAGCCTTCAAGCACAAATTCGGCCTGGGCAGGGACTTCCAAATCTACCGAAACGCACTTAACCGTTTTTACCCCTTTGCCCCTAAAAAATCCCGCAAGCAAAAGCTCGTCTATGCCCCTCGGCAGGGGAGCGGTTGCCGCATATATTGTGGCGGGGTCCGCCCCGATTGCCACGGCCACGGGCATTCGCATATTCTTTTCGCGGTAAAGATTGTAAAAATGCGAAGCGTCTTTGTGTATGTGCCAGTGCATGCCCGTAGTTTTGCCGTCGAAAACCTGAAGCCTGTACATGCCCAAATTGCGCTCGTTTGTGTCGGGGTTTTTTGTGAACACAAGCGGCAGCGTTATAAAGCGCCCGCCGTCTTTGGGCCAGCATTTTAAAACGGGAATTTCGCTTAGGTCTATCTGTTCGCCCATTTTTACTACCTCCTGGCAGGGCGCTTTGCCCGAAATTTTCTTCGGCGCAATTTTAAGCAAAGGCAAAAACTTTTTTGCGGTTTCAAAAAACTGCTTAAAAGACCGAGGCGGCGTAGTTTTTGTGTAGCGGGCAATCTTTTCGGTCATTTCGGCAAAGTTTTTTACCCCCAACGCCATACTCATTCTCTTTTCGCTGCCGAAAAGATTTACGGCAACGGGAAACTTGCTTTCCTTTACGTTTTCGAAAAGAAGCGCCTTTCCGCCGTTTGGTTTTTTGGATTCCCTGTCGGCAAATTTCGAGATTTCAAGCTCGCACGAAACGGGCTCTTTAATCCTTACAAGCTCGCCTTGGCTTTCCAAAAGCGAAATAAATTCACAAAGGTTGTCGCAAATCATTTGCCGTTCCATTCTTTTACGAGGTTTTGCGGTATATCCAGGGCGGCCAAAGTTTTGCCGACCACAAAATTTACAAGGTCTGCAAAGCTTTGCTCGTTAGAGTAAAACGCGGGACACGCCGGCATAATTAGCGCCCCCGCCTGCGCCAAAGTTGCGCAGCTTTTAAGCAGCGGCAAGGAAAGCGGGGTTTCCCTTAAAAGCAGCACAAGCTTGCGCTTTTCCTTTAGGGCAACGGCCGCCGTTCTGCAAAGCAGGTTGTCGGCAACGCCGTAGGCGAGCTTGCCTATTGTGTTTGCCGAGCAGGGAGCCACCGCCATTGCGTCGAAACCGAACGAGCCGCTTGCGATTGGCGCAAAAAAGTCGTCGTCTTTAAATTCGTGCAGGTTTTCCATATTCGGGGCGTCGCCCAAAGCGTCTTTAAAGCTCGAAAACCCGAGCTCGCTTTCGAGTATCTGCTGGGCTTGCTTTGTCAGCGTAATGTAAAGTTCGGCGTTTGCCGCCAAAATGTGTCGCGCAATTTCCACCGCATATACGGCGCCGCTTGCGCCGCTTACAGCCAATACTATTTTCTTTGTCATAGTCGCATTAAATTAAAAGAGGCAGGTGCTTAGCATTGCAACAAAAATCAAAATGGAAACCGCCACATTCATATGGAAAAACACTATGTCTATATTTTTAAGCCCCGTTAGCCTTACTATTATATGCTCGGCAAAATAGGTTAAAATTGCAAGCGATACAATCGCAAAATACGCAATGTTAAATTGTTGCGAAATCCCAAGCCAAACAAGGCAAAGGGCGGCCCCCGCAAAGCTTGTTGCCGAAATTGCCTTGGCTTTTTTGTCGCCGAATGTAGACGGTATGCTGTGCAGTTTTGCCTTTATGTCGAACTGAGTGTCCTGCATGGCATAGAGTATGTCGAAGCCGCCTATGTGGAACATAAGCGCAAGCGAAAGCGGCGCAAACGCAAACAAAAGTTTGCCGAACAGCGCGGCCGAAACCCCCATAGGGCACATGCCTATTGCAAAGCCCAAAACAAAGTGGGCAAAAAATGTGAACCTTTTTGTGTACGAATAAAACGCCAATATTGCCAACGCCAAAAAAGAAAGCCAAAAGCAGAATGTATTTAATGCCAGCGCGCTAAGGCAGAACATAACCGCGCAAACAGCCGTAAACGCCCTGGCTTTGCCCAGCGAAATTGCGCCGCTGGGAATGTGGCGCATGGCGGTGCGCGGGTTTTTTGCGTCGTATTTGCGGTCTACAATGCGGTTGAAGGCCATTGCAAAGGCCCTTGCAAACACAAAGGCCGCGAATATAAAAAGCATTTCGCGCCACGAAATTTTTGCCCCGCATTTATGGGCCAGGCACATTGCCGAAAGCGCAAAGGGCAGCGCAAAAAGCGTATGCCCAAGCTTAATCATATCCGAAAACTTTGCTATAGACGAAAACATGCTGGCAATGATTTTATTGAATGGCTGCTTTTGCAACAATTTTTTGCGCAAGAAGTGTTTTGACAAATATCCGCCATAGCCTAAATTGGTAGGCAAAATATGAGCAGATTTTTTGAAAGCCAATCGGATATCGAAAGGGCGTTGACAAACACGCCTTTGTGCGAACTGGGCAAAGAGGCCGACATATTCCGCAAAAAGCTTAATTCAAACAGGGCTTTTTATACGGTAAACGGGGCCGTAACCTATTCCAATTCGTGCGAGCTGCTCTGCCCGATATGCGCTTTCGGCAGGGCAAAGGGCGCAAAAGACGCCTATATTTTGTCGATACAGGAGGCTACCGAAAGAACAAAAACCTTCAAAAACGCGGGCGCGGTAGAAGTTCATATAATAGGCGGCATAAACCACGACATTCCGTTTTCGTATTATCTCGATTTAATTAGAGCCGTAAAGGGCGTAGACGAAAAACTGAACGTTGTGGCCTTTACGGTTTCCGAATGTGTAATGATGTCGGAAATTACGGGCAAAAGCTTGGAATATGTGTATAAGAGCCTGCGCGACGCGGGGTTGGGCGCAATACCTGGCGGTGGGGCCGAAATTTTCGACGGCACCGTAAGGGGCAAAATAACCCCCAAAAAACTTAGCGGAGCCGCCTGGCTAAACGCGCAAAAAACGGCGCACAAGTGCGGCATAAAAACCAACGCCACAATGCTTTACGGACATGTGGAAAACGCGCAAAACGTTGCCGAGCACCTGAAGCTGCTAAGGGATTTGCAGGACGAAACAAACGGTTTTAAGGCCTTTGTTCCGCTGCCTTTCCGCAAGGGCGCAAACTGCGTAATACCATCAAAATCTTCGGCGGTGTACGACTGCAAAATATGCTCGTTGGCGCGTTTGGCGCTGGACAATTTCCCCCACATACGCGTTCCCGTTCCGCACTTTACCGAAAGGTTTTGCCAGGTTTTGCTGAACTTTGGCGCCGACGACATTGGCGGCACGCACTGGCACGAAGAGGTTGCCTCTTCGGCGGGCGCAAAGGACGAAATTTTAAGCGAAAAAACCCTTGTAAACTGCATACAAAGCGCGGGTTTTGTTCCCGTAAAGACAAATTCGAACTATGAATAGCCCCTACAAAATGGGGGTAAACGAATATGTAAACAACATTCCCCTAAAGCTTGCGTTTGGCGAAAATTGCGGTTTTAACTTTGCCTACACAGTTATGCCGCCCGCCTTTTTAAGCGGGTTATGCGCCGAGAAAAAGCTGGATATTTCAAGCGTATCTTTTTGGGCGTATAAAACTTTTTGCGACAGCTACGAACTGCTGCCAAACTTTTGCATTTCGTGTTCGGGGGCGGTAAAAAGCGTAAAAATTGCGTCGCAGTTTCAGCTTAAAGACATTTCAAAAGCCCCTATTTATGTAACGAACGAGTCGGGCAGTTCGTCGAGGGCCTTTGCCCTTTATTGCAAAAAGGTTTTGGGCTTTGATTTGCCCGAACACACCACAAAAGATTTGCACTCGGCAAAGACGCTGTTTTTGATAGGCGACGCAGCCCTAAGGCTAAACGACGCCGATTTCCCGTATTGCTACGACTTTGGCGGGCTTTTTTACGACGCGTTTAAAATGCCCATGGTATACGGCGCAATAGCCGTGAAAAAAGAGCTGTATGCCAAGTTAAAAGAGCCTTTGTGCGCCCTGTTTAACAGGTCTCTTGAAATTTTTGAAAGCGATAAAACGCGCTGCATACAAGATGCCGTAAAAACCGTAAATTCGCCCAATGCCGACTTTTTGTATATGAAGGAATATTTCGACAAATTCAGATACAAAATTTCCGACGCGGAATTTGAAAAAATAAAAAACTTTGTTTTCGAGAAATGACGCTTTTAGAAAAGGTAAAAAACAATTTAAGGATAGAGGCAGCCGAGGCATTGCAGCTTTTTGACATGCAGCTTTGCCTGTTGGGCGAAATGGCGAATATAAGGCTATCTTTTTTGGCCGACACAAAAAAAGTGGGCTACATAAAAAACCGAATGATAAACTATTCGAACATTTGCATGGCAAAGTGCGCGTTTTGCGCGTACCATTCGGCAGCAAAGGTTATAAAGCCGTTTAGATATTCCGATTCCGAAATACTGCAAATTATAGACGACGCAGTTTTAAAGGGGGCAACCCAAATAATGCTTCAGGGCGGCTTGTGCGACCAATACGATTTGCAGTGGGCGGCAAACCTCGCGCGGCAGATAAAATCCAAATATCCAAAGCTTGATTTGCACATATTTTCGCCCTCCGAAATTGTCTATTTTGCAAGAAATTCGAAAAAAGACGTTTTCGAGGCTGTAAAAATCCTGAGAGAGGCGGGGGTAGATTCCATACCCGGGGCCGCCGACCTGCTTATAGACGAAATACGCGAAAAGTATTCGCCTTTAAAGCCGAAAAGGGACGAATGGAAATCGGTTATGGCGGCGTTGGCAAAGCTTGGGCTTAAAAGCTCGGCTACAATGACGTTCGGCATGGGCGAAACTTTGGCGCAAAGAATAGAGCACCTAAACTACATAAGAACCGTGCAGGACGAATTGGGCGTTTTTAACGCATTCATCGCCTGGCCGCTTGCGCCAGAGCACACAAAGCTTGATTACATAAAAAGGGCGTCGGCGGTGGATTTTCTCAAGACGGTTGCAATTTCCAGAATATTTTTGGACAACGTAAAAAACATACAGTCGGGCTGGCTTACCGAGGGAATGAAGGTTGCCGAAATGGCGCTGAATTTCGGCGCAAACGATTTCGGCGGAATTTTGATGGACGAAATGGTTATAAAGTCGGCCGGAATAGAAAATACGGCAACCGAGCAGACCGTGCGCAAAATGATAGAAAACTGCGGCAAAATACCGTTCGAAAGGGACGGGCTTTACAATGAAATATGATTTTGCGATAACGCCGTGCCCCAACGACGTTTTTACCTACTATGCCCTCATTTCCGGCGAGGTCGAAAACGGGGTGTTTAACTTCACTTTTTCGGACATAGAAAAGCTGAATAAAGACGCCTTTTTGGGGATTGCCCCCATAACAAAACTTTCGTTTGCCGCCTTTTTGAATTTGCGCGACAAATACGAGTTGCTCGACGCGGGCTCGGCTCTCGGAATCGGAAGTGGCCCCGTTTTGGTGTCGAAAAATACCGGGCTTGATTTGACGAAAAAAATCGCGGTGCCGGGGATAAACACAACGGCGAATCTGCTTTTAAACTTTTATGCAAAACAAAAGTTTTCGGCAAAGCCAAAGGTAGAGCCTTTGCACTTTAGGGAGATTATCGAAAACATTGCCTCCGAAAAATTCGAAAGCGGCGTTCTTATTCACGAGGGGCGCTTTGTGTTCGAAAATTTCGGCCTTCACCTGCTTGCCGACTTGGGCGCGTTTTGGGAAAACGCGACAAATTTGCCCGTTCCGCTGGGCTGCATTTGCATTAGGAAAGACCTGCTGCCTATAAAAGGGCAAGTCGAAAGCCTTATCCGCAAAAGCCTAAAGTTTGCCTTCGACAACCCCGAAAAGACGTATCCAATGGTTGCAAAAATGGCGCAGTATTTAAGCGAAGACGTTTTAAAGCGCCATATCTACGCATTTGTAAACGAATATTCGTTCGACATTTCGCAAATCAGGGAAAGTCTTTTGCACAATCTCGAAAAATGCCTGTAAAAAAAGCATACATATTCGCCACAATGTTGGAGGCCGAAGAATACATAAATTTTTTCGGTTTTTCGGAGCTTTTAAACAGGCCCTTTAAAACATATCTGGATTCGCAAAACCGCGTTTTGGCAATAAGCGAAATGGGGCTGAAAAACGCCGAAAATTGCGCAACATATATGTGCGAAAATTTCGGTTTCGCCGAAATTGTAAACATAGGGGCGTGCGGCGCGCTTTCCGATAAATACAAAGTAGGCGATGTTTTGGTTTTGGACAACGCCGCGTTTTTAAGCGAGCTTGAAAATGCAAAGGCCGAACGCGAAACTTTGGCAAGCGCAAACGCGCCCGTTAAAGACAATGCCCAACGGCTTAAATATTCGCAGTATGCCGATGTTGTGGATATGGAGGCCGCCGCCGTGCAAAGGGTTTGCGAAAGGTTCGGCAAAAAGTTTTGCGCGCTAAAATATGTGAGCGACTTTTCGCAAAATTGCGACATTGCCGAAAACGTAAAAAAGCTTAGGGGAAAAGTTTTGGAAAAATACAGGCTTTTGTAATGGCTTGATTTTTGGAGATAATTGTGGAGAAATAGACTGCGTATGTTTAAGGAAAATAGAGCCATAGTTTTGCTTGCCGTGCTTGTTGTTGCAATGCTTTTGGTTGTGGGCGTTGCCTACGGCGAAAGGGCGCTGGCTTTTTATAACGAGCTGCTTGCGCATTCGAAACAGTATATGGACAGGCTAAACGAAGCTCCGTTGTGGGTGTACCCGCTTTTGCTTGCGGTGCTGCCCGTTGTAATGCTGCCTGTAAGCCCCATTCTTGTTTTGGCCGGCTCGCGCCCCGAGCCTTTGTGGATTGTAATTTTAGCCTGCATGTTAGGGCACACTTTAAGCATAACAATATCGTATTTTATAGGCGTAAAATTCGGCAAATTTTTGGGCGCGTTTTTGGAAAGGCGCGGGTATAAAATGCTGAAAGCCTCGCTAGAGCACGAGAGCGAATTGATTGTAATAACAAGGCTTATTCCCGGCAACCCGCTTGCCGTGCAAAACTACCTGCTGGGCATAGCAAGGGTTGGCGCGCTAAAATATTTTCTGTATTCTTTGCCGATTCAATACATTACGCTTATAGCCTACATAGCCTTTGGCGACGGCATTTTAAACGGCAAGTTTTTCCCCTTTGCAACGGGAATTTCGGTTTTGGTTATAGTGGCGGTTGCCGCCAAAATAATAGTAAAAAAATTGGAAGCGCGCAAAAATGGAATTTCTTGAGGCACCCGACGAAATACTTAATGTCGGCGAATTTTCGCGCAGGCTTAAAAATTTGTTCAAGCTAAGCTTGCCCGAAATGTGGATTAGGGGCGAAATTAGCAACCTGAAAACCTATTCCAGCGGGCACATATATTTTACGCTTAAAGACGAACAGGGGTGTTTGTCGGCGGTATTGTTTAAGGGCTTTTCCAGAAATATGTCGCTAAAGCTTGCCGACGGAATGAAAATTTTGGCCTTCGGCGAAGTTTCGGTATACGAGCAAAGGGGCTCGTACCAGCTTATAGTAAAGGCGGCTCTTCCCGACGGCGAGGGCGGTTTGTTCCAAAAATTCCAGCTATTAAAGGAAAAGCTCGAAAAAGAGGGGCTGTTCGATTCTTCAAGGAAAAAGGAAATACCGCGCCTGCCGCAAAAGATTGCGGTTATAACGTCGCCTACGGGGGCTGCCGTAAGGGATTTTATAAGCATAGTTACCCGGCGCGGCTTTAAAGGCAGTATAGATATTTTCCCGTCTCTTGTTCAGGGCGCGCTTGCCCCGAAACAGATAATCGAAAAAATAGAACAGGCCGAAAGTATTGGCGGCTACGACCTTCTTATTTTAATGCGCGGGGGCGGCTCGCTTGAAGACCTTTGGGCATTTAACGACGAGGCTTTGGCGCGGAGGGTGTTTGCCTGCAAATATCCCACAATTTCGGCGGTGGGGCACGAGGTGGATTTTTCCCTTACCGATTTTACCGCAGACTTGCGCGCCGAAACGCCGTCGGCCGCCGCCGAGTATTTAACAAACGCCTATGCCGACGTTCTTGCCGACTTTAAAAATATGTCGGCTATGCTGGAAAAATCGGCAAGCTATGCGCTTGAAAACCTGCAAAACAAAGTGTCGGCTTTCGAAGCAAAGCTTAAACTTAACAGCCCCCAAGTTAAGCTCGACAATTTCAAGATTATGCTCGACGAAAAGTCGGCGAAAGCTGATTCGCTGGTTTCCAAACGCATTGCGCGCCTAAGGGGAATTTTGCACGAAAGCGAGCTTGCCTTTGCCAAACAAAACCCCAAGCCGAGAATGGACGTTTGCAAAGAAAGGCTTGCCGCGGCCGAAAAGGCGATGGCGCTGATGAGCTTTGAATCGTCTCTAAAAAGGGGCTGGGCTTTGGCGTTTAACGAAAGCGGCGCTTTAATTGGCAGGGCAAAGCAGATAAAAGACGGCGACAATATTTCGCTTAGGTTTTACGACGGCTCGGTTAACGCCGTTGCAAAAAAATAGCGCGCAGAATTTAAAAGCAAAAACGCCGCAAATCCCCAAAGGAATGCGGCGTTTTTTTTGACGCGCTGCGATTTTTCTAATTGAACGCGCTTATGTCCGACAAGTCTATCTTTTGCGAGAACAGCTCTGCGCCTTTCGAGTCGAAGAATTTTACCGTTAGCGTTCTTGCGTTTTCCCCGCCCGAAAAGTTAAGCAGCACAAACGAGCGCTTAAATACGCCCGAAGCGGGTACTCTAAAATAGTTTAGCTCTTTTGCGCTTTCGGCCGGGCGCGCGGTTGTAGGCCCCGCGGTTATGTCGAATACGGGGTAGGCTCCCGCCCTTACCATTCTTGAAATTTCGCCGTAGTTTTTGTTTGCCGAAACAAAAACAAGCCCGCTAATTTTCTCCCTTTGCACAAAGTCGAAAAACTCGTTCTTTTCGTTCTTTGCCATTGTAAAGTTTTCGAAGCTTTCGGCGGGGTTGCAAACGGGGGTGTTCATTACAACAACCTTAAAGTTTGCCGTAGACGCCTTTAGCGACTGCTTAAGCCAGTTAAGCTGCGTTCTGCCCAAAAACTCGCGCTTCTTTTTATTGTATTCTATGTTGTCCTTTTGCGAGCAGTCGTCTACAACGAAAAACTCGGCGTCGCCGTACCTAAAGCATGTGTGCATTGTGTTGTCGGGCGCGTTTTCGTCGCCGAAGGTCGGGTTGGGCCAAAAGGCCCTGAATGTGTCTTGGGCAATGTTTTTGCTAAACGAGGTTTTGTCGGCCTTGTCGGTAGCGTAGGCGTTTTGCGCCATTACGCCTATGTTTTGCACCGCGGTTAAAAGCGGCAGGCATTCCTTTTGCTTTCTTGAATGTATGAAGCGCGAAAAGTAGCCGCCTTTCGAGCCCAGGTCGGCCGTGCGCAAAGTGTCGGCATTTGCGGCCCAAATTACGGCATCGGGCTTTTTCGCCAAAGCTGCGCCAAATATTTCGTACTCGCCGCCGGGAATTTTGTAGGCTTCGTCGTATAGCGCCTCGTTTGTGTGGCATTTGCCGAAAACGGCAACCGAAAAGTCGGGCGGGGGCGTTCTTGTAAGGTAGTCGGGCGAAGTTTTAAGCTTTCCCGAAAACAAAACGCCGCCTTTTGCGTCTAAAATTTCGTAGCTATATTCGCCGTTCGGTTCCAGGCCCCAAAGATTTTTTTTGCCTATGCCGAATTCGTCAAGGGCAACCGCATAGTTTTTTGAAAAGCCGTCTTTAAAAACTTTTACGGTTAAAACCGAATTTTCGCCGCCGTTAAGCCAAATGGAGGCCTGGCGCATGTCGGCCGCTCCGAGCATTGCCGACTGAAGGGGTGCCTTTGGCGCTTCGAAGCCGAATGCGGCCGCCGCCGAAAGCAAAAGAATAAGTTTTAGCGCGTTCTTCATTTTGTTTTGGTTTTCTATTGTTCGTTTGAAAGGTCAAGGCACATTTGGCGCAGGTCGAAAATGGCGGTGAAAAGCTCGTCTTTAATGCTGCGCGTTTCCCCGTGCGGGTAGCCCTGGATTTTCTCTATTTGCTTAAGCGCATAGTTAAGGCTGATAAGCGATTTTTTATATTGCCATTTTGCCAGCGCAAGCTCGCCCAAGTCGGTAGAATTTACCGCAAGCGTAAGGTTTTGCGAAACTTCCATCATTACCTTTGCAACCTGCCAAATCGCCAAACTCGACATTTGGCAAAGCTCCATAAGGCTTTCTATCTTTTGGTTTGCAAACTTTATTATGCCCGAACTTATGATGTAGATTGGGTGGTTTAATATGGTCCAGGGCTCGGAATTTTGCTCGAAATCGTTTTCGTCGGCGTCGGTGTCGGGCTTTAGGCTGTAGCCGTTTGCGTTGCAGATTTCCTCCAAGCCGGTGTATTTTCGGTTGGCCGCGTACGCCTCGGCAAACTCGGCTATGTCTTTGTCGGACCTTTGAATATAGCCAATCCAATCTTTCGGCGTCCACGTTGTCGAAAAAAAGTCGTCGAAGTTAAAATCGAAACTGTCGAAATTTGAATTATCCATACTATATAAGCCGAAAAGCTTAACTACATAAAAGGCAAAGGTTCAAGACAATTTTGGCAATTAGCCGTGCCTGCGCTTTTTGCACCCGTAGCATACGGCGGCCATTGCCAAAACGCTGTGTATTGCAAGCACAAGCAAAACCAGCCAAATGCCGGGCAGCTCGCTGAAATTCGACTGAGTCATAACGTAGGCGTCGTACAGCTTGCTGTCCTTCATTGTGGCCATATATCCCGACCAGCCCCAATAGGTGTTTATAAAGGGTCTGCAAACCCATACAAGCGATTCTGGCAGCGCAAGAACTACCCCCGAAAGCGGAAGCTGAAAGCCCACAAGGTATATCGACACCAAACTGGCCTTGTCGGGCGAGTTGCAAAGCGCGCTAAATGCCAGGCACACGAATGTCATGGAAACTCCCACCGCGCAAAGAACGGCGGCCTGTGCGGCAAATTCGCCGGGGAATTTGCACGCATATTTTACAAACGCGCACATCCAAAGCGATTGGAACAGCGCTATAATGCTTACAAACGCGAATTTAGAAACGCAATAGGCAAAGGGGCTAAGCCCCAACAGCCTTTCCTTTTCGTACAAGCCCCTTTCCGAGGCAATTTCCCTTGCCCCGTTGTTCGAGGCAATAAGGTTTAGCAAAACAACCTGAAAGAGTATAAGCCCCGTAACCAAAGTGGAAACGTTTGCAGCCCTTATTTGCAGCGCCAAATTCGCCCTAAGCTCGTCTATAAAGCCCAAATTGCGGTCCAGCGCCAGGCTTTCTATTTGCGGAAGCCCGCCCAGCGCAAAAATTACAACTACAAGCGGAAACCCGAACGTTATCGCCGAAGTTAAAAGCAAATATGAGGTATCCCTAAAAAACAGCGAAATTCTGCGCTTAAGCAAAACTTTTGCCTGCCTTGCCCAGCCGGGTTTTTGCACCGCCTGCGGGATTTCGACCGGGTTTTCGAACTCGCACAGGCCGCGCGAACCCTGCTTTTGCAGCCAAAATTCCAGCGGCTTTTCGTTTAGGCGGTCGTACAGCTTTAAAGGCGTGTCTATCTCGAAATATTCGTTAAGCTCCTTTAAAGTGCCCTGGAACACCGCGCGGCCTTCGTATATAACCGTTATAAGGTCGAAATAGTCCAGCTTTGCAAGGTTGTGTATTATACATATAAAGGTTTTGCCCTCGTTTTGACAAAGGCCTTTAAGCAGGTCTAAAATGGCGTTTTCCGAAAGAGGGTCCAGCCCCGTTGTTATTTCGTCGCAGAACATTGCCGGCGGGTTGTTTGCAAGCTCCATTCCCAACCCTATGCGCCTAAGCTGCCCGCCCGAAAGCGATTCTACCAACTTGTTTTCGTGGGCCTTTAGCCCCGTAATTTTCAGTATGTATTCTATTCGCTCGGCCTTTTTAGAGTCGTCTTTAAGGGCAATGTCGAGCGTGCCCTGTATGGTTTCGCGCACGGTAAGCTTGCCCTGTGCCTGCGTAAACTGCGGGGCAAAACCCACCCGCCCTACAATGTCGTTGCACGAGTTTATTTTTTGCCCGCAAAAAAACGAGTCGCCCGAAGCGTCTATAATCTTTAGCATTGCCTTTAAAAGCGTTGTTTTGCCGCAGCCGCTCGGGCCTATAACGGCGTTCATTGCGTAGGGCTTAAAGGCAACGCTTGCGTTCTCCAGAATCGGTTTTTCCGAATTTGGTACTTTTACGGTTAAATTCTTACAGCTTAACATTACACTTGAGATTTTTTATAAAATTAAAATAATTGCAACTATGAATAGAATATTTTTTGCAATAATTTTAATGTTGTCGGTTTTTTCGGCGCAGGCGCGCGCCGCGCAGATTTCCACAGAGAGTATCGAAAATGCGCGGCTAACGGGCATAAAATTCGGCAACAATGCCGATATATACATAAAAAGCGACACCATTTGCTCGGTTTCGCTGCAAAGCTATATGCTTGCTAGCTTCGAGATTGCCGAGGTTGTTATAGACGTTCTGGGTTCGCCAAGCCAAATAAGGATATATGCGGTAAACGACAATTTTGTGTCGTCTAAAGGCGGCGTTATGCAAAAAGAAAACGGCGCTTTTTCGGCGGCTTCGGAAAGCGTAAGAAGCGCGCTTGAAAACGTCGAAAATACGGTGAAAGAGAAAAATCCCGCAAACATCAATGCCGTGATAAAGGAGTATCCCAGAACGACGCACAGCAAAACTTTGGAGTTTAAGGTGTCTTTTGGCGCCCTTAAAGAGTTCCACAAACTCTTTATTTCAGATTTTACTTGCAAAAACCCAAAAATTGCGGGGAAATTGTACATATTTGCCAAACAATGAACATCTTGAAAAAATCGGTAGTAATAGCGTTGTCGTCGGCTTGCTGCATTGCGTTTTCGGCCGACAGAAAACCCGAGATTATAAGGGTTGGGGGCGATTCGTATCTGCTTGTAAAGCAAATAGAAAGCGTAAAGCAAAACGACATTTTCCAAAAAAACGTGTCTATATTGAGGCGCTACGACGCGGCGATTAAGGCCGCAAAAGACAGAAGCGAAACGGCTCCGGAAAGCGACAGGAAAATACTGTCGGTAAAGATAAAGCAGTTGGAGGACGAATACGCCGCAAACAACGCCGTAATGATTAAAACCTACAATTTTTCGGGCGACCGAAAATATATGTTTTTGTTCGGCGAAGTGTATCTAAGCACGCCGCTTTCAAACGAAGAGGCGGAAAACCTGCGCACGAAAGAGGGCGTTGTTTTAGACCCGCAAAAGATTGCCCAAAAAGACAATCTTAAGCTATACAGGCAGCTTTCCATAAAAGAGCATAAAAAAATAGCGCAGTTCCAGCGGCTTATAACGTCTTTTACCGCAAAGCAGGCCGAGCTTAAAAAGCTGCGCGACCTTTCCGCAAAGGCCGAAAGCCCCGCCGAGCGCGAAAGCCTGGCTCTTAAAATTTCGCTTAGCGAAAAGTATTTAACGCAAACCGAGCTGCAGCTCGAAAAAGACTACGGCATGTTGCCCAAGCGCAACTACATATTGGAGGTAAAGAGCATGAAAATTTACCTGCAATTAACTATGGAAGAATTGGTGCGCCTTTCGGCAAAAAACAAATAGAATGTCGAAAAATTCCAGAGTGTTGTGGGCTAAAAAGCTTGCGGGCATTGCCGAAAAAAGCGGCAACGTACAACAGCTTGCGCTGCCAGTCCGCAAAAAGGAATTTTCGGCAAACCGCGGGCAGTTCTACGGCACTGTTTTGGGCATAGACCCCAGCCTTAGGGGCACGGGGTTGGCGGTTGTAAGATACGAAAAGGGCAAAACTCCCGTTTGCATAGACCACGAAATTATAAGGAACAAAGCGGGCATATCAATGCCGCAATGCTTGGCGAACATCTTTAGGTGCACTACGGCAATAGTTATACGCAACAATGTAGACTGCGTTGCGATAGAATCGAGCATATACGTTCAAAACACGAAAACCGCGGTGATTTTGGGTTCGGCCAGGGGGGCTGCAATAGCGGCAATCGCCTGCGAGGGGCTGCCGTTGTTCGAGTATGCGCCGTTGAGAATAAAGCAGGCGGTAGTCGGTTTCGGCAGGGCGTCGAAAGAGCAGGTTTCGAAAACCGTTGCGGGCATTTTGCACGCGGCGGCAATGGGTTTCGACGAATCCGACGCTGCGGCTGCCGCATTGACACACATTTACACACACAAAATATAGAAAAATGGACAAGACTCTTTTAATAATGGCCGCAGGCATGGGAAGCCGTTTCGGCGGGCTAAAACAGGTTAGAAAATTCGGCAAAAAAGGGCTGACTTTATTGGATTACGCGGTGTTCGACGCAAAAAACGCGGGGTTTAACAAGTTTGTTTTTGTAATACGCAAAGACATAGAAGGGCTTTTCAGGCAAAATGTTTCGGGCAAATACGAAAATTCGCTTGATATAAGGTACGCCTTTCAGGAGCTGGACGCGCTGCCTGTTCCCTACAAACCGATGGCCCAAAGGCAAAAGCCGTGGGGCACGGGGCATGCGGTTTTATGCGCAAAAGAGCTTGTAAACGAGCCCTTTTTGGCGATAAACGCCGACGACTACTACGGCGCAAGCTCGTACAAGCTTGCGGCCGACTTTATAGAAAACGATTTAACCGACAATCTTTGCGCGCTGATTGCCTACGAGCTTAAAAATACGCTTTCGCCCACGGGCGGCGTTTCGCGCGGGGTTTGCTCGGCCGACGAAAACGGATATTTAAAGGACATTAAAGAGTGCTACGAGCTTGCCTTAAGGAGCGGCAAAATTACCGACAAAGACGGCAAAGTTTACGACTCTTCCGCAAAGGTTTCGATGAACTTTTGGTGCTTTGCGCCGTCTTTTATGGACATTTTGCAAAAGTATTTTGAAGGGTTTTTAAAAGAAAATTCTTGCGAGCTTAAAAGCGAATTCTATTTGCCCGCCGCGGTAGACAAAGCCCTAAACGAAGGTTTGCTTAGGGCCAAAATGCCCGTAAGCGGAGAAATATGGCAGGGGGTAACCTATGCCGACGACGCCGCGTTGGTGGAAAAGTTTTTGGAAAAGCGCACCGATATTTAGCGCATAAGGCTTTTTGCAATGGCAATAAGCACCGCCACAAAAAAGTAGACAAGCAAAGACGTAAACAATGTTGTTGCGGCATATACAAACGCCTTTTTAAACAGGCGTTTTTGCATGTCTTTTGCAATCTGGTAGGCAAAAGACGAGTATGTAGACATTGTTCCGGCAAGGGTTGCCATGCAAAGGTTGGTTAAGTCGAAATTGCTAAGGCCCGCCATAAAGCCGCTAAGGGCCAAAACCGCGCAGGCTGCAACATTTGCCGTAAATGTGCCGTAGTAGAAATCGCCGTTGTCGAAGCGCTCGGCAAGCTTGTATCTAAACATTGCCCCGCAAACGGCTCCCGTTAAAACTGCCACAAGCTGGTATGCTATTTGCTGCATTGTTTTGTTCCGAAAATGCGTTTAACTGCGCCTACAATGTATACCGCAACAAGCGCGCTTGCCGTGCACGCAAAAAGGTTGCCGAAAAATGGAAGCGCAAAATCCGAAAAGCCGCCGCCAGCAAGCGCGTTTGCCGATTGCTGTATTGTGCCCGAAAGCGTTGTAAACGAAGCGCAAAAACCCGCGGCAAAGAAAAGCCCCGACCTTTTTGCGCTCGGCAAAAACTCCTTAAAAAGCGCGTATAAAAATGCGCCCAACGCGTTTACGGCAAGAATATGCAAAACATAGCCAAGGCTGCAAAACGCATACGAGCGGGCCACAACCCCCAATATTGCGCCCAGCGAAAGCGCCGCAATGTCTAGCGTATTTTTGAGGCGTTTCGGGCAAAACGATAAAGCTTGCTTTAAGTTGGACATTTCTTTCTAATATACGGCCATTAAAGTAGTTTTTTGCGTAAAAGTGTCAATACGCAAAAGGCCGAGACATTAACCAGTTAAGGATATTATAGCCGATGTGCGGAATTACCGGATATGTAGGAAAAAAGAATGCGGCTCCCATCTTGATTGAGGGGCTTAGAAAACTCGAGTATAGAGGCTACGATTCGGCGGGCATTGCCCTGCTGAAAAACGGTGTTTTTAGCATAGACAAAAAGAAGGGCTTTGTTTCGGAAACGGAAAAGCTGTACAACAAAAACCCATTTTACGCGAATTTGGGCATAAGCCACACGCGCTGGGCAACACACGGCAAGGTAACCGACATAAACGCCCACCCGCATATGTCCAGCGACGGAATGTTTGCCATGGTGCACAACGGCGTTATAGAAAATTACGAGCAAATGCGTAATTTTTTAAAGACAAAAGGCTACACATTTAAAAGCGAAACCGACACTGAATGCTTGGTAAACCTTATTGCCTACCACTACGCAAAAGAGCCCAAAACCACGCAGGACAGGTTTTACGAATCGGTGCGCAAGGCCCTAATGCACGTCGAGGGTACCTACGGCATCGGTGTTTTGTGCAAGGATTTCGACGACAGGCTTGTTGCCGCGCGCAAAGGTTCGCCCCTTATAATAGGAGTGGGGCGCAACGAAAGGCTTATTGCAAGCGACGTTCTCGGCTTTGCGGGCGAGGCTCAAAACGTTATATATTTGGAAGACAACCAAATCGCCAACATTACCGCCGATTCGTGCGAAATAAGCACCATAAATTCGGAGGAGGTTTCCGCAAAGGTGTCGGAAATAGACTGGGATTTGGAAAATTCCGACTTGGGCGAATACAAGCACTACATGCAAAAGGAGATTTTCGAGCAGCCCGATTCCATTGCAAACGCAATACGCGGCCGCATAGACGACGATTCGGCCACGGCGGTGCTAAACGGCCTTAATATGACGCCCAACGAGCTTAGAAATATAGACAGGATTATATTCTGCGCGTGCGGCACGGCTTGGCATGCCTGTTTGGAGGCCGAGTATATAATAGAAAAATACGCAAGAATTCCCGTAGAGGTTGAATACGCTAGCGAATTTAGATACAGAAATGCCCCCATCGACAAAAACACTTTGGTGTTTGTTATAAGCCAAAGCGGCGAAACAATAGATACGCTTGCCGCAATGAGGGAGTCGAAAAGAAAGGGCTACAAAACTTTGGCCATTACCAATGTTGTAGGTTCTACAATAGCAAGGGAAAGCGACGGCGGGCTGTTTCAATATGCGGGCAGGGAAGTGGGGGTTGCCTCTACAAAGGCCTTTACTTCGCAGATAGTTCTCGTTTCGCTAATAGCGCTTTATTTCGGGCGCATGCGCGATATGTCGTTCGGGCAGGGCAAAGATTTTATAGACGCGTTAAAGGCGCTGCCCGACGCCGTGCGCGAAACTTTAAAATGCGCCCCGCAAATGCACGCCATAGCAAAAAAATACGCCAAAAGCCGCGACTTTTTGTTTTTGGGCAGGCAATTCCAGTTTCCGATTGCGCTTGAGGGTGCCTTAAAGCTTAAGGAAATTTCGTACATACACGCCGAAGGGTACCCTGCCGCCGAAATGAAGCACGGGCCCATTGCGCTTGTTTGTCCGGAGTGCCCCACCGTTATTCTTGCAACGCGCGGCGACATATTCCAGAAAGTCATTTCAAACGCCGAAGAAATTAAGGCGAGAAAAGGGCCCGTTATTATTGTAACCGACTGCCCCGAAACTTTCCCCGAAGGCCTGGCCGACGAAATGGTTTGCGTTCCCAAAACGCTAGACGCGCTAACGCCCGTGCTTACTACAATTCCCCTGCAGTTTTTGGCGTACTACACAACCCTCGAAAAGGGCTATAATGTAGACCGTCCGAGGAATTTGGCCAAGAGCGTTACGGTAGAGTAATGAAATATTCTCGCATTTTGTGGGATTGGAACGGCACGCTTTTAAACGACGCGTGGCTAAGCGTAGAGGTTTTGTGCGATATGCTCGGCGGGCGCGGGCTGCCGAAAATAGATGTCGATACCTACAGGGCTTCGTTCGGCTTCCCCATAATAAAGTTCTACGAAGATTTGGGTTTTGATTTTGCTCAAGAGCCTTTCGAAAAAGTCGGAACCGAGTTTATAGAAAAATACAACGCAAAAAGGGGCTTGTGCAACCTGAATGACGGCGCAGGCGCCCTTGTGTTTGCGCTTGAAAAAGCGGGGGTAAAACAGAGCATTTTGTCGGCGTACGAGATAAACTATTTAAGGCAAATAGTGGGAACTTTCCCGATATCGAAATGTTTTGAGCACATAGTTGGGCTGGACAACATCTATGCGGCTACAAAGGTAAAATTGGGGCAAAACTATTTTAACTCGCTAAACGAAAACCCCAAAAACGCCCTTTTTGTGGGCGACACCGAGCACGATGTACAGACCGCAAAAGCCATAGGTTGCGACTGTGTTTTGGTAGCCCAAGGGCATTTTTCGAAAGAAAGGCTTTTAAAATTGGGGCTGCCCGTGTTTTCGGATTTCGGAGAGTTGTCGCAATTCCTGCTTTAGGGCGCCATAGTGCGGTTTTTACCGCCCGCCTTCGAAAATTTTTTGAAGTTCGGGCATTGTAAGTTCGCCTATTTGCACGGTTTTGTTTTTAGAGTGCCCGCCCGAAACAATGGAAATTTTCGATTTGGAAAGCCTCGTGCTTTTCGACAAAAAACGTATAAGCTCGGCATTTGCCTTGCCGTCTACGGGCGGCGTGCAGATTTTAAACTTTAAAGCGTCGCCCAAAACGCCCACATATTCGGTTTTGCGGGCGTTGGGTATAAGCCTTATTTGCACTGCCATAATATGAGGGGGTTATTCCCTTGCAACATCGGGGTAGCTGCCCAAGCACTTTACCATGGGCAAAGTTTTGGTAAGCTCTTCTATAGCCCTTTTAACGCCGTCGTCTTCCCAGTGGCCTATAAAGTCTATAAAGAAATAGTAGTCCCACAACTTGCGCTTGCTCGGGCGCGATTCTATGCGGGTAAGGTTTATGTTCATTCGGTTGAAAGGTACCAAAGCGTCGTACAATGCGCCGGGGCGGTCGTTTACCGAAAGGACAATGCTTGTTTTATATACAACGCCCTCCGATTTCGGAACGGGGTTTTTGCCTATTATAAGAAAGCGCGTTATGTTGTTCTTTTTGTCCTGTATGCCGCGCTCTAAAACGGGCACGCCGTAGGCTTCCGAAGAAATGCTCGAAGCTATCGCGCAAACGCTTGGGTCGCTCTTGGCAAGTTCTACGGCCGCCGTAGTGCTTTCGGTATATACAAATTCGGCTTTTGGCAGGTAGCGGTGCAGCCAGTTGCGGCATTGCCCTATGGCCTGGTCTTTCGAGGCTATTTTCTTTATGCCGTCTAAGGGGCCCGTGCAAAGCAGGCAGTGCTCTATTGCAAGGTATACTTGCCCCAAAATAACAAGCGGGCTTTCAGCAAGCATGTCCATAGAGTGCATAACTGCGCCTTCGGTGGAATTTTCTATGGGTATTACGCCGTAGTCTACCTCATTCATCATCACCGCCGAAAACACGTCTTGTATGGAGTGTATGGCCCTGTATTGCACGCTTTCGCCGAATGCCTTTAGGGCGGCCTGGTGGGTGAATGTGGCGTTGGGCCCCAAAAAGCCAATCAAAAGCTTCTTTTCCGCCGAAATCGACGCCGAAATAATTTCCCTGTAAATCGCCTTAAGCGAATTGTCGGCAATGCGTCCGTTGTTTTTCTTTAAAAGCCTGTCGAAAACCTGAACTTCGCGCCCCGGAACGTAAATCGCCTCGCCGTTCGAGTTTTTTATGTCGCTCATTTGCTTGGCGCAGCTTATGCGCTTTTCAAGCAGGTTCAAAATTTCGCCGTCTATGCTGTCTATGGCGTCTCTTATTTTTTGCTTTTCCATATTTTCTACGATTTCATTCCGGTATACTCGGAAGAGCCAAAGTCTTTGTTAAGGTCCTCGAAGGCCGATTCGCCTTGCGGTGTTTGCTGTTGGGCGTTTGCGTCTTCGCCCTTTTCGGTGTCGTGCTTGATTTCCGACGGGCTTAGACCCATGTCTTTGCCGTCGAAAAGGTCGGGGTTGTTGGCCTTTTTAATCCATTCGGAAATCTGGTTGGGGCTTAATACGTCGGAAGCGGGCAGTTCGTCTAGCGAGCTTACGCCTATAAACTCCAAAAACTTGTCGGAAGTCGAATATTGTATGGGTCTGCCGGGCAAGTCTGCGCGCCCCTTTATTATTATAAGTTCCCTGTCTAGCAGGCGGTTTATTGCCCCGTCGGCATTTACGCCCCTAATTGTTTCAATTTCGGCCCTTGTTACGGGCTGCCTGTAGGCCACAATGGCCAAAGTTTCGAGGGCCGCCTGCGAAAGCCTTTGCGGTTTTGGGTCGTTCCTTAAAAGCCTTACCCACTCGGCATAGTCTGCCGAAATCGACATTCTCCAGCCCTGCGGGCCCTGTATTAGGTTGTACACTTCCTGCGATTCCAAAAGCTCGGCCTGTATTTCCTCTATCGCCTCTCTTATTTGGGTTGCCGTAAGCAGTGTTGGCACTTGGGCGATAAGGTCTGCCATGGTCGTTTGCCCGTCTTTTGGAGAAGTTTCGTATTCCGAAACATTTGGGTCTTTTTCGGCGGGTGTTTCGGGCTTTTCGTTTTCCTTATGGTAGCGCGTAATTACGCCCTGTATGTCCTTAATCGACAGCCATTGGCTTGTGGAAAACAGCAAAGCCTTTAAAATCTTCTTTAAATTAAATTCCATTGGGCTAAAATTTAACTTTGAATTGTTATTGCGATTTGTTAAAAAGTAAACCATAAAAACACACAATTATGTACGACTATAAATCAAAGAAGAGTTTTGAAGGCAGAAATATGGCCGGAGCCCGCGCTTTGTGGCGCGCTACGGGAGTTTCCGAAAAGGATTTCGGCAAGCCCATTATTGCGGTTGTAAATTCGTATACGCAATTTGTGCCCGGGCACGTTCATTTAGACGAGGTAGGCAAATACGTTGCCGAGGAAATCAAGGCTGCAGGCGGCATTCCCCGCGAGTTCAACACAATAGCCATAGACGACGGCATTGCAATGGGGCACGAGGGTATGCTTTATTCTTTGCCCAGCCGCGAGCTTATTGCCGACAGCGTAGAGTATATGTGCCAGGCCCACTGTGCAGACGCAATGGTTTGCATTTCGAACTGCGACAAAATCACCCCCGGTATGCTTATGGCTTCGATGAGGCTTAACATACCGACTATATTTGTAAGCGGCGGGCCGATGGAGGCGGGCGAGATTGAAGAAAACGGACAATCGCGCCATTTAGACTTAATAGACGCAATGATTCAGGGCGCAAACCCCAAGGCCGGCGACGCCGAAGTTGCGGCCATAGAAGACAAGGCCTGCCCGACATGCGGTTCGTGCTCGGGTATGTTTACGGCAAATTCAATGAACTGCCTTTGCGAAGCGATAGGCATGGCGCTTCCCGGCAACGGCACAATGCTTGCAACGCACGAGCTAAGAAAGCAGCTGTTTAAAAAGGCGGCGCACAGAATAGTTGAAATGGTATCGGAATACTATAAGCACGGCGACACCTCAATTTTGCCGCTTTCGATTGCCGACAAAGACGCATTCTTTAACGCGATGAAGCTGGACATTGCAATGGGCGGTAGCACAAACACGGTGTTGCACCTGCTTGCGGTTGCAAGGGAGGCCAATGTAGACTTTTCGATGAAAGACATAGACATGCTTTCGAGAATAACCCCGCATATCTGCAAAGTTGCCCCCAGCACCAATTTGGTTCACGTTCAAGACGTGCACAATGCGGGCGGCATTATGGGCATTATGGGCGAGCTTGCCAAAAAAGGCCTTGTAAACCTGACAAAGAAAACCGTAAGCGGCAAAACTCTCGGCGAAGAAATCGCCGAAAACGACATTTTAAGCGACAGTGTTTCGGAGGAAGTTAAAACTTTCTACAAGGCAACTTCGGGCAAACAGCGCACAACAAAGGCCTACAGCCAAAACTGCTATGTGCAAAAGCTCGATACCGACCGCAAAAACGGCGCAATACGCTCGGTTGAAAACGCCTTCAGCCAAGACGGCGGTTTGGCGGTTTTGTTCGGCAACATTGCAAAAGACGGCTGCATTGTTAAAACAGCCGGTGTAGACAAATCCATTTTAACCTTTAAGGGTACAGCCAAAGTATACAATTCCGAAAACGAAGCCTCCGAAGCGATTTTGGGCGGCAAAGTTTCGCCCGGCGACGTAGTTCTTATTACCTACGAAGGCCCCCGCGGCGGCCCGGGCATGCAGGAAATGCTGTATCCTACCAGCCACTTAAAGAGCATGGGGCTTGGCAAGCTTTGCGCATTGCTTACCGACGGCAGGTTTTCGGGCGGTACAAGCGGCTTGTCGATTGGCCACGTTTCGCCCGAGGCGGCAGACGGCGGCGACATTGCCCTTGTAGAAGACGGCGACTATATTACAATAGACATTCCCGACCGCAAAATTTCGCTTGAAATAGACGAAAACGAAATGGCCGCCCGCCGCGCAAGAATGCTTGCAAAAGGCGATATGGCATACAAGCCCAAGCGCGATCGCAAAGTAAGCAGGGCTTTGCAGTTTTATGCCAAAAGCGTGTCGTCGGCCGCCGACGGCGCGGTTAGAAAGCTGTAGCTTTTAATGCGCCAATTAAAAGTCTATTTGCGCACCTACGGCTGCCAGATGAACGAGCGCGACAGCGAAAATGTCGCCGCCCAGTTCGTCGAGCGCGGCCATATTGTTGTAGACAACGAGTTCGACGCCGACGTGTTTTTAATGAACACCTGCTCGGTTAGAGAGCAGGCCGAACTTAAGGCAATAGGCAAGCTGCGCTACGTTGTCGCCCGCAAAGAACATGGCTTGCCCATAACGGGCGTATTCGGCTGCATGGCGCAAAACAGGGGGCAAAGCCTTTTTAAACTTTTGCCCGAGCTTGACATTGTAGCCGGCACATGGCACACCCCCAATCTGGTTGATTTTGTCGAAAAGTGCTATGGCGAGCGCGTAAAAATTTGCAGGCTCGATTCCGACGAGCAGTCGCACAACAAAATCTACAGGCACTTGCCGAACAAAACGAAAAATCCCGCCGCCTACATTTCCATAATGCAGGGGTGCTCTATGAAATGCTCGTATTGCATAGTGCCTTTCACGCGCGGCGAAGAGCGTTCCAGACCAATCGACGACATCGTAAAAGAGGCGACTGTTCTCGCCGAAAGGGGCGTAAAGGAAATATGTCTTTTAGGGCAGGTTGTAAATGCCTACGGGCGCAAAATGCCCATAGGCAAAGACGGCGCTTCGCCGTTTGTGCAGCTGTTGCGAAAGCTTAACGACATTCCGCAAATAAGCCGCATACGCTTTACATCGCCGCACCCGTCGTTTTTTAGGGACGACCTTATAAAATCGTACGGCTCGCTGGAAAAGCTGTGCGAGTATGTGCATTTGCCGATACAGTCGGGCAGCGACGAAATTCTAAAAAGAATGAAGCGCCCCTACAGAATTGACATGTTTAAGCGCATATGCGATTCTTTGCGCGCGCAAGTGCCCGTAATGTCGATTTCGACCGACGTAATTGTAGGCTACCCGCAGGAAAGCCGGCGCGATTTTGAACTGACAAAAGAGGCGTTTGAATACTGCAATTTCGACATGGCCTACATCTTTAAATACAGCCCTAGAAAGGGCACGCCGTCGGCGCTGGAAAACGACGACATTCCCGAAGACGAAAAGGAAAGCCGCAATCAGGAATTGCTGAAAGTGTTGGAAAAACAGTCGATTGCCTTCAACGAAAAGCTTGTGGGAACAACGCAGGAGGTTTTGTTCGAGGCCGCAGCCCGAAGGGGCGAGGGCGTTTGCATGGGAAGAACCCGCACTCACCGCAAGGTTTTTGCAAAATTCGACGAGCAAAAAATAGGCGAATTTGCTGACGTTAAAATACAGTCGGCAAGCGTTTCGGCACTGTCGGGAGATGTGGTAAACCCCTAGTCGGCAAGCGTTGCCGAAATCGAAAACGTGTAGCCGCCCGAAACGACCTTTGCCATTTCGCCCAATTTTATCTTTTGCGAAAATTTGCACGAATCGTTTTTAAACACCGCCGTTTCGGCACTGTCTTTGTATACGATTTTTACAAGTTCTTTTGCCGAAAATGCGGCGTTTATCTCTGCAAAGCCGTTGTCGTTTGCGGCATATTCCAGCTGCATTTCGTATCCGAATTTCTCGCCGAGCGTTTTCGACGAAATTTCCCTTTGTATTTTAATGCCGTTTTTTGCCTGCAAGTTCAGGCGGAATTTAAAGTTTGCAACTTCGTCGTTTTCGGCGTCGAAAACCCTTACAAAAAACACCGCATATTCGCCAAGCCCCTCTTTGTCGGGCTTGTCGGAAACCCTCCACGAATTTTCGTGCGGTATTGTAAATTTGCCGCCGCGCAGGGGGGCAACGCGCCTTTCGGCAAAGCCCGAAAGCGCAAACAAAATCGAAACGCAAAAAACAAAAATTCTTAAAAACATAAGCTACGTTCTGTTTGCCCTAAACATTAGGCAAATGCCCAAAATCTGGAATATTATGTTGGGCAGCCAAATCAAAATGTCGGGTCTAAATTCGGGCACGGCTTCAAGCCACGTTATAAATACGGTGCTCATATAGTAGGTCATAGCCAGTGCCAGCGCAATGCCCACGTTTGCCAAAGTTTCCGATCTCGACGCCTTTATGCCAAGCGGAATTGCCAAAACAACCATCGAAAATATCGAAAAGGCCATTGCAAAATTCTTTTGTATCTGCGTTTGAACCTTGATTTTGTCCCTAAAAATCATCTCTTTAGTAAGGTCTTTTTCGGGCACGCTGTGCCACGTTTTGCGGGCGTTCATCAACTCGCCGAATGTCATTAGCGAAAGCTTTTTCTTTTGCCCCGAAAACGACTGGAATATCTTGTTAAGCGGCAGCTTTATCAAAAACTCTTTCGACTCGAATACGGTAAGCGGCTTCGAAAAATCGTCGTCTAAAACGCTTCGGCGCTGTTCGGTTATCGAGTATTCGGGGCGAATCATAATCTCTTCGTTGGCGTCGTCGTACCAAATAGAGCCGCGCTTTGCGCTAAGGGCGCTTTTTATGTCGCCGTTAGGGTCTATCTCCCAAATGCGCAGCCCCGTAAGGCCGTTTTTGTCGGCGTCGTTTGCGTATATTATGTAGCCGGGGAAATCCTTAATAAACACTCCCGGCTGAATAAACCTAAGGGGATTGTTCCTTACAAGGTTTTTAAGGGCGCTTTTGTAGGTATAGTCGGCAACGGGGGCATAGTAGAAATTTATGCCCACCGAAAATATCGAGGCTAAAATGGAAATCAAAAACACGGGGCACGCCATGCTAAAGAGCGAAACGCCGCCGGCTTTCAT
This sequence comes from uncultured Opitutales bacterium, assembly GCA_934660865.1. Lineage (GTDB taxonomy): Bacteria > Verrucomicrobiota > Verrucomicrobiia > Opitutales > Intestinicryptomonadaceae > CAKUIA01. Next base: position 67,783 of record CAKUIA010000009.1, read on the forward strand.
TGCGGTGATTTCGCTTTGCGCCGACATTCTGCCGAACACCAGCAAAATGCCCGTAAGCATGCCCAATGGCAACGCGTAGGGGATTACCCCGGGTATAATAAGGCAAATTATGTATACAAAAAAGCCGAAGTCTATTTTTCCCGAGGCCACATCGCCCATAACCTCTTTAATTACATTGCCCAAAACGAGAACGAACACGAAAAGCCCCACCGTCATTCCCGCGGCGGCGGCCACCTGTTTTAATATATATTTATGCAGCGTTCTCATTGTACAGAGCAATAAAATAAAAAAGAGCGGCAATATTTCGCAATATTAAAAACCGCCCTTTTTAAAAAATTATCGCCTAAAGATAATTACAAGCCCAAAGACTGCTTGATGATTGCCTGTTCGTCGAGCAATTCCTTGTTCGAGGCGGCAATCTTTTCCTTTGCGTAGTCGTTAAGCTCTATGCCCTGAACAACAGTCCAGTTTACGCCGTCTTCGGTGCGAACGGGCAGCGAAGTGATTGCGCCTTTGGGTGTGTTGTAGCTGCCGTCGGAGCATACGCATACGCTGAAGTATTCGCCCTTGGGGGTGGGGGTGATAAGGTGCTTTACGGTTTCTATTGCCGCATTTGCCGCGCTTGCCGCGCTCGACAAACCGCGGGCCGCTATAACGGCTGCGCCCCTCTTTTGAACCGTGGGGATAAATGTGTCTTTAAACCAGGCTTCGTCGTTGATAACTTCGGTTGCCTTTTTGCCGCCTATAAGGGCATTGGTGTAGTCGGGGAACTGTGTGGACGAGTGGTTGCCCCAAATTACCATGTTCTTTACTTCGGTGGTGTCGACCCCCGCTTTTTGTGCGAGCTGCGCCTTTGCGCGGTTTTCGTCGAGCATTGTCATTGCAAACCACCTGTTTTCGGGAATCTTCGGCGAGCTGTGTTTGCCAATCCATGCGTTTGTGTTGCAGGGGTTGCCGACAACCAAAATGCGGACGTCGGGGGCTGCGTTTTCTTCGATAGCTTTGCCCTGGCCCACAAAGATTTTGCCGTTAATGCCGAGCAAGTCGCTTCTTTCCATGCCGGCTTTGCGGGGAACGCTGCCTACCAACAAGGCCCAGTTTACGTCTTTAAAACCTTCGTTCGGGTCGCTCGTGCAGGTGATTTTCTTTAGAGTGGGGAACGCACAGTCGTCCAACTCCATCTTAACGCCTTCAAGGGCTTTCATTGCGGGGGCGATTTCGATAAGGCTCAACTCTACGGGTTGGTCTTTGCCGAAAACATCGCCGCAAGCGATTCTGAACAAGAGGGAGTAGGCTATCTGACCGGCCGCTCCCGTTACTGCTACTTTAATAGGTTTTTTCATAATAGTTATGTAGTATATAAAATCGATTAAAAGCTTTTTGCTATATTTTTATCCGTACATTTCTACCACCATTGTCGAAGAATGCAAGCTATAATACGCAATTTTTTTGCGGGTTAAATTTTTTGTAAATACGCCTCTAAAATTGCCGATTTACGGTTTTGTTTGCCCGCACTTGCGTTAAAGCCTAAAACAAAACATCTTCATATTTAAAATTTATCGAAATTATCATTTATTTTGATTGACTTTATTGTTAGGAATTTTTGAATTATGTTAAGTTTGCTGGCTTTTGTGCGTGGTTTTTGCAAAAAACGCGCCGAATTTCGGCAAAATTCTCTTATTTATTTCCCCAAAAATAAGATAAGAAAACAAGGAAGAATAATTAGTCGGAGCGGCATTTTCTCGCGGTTTCGGCTTAGGAATAACACAACTATATAAATACCAAAAAAATGGCAAAAAAAGTACAGAAAGCTAAGGCGGTAAAGAAGACCGTAAAGAAAACAAACGCAAAAGCCGGTTTGTCCGCCGCGAAGAAAACAACAAAAAAAGAAAAGAGCGTAAAATACACATACCTATTCGGTAAAAAGACCGACGGAAACGCAAAAATGCGCAACCTGCTTGGCGGCAAGGGCGCAAACCTGGCCGAAATGGCAAGAATTGGCCTGCCCGTTCCCCCCGGATTTACCATTACAACCGAAGTTTGCACCTACTACTACGAAAACGGCAAGAAATACCCCAAGTGCTTGGAGTCGATGGTAGACGCAGCTTTGGCTACGGTTGAAAAACAGCTCGGCAAAAAATTCGGCGACGAAAAAGACCCCCTCTTGTTCTCGGTTCGTTCGGGCGCAAGGGAATCCATGCCCGGCATGATGGATACTATTTTGAATTTGGGCCTTAACGACAAAACCGTTTTGGGCCTTTCCGAAAAAACGGGCAATCCCCGCTTTGCGTGGGACTGCTACCGCCGCTTCATTCAAATGTACGGCGACGTTGTTATGGGCGTGCAGGCCCGCACCGAAACCGAGCGCGACCCCTTCCACGAAGTTATGGAGGGCGTAAAGAAGGAGGCCAATGTTGTTCTCGACGCCCAGCTGGACGTAAACGACCTTAAAAAGCTTGTAGAGCGCTACAAGGCTTTGATTAAGGAGAGGACAAACTCGAATTTCCCCCAAGACGTTAAAAAGCAGTTGTGGGGCGCAATAGGCGCGGTATTCGGTTCGTGGATGAACGAGCGCGCAATTTTGTACCGCCAAAAATACGGCATTCCCTCCAGCTGGGGCACGGCCGTAAATGTGCAGACAATGGTGTTCGGCAATATGGGCGACACTTCGGCAACGGGAGTAGCCTTTACAAGAGATCCCGCCAACGGCGAAAACGTTTTCTACGGCGAATATCTTATCAACGCGCAGGGCGAAGACGTTGTTGCGGGCGTGCGCACCCCCAACAAGATTTCGGATATGGCAAAGGATATGCCCGACGCCTACAAGCAGCTTTTGGACATCAGAAGCAAGCTTGAAAACCACTTTAGGGACATGCAGGATTTCGAATTTACAATTCAGGAATCGAAGCTGTTTATGCTGCAAACCAGGAACGGCAAGCGCACGGGCTTGGCGGCGGTTCGCATAGCCTACGAAATGAACAGGCAAAAGCTTATCGACGAAAAAACAGCGGTTCTGAAAATCCCCGCCGATTCGGTTTCGAGCCTGCTTGTTCCCGTATTCGACGAAAACGCTCTTAAAAAGGCAAAGCCCGTAGCTTCGGGTCTGCCCGCAGGCCCGGGGGCGGCATGCGGCATGGCCGTTTTCTCGGCGGCCCGCGCCGAACTTGAAAACGCAAAGGGCAACAAAACAATTCTCTGCCGCGAGGAAACTTCTCCCGAAGACTTGCGCGGTATGATGGCTTCCCAGGGCATTTTAACATCGCGCGGGGGCGTAAGCTCGCACGCGGCGCTGGTTGCCCGCCAAATGGGCAAAGTTTGCATTTGCGGCGCAAGCCAAATACATGTCGACTACGAAAAGGCGGCAATGTTTATCGGCGACACTGTAATTAAAGAGGGCGACTATATTTCCATAGACGGCACTTCGGGCAAAGTTTACAACGGCGAAATAGCCTCGGCCGACAGCGAAGTAAAGCGCGTGTTAAACGGCAAGCTGGATCCCAAAAAGAGCTACACATACAAACTCTTTAGCACCGTAATGAAATGGGCCGACAAATACCGCAGGTTGGGCGTTCGCGCCAATGCCGACAGCCCCGTGCAGGCAAAGCTTGCGTTGCAGCTGGGCGCCACAGGCATAGGTTTGTGCCGCACCGAACACATGTTCTTCGAAGGCGACAGAATAGACTATATGCGCAGAATGATTTTGGCCACTACAACGGCCGAGCGTGAAGAGGCTCTCGACAAGTTGCTGCCCATGCAGCGCAAAGACTTTGAAGGCATTTTCAAGGAAATGCGCGGTTTTCCCGTAACAATCCGCCTGCTAGACCCGCCGCTTCACGAATTTTTGCCGCACGACAGCGCATCTATAAACGCCCTGGCCGAAAAATTCGGCATGAAAACCGACGTTGTTGTAGAGCGCATTAAGTCGCTAAGCGAACAAAACCCGATGTTGGGCCACCGCGGCTGCCGCCTTGGCAATACATATCCCGAAATAACAAAAATGCAGGCCCGCGCAATTTTCGAAGCAGCCGCAAACGTTATGAAGGCAAGCAAGGGCAAAAAGATTGTTCCCGAAGTTATGGTTCCGCTTGTGGGCTTCGAGCAGGAATTAAAATTCCAAATAGGCCTTATAAACGATGTCGCAGCCGCCGTTATGAAGGAAAAGAAAATCAAGTTCGACTATATGGTTGGTACTATGATTGAAATTCCCAGAGGCGCGCTAACCGCCGACAAAATCGCAAAATACGCGCAGTTCTTCTCGTTCGGCACAAACGACCTAACCCAAACGGGCTTGGGTATGAGCCGCGACGACGCCGGCAGCTTCTTGGGCAGATACAAGGAATTGGACATTCTGCCAAAGAACCCCTTTGCAAGCATAGATGTAGAAGGCGTAGGCCAGTTGGTTGAAATGGGCGTAAAGCGCGGCAGGGCAACAAACCCGAACCTTAAGTTGGGCGTTTGCGGCGAGCACGGCGGCGACCCCGATTCAATCATGTTCTTCCACAAAGTCGGGCTAACCTACGTAAGCTGCTCGGCTCCCAGAGTTCCCGTTGCGCGCTTGGCTGCGGCTCAGGCTGCGTTGGCGGAATAGTTGTCGGAAGTATAACATCTAAAAAACAAAAAGCCTCCGAAGTTTTTTTTCGGAGGTTTTTTTTGCGTTTTTATCGGGCTTGGAATTTTTTAATTTTCGCCTTATTGCGGTTTGTTAAGCGATTTTTCCTTCATTGCCTTTATTGTTCTAACTTTCGGCAAAAAGTAGGCTACAATGCCCAGTAGCGGCAAAAATGCGCATATGGAATATACAAATTCTATGCCGTATACGTCGGCAATTTTGCCGAGTGTTGCCGAGGCAATGCCCGCCATGCCGAACGAAAAGCCGAAAAATATTCCCGAAATAAGCCCGACTTTGTGCGGCATTAGCTCTTGTGCGTAAACCAATATTGCCGAAAATGCCGACGACATTATAAAGCCTATTATTGCGCTTAAAACTATGGTGCACTCGAAATTTGCATAGGGCATTAAAAGCGCAAAAGGCGCCGATCCCAAAATGGACCACCATATTACCAAGCGGCGCCCGTATTTGTCGCCCAAAGGCCCGCCGATAAGTGTGCCCAAAGCCGCCGAAAACAAAAACACAAAAAGAAGGGCTTGCGCCGTTTGCACGCTGGCCGAAAACTTGTGCATTAAGTAAAAAGTGTAGTAGCTTGAAATGCTTGAGGTGTAGAAATTTTTTGAAAACACCAAAAACATTAAAAGCGAGATTATGAAAATTACCGTGCGTTTTGGCAGTGTTGCCTGCGGTGTTTGCCGCGCGTTTGTTGCGGCGTTTTGCATGTTTTGCCTTATGCGGCGGTAATACCACCTGCAGGCGGGCAGCATTGCAAACAAAGCTACTATGCCCAACAGCGCAAACTTTATCATTCCCGACTGCGTTCTTAAAAACATTGCAGCCAAAAGCGGGCCAAGCGCATAGCCGGTAGAGCCGCCCACTTGGAATATGGATTGGGCCAAGCCCCTTTTGCCGCCCGAGGCAAACGAGGTTATTTTAGAGGCTTCGGGGTGTATTACCGACGAGCCTATGCCCGAAAAGAAAACCGACGCCATTAAACAGTATATATTGGGCGAAAGCGATATGCCCGCAATGCCGAGCATTGTGCTGCACATGCCCAAAGGCAAAAACAGCGCGCTCGGTTTTTTGTCCATAATGTAGCCGAAAATAGGCTGCATTATAGACGACGAAATTTGGTATGTAAAAATAACCATGCCAACCTGTGCATAGCTTAGCGCCATTTCGCTTTTTATTACGGGGTACATTGCCGAAATTACCGACTGTATGGAGTCGTTAAACCCGTGCGCCATCGAAAGCGATACGAGAATTGAAAACATAAATGCGCTATTTTTCTTTTGCATATTCTATACGCGGTTTAACCGTATTTTTTTATAAATCAAGCATTTTTATTTTTATGCAACATTCGGCTTATATAATGCGCAAAAGATATGTTTTTTTGTGAATATAAAAATCTTAAAATTTTCTTGAATCGATATACTGCAACTGTTAGACGTTTTACTTAAACTTATGAAAACCTTATTTAAAGCGTCAATAGCACTAATACTAACTTCGTTTTTCGGCATTTTGAATGCCGAAACAATGAAAAGCATTCAAGATTACGGGGTGTTGCCCACCAACAGTCCCGAAGTTAACCGCGACAACCTGCAAAAGGCCATAGACGAAGCCACCGACAACGGCGGAATTTTGTTTGTGCCGCCCGTAGCAAGGGGCTACCCGATAGCCAGCGGCGTAATTTTAAAGCGCAATGTTTCGCTTGTAGGCGCAAACGGGCCTTTGGGCAGGGGTTCTACTGTAGAATTTAAAACGCACCCTAAATTTGAGCCTGCAGGTTCCACATTCAGAATAATGGACGCCGAAAAACCCTTTATCACGGTTTCGCACGCAACCAAAATAAAGGGCATACAGTTCTATTATCCGAAACAGGGGCGCACTCCCGAAACGATAATAAAATACCCGCCCACGATTCAGCAGGACACCTATGCCAATTCGGTAACTTTGCAAGAGCTTACCTTTTGGGGCGAATATATTGCAATGAATTTTGCCGACACAAAGGGCACTTGCGAGCAGATTTTGATAGAGCACTGCTACGGCTACCCCTATAGCGGCGAGTTTATAAGAATAGACCACTGCGCCGACATAAACAGAATTTTGCACTGCCACATAAACCCCGACAATATGAGGGGCTTTAGGGGCACTATGCCAAAGTCGGTAATAGACCATATTGTAGCGCAGAAAAAGTACGCAATATGGGTGGGCCGCGGCGACAACATTGTTATAATGGACTTGCACGTTTTCGGTCTATACGGGGCTTGCTACTTTAGCACGGCAAGCTACGGGCAGCTTACAAGCTTTTCGTTCGACTGCGTAGTTAACGGTATCTATAAAAAAGGCGGCGGGCAAAAGCACCACCAGTGGATGATTTCGCAAGGCTCCATAATTGCGAATGCGGGAACAAATATAGACGAAGTTTGGCCTATTGTTATAGAGGGGCAAGGGCACACTTCCATTGCCAATGTAGAGGCCTTTTCGGGCGGAAACGGAGCAATTACAAATGTTGGCGCCTCCAAAGGATTTTTGCTTGTAAAGGGCAACGACCCCCTAACTGTTGCCTTAAACGCCTGCCGAATGAACAACTATGTAGACGACGAACCCATACAGGTGAAAAACAAAAAGGCAAGCCTTAGGGCAAGAGACTGCGTGGGCAAAGATTTGCAGTTTTTCGACTTGGAAATAAAATAGTAAAAACATACATTGCTACCCGCATTTTTGCGGAGCGTACATAAAAAAAGAGGAAGATGAAGATGAAAAAATATATAAAAAGCATTGCGCTAATTTCGCTTGCCATATTTGCCGGCATTTTGAACGCCGAAACAATGAAAAGCATTCAAGACTACGGGGTGTTGCCCACCAACAGCCCCGAAGTTAACCGCGACAACCTGCAAAAGGCTATAGACGAAGCCTCGAAACGCGGCGGGGCTTTGTTTGTGCCGCCGGTAGGCAGGGGCTACCCAATGGCCAGCGGCATTGTGTTAAAGCACAACGTGTCTTTAATTGGCATAAACGGGCCTTTGGGCAGGGGCTCCATTGCAAAGTTCGACGAACACCCAATGTACGACCCCGCAAGCTCGGCATTCAGAATAATGGACGCCGACAAACCCTTTATTACAATTCAAAGCTACACCAAAATTAAGGGCATACAATTCTATTATCCCAAACAGGGGTGGACACCCGATAAGGTAATAAAGTATCCGCCCACAATTCAGCAGGACACTTTTGCCCTTTCGGTAACCTTGCAGGAATTGTCATTTTGGGGCGAATATATTGCAATGAATTTTGCCGACACAAAGGGCACTTGCGAGCAGGTGCTTATAGAGCATTGCTACGGCTATCCCCTAAGCGGCGAGTTTATACGCATAGACAACTGTTCCGACATAAACCGCATTTTGCACTGCCATATAAACCCCGGTACAATGAGGGCTTTTAGAGGCGACTATATGCGAAAAGGCATGGTAGACTATGTTGTAAACCAGAAAAAATACGCCGTTTGGATAGGCCGCGGCGACAATATCGTTATAATGGATTTGCATGTTTTCGGCGCATACGGGGCATGCTATTTTAGCGAAAGAAGCTACGGGCAGCTTACAAACTTTAGCTTCGACTGCGTTGTAAACGGCATATACAAAAGCGGACGCGACCAAAAGCAGCACCAGTGGCTAATTTCGCAAGGCTCTATAATTGCAAACGCGGGCACAAATATCGACGAAGTTTGGCCGATTATCATAGAGGGCAAAGGGCACACATCAATTACCAACGTAGAAGCCTTTTCGGGCGGCAACGGTGCCCTTGTAAACGTGGGGGCTTCCAAGGGATTTTTGCTTGTAAAGGGCAAAGACCCGTTGACGGTTTCGATGTACGGTTGCAGAATGTATAAATACACCGACAAAGAGCCGATTCAGGTTTTAAACCGCAAGGCAAGCCTTAGGGCAAAGGACTGTGTAGGCAAGGATTTGCAGTTTTTCGACTTGGAAATAAACTAAAATTTCAATAGTATAAAAAATATGATGAAGAAAATTATAACTATTGCCTGTGCGCTTTTTGCCGTAGCCAACTTTGCTTTGGCCCAATACAGCGCAAAGGGAGACAAAATTAAAACCGCCTGGGGTGAAAAATTAACCGTCGAAAATGTGTGGAGCGAATATCCCCGCCCGCAAATGACAAGGGGGCAGATAGACAAAAAAGACGCCGTTTGGCAAAACCTTAACGGCTTGTGGGATTATTCCATTTGCGCAAAAAACCTGCCAAAGCCCGAAAAGGCCGACGGCAAAATTTTGGTGCCCTTTGCGGTGGAATCTTCGTTGTCGGGCGTAATGAAGCTGCTAGACGACAAAAGCGCGCTTTGGTATGAAAGGGAGTTTTCCGTTCCCGAAAACTGGAAGCAGGGCAGGGTGCTATTGCATTTCGGTGCGGTAGATTGGCAGGCCGAAGTTTTTGTAAATTCGGTAAAAGTGGGCGAACACACTGGCGGCTATGCCCCCTTTAATTTCGACATTACCGAGGCTTTAAAAGACGGCAAAAACACGCTAACAGTTAAGGTGCTAGACCCAACCGACAAGGCTTTGCAGCCTCGCGGCAAGCAGGCGTGCGAGCCTAAATCTATTTGGTATACCCGCGTAAGCGGCATTTGGCAAACGGTATGGCTAGAAAATGTGCCCACGGTTTTCATAAAAAATTTGAAAATCGTTCCCGATTTCGACAACAATTCGTTTAAGATTACAACCACGGCAAACGAGTTGGTAAAAGTTAGCGCAACAGTTTACGCCGGCAGGGAAATTGCGGGCAAAGCACAGGGCGTTTCGGGCGAACAGTTCTCGGTTAAATTGGCAGGCAATGCAAAGGCGTGGTCGCCCGACAATCCGTTTTTATACGATATTAAGGTGGAAATTTCGTCTCTAAAAGACGGCAAGGTTTTAGACACCGTAAACGGATATTCTGCAATGCGCAAAATTTCCATGGCAGTTTCGAAAGACGGTTGGAAAAGAATTTTGCTAAACAATAAGGAGATTTTCCAAATCGGCACGCTAGACCAGGGTTGGTGGCCCGACGGACTGTATACGCCGCCCTCCGACGAAGCTATGAAGTTCGACATAGTAAAAACAAAAGAGCTTGGTTTTAATATGATAAGGAAACATATTAAGGTTGAACCCGCCCGCTGGTATTGGCATTGCGACAAACTTGGCATGCTTGTTTGGCAGGATATGCCGAGCCTTGGCAACGGCCCGAAATGGAGCCAAACCGAGTTTGTTAGCGACGAACCCAATTTTATAGACGGCAAATCGCGCGCAAACTACCGCAAAGAGTGGCGCGAAATTATGGAAAGCCTATATTCATTCCCCTGCATAGTTATGTGGGTGCCCTTTAACGAAGCCTGGGGGCAGTTCGATACAAAGGAAATTGCCGAATGGACAAAGTCTATGGACGATTCAAGGCTTGTCAACGCAGCAAGCGGCGGCAACCATGTGCGCTGCGGCGACATTCACGACATTCACCACTATCCGCAGCCGGGAACTCACAATATAATAGATTTGGCGCGTGTAAACGTTGTGGGCGAATACGGCGGCATTGGCATGGTAAAAGAAGGGCACTTGTGGATTAGCGGCAAAAAGAATTGGGGCTATATAACAAAGAACGACGCCGAAACGGTTTCGGACTTGTATGTAGATTATGCCAACCAACTTTTGGGGCTTTCAAGCAAGGGCATTTGCGCGGGCGTTTACACCCAAACGACCGACGTAGAAGGCGAAGTAAACGGCCTTATTACCTACGACCGCAAAGTAATTAAAGTTAACCCCGAAAAAGTCCGCAAAGCCAACAAAAAGCTTATAGATTCTTTGGGTAAATAAATAAAACAACAAAACTTTTAACACCGCCCGCCGCAAAGACAGGCGGTGTTTTTTTGCGCCAATGCGGCTTTTGCGCACAGTTTCTTGCTGAATGTTTCACAAAAAGTTTTTTCAACCGATAATTTGACAACCCCGCTTCTTGTATGGCTCTTTTTATAGACGTTGAGAACAAGAAGCTTGTCTATTTAAAGTAGCAAGCGGCGCAACGCGTAGCTTGTTGTGGTATGGCTTTTATTTAACGTTTCTAATATATCCATTGTAAAGATCCTTAAATTGCACATTGGTTATTGTAATAGATTTTTTCTTCTTTTGCTTACTGCACAATCTTTGGCAAAGGGTTCTAAATTTAAAAAATTGTTCCGCAAGAAAAGGCATTTTTTGAGTGTAAAAAAGCATGTTTTTCCCGCCAAGAAAGTTTTTGCAAAATAAAAAACCGCGCAAAATAGGTATTGAGTTGGCGCAAATAGCGTTTTACAGAAAAACGGCATTGTTGGCTATGCTATAAAATATATGCAAAAAACAGAATCTTGTTTTGCATTTGGCGGTCTACTTTCCGCAAAAATGCAGACAAAGGTTTAGCGCAAAAGAATGTTTTTTAGGAAAAAGCAAGAATGTGCAAAAAATTTAAATATTTTATTTGACAATCGAAACGATATATGCAGACTTAAGGGCTTTAAATCAAGTGGGGTGGTAGTTCAGTTGGTTAGAACGCCTGCCTGTCACGCAGGAGGTCGCGAGTTCGAGTCTCGTCCATCCCGCCACTTTAAAAGCCGCAAGTTCAAACACTTGCGGCTTTTTTTGTTTCTACATTTCGCGCCAAACCCAGTATCCACGCGGTTTGCGGGGCTGTGATGCCGCGCAAAGCCAGTATTTAAGCCACTTGCGGCGGAACGCCCGCCCGCCCAAAAACCGCCAAAATTGGCGTTTTGTTGGTGGTTTTTCCAACAATTCACCAACAAAAATCCAACAGGATTTTGAGGCGTATTTTAGGCGCGTTTTTTCGCTTTTTCAACGTTCGCGGGCGAACATATTTTTGATTCGCGCCCAGAGGGTGGGGTTAAGCGCGGAGATTCGCTCCAAGTAGATTTCGGCGATTGGCTCTTCAATCTGCGGACATTCGACTTTTACCGCAGCCTCATACGCCGAATAGGTGTCTTTCGAGAAGGCATTTGCAAGCAAGGCTTGCAATTCTTCGTGCTTTTGGCGCGAAACTTTTACCGTGGGCGTTCCCTTTTTGGGGAACAATGACCTGTCGAGAAAGTGGTGCTTGTCCGGCGTTGCCAATCCTGCGGCACTTTTGCCGATATAGACTTTTCTCGTTCTAAGCTCGTCTGGAACTTTCGTTCTCTTCGCCGCCTGTTTTATAAAGGCATCATACGGGTTGTTTGTATCGAACCTGTCCTTGTGCTTGTTGAATGTTGCCAATTTCATTTAGTTCCTTTCGTAAGCGATTTGCTTTGCCGCCATCAGGCGCGAAACGTGCCGAAACGGCAGCTGAGCGACTCCTTCCATTGCGAAACAAAGTTCGCGGTTTCTGCGGCGGTATGACATATACCTGCCGTCGCGTTTGTATTTTGTGTGGGGGGTATTTTCTTTTTCCATATTTTTTAACATTGCGATAAAATGTGTATCGGTCTCAAAATTTATCATCTGCGCGGAGTCCGAGCCAAGGCGTCCCTCAACCCTGCCAAACATTCTCGTTCTACATCGGGTTCTGTGCGCGGATTTCTATGTGGAACGTCCACAAACAGCCGTTCGAGCTTTACGGCGCAAGGCGTGCAAAAACCGTTCGCCAGCTTGACGAATGCGTATCCCTGCGGCAGATTTTCGGGCGAAGTAAATTCCTCGCGCGGTTCTGTATCGTCAGCATTGAAGCCGATGTTTGGGCGCGGAGGCGGAGCATATGCCGCGAACTCTACAAGTTTGGCGGCTTCGGGCTCGGACGTTCTAAACACGAAAAGGTTGTTGATGTTTGCGAGCAGATGGGCGCGTTCCCTTTCGCCGATTGCCAAGTCGAGAGCAACAATTCCCTGTGTTGCGGCAATGGCAAAACCGCCTTTGCTGCGCATTGTTTGGAGGTTGTAGGAATCGCTTGAAATGTCGCGACCGCCAGTTGCAACAAGCGGGAATTCGTCCATAACAATTCCCGCAATGCGGTTGTCGGGAGAGTCGCCGCGAAGCTGTATAGTCCTATAAAATTGGGCTTTCGCGAGTTTCGCCACGATTGCCGCCGCAAACTGGTTTGTTGTCGCGGGAAATGTCAGAACGACAATCTTCCCGAACTTTGCGGTGTCTCCGATATCCAAAAGCTTTTTGCCGCTTAAAAAGTTTCGGGTTGTCCGATTTTCGAGAAGCGCGAGTGTGTTTGTCATAGTGCTTATCTCGTTGCTTTTCGTGCGCGAATCGAGCTTTTGCCACTCCGACAGGTCGGATTTTAGCCGCTTTGCAATGCGCTTTATCTGCGCCCAAGCCGCGTTTTTTCTCGATTTGTCAACGGCTTCGCGCCGGCAGATTTCGGGCAAAGCGGAAGAGATGAAATCCCGCCATTCGTCGATTTTGTCCGAATCCAAAAAATCCCGAAACGAATCGGTGAATTTGTCGAAATCCATCGAATCGTGGCGGAAGAGACAGAAGTTAAAAATTGTATTCAAACGCTTGCGGAACGCCATTGTCCAATACACGTTTTCGCCGCTGTTGTCGCCGAATGCGGACATCAGGAAATCTACAAGTTCCGAAACTTTCGCGGACGAGTCCGCTTCGGCAAAAGGATTGATGTAGTAGTGTCCGTCGCCCGAGAAGTCCACAACATCGCGCATTCTGCCGCATTCGTGCGCCCACTTTTTGATTTTGCAAAGCGTACCGTCGTTTTTGAAATCGAAGAGCAACAAGCCTATTTTCCGCCTCTTGTCGTCTGCGCGAAAGGCAATCAGCCCGCGCAATAGGGCGTTTAGCGATGTTGTTTTGCCGCTGCCCGTGCTGCCGATAAAAAGCGTGTGCTTGCAAAGGGTGTCGGCGGTCAGGACGATTTCCCTACCGCCGCCGTTTAGCTTTGTTATAATTTCGTCTTTCATGCGAAAATGCCAATGGGCGTCAAAATTTCCTCGGCAGGCGTTGGACGGTCGTTTCCGAATCGTGCCCGCCAAAGCCTTGCCAACTCTTCCCTTGCTTCGAGGTCGTAGGCGTTCTCGAATATTTCGCGGAACTTCTCCCTCGTTATCCTCCCGAAAACGCCTTTCTCTTCAAGAACGGGAAGAAGGCTGTTTTCCACCATTACAACTTCCGCCCAGACATCGTCGGGAAGCGTCAGTCTTCGCCAAAGCGGTTTTTCGAAATTCCGCTCCGCAAACAAAAGTGCCGCGATATCCGTTTGGGGTATTTGGTATCCGTCCGAAACAATCCGCCCGAACGCCTCGTAGACCAAAGGATTTAGGCGCAAAAACATTACGGGCAAAAGCGAATGTTTCTTGATAAACGCGAGTATTTCCCCGTTCAGCGCGCCTTCGTTTTTGTCAATCATTTCAAGTAGTTTTAGATATAATTTATTCATACAAACCTTTCGTTGAGTTAAAATGGTTTGTATTTGCGTCTAAAAATTTACCTGAACTAAGTTTGACATGCTGCGAAATATTCTTCCATAGTCGATAAAATTGCATTTAACTGCAAAATTACAGAGTGTAGACGATTATTTTACAAAAAAACACTTGCAAAATAATATTTTATAGCCGATTATTTTGCAAATATTGAATATTTTTAGGTTATGGACGAATATTTTGCAGGCATAGAGAAATTTAACTTTTGGGGAGATAATCCGCCCGATTTGGGATTTTCGCGCAAATTTTATCTCGAAAAAATAGCGGCGTATTCGGAGAGCAAATTGATAAAGGTTCTCGTCGGGCAAAGGAGGGTCGGCAAAAGCTACATTCTGCGGCAAATACTTTTTTCACTCGTAAAAAGCGGACTTCCAAAAGAGAACACCCTTTACATAAACCGCGAATACGCCGAGTTCGGCTTCATAGAAAGCGCGGAGGATTTGGAGCGCGTCTTTGCCGAATATAAAAAGCGGATGTCTCCGAAAGGCAAAATCGCCATGTTCATCGACGAAATACAGAACATAAACGGCTGGGAAAAATTCGTGAATTCGCACTCGCAGGATTTTACCGAAGAATGCGATATCTACATAAGCGGCTCGAATTCTAAAATGCTTTCGGGGGAGCTTGCGACGTTGCTTTCGGGGCGATATATCCAGTTCGAGATTCTGCCGTATTCGTTTGTAGAGTTTGCCGAGGTAAACGGACTTTCCGCCGATAGGCAGGCGTATTTGAAATACCTTGCAACGGGCGGGCTTCCCGCTCTTACAACGCTTCCGACCGAGGAAAGCCGACGCAACTATGTAGACGCGTTAAAAGACACCGTGTTGTTGCGCGACATCGTGCAACGATACAATATAAAAGACCCGAATCTGCTGGAAAATCTTTTCGCGTTTGCCGTAAACAATTCGTCGTCGCTGATTTCAATCGGCGGCATCGTCAAATACTACAAAGGCAAAAATAAGGCGACGACCTACGAAACCGTTTCGTCATACTTGGAATATATGCAAAATTCGTATATTTTGCACAAAGTTGATAGATTTGATATGCGCGGCAAGGAAGTATTGTCGGGCAAAAGCAAATACTACCTCAACGATTCCGCCTTTCACAACTACCTTTTTGCAGGCGTTGGCTACGGGATAGGATACCAGCTCGAAAACCTGGTTTATCTCGAATTGCGCAGGCTCGGCTTCGATGTTTTTGTGGGGACTACGAGGACAAAGGAAGTAGATTTCGTGGCGAAGAAAAGCGACCGTGTTGTTTACATTCAAAGCTGTTATTTGCTATCCGACGAAGAAACCGCCAAACGCGAATACTCGGCGTTGGAGTCGATTCACGACAACTACGAAAAATACGTTGTTTCGCTCGACGATGTAAAAATGCCGAACCGCGGCGGGATAATCCACCTGCGCGCGTGGGAGCTGCAAGACGCGCTCAAATAGCGTTATTTTGCCTTGGCGGTTTCTTTTTCCAAAGCTTTCTTATTTTCGCGCTCTTCGTCGGCTGTCTGCCTTTTTAGGATTGTGCGCAAAGTTTCTTCGCTGTCCACATCGTCGGAGAATTCTTTGCAAACGTCGTCGAATTCTGCGGAACTATACTCTTTAACGAAGCTGTCGCGGAACTTTTTCAACGCCTGCTCAGGCGTATGATTTTTTCGGTCATATAATGCGAAAAAATGGTGTTCGTATTTGCTGCGTTCGGTAATGTCGTCCCTGCCGTCGTTCGAGTCTGAAATGCAATTAGGGTGGCACGCAAAGACAACGGCGATATATTTGCCGACGTTGCCGTTGTATTTTTGAAATTCTACATTGCGGACAACCAGCCCGTAGCGTCGGCGCGGAAGCTTTGTTCGCTTGTCGGTTGGAACAATTTTGCGCCGAAGCGGAATTTTAAAATCCCTTTTCAGAATGCGCGTAATCGAAGAGGGCGGATATATCGCCTTTCTGTCTTCGGATTGCGTTTTATCGGCGGGCTGTTTTGATTTCACGCTTTGAGGTTTGCGCCTTTGCTTTTTTGAAGTCCATTTGTATCTGCACCCGCAAATGTCGTCGCGGCATTTATTGAGCTCGCCGCAGATTTTCGAGCGCGTTTGAATTTCACCCGAGGTGAGGCAGTCCAAAATTAGTTCGTTGCGGGCGTTCAAGTTCGACGCCGGCGGCCGTCCGCGCCCGCAATACGGTATGTCAGCGTAAAGCCTATGCACTTCTTCGGCTGAATCGAAATCCCCTTCTTCGCGGATTATTTTTAGCATTCTGCGAATATGCGCAGGCTTGATTGGCGAATCTTCCAACTCGAGTTTTCGATACGCATACCCGACGGAGCAATCCCCCAGCGATTTCAGTGCGTCGTACGTTTTCTCGAAAATTGTTGCATTTGAAGCCATTTGATATTTTATATAAACATATGTTAGACGAACTGAAATTCAAAGCTTTTTTACAAGAAACCCTCAATCGGGCACCCGATGACGACCAAATGGCGGTTCTTCGCGAAATCGCGCGGGTGGCCGAGTCAAATGAGGCTTTGAATTATTTTAGGGTTGGCGCAAGCGCGGGCTCGGGAAAAACCACACTGATTTTATTTGCCTATGCCCTGCTCAGAAAATTTTGCGGAGTCCACAGTAATCAAATCGTAATTCTTACGCTTAATACACGCATCTCCAACAAGATTAACCTCGAAATCAAGGCGATTGAAAACAAACTGGAGGAACCCGAGCTTTCGGACGTTTGCGCATACACATTCCACGCATTTGCCATGAGATTTTTGAGAAAAGTCTCTATGAAAAAAGGCGACATATTAACAGAAAATGCCAGTGTCTATCATAAAGATGTTTCATATAAGTTCCAGAATTTTATAGGCGAGGAATATCTTGACGATGAAAAGTTCCGAAAAGACATCGACAATCTCGATTTTCTTGCACATTCGGAGGCGGACTGTTCGACCGAAAAGTCGAAAAAAGTAATGTTGTCGGAGAGGCTGTCTGACTTCGGAATTTCGAGCAACGGAGCTGTGCTTCGCGGCGACATTGGCAGGCGTTGCTCGAAGGAATTTCAACAAAACCGCACGCTGCGCGGGGACTCGTTATTGGACTCGGCGGGGAATCCGCTACCGCAAGCTTTTCAGAAGAGAATCTGCGACATCGCAAACCGCCTTTTCCTTTGGGACATAAACTACGACTTAAAAATTTGCGACGCCCGTGCGATAATTTCGATTATCGACAACTCTGACTTTGGACAAAACCGGTCTGCCGAATCGGCAAGGCGAAAATCGTATATTGAAATCGTTGACGGAGACCAAGACGACAATATGTTTTACGGATCGCTTTTGGTAAACGGCAAGTTTTTGAAATCTTTGCCGACGCAACCTACGCCCGAAGATTGGCTAAAGTTTTCGCCCGAAGAAACGCCGTCTGACATCGCCGAATTGAGGGAATTTTGCAACGAATGCAATGCCAATACGGAAGGGCAGAAAATTAAAGACCTTTCCGGCCTCACATACATCGGCAAGGACGAACTATCGAAGTTCCTAATGGAAATAATAGAACGGCTGAGAGCCGAAGGGAAGATAAGCGTTGTGCCCAAATCCGGCAGTATGGACGTAAAGACATATGTGGATAAAATATTAAAAAAGTATTCGTCGTCGAATGGTAATGTAGAATCGGGAAGTAATTTAATCGGAGGAAGCGTAAAAACGCGCGCACAAATCGAATCTTTTTTCAATATCCTATCTACTACGTTGTGCGAACTCATTGACGTAAACTTCGAAACATTTTCAGCTGTTATGGAAAAGGCGGTCGGAAAAAGTCCGTTGTCGAGTAGGTGCGAAAAAATGCTTAGCAATTTGCGTTTTGTGTTTGTTGACGAAGCTCAGGATATGAACCGCGTTTTTGTAGACGTTTTAAAAGAAATTAGAAAGTGTGCGCCCGCCGCCAATTTCATAACGGTAGGCGACCCGGCGCAGGCAATTAACAGGTTTATCGGCGCACATCCTACGCTGTTTTTGAATTTGGCAAATCCGTCGAAGTCTGTGGACATTCCCAAAGACGGCGCGGATACAGGCGACAACACCAACCATACTCCCCAAGGGCAGGAAAACCCGTTCGGTAATTTCAAAGTAAAACGCTTTGAGTTGCCAATCACATATCGAATGGATTTAAAGCTTGTTAATGCCGCCAATACTTTCAAAAATTTCAAGCGTGTAAAAAGCGACAATTCAAATTCACCCGACATGCGGCTATTCGGACTTACCATGCGTCCGTGTGCCGGAAAAACAAGCAATGGGGATATTGAGGTTCACTGCATCGCGCCGAAGGTTATGTCGGAATTTTCAAAAAAGTTCTACGATACGCTTTGCGGGATAATCGAAAAGGAATTGGCGAAAAATGAAGACGCCGATTTTGCACTGCTAGCCAGAACAAACTTGGTGGATTCGATAGGCGATTTGGAGCTGATTAGACAAAAAACGCTGTCGCTATTGAAATCGAAAGGCGTAAAACTCTCCCCCGCGAAATTGAGAGCTTCAACCGTCCATAGATACAAGGGCGAAGAAGCCGACTGTGTCGTAATTCTCGATGCGACGGACAAAAACTATCCGAAACACTTCGATGAAACGGCGGAGAAAATCAAGCAAATCCTCTTCAATGATCCGCCAAGTGCATATTATGACGATTCGGTAAACTTGTTCTATGTCGCCATAACGCGAGCCCGACATTCGCTGCACTTCATTTGCAACGACAACCCAAGCGCATTTTTGACGAGGGCGGGAATTTTGACTGCACGGACACGGCTCAATGAGAGGGAAGCCAGCCAAGACGTCCGCTGACAAATTTTGCCGCAAAGCGCGAAAATACGAATCCGCCTGCGGCAAAGTCTACTCCTCTTGTTTTGCCGAAAGGTATTTTTCGGCGAAAAGCGTTTTTTTACGTCTGCTCGAATCGGATTTTATCGGAGTGATGCTTTTGTATTTTTCGTCGGATGCAACCGCTGCAAAATCGAACTTAGCCTGCATTAGCAACAGATTGTTTTCGGGCGGAATTTCCAACGCTTTCCCAATGCGGCAGGCGGTATCGGGAGTAAACGCGCGCTTTCCCTTCACCAAGCGCGAAACGACATCGGGCGTCAATTTTGACTCTTTGGCGAGCGCATACATTGTTATTTTTCTGTCGGCAAGCAAGCGCGCCAAGAATTTGTGGGGGGATTCAGACTGGTTGCCATCGTGAGTTGCATTCATAACGATAAGAGAATTAGGTTGTTGGATATATATTTGCTTATCGATATACTATTTACAAGCAAAATTATTGTTATTTAAGTTCACAACACGTGCAATTATAACCTCCCCACCGCCAACGGACTGCGCGTATATATCATAAACGCGCAATTGTGTCAATCGAACTTACAATGTTTATGTTCTTGCTACGCAAGAAGGAAATTCAAAAAAAAGAGATACCTCCGAAACCGAAAGTATCTCTGAATATGGCAGCTCAATCAAAATTATTAACGATCAAAATCATAACTACGTTGTGTATCTTGCGTAGGCTGGTTTTGTTGCGTCCTACTTTGCGGTGGCGGATACCCTTGTTGTTGTCCGGTCTGTTGTTTTTGAGTTTTCTGCTGTTCCTTTTCGTGGAAGAATTCTTCCAAATCTTTTATGATATACAAAAATAGTACCATCATTTTACTACCATTTGGCGAAAGTTTTTTTTCCCACTCCTGCTGAAATTTTTCTAACGTCGAAACATACTGTATATTTCTGAGAGCATCTGACAACATGCCCCTAACTTTTGTGCCAGCTTCCGAAATTCGTCTTGTTGTTGTTTTAAGGTTTCTTTCAATTGATAGATTTCCTGGGTGTAGCTTTCCATGATATTCTCTTCCATCTGATCCATCGATCTGTTTAGCGCCTCCACTTCCCTCGCCAAATCTTTCGCTATTTCCTGAACCCCCTCGCGAAGAATTCCGTGAATCTGCGACTTGGGTTTTTTCAACTCGTTCATGAGGATTTCCGCAAACGGCGGAATCATATGATACAGAATTGGCGTTGCTGTTTTTGACATGTTGTCCAATGTTGTTGCTTTGTTCTGGGTGTTCATAGTTTTTTAAGTATTTATATTTATTTTTAAGACGCGCGTAGCGCGTTTGGGAAAGTTTTTTGTATTGTTCGTCAACATCTACTCCTTCCGAATCAATCGCACGCGTGTTGTCGTTATTACAAAGATTGCCTGTAAGTTTTATCTTCGTATCTCCCGATTTTACTGTTATCGAAGTGTCGGTCTTTCGGTTTATGATAAAATTGCTTTGCTTTAAAAACCTTTCGAAATCCTCGCGGTTGTTTATCGCTTTCCCATACTCCGACATCTCATTTTTCAGTCTGAGGAAAAGCGACTGCTGAGACGAATTCCAATATTTGTTTGCATCGGCAAGTCCCCGCCTGAGCTCGGGCGAATTCGGGTCGGTGAGTTTCGGATATTTTTTATGGATATAACGCCCGAACGCCTCGAAGTATTTTCTGTCGTATTTATCGAAATAGACCGGGAAATATCTCCCGCCGACACTCTCCGCCGCAACGAAGTTTAATTCGAAATCGTGCTTGGGATTGTCGTGCAAGATGAACAAGTGTTGAAAGTTCGACTTGTCCATATTTGGATAAACCTTCTCCAGAATGTCGTCCATTAACGAAGCAAGAAACTTTGTCCCTCCAAGCTCCGCAAGCGACTTTTTGTCGCGATAGCAGAACGTCACATAGCCCTTCTTTTTGCTGGATTTTTGTTCGATTTCGCGCATAAAACTGTCATAGCAACCGCCGACAATTGTTGAGGGACGCTTGCGTCCTTTTGAATCTACATCGCCGAGCAAGTACTTTAACGTAGACGGTAAATATTCTATAATCATCTCGAATTCCTTTGTCTTATCTGCGATAGGATTTCTTTGTGTAATTCGGAATTACTTTTTACATATTCCACTATCGCTAAGCATTCGTCGCCGTTCTCAATTCCGCGGGCGAAATCTTCTATTGCCATAGCCTTACCCAGAATTTTCACAAGCGCAGCCTGTGTGTTTAATATATCGATGGGGTTCTCGTATTTCAGCGCAAAATTCAGATCTCGCGCAATCTGGTTGAGATTGTTTGAAAGCCTGCTGATTGCCACAATACGCGCATGTTCAATTGTCTCTTTTTTGACGAAAACAAGATCTCGTATCTTTCCGAGAAAATCCGCAACGGCGTTACGTATAAGCTCGCCGACACTGATTTCCCGCGCCTTCGCCTCCGCGTTCCATAATTTCTTTTCCTTTTCGGGAACGCGAAATTCCACTCGTTTATCTTTTGTTTCTTTGTCCATAATTACAATTTTCCTTAAGAAACGCGTAGCGTTTTCGGGGGTGTCCAGAGGGGGTGTCAACCACCCTCGGCAAGCTGGGGTAATGTCCGTGTACGGACAATTCCCCTATGCTTGCACTGCGAAACCCGTGTTGGTTACCTTTCAATATACCCCCCTTCCTGACTTTGTGTTTTGCCTTTTTGAGGTCTCTTTGTCGCCTTGGGAGACTGGGCTTTCAACAACGCCAATGCCTCCGTCGTTTTTTGGCTGAAAATTCCCAGCGCGATTTCCCAATCGGTAATAATCTGATTCGATTCCGGGGATATGCGTTTTTTCGCCGAATCAATAGCGCGCTTGTAAAATTTCTGCGCTTTGGTAAATCCGCTGAAAATGTTTTTTACTTTCATCGAACGTGTTTGCTTTACTCCGACAGCTTTCGGTTTCGGCGAAGACGTTATCTTTGGAATCTTCGGGATTAGCGTTTTGCATAATTTTGCGATTTGTTTTTCTACGGGGATTGCTTTGTTCGCCACGCTTTTTATTTTCGTATACGAAAGCGTTTTGATTCTGCCCAACAACTGCTCGTCTTTTATCGCATCGAAAAGTTTTTTTACCCTCGCACATTTGTAGAATTCGCTACGCGATACGAGAAACTTTTTTTCACTCGGGAACATCTCCTGAAATTTTGCGTAGTAGTTGATACTTCCATTCGATTTTCCGTCTGGCGGGACAATCTGCGGATTTTTCTGTAAAATCCGCAACGTCATTTGCCCCTTGCCCGATTCTACAAAATTCCTGATGCGTTTCCCGCTTTCTCCGAATTCGACAATCGCCTTGGCTAAATCGCCTCCGTTGTTTTCGAGATATAAATCGATATAAGACTCGATTTCGGCAAAACTTTCCGGAACTACCTTTTGTGAAATGGCATTCTGCTTTGGCGTTGTCGGACACGTTTCTTCGGCTATTTCCGTCTCGTCGATTTTTGCCGACGGGTCTCTGCCGAATGTATTTTGCATTTCAGGTAAATCTGGTTGTTCCATTGTCTACCTTTCCATTTGGGGTTGAACGAAGCGGTGGTCGTATTTAGCTTTGAGAATTTTCTCTACGCGCAATACCTCCGATTTCACATAGGAATGCGGTTTCCCAATGCACCGCATTTCGGGATACTTTTTTAGGTATTTCCCGAATGTTCTTCGCGACATTCGCAATATTGCGAGAGTCTGGTGAATGTCTATCAGTTCGACTCCGCAATATTCCGACAATTTTTTGTCGTTTACTTCGGAGGTCGTCCTGATTGTTTGCGCTATTTTAAGTAGCGACTCTATTTCTGCGTCATTTAGTTCTATTATCATTTGTACCTTTTTTTATGATTGTATTCATAAGTTTTACTGGGTAAAAATTTACGCTTTCGAATTTTCCGTTGATTCCTCCGCCAAGCTTTGCGGCGTGATGGAGAAGAATTTTTCGGCATCTTCAATATTGGCGCTGCCCATATAGTGCTGAGCCAGCGTGGCGTAGCCACGAATGTGCCCCATGTCGGCAACGGTCTTTTGCGGCCCGAATTTGAAATACGCGTATGTGGCGAACGTATGCCGCAAAACGTCCTGCGAGAGGGCAACCGGCAGCCCGCGCCGCATTTTCCGAAACGTCCAATACGAGCCTTTTATTATGTTTCCTTCCCGTTCGTCCTCGGGAACGGTTTCCAGAAACGCCCACAAGTTTTCGGAAACATTTTGAGTGGCGCGCTGCTTGCGCACTTTCGATGTCTGCCCCTGAATCGTGATAACTTTCGATTTGAAGTTGATGTCCGACCACTGCATAAAACGCTTCTCGAAATTGCCAATCAGTTCCCCCGGGCGGACTCCGTAAAACGTCATCAGCGCAAAGCCTGCCAGATACTCTTTCGGAACTGATTTCAGCAGAGTTTTGACCTCTTCGACTGACAGAATTTTCGCAGGCATCGTGTCGCTAT
Source organism: uncultured Opitutales bacterium (assembly GCA_934660865.1). Classification (GTDB taxonomy): domain Bacteria; phylum Verrucomicrobiota; class Verrucomicrobiia; order Opitutales; family Intestinicryptomonadaceae; genus CAKUIA01. Next base: position 91,121 of record CAKUIA010000009.1, read on the forward strand.
ACTTGCGCATAAGCGTAACCTCGGCGGCAACGTCTTCCGTAATGTATCCCTCCCGTTTGGCGAACTTGAACAACGCCTTGATTACTTTGAGGTTGTTCTTCTGCGAACCGCTCGAACGTATGTAGGATTCGATTTCGCTTTTTAAGATTGTCGCGAAATTTCGAGTTCCATTGAAGTAAGTGATAAAGCGGACGCGCAGGTATTGGTCGTATTCCTTGAGCGTTTTGTCGCGGAGATTTATGTGCTGGCTGTGTGCCATAAAGTTTCGCACGCAGTCCCGCACCAATATGACCTTGTTGTATGAATTCAACTCGACGCGCCTGATGGCGTCCTTGATTACAATCTCGGTGGACAGCCCGCGCCTGTGGCATTCCGTGTTGAGCTTTAAGACGGCCAAACGAACGCCGCTTGGAATTGTCATATCCTCTGGGAGCGAATACTCGCTCCTAAGCGAAATCATAAAAGATTCCGCTTCGCTTTTGGTCGTAAACGACCTTGATTTTAATTTGCCCGCATCGGGATAAAACACCAAATAAGGCGATTTGCGCCCGTCGCGATACTCCAGTCTAATTGAATTTGTTTTCATACAAGGGAATGTGTTCCGCGGATAAAATTTCCGCCAAAACACCGAATCCCTTTATACGTGCGTAGCACGTCCCGCGCCCACTCGGGCGCACCCTCTAAAAAACAAAAAGCGGCAAAGTCCCCTTTGCCGCCGATGTTTGTTGTAAGATGCCGTTAAACGCAAAATCCGATTCTATTGTTGCTATTTGTTGAACGGTCTCTTTTTGAATTCGGTCTCGTACTTTAAACGTTCAAGAATATCGCGCATGCTCGATTTATTCGATAAGCAGTTTTCCCATCTGAATTTCAATGTTTTCTTCTTTTAGCTTTATCATGTCTTGTAATGCAAAGAGTCCGTCGCAAAAGAACCAATGGGTGGCATAGCAGATATGAATACTGTATTTTCTCAGTGGCTCGAAGATTTCAATGTCCCAATTTTCGTCTTCCAAAAGGGTTGAAATTCGGTCTGCGGGTTTTTGGGAATCGACCGAAAGCATATACGGAGTTTGATGTTCGGCAACTTTGGGTGGAAAGTTTATTCTTATTGCTTCTTCTACCGAGTAATTCCCTTCTATTACACCGATATTTACCAAATGGTTTAACAAACGTTTTCCTTTACACAATCTATCAAAAAGTTCGTGTGATTTTCTGAGCAGAATAGAGTTAACCCGCTTTATTTGGGCAATGTTTTCTTCGGAAAACTCAAACTTTTTATTCAGTCGCATTTTCCTATTATGCAATTTTTTTGTGATTTTATTTCTCAAAATATTTACCTCCTATAAAATGCGAAATTTCTGTAAGTCGTCCTTAGTTTGGAGAATTACATCATCTTTTAGCGGACGAACTTGGTCTTTCGTGTTTTGCAACACACTTTTAGATGCATTGTAAATGCGTTGGTAAAATTCAAGGCGGGTGGGAAAATATGCGTTCCATGCGTCGCGAATACACGGAGGTTCAATGGAATAGTTAGACGTAGCAACGATTAGAAATACCCCCGTTCCCTTTGTGTAGAGAGCCTTGTTTATAAATTCGTGAAAGAAAAAATGATTTCCCTTCCGCCCAAGCAATTTTGAATAATCGGAGGTGATGGAAACAATGACGGGTAATTTTCTCTTTGCAGTTTTGTTGTATTCAAAGAACGAACCGCCAAAGTTTTCCAAGAGCTTGTATCTTTCGCGGTAAATTCTGTAAAGCACGTCTGCTACATAGAGAATTTCTGGAGTTCTGGTTTTTACCTTTCCTCCCCAAAAATGGCAATTCCCTTTAAAACTCGAAAAGATTTTTCTCTCATTTGAATTTAAAATTATCTCCAATTCCTCGTCGGAATAACGTTCCGAAAGCGATTTGATTAAGGTTGAAACGTATTTTGTCAAAAAGCGGTTGTCTCCTCCAATTAAAATATTGTCGAGTGAGAACAAGTCTTTGTAAACGGTTTCACCTACGTCGTTTTTCCCAATCGGAATAGTTATAGCTTTTTCAGGTTCAAAATTTTGATTTTTGTCTTTCATGTTAATTTATATACAAAAATGCAGCGACAGAATACGTCGCATTCGTACATGTCGTATTCTGTCGCACTCATGTATTAATGTCTTTTCAATTAAAACTTGCGCTTTGCTGTGTGTAATAT
>CAKUIA010000010.1 GCA_934660865.1 uncultured Opitutales bacterium
TGGGCATTGTAAGAGATTTTTTCTCTTCTTTGCCCTCCTTTTTTTTATCCATTCCACTATCTTTGACGATGAGCGTAATTTTGGAAGTTTTTATAACCGTAAGCCATTCGTTGTATAAGTTTCATTTTCCTATGGAAGCCCTCGGTTATCCCGTTGTTTTTCGTAAATCTCCACATTCGGATTGTCGGCGTAAACCACTCGCTTATTGTCTCTGCCAGTCGCTCAAACTCTTGCGTAGCTTCGTATTTCATCTGTTTCATCATTGTTTTCAGTTCCCTTATATTTCGTGTCAACCCCAAAGAAAGTGGTTTCTAATGAAAGGCGCCAGGGGTGGGGGTTGCTGCAGCAAATGCAACATTTTGTCGCAGGGGGTACAAAATGTCTCTATAAACGGGCTATTAGTAGGGCGGGGTCTTGTACGATACTAATAGATATGTTTGGCACGCTATTTGCTAAGGAATAAGGTATGAATATAAATCCCGACAATTTTACAGAAAAATCTATAGAGGCCATAAACGAGGCCTCGCAAGTTGCAAGGCGTTATAATGCCTCGCAGCTTGAACAGGCGCATTTGTTGGAGGCTCTCGCCAATCAGGAGGGCGGCATTGTTCCCGCCATTCTCGAAAAAATGAGCTCCAAAAAAGAGGTTTTAAGACTTTCTTTGCAGCGTTATTTGCAAGCGCAGCCCAAAGTTAAGGGAGCCAGTGCCGAGCTATATCCCAGTGCGGCGTTTTCGGCCACGCTTTCGCGCGCGTTGGAAATCTCCAAAAATATGGGCGACGCTTTTGTTTCAACCGAACATTTGTTCCTGGCTATTTTGGAAAAGCCCGAACCCAGCGACTTTGCCGATATGGTTGCCTCGCTTCAAATTTCCGCAAGCGAAGTAAAAACGGTATTGGCGACAATGCGTTCGAGCAAAAATATCGACAGCAAAACCCCCGAGGCTTCGTACGAAGTTTTGGCAAAATACGGTTCGAACCTTGTAGAACTTGCCCGCAAAGGCAAGCTAGACCCCGTAATTGGCAGAGACGAGGAAATAAGAAGGGTTATAAGGATTTTGTCGAGAAAGACGAAAAACAACCCCGTTCTTATAGGCGAGCCGGGCGTAGGTAAAACCGCAATAGCCGAAGGTTTGGCGCAAAGGATTGTCCGCAAAGACGTTCCCGAAGGTTTGAAAGACAAGACGATTTTTGCCCTGGATATGGGTTCGCTTATAGCGGGCGCAAAATACAGGGGCGAGTTCGAGGAAAGGCTAAAGGCCGTTCTTAACAAAGTTAAGGAATCGGACGGCAAGATAATTCTTTTTATAGACGAACTGCACACCATTGTAGGCGCGGGCAAAACCGACGGTTCGCTAGACGCCAGCAATATGCTAAAGCCCATGCTTGCCAGGGGCGAGCTGCGTTGCATAGGGGCTACAACCCTTAATGAATACAGGGAAAATATCGAAAAAGACGCGGCTTTGGAAAGGCGTTTCCAACCCGTATATGTTGCAGAGCCTTCGGTTGAAGATTCCATTGCAATATTAAGGGGCTTAAAGCAGCGTTTCGAAACCCACCACGGCGTTGAAATTCAAGACAGGGCTTTGGTAGAGGCTGCAACGCTTTCGGACAGGTACATAACGGGCAGGCAGCTTCCCGACAAGGCGATAGACCTTATAGACGAAGCATGCGCAAGAATAAGAACCCAAATGGATTCCGTTCCCGTAGAGCTCGACAACATTATGCGCAAGCAAATGCAGCTGCAGATAGAAGAGGCCGCCCTTGTAAAGGAAAAGAGCGACGACAAGCGCCTTGCCGAAGTCCGCAAAGAGCTGGCCGATTTAAAGAACCAGTCGGCGGTATTGCGCAGCAAGTGGGAAGACGAAAAGCAGCAGTCGGCTTTGGCAAACAAGCTAAGGGCGCAAATAGAAGAGGCCAAAATCAAGATGGAGCACGCCGAAAGAGAGTATAATCTCAACCAGGCGGCCGAGATAAAATACGGCGTTCTTCCAAAATTGCAGGCTCAATTAGACAAGGCAATTTCGAAAACAAAAGGCGAAAACGCAATGGTAAGGGAAATTGTAGGCCCTTCCGAAATAGCCGACGTTGTTTCCGAATGGACGGGCATACCCGTAAAGAAGCTTGTACAAAGCGAAAAAGACAAGATTTTGCACTTGCCCGACGCCCTTCATAACAGGGTAATCGGTCAGGACAAGGCCGTAGAAAGCGTTGCCAATGCAATCTTAAGAAGCAGGGCTGGCATAAAAGACCCGAAAAGACCCATAGGCGTGTTTATGTTCTTGGGCCCGACGGGTGTAGGTAAAACCGAATTGGCAAAGGCGCTAAGCGCAAACTTGTTCGACAAGGAAGACAATATGGTGCGTATCGATATGTCGGAATATATGGAAAAGCACTCGGTCTCCAGACTTATAGGTTCGCCTCCGGGCTATGTGGGCTACGAACAGGGCGGCCAACTTACCGAGGCCGTAAGGCGCAGACCCTACTCTGTAGTTCTCTTCGACGAAATCGAAAAGGCGCACCCCGAAGTTTTAAATACCCTCTTGCAGATTATGGACGACGGTATTCTTACCGACGGTCAGGGCCGCAAGGTAGACTTTAAAAACACGGTTATTATAATGACCTCGAATGTGGGTTCTTCGTACATTCTCGACGCCGTTGCCGACAAAGACGGCAACCTTCCCGAAAGCGCAAAGAACGCCATTAACGCCGACTTAAGGGCGCACTTTAAGCCCGAGTTCTTGAACAGAATAGACGACATTATAATCTTTAACGCGCTAACGCTCGATCAGGTAAAACAAATTGTTCAACTGCAAGTTGCAAACCTAAACAAGCGTTTGGAAAAGCAGGGCGTGTATGTAAAGCTTTCGAAAAAGGCTTTGGACAACATGGCTACAACCGCCTACGACCCGACTTTCGGCGCGCGTCCCTTAAAGAGAATGATTGTCGAAAAGATAGAAAACCCGCTGGCAAGGGCTATTATATCGGGCACGCTCCCAAAAGACGGCGTGTACGAAGTAAAAGAATAACAAAGCTCTTAAAAAAACAAAACCCTTTCGGAAATCCCGAAAGGGTTTTTTGTTGCATGTTAAACGGAAAAAACAATAAAAATGTCAAAGAAATGTATGCGAAAATGGTTGTTTTGATTTAGTTTTCTTGAATTTTAGTCTTGATATAAAAACGATTTATCTGATAGGCTAGGCTGACAGTTATTCGATATAATATATAAGAAAGAGATGGTATATGATAAGAAGGATTGTTTTTGTGTTTATGTTGTTTGCTGTGTTGCTTGTTAATGCAACGCAGCGGCAACTATGGAATTTTGATTGGAAATTCTATTATGGAAAAAACGACGAAGCACATTCGAGAGGTTGCGACGATTCTAAATGGCGTTTGCTTGATTTGCCCCATGATTTTCAAATTGAACAGCCCTTTATAGAACCTACTAAAGAGCAAATTAAAAATAAAACGGAGGATAAAGGTAGAGGTTTTAAACCCTACAGTCAGGCATGGTATCGCAAAACTTTTGTTGCGAATCCGCAATGGAAAAACAAGCGAGTAATAGTGGATTTTGAAGGGGTAATGCAAGTTTGCGACGTGTATATTAACGGACGTAAAGTTGCGTCGAACGAGTATGGATATAGCGGTTTTCAGGTAGACATTTCAAACTTTATAGATTACAACAACCCAAATGTAATTGCCGTTTTTGCTGAGGTTTCGCCGAAATATGTATCGCGCTGGTACACGGGCGGGGGAATTTACAGAAATGTATACTTATTGCAAAAAGAGCCCATTTCCGTTGCCCGACACGGTCTTTATATTACAACGCCTCAAATTTCGAAAAAATCGGCAAAAGTAAAAGTTCAAACGGAAATTGAAAACACTTTGAACGCCGAACGCAAAATACATGTGAAATCTACGGTGTATTCTCCAAAAGGCGAAAAACTTGCAGAGAAAACACAGTCAGTTGTTGTCGCTGCAAATTCGACCGCAACGGACGAAGCTTTTTTTGACATAAAAAATCCTTCGCTTTGGGACATGGATTCGCCAACGCTTTATTCGGTCGTCGTGCAAGTTCTTGATTCCGACAAAGTGTTGGATTATAAAAAATCTAACTTTGGCGTGCGAACCATAGAATTTAACCCGCAACAGGGCTTTTTGCTAAACGGAAGAAAAGTTTTGCTTAAGGGGTCAAATTTTCACCACGATTTGGGGGCACTTGGGGCTGCCGTTTACGATTCTGAAATAGAAAGGCGCATTTTGCTTTTAAAATCGCTTGGAGTAAACAATATAAGAACTTCGCATAATCCATATAGTGAGTCGTTTGTAGCTTTGGCCGACAAGCACGGTATTTTGGTTGTAAACGAAGTTTTCGATAAATGGAGCAAAGCCTATTTGGGCGGGAGAAAACACGAAGACGAGGTATGGCCTTACGCGCTTTCCGAGTTTATCAAGCGCGACAGAAACCACCCAAGCGTTATTATGTGGAGCTTGGGCAACGAACTAGATTGTCAACACGGAACATATCCTAACCCTACAGACAAGTATGGGGACTACGCTGTAACAATGTATAGAATAAAGCGGGATTATGCCAAAAAATTCGACGATACGCGCCCCTATACAGTGGGGCAATTCCCCTCCAGAGAAAAGGGGTTAGACCCGTGGCACATAAGCAAAGAACAATGGAAACTTACCAAGCCTGCAGAGCTTGCGTTTGCCACCGATGTTTCTTCTCAAAACTATACGGGGTGTTTTTTTGAAAACGATTCCAAAAACTATCCTAATATGATTTTTTACCAAAGCGAAATGACTACGGGAGGTTTGGCCGAAAATTTCTACGAATTAAACCATAGCAAGGTAGCGGGAGCTGCCTATTGGGGTGTTATCGCCTATTGGGGCGAGTCTGGCGGTTGGCCGCAAAAGGGCTGGAACACCAAAGCCTATATAGATACCGCCCTAAATATAAAGCCGCAGGGATATTGGATGAAAGCCACGTTCTTAGACGGAGTAGCCCCGGTTGTTTATGTCGGAGTTTGCGAGCGCGATGTACAAACCGGTGTCTATGTTGCGCCTACGGGGCAAACCATAGGGCTTATGCCCGAAAACGAAAATTGGAACCGCAAAGACGGCAGTTTTGCCGATGTGGTTGTCTATACAAATGCAGACGAAGCCGAATTGTTTTTAAACGGCAAATCGCTGGGTGTGCGTAAAAACGACCGTTCTAATATTCGTATAAGAAATAAAATTATATGGGAAAATGTAAAGTTTGAAAAAGGCGAGCTAAAAGCGGTTGCAAAAACAAACGGCAAAGTTGTGGGCGAGCATAGCCTTGAAAGCGCCGACGACCCCGCCGAACTTGCCGCAGAATTGGTAAATGCAAATTGGAGGGCCGACGGAATGGATTTACAGATTGTAAAAATTTCGGCGGTAGACAAGTTTGGCCGCCTATACCCGATTGCAGATAACAAGCTAACGTTTTCGCTTGAAGGAAACGCAAAGCTTATCGGTGTAGACAACGGAGATATGGCAAGCAACGAACTGGCTGTTGGCAATTCCCGTTCGCTATATTGCGGTAGGGCGGTTGCAATACTTCGCGCCGGCAAAAGTGCCGACGACTCGATTAAACTGACAATTAAATCCGGCGGGTTGCCGACTAAGATTGTAAAACTAAAGACAAAGTAGTAAAATTACATTGCGTAAATTCAAACAAAAAATGCGCTCAAGCAAGAGCGCATTTTTGCATGGCAAATTCGCCTAAAACTAGTCTTCTTTAGGCGCGTTTTTAGCCAGTTTTTTTGCTATTATAGAGGCTACCACCAGCTGGAATGCGTGGTATATCATAATGGGCAGAATTATTATGGCGATTTTGGAGGGGTCGGGCACTATAACTTTCGACATAACTGCCCCGTGCGCCAGCGATTTTTTAGAGCCGCAAAACAGGGCCGTAATTGTGTCGTTGCGGTCGAATTTTAGCAGTTTTGAAACCAGCAAAATTACGGCGTAGGCTGCAAAGAACATTGCCGCCAGCCCTATGGTAAGCAAAACAATGTCTTTAAGCGAAAGCGCGCTAAACATATCCTGGTAAAAGCTGTCGCAAAACGAAGTGTATACAATAAGCAGAATAACGCTTTGGTCGTAGTTCCTAAATAGGCGTTTTTTTGTCTTTGCCCATTCGCCGAATCTTTTGTTCAGCAAAACGCCCAAAACTACGGGCAGCAGCACCTGCGCAAAAAGCTTGGCAAATATGGGGCCCAAATCGGCGTCGGGCATGGCGCCCTGCATTGCAAAGCTCATTAAAAGCGGGGTTATGAATATGCCCAATATGCCCGACAAGCTTGCGTTGAAAATGGCCGCCGGAATATTGCCGCTTGCAATCGAAACCATTACCACCGACGACGACACCGTAGACGGCAGCGCGCACATAAAGAACACGCCCAAATATAGATACTGGTCTTTAAACGCACCGAAAACGGCCGTATACGCCAAAAGCAGAAGCGGGAACAGCGCAAAAGTCGACAACTGCACAACTATATGCAGCTTGTAGTTCGAAAGCCCCTTTTTTATTTGCGCAAAGTCCAGCCTAAGGCCGTAAAAGAAAAATATAAGGGTTAAAAGCCAGTTCGCCAGCTCCGACGGCGAAAAGCTTTCCCTTGTGCAGCCTATTTGCGGGGCTATGTACGCCAAAAGTATTGCGCCGCCCAGCCCCAAAATGAACCAGTCAAGCCCGATTTTGTTCAATTTGCCGTATATGTATGTAAATATATTCACGATAAGTTCAAGTATGCTTGCCTTTATGCGACTTTCCTCAAGCTTTTTTTCAAAAATGGTTGCGTTTTTCGGCCATATTTGAAAGTCTATTCGGCGAAAATGAGAATACAAAAGTTCATATCCCAATGCGGAGTTTGTTCGCGCAGGGCCGCCGAGCAGAAAATCGCCGCGGGCGTTGTAAGCGTAAACGGGAAAGTTGCCCAGATAGGGCAGGATATAGACGAAAATTCCGACAGCGTTGTTTTTGAGGGGCGCAAAATTTCGCTTCCTGCAGAAGACAAGGTGGTTTTGGCTTTCAACAAGCCCAAGGGCTATTTGTGCAGCAATGCAGACCCTTTCCACGCGCAAACCGTGTTCGACCTGCTGCCCATGCCCTATAATAAGATGAAGCTTTTCTGCTGCGGCAGGCTGGATATGAATTCGCAGGGGCTGCTTATCCTTACAAACGACGGCGATTTGGCCAACAGAATAACGCACCCGTCGTACGGGGTAATGAAAAAGTATACTGTGCTTTTAAACAGGCCTTTCGACCACAAGCTTATTAAAACCCTGGAGCACGGCGTTGTTTTCGAGGGCGAAAAACTTGTAGCTACAAAGATAATCCCGCTCGGCATAGAGGGCGAACAAAACGAAACAAAAAGGCTTGAAGTTTGGCTGCACCAGGGCAAAAAGAGGGAAATCAGAAGAATGTTCGAGTGCGTCGGCTACTTTGTAAAAGAGCTTAAAAGGTTCCAGATAGGCGGCTACGTTTTAAAGCGCATTCCCGAGGGCCAATATAAAAGGCTGGGGCAAGTAGACATTAAAAAACTGCTAATGCAGTCGTAAAAAAATTTATAAGGGGATAGCAAAATGGAGAAGATTTTCGACGACATTCAAGACGCCATTGCCGACGTTGCAATGGGCAAACCCATTGTTGTTGTAGACGACGAAAACCGCGAAAACGAGGGCGACCTTATTGTTGCCGCAAGCAAAATAACGCCCGAAGCGGTTAATATTATGATAAGCCACTGCAAGGGTCTGATTTGCGCCCCGGCCACTACGGCGGTGCTAAACAGGTTGGGCATAGACGATATGGTAAAGATTAACCGCGACAAAAAGGGCACGGCCTTTACCGTTACCGTAGACGCAGCCGACGGCATTACCACGGGCATAAGCGCGGCCGACAGGGCAAGAACTTTAAAGCTTATGGCGCAGCCTGCCTCTACGGGGGCCGACTTTGTAAGCCCGGGGCATATAAACCCGCTTAGGGCAAGGCCGGGCGGCGTTCTCGAAAGGGCGGGGCACACCGAGGCCGCCGTGGATATGTGCAAGCTGGCCCATTTGCCGCCCGTTGGCGTAATTTGCGAAATAATTAAAGACGACGGCACAATGGCGCGCCTGCCCGACATAATAGAATTTAAAAACAAGTTCGGCTACAGGCTTATAAGCGTTGCAAGCCTTATAGAATACAGGCTTAAAAACGACAGGATTTTAAAGAAAATTTCGTCGAGCAAGGTAGACACCGAATTCGGCGAGTTCGATTTTTCCATTTTCAGAAACGAAGCCGACAAGAAATTCCACTTTGCGCTTTCTGTGGGCGATTTGTCGAAAGACGGCGCATTTGCAAGGGTTCACGCGCAGAATATTTTTGCGGACTTGTTCCGCGCAAAGTCGTTTTCCGACGCAGCCGATTCCTTTAAACGCGCAATGGCAAAAATTGCCGAGGCGAAGTGCGGCGCGCTTGTTTGCGTTAATGTCGAAAACTGGGGGGTAGACATAAACGCCGCCCGTCCCATTTTGCCCAACAAGGTAGACTACGGTATCGGCTCGCAAATTTTAAAGGAGCTTGGCTTTAAAAAGATAAACCTGCTTACAACGCACCCCGGTGCGCACTATATGCCCGAAGGCTACGGCTTGCAGATAGTATCCCAAACAAAAATTTAACAAAAAAACGGTAGTTCTTATGAGTCTCGACAAAGCAAAAATGCCCGATGTAGACGCAAGCGGTTTCAAGTTTGCGGTGGTTGCCTCGTGCTTTAACCAAAATATGGTAGACGCCCTTTTAAACGACGCCATGCAGACATTTAAAAAGGCGGGCGTTCCCGAAAAATCGGTTAGGGTTGTGCGCGTTCCGGGGGCTTGCGAGCTTCCGGTAATAGCCTCCATTTTGGCGGATTCTTCGGAATACGACTGCGTTGTTGCCCTTGGCGTTGTAATTGCGGGCGAAACCCCCCACCACGAAATTATAGCCCACAGCACGGCCAACGCATTCCAAAAAATTGCGGTAGAAACGACGGTTCCCGTAATAAACGGCGTTATTGTAGCCAACAACTACGAACAGGCCGCAAACAGAACCATAGGCAAAATTGCACGCGGCACGGAATTTGCCGAGGCCGCAATTCAAATGGCATGGCAGACATCTTTATTGCTCGACGAAACGGAGTTTTAATATGCAATCGGAAAATTCGCAAAACGAAAAGCCCCACGCACTAAGGGGCAGACACGAAAACAGAATTGCGGCAATGCAGTTCATCTATATGCGCGATATGAACGAAAGCGGGCCATTTGAAGAGGCTTTGCAGGGCTTTTTGACAAATAAGGAAACCGAGCTCGGCGTCCGCAAGGGGTATTTCCAGTTCGCAAGAGAGCTTATTGTAGGGGCTTTTACCCATGCAAGGGAAATAGACGGCGAAATATCCAAAAACGCGAAAAACTGGTCCATCGACAGAATCGCAAAAGTCGAATTGGCAATTTTAAGGCTTGCCGTTTTCGAACTGCTTTTTAGAGACGACATTCCCCCCGTAGTCAGCATAAACGAGGCGGTAGACCTTACAAAGGAGTTTTCGGGAGACGATTCGAAACGCTTTGTAAACGGGCTGCTCGACAAAATTTCGTTGTCGCTGAAAAGACCAATGCGCCAGGCGGTTAAAAAATAATGTTTTCGATATTCAAAAAGTTTAAAGACTCGCTTAAGAAAACCGCCCAAAACGCACTGGGCGCAATTTCGGGCTTGTTTGCAAAAAAAATCGAACCGCAAGACATAGACCTTATAGAGGAGACTCTATACGGCGCGGATTTCGGCTTCGACACAACCGAAAAGGTTGTAGACGCCATAAAAAGGGAATATTCCAAAAACAAAGAGCTTAGGGGCAAGGAGGCCGCCGAAATAGGCGCCGCCGTTTTGGAAAAGATTTTGGACGGCTCGCAGGCCGAAATAAAGCCCCTCGGCGGCGAAAACCCAACTGTTATTTGCCTTATAGGCGTAAACGGCTCGGGCAAAACTACCACCTGCGCAAAATTGGCAAAGTTGCTTTCAAAACAGGGCAAGGTTTTAATGGGCGCATGCGACACTTTTAGAGCCGCCGCCAACGAGCAGATTAGAATTTGGGCGCAAAGGCTTAATATAGACTTGGTTGAAAGCCAGCACGGGGCCGATTCCGCCGCGGTTGCCTTCGACGCATGGCACGCCGCAAAGGCCAGGGGCGCAAAATACCTTATTTTAGACACCGCAGGCCGCCTGCATAATAAGGAAAATTTAATGAACGAGCTTTCAAAATTCGGGCGCGTGCTTAAAAAGTGCGACCCGAATAGCCCGCACTATTCCTTTATGGTTGCCGACGGCTCGTTGGGCTCTAACAGTATTCAACAGGCAAAGGCGTTCAACAAGGCATTTCCCCTAAACGGGCTTATTGTAACCAAGCTAGACGGTACGTCTAAAGGCGGGGCGCTTACGGGGGTGTATTCGGAGCTAAAACTTCCGATATTCTATGTCGGTTTGGGCGAAGCCGTAGACGACCTTCAAAAATTCGACCCAAAAGCCTACGTTAACGGAATTTTCGGATTGGAGTAATGAAAAATGGAAAGCCTTAATGTAAACCTCGGCGAAAAATCGTATACCATAGAAATTGCCGAAAACGCGTTTTCAAACGCAGTAAACAAGGCGGTGCAACTTGCCGCTTTGGGCAGAAAAAACGTGTTTATTACCGACGAAAACGTAAGGGCCTTCCACGCCGAAAAGCTCGAACAAATCTCGAAATTCGGCAGCCTTATTGTTTTGCCCGCGGGCGAAACAACAAAGAGCTTTGCCAACTTTGAAATGATTTGCGAAAAGCTTGCCGACTTGCGCTTAAACCGCAAAAGCGCGCTGTTTGCAATAGGCGGCGGCGTTGTAGGCGACATTACGGGCTTTGCCGCGGCAAGCTATATGCGCGGCATAGATTTTTACCAGGTTCCCACAACACTGCTTTCCATGGTAGATTCTTCGGTAGGCGGCAAGACGGGCATAAATTTAAAGGCCGGCAAAAATCTGGTGGGGGCTTTCCACCAGCCGAAGGCGGTTTATATAGACACCTCTTTTTTAGACACTTTGCCCAAAAGGGAAATAGCCGCGGGTATGGCCGAAGTTATAAAATACGCCCTTATTTGCGACGCCGAATTTTTCGACATTCTAAACGGCTGCAACGTGCTTGAATGCCGCGCAAAAACTGCGGCTACAATAAAGCGCTGCTGCGCCATAAAGGCCGATGTAGTCTCCAAAGACGAGTTCGAAAACAGCCCCGAAAACGGCAGGGCGCTTCTTAACTTGGGGCACACTTTCGGGCATGCAATAGAAAACTGCGCGGGCTACGGAGTTTATCTCCACGGCGAGGCCGTTGGCATAGGGCTTCTTATGGCGGCAGAATTGTCGGAAAAGCTCGGCCTTGCAAAAGACATTTCGCAAAAGACAAAAACGCTGCTCGAAAAATACTCCGTTCCCGTAAAGATTGCAAAATCGCTCGACAGCGCAAAGCTGGTAGACGCAATGCACAAAGACAAAAAATCGCACGGCGCAAAGCTTAGGTTTGTTCTTATGCGCGGCATAGGCAAGTCGTTTACAACCGAGTATTCCGACGAGCGCGAGCTGCAAAATCTATTCGAAAGTTTTAAATAAATATGCTTTGTGATGCGCACTGCCACGCACATTTTGCGGAATTTAAAAATATGCAAATTCCCGAAGGCATGCGCTTTGTCTCCAGCGCGATAGACTATTTAGACTGGCTTGCTTTGCGCGGTTTTGCGTGCGGAAAAAAGGCCTACGGGCTTTGCCCTATGCGCGCAAACCAAACGGCAGACATGCAAAAACTGCCCGAATTTTTAAGCGGGGCCGCCGCCGTCGGCGAAACGGGTCTGGATTTTCGCCCCCGATATATGCAGTTTGCGCAAACGCAAATAGAGGTTTTTAAAAAGCACGTTTCTTTGGCAAAAGATTTCGGATTGCCCGTTGTAATACATTGCGTAAACGCCTACAAACAGCTTGCCGAAATCCTTGAAAACAGCGGGGTTGTGGCGGTGTTCCACTCGCCCAATTTTGTCCCCGAAAGCCGCGTTTTAAAAAAGGCATATTTTTCCTTTTCGGCAAAAAGTCTGGATTTTAAAAATGCGCAAAAAACCGCGCAGACCGCGGCAATAGACCGCCTGCTTATAGAAAGCGACGGCTTTTGCTGCAGGCAAAGTTTGGAAAACGCGGCGGCAAAGCTGGCTACAATAAGGGGCGAAAGGAATATGGACAAAATTTTAAACGAGAACTTTTTAAGCGTATACGGCAAATGAACAGATTTCAGCGCAGCGACATTTTATATACAAAAGAGCTTAGGCAAAAAGTGCAAAACGCGGTGTTCGGCATTGCGGGCCTGGGGGCGGTAGGCTCGTACGCAACCGAAAGCCTTGCGCGTTTCGGCGCAAAAAATTTTGTTGTTGTAGACTGCGACACGGTAGACCCAAGCAACATAAACCGCCAGCTTTTTGCGCTTGAAACCACCGTGGGAATGGAAAAGAGGCTTGTCGCCCGCGACAGGATTTTGTCGATAAACTCCGGGGCGAATGTAGAGGCCGTAAACGCATTTATTGCGGCCGACACCCTCGAAAATCTCTTCGGCAAATGCGACATTATTATAGATGCAATAGACTGCATTTCGTCGAAATGCGACATTGCCGAATTTGCCCAGAAAAACGGCAAAGTGCTAGTTTCAAGCATGGGGGCCGCCCGCCGAAAGGATTTAACGAAAATAAAAACCGGCGATTTTTGGAAGGTTTGCGGCTGCCCCGTTGCCGCGCGCATGCGAAAAGAGCTTAGAAGGCGCGGCGCATTCGGCAAATTCGACTGTGTGTTTTCCGACGAGCAGCTTTGCGGCGAAACCCATTTGGTTTCGTCGGCGGCCAACCAAAAAAAGGTAATAGGCAGCTCGCCGTTTATTACGGCGGCTTTCGGGATTGCATTGGGCAACCTGGCCGTTATGCAGTTTGCAAAAAACGGGGTTTAGGCGCTTTCGCCGACATCGCTTTTTGCGCTTTGGCCGTCGTCAAAAATCGGCCGCATAATAATTTCGGTCGGCTTGCCGCGCGATTTTTTGCCCAGCCTTTTTATTATTTCAAAGTAGCCTTCGGGGGGCGTAAATTCAAAAGGGGCCTCTAAAACAACGGTTGTGCCGGCCGAGCAAAGGCT
Source organism: uncultured Opitutales bacterium (assembly GCA_934660865.1). GTDB lineage: Bacteria > Verrucomicrobiota > Verrucomicrobiia > Opitutales > Intestinicryptomonadaceae > CAKUIA01. The sequence goes on from CAKUIA010000010.1 coordinate 13,228, forward strand.
TTTTACAAGCTTGAAAATTTCGGCGGCATTTGCCAATAGCAGCGGGTAGGGCGGGTCTAAAAATATAAAGTCGAATGTATTAGAGCTTTTAAATTTAAAGCAGTCGCACGCGCTTATTTTAATGTCGGCATTTTTTATGTAGGCCGCAATCCCGCCGCAATTTGCCTTTAGGCACTGCAGGGCCGCTTTGTCTTTTTCCACAAAAGTCGCCGAAATTGCACCGTGGCTTAAGGCCTCCAGCCCGTAGGCGCCGGTTCCCGCAAAAAGGTCCAGCACGGTTGCGTTTTCAACCGCGTTTGCCAGCGACGAAAACAGCGCAAGCCTGCCCGCGTCGGTGGCGGGTCTGGTTTTGTCCGATTTGGGGCTTTTTAGGTTAAATCCTCTTGCCAATCCAGAGCTTATTCTCATATAGTTGCGTGTTATGAAGTGGTTAAATGCAGCTTTATTTTTTGTGCTTTTGCCAATATCGGTTTTTGCCGAAGAAAAGCAATACAAATCGGTTTTGGCGCTAGACTTCGAAAACGATTTGGGTTTTACCGACCGCTATTACACAAACGGCGTAAGGCTTTCGTATACCGACAACGGCTCCGACTGGCTTGCAAACAAATTGCAGTTTAAGCTGCTGGAATTGTTTATAGACGAAAATTCAAAAACGCAAAAATTCCAAACGGCGGGCTTTGGGCAGGGAATGTATGTAGGCTACGACATTCGGGACCCCAACCCGCCCGCAGACGACAGGCCCTATTGCGGGCTGCTGTATTTTTTTGCAACGTCGCACATAATGCGCGAAAACTCGCTCGACAGCTTCGGACTTAACATTGGCCTTACGGGCAAATACTCCCTTGCCGAGGAAACCCAAAAATTTGTGCACAGCATAAATACCGAGGCCAAGTGGCCGATGGGCTGGCACAACCAAATAGAAACCGAGCCCGCATTTTTGTTTAACTACCGCCATGCCGAAAGGGTTTATAAAATCCAAAAGGGCTCGCTTGGGGGCGATGTTGTTGCTTCGTGTTCGGCCAACTTGGGCAATATAAAAGTTTCGGGCCAGGCCGATATTCTGCTTAGGTTCGGCTACAATTTGCCGAATTCTTTCGACGCAGGCTGCATAGACTACGGCAATTCGCAAAACGTTGGCATTGCAAAAACAAACGGCGCAAACTGGCACGCCTATCTCTTTGCAGCGGCCACAGGCCAGGTTGTAGGCTACGACATAACTTTAGACGGCAACGCCTTTAGGCACAGTCCCCGCAGCGTAGAGAAGGAATATGTGGTGGGCACCGCGCGTTTCGGGGCGTCTTTGCGCTACGATTATGTTCAGTTAGACTACACTTTTATGATTCAAAGCGACGAGTTTGAAAACCAAAAAGGCTCGCTGCGCTGCTATTCGTATGCAAGCCTAAAGATTTTGTTCTAGTAAATGAAAGCTTTGTTTGCCACATTTTTTCTTTGCCTTGCCTGCCATTCGCTTTTGGGCGAAAGCGCGCAAGCGCTTTTCGAGCGTTCGGCGCAAAGTGTGGAAAGCGAATTTTCCGCTACAAAGGCCGGGGTTATGGCAAGGGAAAAGGAGCTTGAATTAAATTCCAGACTAAACGCGCTAAACGCGCAAATTGCGGCCCTGCAAAAATTGCTGGAGGCAAAAAAAGCCGGGAACGAAAAAACCGAAGCAGCCGGGCAGATTTTGCGCGGGAAAATCGAAAAAAACAAAAAACAGTTGTCGATTTTGGCAAATGCGGTAGAAAAAATTTTTGCCGAGTGCGCCGAATATGTAAAGACTTTGCCGTATCCGTTAAACGTGGTATATTCGGCCGAGGCCGACAAAGCCGCGGTAGTTTCCGACGGCGTTTCGGCAATTTCGCGCAAGGCGGCGTTCCTTAAAACTCTTTGCGACGCTTCGAAAGAATACAGGCTATACGAATATCCGCTAAACGGCAAAGACGCAAAGTTTTTAACTTTCGGGCTAAACTGCAGCTTCTACAGAATATTGTCTACCGGCGAATGCGGCAAAATGAACGGCAATATTCCCGTAGAAATTAACGACGCAAACCTAAAAAAGCTTTTCGATATGGCGCAAAACGCGGCAAGAATAACCCCCGTATATTTGGAGTCGGGCAAATGAAAATTGCATTATACATATTTGCGGCGCTTTGTTTTGCCTTGCCACTTTGCGGCAAGGCGGAACTTGTGTCCAGCACGGTGCAAAATTTCGAAAAGACAATGCGCGAATTGTCCGAACGCGAAGACGAAGCCTACAAAAAAATAGACTCGTTAAAAGCGAAGTTAAGCGCCTGCCAAACGCCGAATTTAAACTTTTTGTCGGCGCAAAATGCGGAGCTTGAAAGCGCGGTTGAAAAGGCTTTGCAGGCGGCAGACTCTTTGGACTGCCTTGTATTCGACATAAAAAACGGCAGGGCAAATTTGGAAAGGCTCGGGCAGTTCCCGCAAAAATATCTGTGCATTACAGACAAAAACGGCGGGCAAAAAAACGGCTTTTGCATAGACTTAAGCGCGGGGAAATTTGCGGGCGAAAATTCGATGTCGTTTGCCGAAAAATTCGAGCGCGGCGGTATATGGGTTTACCCCATAGCCTTTTTTGCGGTTTTGGCTTTTATAGCCTCGCTATATTCGGCAATGCGCATATATTCTGTGGGCAGCCTAAGCGACGAAGCGCTAAGCGCGCTTGGCGAAAGCCTTAAAAACAGGGATTTGCAAAAGGCCAAAAGCGCCGCAAAATTGCTCCCAAAAGCATATTCGCTTTTTGCGCTCGAATTGCTCGAAAGCATGCCTTTCGGCAAAGACTATGTTAGAGAGAAGTCGTATGCGCTGGAGTTTAAAAGCAATGCAAGGCTTTGTTCGCTTTTGCCCCTTGTTTCGATTACGGCGTCGGTTGCACCGCTTTTGGGGCTTTTGGGCACGGTAACGGGAATAATAAAAACCTTCTCGGCATTGTCGCTATACGGCGGCGTAAATGCCGACATGCTGGGCGGCGGCATAGGCGAAGCGTTGATTACAACCGAATTCGGTCTGGTTTTGGCAATTCCGTCGTACATAGTCTTTGCGGTAATATCGCGCAGGGCGAAAATAGTGTCGGCAAACATGCAGCAAATTTCGGCGGCGGTAGGGCTATACTTCGGCGGAGGGGAATTTTAAACGAATGCAAAATCCGCTGGCTTACTACTTCGAAACTTCGGGCATTGTAGCCTACGCAATGCTTGCGGTGGCGGTTGTTTTATACGGCATTTTGTTTTACCTTATACTGGAGCTTTTCTCGAAAAACAAAGCCGCAAAAAATGTCGGCGCAAAACGGGGTATGTCCTTTTTGCGCAGCGGGCGTTTTGCGTATTTTAAAAGCGTAAATTTAAGGCTGAAATTGGCGGCCGTTTTGGCGGCGGCTTTGCCCTTGCTGGGGTTGTTGGGAACCGTTTTGGGTATGGAAATTTGTTTTGCCTCCAATACAGACAGTTTCGACATTGTAGCCCAGGGCGTTTCAAAGGCTTTGCTTACAACGCAGGCGGGTTTGGTGCTGTCGCTGCCGTCGTTTATATTTGTTTTTTGCGCAAAATTTTTAAAGACGCGCCTGGCATTGAATTTGGATAACGCTGTCTTGTTGTGCAAAAAAAACGGGGGTGCGCTATGATGCGCAGCGATTTAAACGATTCTTTGCGCGGCGACGAAATAAACATTTCGCCCCTTATAGACGTGATGTTTATATTGCTGATATTTTTTGCGGTAACAACGGCGTTTTCGCGCAAAAGCGCCCTGCAGATAGAAAGCCCGCAAGCCACCGAATCGCAGAAGCCGAAAGGCGGCGAAATTACGGTTTTAATAGACAAACTCGGTCGCTACTATTTTGATTGCAAAGAGCAAAGCCTTGCCTTTATAGAAAAACAGTTGGCGCAAAAAGCGAACGAAAACCCCGTCTTGCTGATAGACGCCGACGCCTCTTCGAACGTGCGCGAATTAGTTGCGCTTATGGACGCCGCAAAAAGGGCAAACATCAAAGACGTTTACGTTCTAACCGAAAAGGGAAAATGACTCAAGTTATGCAGGCATTTTTTATGCGTTTGGGGAAAATATTGCCCCTTTTGCTTTCGCTTGCGTTTGTGTTTGCTCTGCACTTGCTAGTTTGCAGCCCAATTTCTTCGACTACGGAGGCAAAAAGGCACAAGCTTTCGTTTTCGCTTATGCAAAAGCCCGAAGCTCCGCACAAAAAACAGCCGTTGCCCGACAAGCCGGCACTGGATATTGCGCCCGAAAAATCCGCAAATTTGCAAAAACCCCATTTGGAGGTGGATTTGCGGAAAATGCAAATGCCCTCTCCGCAAATTTCGCTTGCAGGCCGCGGCAAATACGAAGTATTCGGCGGCGTTAATGCCGAAGATGCCTCCGACGCATTGCTCCATTCAATTCAGGACGGCGGCGAAAAAAGATATTCAATGCAGATTTTCGAGCTGGCCTCGCTCGACAAAATTCCCAAAAGGCTTAATTCGGTTAAAATCGACTACCCGAAAAACCTTTTAAAAAGGGGAATACAGGGCACCGTTGTGCTTCTTGTAGTCATAGACGAAAGGGGCTTTTTAAGCGTGGAAAAAGTCGAAAAAAGCGGGCACGAAGAATTTACCGAAAGTGCAATAAACGCCGCGCAAAAGCTGCGCTACGAACCGCCTACAATAGACGGCAAACCCGTAAAGGCGCGCTTTACGCTGCCGATACCCTTTAGGATTTTAAAATGAAAAAGACCGTATTTACCATTTTTGCGCTATTTGCGTTTTTTAGCTCTTTTGCCGATTCTCCGAAAATCGATTCGGCCGAGGCCGCCGTCATAAAAAAGGCGGCCCAGTTTGCCGACAAAAACGAGGCTTTGGCGTATATGGAAAAATACTGCGAAAATTCGCCCGCAATTCTCTTTAATATGGGCAATATATGCGCAAGCCAAAACGAGCATAAAAAGGCCGTTGCCTACTACGGGCGCGCCCTTAAAATTATGCCCGAATTTGCAATGGCTTTAAAAAACGCGGCATACGAATGTGCAAGAGACGGCAACTATAAAGAGGCCCTGCAATACGCCGCAAAGGCGGCAAAAGTGTCTTCGCCAGACGCCGATATGTATAAATGTATTGCGCTTTGCCATATGCAAGGCGGCGATTTTATAAGCGCGCTTTTTGCCCTAAACAATGCCGTAATGCTGTCTGCAAACGATATTTCGCTAAAGAAAAACAGGCTCTATTGCCTGTCCAGGCTGGGCGAAACCGAAAAGTGCATAGCCCAGGCAAAAGAGCTTGTTTTGCTCGACAAAAACGATTCGCAAAGCTGGCGCATGCTGTGCGCCGCCTATACAAAATCAGGCGACTACAAAAACGCGCTTGCCGCAATAAAAAGCATGCAAAGCTTAAAACTGGCAAACGCCGACGACTATTCCGTTATGGGCGACTTGTATTTTAACCTGCAAATGTATCCGTTTGCTGTAGACGCCTACAAAAAGGCGGGCAAGGCCGTTGCCCCCGAAAAACTGGGCAGAATTTCGCTTTTGCTTGCAAAGGCGGGCCAATACAATGCGGCAATCGACATTGCCCCCGACACCTTTTCCGGAAACGCAGCAAAGGGCATTGCCTATAACGGCATTAGTTTATATGCAAACGCCGAAAATGCTTTTGAACGCGCGTTTTTGCAAACGGCAGAGCCCCCCGCCGAAATTATGTGCCAAATGGGGTATGCCTTGTATTCCCAAAAAAAATATTCGAAAGCCGGATTTTACTATTCAAAGGCAGCCCCGGATAAAAACTGCGAAAAAACGGCAAAGACAATGCTTGCAAGAATTGCGGTAGAAAGCGGCGACTATAAAACGGCGCTGCAAATTTTAACCGGTTTAAAATCGAAATTTAATTCGCAAAAATACGACGACGCCATAGAAAGTTTGGCACGCTATATTAAAGATGAAAAATCTGAAAATTAGAACGCCGCACAATTCCGGTTATATAAGTTTGGATACCCCGAAAATTATGGGTATATTAAACTTTACACCCGATTCGTTTTCCGACGGCGGAATGTATTTCGACAAAAATTCGGCGTTGAAACGCGCCGAGGAAATGCTTTTGCAGGGAGCTGCAATAATAGACTTGGGGGCGGAATCTACGCGGCCCAATTCGTTGCGCATTTCCGCCGAAGAGGAAATAAAGCGCCTTTCCGAAATTCTGCCCGACTTAAGGAGGCGCTTTCCCGACGCCTGCATTTCGGTAGACACCTACAAGGAAAGCGTTGCCCGCTACGCAATAGGCGAGGGGGCCGACATTGTAAACGACGTTTTCGGCGGGGCATTCGACGTTGCGCGAAACGAAACTGCAATGTATAAAACCTGCGCCGAGCTTAAGTGCCCCGTTGTTATAACGCACAACAAGCGGCAAACATCGGCAATAACCGTTGTAAAAGACCTTTTATATTCGGCCGCCTCCGCTATTGAATGCGGAGTGTCCAAAAACGACATAATCATAGACTGCGGTTTCGGCTTTAACAAAAATGCCGAAACAAACATCGACATATTGAAAAATATATGCGACTATTCCGAACTGGATTATCCGCACCTGCTTGGCGTTTCCAGGAAGTCTACGCTTGGTAAAATTGCCGGCGGCGATATAGGCTGTTTGGATTATGCCACGCTGGCTTCCTACGCCTTTGCGCTGGCAAAAGGCGGGGCGGATATTTTTAGAACACACAATGTAAGGGCGGCAAAAATTTGCCTGGACTTGTTTTTGCTGCAAAACAAATAGCGTAAAATGGACGAGCTTATTTTAGAGGGAATTATAGCCTCGGGCAGCTGCGGCTGCACCGAGGAGGAAAAGCTGCACGCGCAGGACTTTAGCATATCGCTAAGGCTTTGCTTCGATTTTTGCGAATGTGTAAAAAGCGATTCGCTTGCCGACAGCGTAGACTACCCGAGCGTTGTAGAATGTGTAAGGCGCACCGTTGCAAACACCCGCTACAATTTAATAGAAAGCCTTGCCGAAAAAATCGCGCAGGATTTGCTTTTAAATTTCGGGAAAGTCCATGGTGTGGAATTGCAGCTGCGCAAGCTTTTGTGCGAAAAAAATTTCGGCCTTTCGAAAATCGCGGTAAAAATAAACAGGCACAGGCAATGACATACTGCGTAATAGCAATGGGCTCGAATATGGGCGACAGGCTCGCAAATTTGCAAAACGCGCTTGCGGCGCTGTCCGAAAAGGTCGGCATTTTAAAAAAGTCGCGCATATACGAAACAAAGCCCGTAGGCTATCTCGACCAGGGAGATTTCCTTAACGGGGCCATTTTCGGAACCACGCTATGCACGCCTTTCGAGCTGCTTTGCTTTTTAAAGCAAATAGAGAAAAAAATGGGGCGCGCCAACACGTTTAGAAACGCCCCGCGCCCCATAGATTTGGACATAATTTTTTACGGCGAAGTGCGCATAAATATGCGCTCGTTAAAAATTCCGCACATTCAGTGGCGGCAGCGGCAGTTTGTATATGTTCCCTTAAGGGACTTTTGCGAAGATGCGGCTTTTGCCGCCGCCTTTCCATTCGAACGCGAAATAATAAAAGTTTTGCCTAAAAGCGAAATATTTGCAAAATACGAAATGTAAAGATTATGGGAACGCTTTTTATTGTACCTACGCCTATAGGCAATTTACAAGACCTGTCGGAAAGGGCGGCAAAAACAATTCGGGAATGCGACATTGTAGCCTGCGAAGACACCAGGGTTAGCTCGAAGCTTACCGCGCACCTGGGCGTTTCGAAAGAATTTGTCGTGTATTCCGACGTGCGCGAAGCCGCAAACGCCGACTACCTTTTGCAGAAACTGCAGGCCGACAAAAACGTGGCTTTAGTTTCCGACGCAGGCACCCCCTGCATAAGCGATCCCGGCTTTAGAATTGTGCGCTTGTGCCGCAAAAACCAAATTCGGGTTGTGCCGCTTGCGGGCCCTTGCGCATTTACAACGGCCCTAAGCGCTTCGGGGCTGCCCACAAACGCCTTTTTGTTTTTGGGTTTTTTGCCGCCAAAAACCTCGGCAAGAATTGCGTGCTTTAAAAAATACGCCAATAGCGAGCACACTCTTATATTCTACGAATCTGTGCACAGAATAACAAAGTTTGTAGACGACGCCCTTGAAGTTTTTGGCCCGAACCGTGCAATTTGCATAGCAAAAGAGCTTACAAAAATGCACGAGCGCTTTTTTACCGGAAGCATTGAAAGCGTGCGTCAAGAGCTTTTAAAAAGCTCGGTTAAGGGCGAATTTGTGGTTATAATCGCACCCGAAGGATACCAAATATGAACGAATATGTTTTGGCGGTAGACATTGGCTCGAACACAATAAAGTGCCTGTTCGCAAAAAAGGCGGCCTTGTCTATCAGGGAAATTTTTACAAATACCGCCAATTTTAGAATTTGCGGCAAAAGCGGGCTTGTTGAAAACGCAAAAGAGCTTATCGTTCGGGCAATTTCGGAGTTTGTGGAGCTTGCAAAAAAAGAGTGCGAAAATTTCGACATAATCGCGTGCGCTACCTCCGCATTAAGGGGGGCGAAAAACGCCGACGAGATTTGCAAATATGTCTACGAAAAGTGCGGCGTGAAAATAAACGTAATTTCGGGGCAAACCGAGGCAATGCTTTCAATGTCGGGGGCATTGTCGGATTCTGCGCTGCCAAAATTCGACAAATGCGTGTTTTTCGACTTGGGCGGCGGCAGCATGGAGTGCGGCTATTGCGAAAACGGCAGGCCCGAAAAGGCTATTTCCGTTCCCATAGGGGCGGTAAGGCTTACAAAGCGGTTTATAGAAAACCCGCAAATGCCCGTTTCGGAGGAGACGATTTTAAAGATAAACGACTATTGCCTTGCGCAACTTGGCGCCGCCGATTTTAAGTCGCACAACAAGTGCGTTATAGCCACGGGCGGGGCGGTGGCGGCGGCGCGTTTAATGCAAAAAACGCCGAACTCTTTGCCGCTGGAGCTTGGGCAGCTAAAATTTGCGCTAAAGAAAATCGCGGCATGCTCGGCAAAAGAGCGCTCCGAAAAATACGGCATAGAGCCCGCGCGTTCCGACATAATTGCGGCGGCTTTTACCTGCATATTGGCAGCCCTAGAGCATTTCGACGCCGACAAAATTTACTACACCAGAAAAAGCCTAAGGTGGGGCATGTGTATGGAGCATTTTAGGGGCTGTTTTTGATTTTGACATTTGCCTGCAAATGTAGAAACTTTTACCCCATATAATTATGTTTGTAGACGAAGCACATATCAGATTGAAGGCGGGCGACGGCGGCAACGGGATAGCCAGCTTTAGGAGGGAAAAATATATCCCCTTCGGCGGGCCCGACGGCGGCGACGGCGGCAACGGCGGCAGCATATACGCGCTGTGCGACGAAAACGTCGGCGATTTGGAGCGCTTTAGATATACTCCGTTCTACAAGGCCGGCGACGGCAAAAAAGGCCAAAGCCGCCAAAAAACGGGCGAATGCGGCAAAGATGTGCGCGTGCATTTTCCCCCCGGAACCGTCTTTATAAATCCCGAAACGGGCGATGTCGTTTGCGAACTGCTTAGCCACGGGCAGGAAATTTTGTTGCTAAAAGGCGGCAAGGGCGGCTTGGGCAACCTGCATTTTAAAAGCTCGGTAAACCAGGCTCCGCGCCAGCACACAATGGGCGAAGAGGGGCAGTACGGCGAGTTCGACATAGTTTTAAAAACCATTTCAGATGTGGGTTTGGTGGGTTTCCCCAATGCGGGCAAATCTTCGCTAATGCACATTATGACAATGGCAAGGCCGAAGGTTGCAAGCTACCCGTTTACAACGCTGCACGTAAATGTGGGCATTATAAAATACCCCGACACCTACGACTTTGTAAGCGTAGCCGACATTCCCGGTCTAATAGAGGGCGCTTCGGAAAACAAGGGTTTGGGCCACAAGTTTTTGCGCCATATAGAAAGGTGCAAAACCGTGCTGTTTATGCTCGACATGGCGGGCACCGACAACCGCAAGCCCGTAGACGACTACGAAAGCCTGCTAAAAGAGCTTGCCTTGTATAACGAAGACCTGCTTAAAAAACCCAGGCTTGTAGCCGCCAACAAGATGGACGAGGAAAGCGCCGCAAAAAACCTTAAGGCATTTAAAAAGAAGTATCCTTTGGTAGACGTAATTCCCGTTTCGTGCCTTACAAACGAGGGCTTGGACACCTTAAAAAGCGCAATATACAACTCCGTAAAAGCCAAAAACAATTTGTAGACGATATGAAGCAAAGAACCATAAACAGGGAAGTTTCGATTAGCGGCAAGGCGCTGCACTCGGGCGTAGACGTAACGCTTACACTAAAGCCCGCCCCCGAAAATACGGGCATAGTTTTCAGGCGCAAAGACCTTTACGGCAAGCCCGAAATAAAACCGTCTATCACCCTTATAGGCACCGACTTGATTCGCAACACGGGCGTTAGCGACGGCAATGTTTCGCTGCATACAATCGAGCACGTAATGTCGGCGCTAAACGGCATGAATATCGACAATGTTATAGTCGAAATGAACGCCGCAGAACCCCCCATTTTAGACGGTTCGGCGAAATACTTTGTAAACTTAATACAGCAGGCGGAACCCATAGAGCAAAACGCCGAGCGCGAATACTATTCTCTTAAAAGCCCGATTTCGGTAACCGACGGCAACCGCTCGCTTATTGCGCTGCCGTACGACGGCCTAAAAATTACATGCACTTCGGCCGACGACAGGGGCATTCACACCCAGCACTTGTCGGTAGATTTGTATCCCGATTTCTACCAGTCCGACATTGCGCCTTCGCGCACGTTTACCGTTTACGAAGACATAGAGCCTTTGCTTAAAATGGGCAAAATTCAGGGCGGCAGTTTGGATTCGGCAATAGTAATTAAAGGCGACAAGATTTTGTCGAAAGAGCCCCTGCGTTTTCAGGACGAGTTTGTGCGCCACAAGATTTTAGACCTTATGGGCGATTTGGCGCTGCTCGGCAAAAAGCTTAAGGCGCACATAATCGCGGTGCGCCCCGGACATTCGCTTAACGCAAAGCTTACAAAGGCAATTTACGAGCAAATGACGGCCGTTCCCGCCGAAGAACATTCGGCTCCCGCAAAGTCGCTTTCGCCGAAGGTAAAGATGTTTACCGAAGAGGTATTGGATTCGCGCCGCATTTTGGATTTGCTGCCGCACAGATACCCCTTTGTAATGATAGACAAAGTCGTTAAGGTAAGCCCCGACAATATGTCGCTTACGGCGATAAAAAACGTTACAATCAACGAACCCTATTTTCAGGGGCACTTCCCGGGCAACCCCGTAATGCCGGGGGTATTGCAGCTCGAGGCAATGGCGCAGGCGGCGGGCGTGCTTATGCTAAGGCACGTTAACGGCGAAAACAAAATAGCGTATTTTATGAGCGCCGACAACGTAAAGTTCCGCAACACGGTAAAGCCCGGCGACCAAATTCAAATAGACGTGAAAATAACGAAAACGCGCGGCGAAAAATTTGCGTGCGCAACGGCCGAATGCAGCGTAGACGGCAAGACGGTTTCTTCGGCCGAAATTATGTTCGCAATAGTTGCCGCCCCCGAAACGGTTTAACGAATTTAGCAATAGATAGCGGTTATGACAAAAATACACCCCACTGCCATTATTGAAAAGGGCGCGCAGCTCGACGACAACGTTCAGGTAGGCGCCTACGCCTATATAGGCGCAAGCGTGAAAATAGGCGCAGGTAGCGTAATTGCGCACCATGCAACGGTAGACGGCCTCACCGAAATGGGCGAAAACAACCAGGTTTTCCCCTATGCGTTTATAGGCGGCAAAACGCACGACCTTAAGTTTGTAGGCGGCACTCCAGGGCTTAAAATAGGCTCGGGCAATGTGTTTAGGGAATATACAACCGCGCACTGCGCCACAAAAGACGGCGAAAACACCATAGTTGGCGACAACAACAACATTTTGGCATACAGCCACATTGCGCACGACTGCATTGTGGGCAACTACATTGTTATGAGCGCGCATGCCGCTTTGGGCGGGCATGTTAAGATTGAAGACCACGCCGTGATAGGCTGGGGCAGCGGCGTCCACCAGTTTTGCAGAATAGGCGCGTATGCAATGCTTAGCGCGTCTTCTAAACTTGTAAAAGACTTGCCTCCCTTCTTTATGGCCGACGGTTCTCCCGCCGCAGTTTGCGCAATAAACAAGGTTAATATGCAAAGAAACGCCTACACCGTTGCCGAAATAGACTTGGCCTTTAGCGCGTTTAAAATAATCTACAAACGCCACTATGCGCGCCCGCAGGCCATAGAGGAGTTGCGCAAGCACCCCGAAGCTTCCGACAGGGTGCTTCAGGCAATAATACATTTTGCCGAAAATTCCACCGAACGCGGATTGCTGTAAATTTCAACGCATAGTATTCAAAAAAAGCGGCCGAAAGCAAAAAACTTTCGCCGCTTTTTTTGTCGGTTAAAAATTTCGCAGCCTAAAGATACTACAAATTTTGCGTGCTTTCTACTATATAGCGCGGGCGCTGTTTCGATTCCTTGAAAATTCTGCCAATATATTCGCCCAAAACGCCAAGCGCTATAAGCTGAACGCCGCCCAAAAACAGCACCGAAAGCAGGGTGATTTTCGCGTACGAGGCTTCACCGAAAATCAGCACGCAAAACGCCGCAAAAAACGATACAAGAGCAATAAAGCAGCCCGCATAGCTCCAAATTCTAAGGGGCAATGTAGAAGCGCTTACTATGCCGTCGAGCGCGAAATTCCAAAGCTTTAGGTTGTTCCATTTGGATTTGCCGCCGCTGCGCTTGGGTCTTACATATTCTACCGCGCACGATTTAAACCCAACCCAGTTGAAAAGCCCCTTCATAAAAAGGCCGCGCTCGTTAAGCGACAAAACCGCGTTTATCACCTTCCGCGACATAAGCCTATAGTCGCCCGTGTTGTAGGGAATGGGGCGCTCGGCAACAAGGTTGTATATTTTGTAGAACCAGCCAGCGGTAAGTTTTCTGAAAAGTCCGTCGCTAGTTCTGTCTTTGCGTACGCCGTAAACTACATCGTAGCCGTTTTGCCATTTTTTTATAAATTCTACAATAAGGCTTGGGGGGTCCTGCAAATCGGCGTCGATTGGAATTGCGCAGCTGCCCGAACAGAATTTTAAGGCCGCCATCATGGCGGCTTCCTTGCCGAAGTTGCGCGAAAAGTTTATTATTTTTATGTCGGGGTTGTTTTTTGCGGCTTCGGCTAAAATTGCGGGGGTATTGTCGGTGCTGCCGTCGTTTACGCAGATAATTTCGTACGAATAAGATGGAATTTCCGACATTGTTTCCGAAAGCTTTGCAAAGAAAGCGGGCAAAGTTTCCTGTTCGTTGTAAAGCGGAAGAATTATCGAGATATCCATTTTTATGCTATTTTAAAAGTGTGGGCGAAATCAGGCTTTTTAAGTGCCATACTCCGAATTCGTTTTCGTGCGAGGGAAATTCGGCCAATTCGAGATACGCAAAGGTTGCGGGATAAAACCTTACGGCGCACCTGCGGGCCTTGTCGTTTAGCAGCAGCTGCGAAAGCGACTCCAAATGGGGGTTGTGCCCTACAATCATCAAATCGGCACCCAATGCGGAAAGCGAGGCTATTGCCTTTGCCATTTCGGCGTACGAATCGTCGGGCAAAAGCCCCTTTGTTTGCAGTAGCGGAATTTTTATGCCCAGTTTTTCGGCAAAAAGTTTTGCGCTTTGCCTTGCCCTTAAATAGGGGCTATGCCATAGCTGGGCGGTGTTTTTAAAAATTTCGGGGTCCAGCAAACTGCAAAGTTTGTCGAGCTGCGCAATGCCGTTTTCGGTAAGCGGCCTGTCGCAATCGGGCAAAATTTCCCTCGCAATGCTGTGTCGTAGTAAAAAAAGTCTCATTCGCCTAAAATTAAAGCATACATAACAAAAAAATTCCATACTTTTTTGAAGGTACGGAATTTTATTTGTGCATTACGAGTTTAGCGCGTTCGAATTTTTCTTCATCAACATTCTCTTTTTTATAAAGTAGGGCGACGACCTGTTTTTAAACCATTCAAGTTTAATGCCGAACTTTTTGATTTTGTAGTTGATAATTCGCTGGGTTATGTTCAGGTGTTTTGCCGCCAGCGAGGCGTTGCCCTTGTGCAGTTTCAAGGCCTCGGTAATAAGCTCGCGCTCGAACGAATTTACCATGGAGGTAAAGTCGGTTTCGCTTTCGCTGGGAACTTTTGCCGATTCGGTAGACTGCCCCGTTTGCAGCGACGGCGGCAGATTGTAGCCTAAAATAACCTTGCTTGTTGCCGAAATAACCGCGCGTTCTATGCAGTTTTCAAGCTCCCTTACGTTGCCCGGCCAGTGGTAGGCCATAAGCATATTTATTGCGGGGGTGGAAATGCGCTCTATTTTTTTGCCGTTTTCGGCCGCGTATTTTTCTATGAAAAATTCGGAAAGCAAAATTATGTCGCTGCGTCTGTTCCTAAGCGGGGGAATTGTTATTTTAAAGGGCGAAATTTGCGCGTATAAGTCCTCCAAAAACATTCCGTTTTTTACAAGCTCTTCAAGGTCGTAGCTTGTAGACATTATAATCCTTACATTGGCTCTGCGCTCCTCCGAAGAGCCCAGCCTGCGGTAGCTTTTGTCCTGCAAAAGGGTTTTCAGTCTCGCCTGGTTTTCCTTCGACAGCTGGCCTATTTCGTCTATGAAAAGCGTGCCCGCTTCGGCCTTTTCTACAAGGCCCTTCTTGCGCGAAGTAGCCCCCTCGAAAGCCCCTTTTTCGTATCCGAAAAGCTCGGCCGCAAACAGAGTGTCGCTTAGCGCGTACGAGTGCGCCGCGCAGTAGCATTTGTTCCATTCGCGCGAGGCCCGCCAAATTGCGCGGCTTATAAGGTCTTTGCCCGTGCCCGATTCGCCGTTTATAAGCACGGGAATGTCGCTGTTGGCGAACTGGTTTATGTCTCTGTAGATTTTGCGCATTGCGCTGCAGTTGCCTATAAGGTCGGCGGGGCGCTTGTCGTCCAGCTCCGATTTAAGGCGGTTGTTTTCCTCTATAAGCTTTTCGCGTTCTTCGTTGTATAAAAACAGCACCGACACGGCTTCGGCAATGATGTTCGAAACGGTTTCAAGCAGGCATAAATCCCTGCCCAAATTTGCGTTTGCGTCCAGCTTTCTGTCTATGCTCATTGTGCCGATAACTTCGCCCAAGTGCATAATGGGCACGCAGATAAAGGCTATGTTGTGCTTGCCGTCCCTTGTTTTTGTGCGGTTTAAAAAGTCGGAAGACTCCGCAATATTCGGCACAATTCTCGACTTGCCCGTTTGGGCAACCTTGCCCGTTACGCCTTCGCCTATTCGGTATATGCCGCGCTTTATTTCCTCTTCGGTCATTCCGTGCGAGGCTTCTATCATCAGAATATCGCCCTGCTTTAGGGTAATTGTTCCCCTTTGCAAATCCATTTCGCGGTAGAGAATTTCCAAAACCTCTTTCAGCAAAAGCGAAACGTCTTTTTTTGTGGCAACGGCGTAGCTGATTTTATGCAAAACCTCGACTTCCAGATTCTTTGTGCGTCTGGAGCTTTCCCATGCCTCTCGCACGGCCTCTACCGAATACATATTGGGGTTTTGTTTCACGCGGTAAATATTGCCCGTTTATTTTTTTCTCTTCAACAAAAAAACTACAATAATGTAAAATTTTACAACATCGAAATATTATCCGATTTAAACAGGTCGGATATTGTTGACGCAGAAAGTCTTTTTTGCAAAAAAGGGCTAATGTTAAATACGAAAATGAAGAAGGTATTTTTAACAGCTGTTATTTTGGCGGGGTTTGTATGCGCGGCAAACGCGGTAGGGCAATTTCCGTTGCCGATATCCGAGTACGGAGCGCAAAGCGAGTGTCTGTGGCGCACATTGGGCGACAGAATAAAAAAAGACCCCTTTAATTTGTGGGCGGCGCTTATATTCTTTTTGGCGATAGTACACACTTTTATATGCCCCTTTTTCGAGTCGCTGTCGAAAAAGGTGGCGCGCAGGTACTCCAACAAGTTGGAGCCCCTTATACGCAGCGGCAAGCTGCCCCATAAAAGGCGCGTAAGCCTTTTGGCTACGGCGCTGCACTATATGGGCGAAATAGAAACGGTTTTCGCCATTTGGCTTATACCGCTTTTTGCCGCCATTGTTTTCTTTAAGGGGCATTCGGCGCTGCTTGAATACCTAAATTCGCTAATGTATACGGAAAAGAAGTTTACGGAGCCCGCCTTTGTAATTGTTATTATGACCATTTCGGCCACGCGCCCCGTAATAAGGCTGGCCGAAGACTTGATAGGCTTTTTTGCACGTATAGGCTCGGCAACCCCCGCCGCCTGGTGGTGCGCCATCTTGATAATAGGGCCCCTTTTGGGCTCGTTTATAACCGAGCCTGCGGCGATAACCATTTCGGCAATGCTTTTGCATAAAAAGATATTCAAGCTAAGGCCGTCGGGGCATTTTAAGTACTACACGCTTGCCGTGCTGCTCGCGTCGATTTCGGTGGGGGGAACCCTTACCCATTTTGCCGCTCCGCCGGTGTTGATGATTGCCACAAAATGGGATTGGGGCTTTTTGTATATGCTCGAGAACTTCGGGCTAAGCGCGGTTATAGGCATTGTTATTTGCGTTGTTGTAGGGCGCTTTGCGTTTGCAAAAGACTTTGCCTATATGGCGAAAATGCACAGCGATTTGGATATGGGCAAAAAGCGCGAGTCGGTTACGGTGAAATTCATAATGATGGCGCACGTTTTCTTTTTGGCATATTCGGTTATGTTTTTGCACCACATTGTGCTTTTGTGCTTCGGCTTTTTGCTTTTCCTTGCGTTTGTAGAGGGCACGGCGCAATACCAAAATAAGGTGTCGCTGCGAAGCCCCGTTTTGGTGGGGCTGTTCCTTACGGGGCTGGTTATACACGGCGGTTTGCAGGCTTGGTGGATAGAGCCTTTGCTGGGCCGCATGGGCAAGGATATGATATTTTTCGGCTCGATGATTTTAAGCGCGTTTAACGACAACGCCGCAATTACATATTTGGCCTCGCTTGTTCCGAATCTGTCGGAGACTATGAAGTATATGGTTGTTGCGGGCGCAGTTTCGGGCGGCGGGCTTACCATTATTGCAAACGCGCCCAATCCCGCGGGCGTGTCGATATTGTCGCCCTGCTTTAAAAACGGCGTTTCGCCGGTTATGCTGCTGCTTTATGCGCTGTTTCCCGCCGCAGTTATGGTGGGGTGCTTTATGCTGTTTTAGCAAAAGGCTACTTTAGCAATACATTGTCGAGATATTTCAGCGCGCCGTCTATGTCGAAGAACTTCCCGTCGAGTTGGGCTTCGTAGGCGGCGCTTAAAATTTGCGAAAACTTCGGCGAAGGCTTTAGTTTGCGCTCTATAAGGTGCCTTCCCAGCAATATGGGCTTTGGGGCCGAGTCTTTTATCTTCAGCTCCTCGGCTCTCGACAAAATCCATTCGCCCTGCGGCGAGCTTTCCGTATATTTTTCGGCGCGGCCCTCGCGGTCGGCCTTGTCTATGCGCACAAGCCTGTCTATGCGGCCCACTTTGTTTGCAAGCCTGCGTATTGCCGAGTCTCCCGCATTCGAGCGCCACAAATCCAAAATAGCCATGTGTCTTTCGACCAAAACTTTTACGCCGTCGAGCAAAACTTTTTCGTCGCTAATGCGCCTTAAAAATTTTTCGGCCACGGGGCCTCCCAAAATGTCGTGCCCAAGCGAGCGTATGCGCCCCGAGGCGTCTTTTTTTGTGCAGAGGGGTTTGCCCATGTCGTGGCATAAAACGGCAAGGCCCACAATGGTGTCCTCCTTTTCGTCTCCAATGCGGTCGCGCGCAAAAGAGTCCATGCAAAGCATTGTGTGGGTGTACACATCGCCTTCCGGGTGCCAAACGGGGTCTTGCGGGCAGCCAACCATTGCCGAAAGCTCGGGGAAATATTTTACCCACTTGCAGTCCCTTAAAAACGCAAGGCCCCTCGAAATTTTTTTGCCCTTTAAAATAAGCTTTTTAAATTCCTGAAAAATCCTTTCTTTCGGCAGGTTTTCCATCGGTATTTTCGAGCAAAGCTCCACCGTTTGCGGGGCAACTTCAAAGTCGAAACGCGCGGCAAACTGCATTGCCCTAAGCACGCGCAGGGGGTCTTCGGCAAACTTGTCGGAGGTGTGCCTTATAATTTTCCCCGCAAGGTCTTTTTGCCCGTCGAAAGGGTCTGTTATTTCGCCGCTTAAAATGTCGCGCAGCATTGCGTTTATGGTAAAGTCGCGGCGCGAGCACGCCTCTTTCGGCGAAAGGTATGGGTCGCCAATAATGTCGAACGACTTGTGGCCCAGCCCGTTTTTGCGCTCCTTTCGGGGCATGCTTACGTCTATGTCCAGCCCCTTTAAAATCCACACCCCAAAGCTTTTGCCGACGGCCTCGAAACGGAATTTTTTAGACAAAATTTCCTCTATCTGCCCGGGGTTTAGGCCGAAAATCTCCACATCGGTATCTTTCGACTTTATCCCCAAAAGCGAGTCTCTTACGCAGCCGCCCACATAGTAGGCGCGCCCGCCAAAAGCTGCGGCTTGCGTTGCAATATATCGGCACGCGTCTTTGCTACTGAACGTCATATACCGTTATTTTTGCCCGATATTTTTTAAGATAGTCTTGTGCGAATTTAACGTGGATAGGGTCGTTAAGATACTGCGAAAGCGTTTGCTGGTCTTTGCACTGAACGCACAAGGCGGCGGCGAAAGTGTCGTCTACAACGGGTCTTTCGCTGGCGACGGGGCTTCCGAATGTTACGCTTTCGGCGCATTCGATTTGCTTTAGGGTTTGCAGCCCCTCCAAAATTTTGGAGGCGTTTTCGCCCGATTTTGTCCTTATTACAACAAAGTGCGTTATCATTTTACTTATACTATAATTTTAAGGTTTCTGCGCAAATAGGTGGGTATATCCAAATCTTCGCCGTTGTAGAAATTGCGTTTTGTGTCGCCGAAAAAGCCCCTTTGCTCGGAAAGCGAAACGAAGGGAAATTCGTCTTGCGCGAGGTTCTCGCCCGAGGCGGCTTTCGGCGTTTGGCTCTTTTGCTCGACGGGCGGAATGTCTTTGGGCTTTGCCCTTGTTATTTTCGACATAAACGAGGCTTTCCTTACTTCGGGCGCGACTTTTTGCGGGGGTATCGTCTGCACATACTGAAAGGATTTCATTATGTCGTTTTGGCGGAATATTTCGCCCACCGACAAATCGTTTGGCAGGCAAAGCAGGTTTTCGCAATTCTCCCTAAGGCGGGCAAGAGAGGCTCTAGAATAGTCGTCTATCTTGTTGGCAATGGCGCAAACGGCCAGGCGCCCTATGTTCATCGTCTTGGCGATTTTTGCGAATGCGGCGGTTAGGTGCGCCGATTTGTCGCCCCCGAATTGCGCCAGCAAAATTATGGTAGAATAGCCCTCTATGCTGCGTTTTATCGAGGCTATTTGAAGTTGCGCGGCTTCGGGGTCGGCGCTGATTAGCATTTTTTCGCCTATCGAAACGCTTTCCAAGTCGGTCTTGTTGGTTGAAACCGCGCAGCACGCCGCGTTTTTGAACGCGCCGAGCTTGAGTTTTGAAGCCAAAAACGAGCCGCCTTTGCCCACGCCTATAATCTTTATGTTTGCCGCCATTACAAATTCCTCCAAAGCCCCTTTATTTTCGAGAACAAACCTTCGCCCGAATCCGAGGCGTTGCGGATTTCGTTTTCAAGCGCGTAGTCCAAGAGGCCCAGCGACGTTGCAAATTCGGGGTGGCAAAGCGAATGTTTTACCCACGAATTGAACTTGCCGGTTGTGCATTTTACGCCCAAAACGCCCTCGGCAAGTTCGTTTATGCCCGTCAGGCGCGAAGTTCCGCCCGTTATTACAACGCTTTGTATGGTCGAGTCGAAAACCTCGCCAAGCTCGTCCCTTAGTATAAGGAAAAGCTCTTCGAGCCTTGCCCTTATTATTATGTTCATCGAGTTTAGCGATATTTTCCTGTCGCCTATTTGCTGGTCGCCTTTTGTCCAGATAAATTGCGATTTTTCGTCTTCGCTTATTACCGCCTTGCCTATTTTGCATTTTAAAAGCTCGGCGTTTTTGTTGTAAAGCCTAAGGCCGTGCGCAAGGTCGTTTGTAATGTGGTCGCCTCCTACGGGAATGGTGCCGGCTATAACTATCCTTGAATTTTTGTACATTGCATAGTCGGTTGTGCCGCAGCCTATGTCTATAACCAAAACCCCCTCCTTGCGCTGCTGCATGCTAGTTACCATTCTGGCCGACGCAATCGCCGAAAGCACAATGTCGTCTACCTCCATGCCGAAGCTGCGCACAATGTGCACGGTGTTGGCAATGGCGTCGCAGTCGTCGTGCACAAGCCAAAATTCGGCGTCTATGCGCCTGGCCCGCTTGCCGACGGGGTCTTGGCAGTATACGCCGTCTATGTAGTAGCCGCAGCAAATAAAATGTATAAAGGCCCTGTTTTCGGGCAATGTTTTGCTTTTTGCGTCTTCGCAGGCTCTGTCTACGTCTTCCTGCGTTACTATGTTGTTTGCGCTGCGCACGTTCGCATAGCCCATTGTGCGCATACCCTTTATCTGCGAGCCGCTAATGCCCACATATATCGACTTTGTTTTTATGCTCGTGTTCTTTTCGGCGTCTAAAATGGCCTCCTGCGCCAACTGCGACGCCTTTTTTAAGTCTACAATGTCGCCTTTTTTTACGCCAGCACTGGGTTTTTGCCCCATTCCTATAATGCTTAAAGACTCGCCGTCTACAATTTCCCCCACAAAAACCTGCATTTTCGAGGTTCCTATTTCGAGGGCTGCCACCATTTTGCTGTCGTTCATATAAAAAAATTATCCTATTTTCGCAATTTCATATCAGTACGGCCCTCAAGAGACAAGTCTATTTGCGAGCCCCTTACGGATTTGTCCTTTGCGTATCTTAAAACATACTCGAGCTTCGAAAGCTGCTTGTTAAAATCGCCCGCCAAAAATATTATCTTAACGTCCTCGTTTGTGTATACTTCAAGCAGCGGCGAAACTTTCGAGTGCAGGTCGCTTAAATCCACCCTTTGGTAGGTGTTGAAAACCGCGGGCAGCATTTTTTTTGTTTCCTCAAAAAGTTCGTTTACGGTTTTCGCCATTGGGTATGCCACATACCTTTGCCCCTGCTTTAAAATCTTTATGCCCGTAAGCTCTACAAGCGAGTCGATTTCCTCTACCTTGTAGCATATGGGCTCGAAAAATTCGCCGCCGGCCGACATAAGCAAAACGCCGTTGCTTGTGTTTACTTTGGCTATGGGTTTTTTCTCGGTTATGCAGATTTTTATTTGGTCGGGGTAAACCCTTTCGGCCTTTGCCGAGTTTACCTGGTTTACGTTTTCGATTTTTCTCTTCAGCGAAATAAGGTCTATCTTGTCGATTGGCGTGGCCTTTTTTATGCCGAGGTATTCCCTTATCCATTTCGGGCTTATTTTGCCGTCCGGATTGTCTAAAAACAGCTTTTTTGCAACCTGGTTTTTGTTGTATAAAATGTCGTCTACAAAGCCCGACTGCACCGCCTTGTATGCGCCAAAGACCAGGGCGGCCAGCAACAGCGCAAAGCCGCATATTTTGCAAAATATAGCAAACTTTCTGAATTTTGCCTCGAAAGACAGGGGGGCTTTTTTCGAGCTTTTGCTTTTGCCTATGTCCTTCCAGGTTTTAGACTTTTGTTTTGTCGCCATTAGCAGTTTAAAAACCTTTGTATTGCGGGTTTTACCATTTCGTTGCACAGGTCGTCAAAACTTAAACCCATGCACGACGCGCTTTTGGGCAGCAGGCTTGTGGGCGTCATTCCCGGAAGCGTGTTTATTTCAAGCGCTATAAAAGAAGTTTCGCCCAAAATAAAGTCCACCCTGCAAAAGTCCCGACAGCCGCATGCCGCATAGGCGCGCTCGGCTGCGGTCTGTATTTTTACGGTATTTTCGTCGCCTATTTTGGCGGGAAATTCGTACTTTGTAGAGCCCGCCGTATACTTGCGCTTAAAGTCGTATACGCCGCCTTCGGGCTTTATTTCCACAATGCCCATTGCGCGGCCGTTTAAAACGCCAACCGACAATTCGCGCCCCTTAAAAAAGCTTTCGGCCATCCATTGCCCCTTGTCCAAATCCGTTAGGGCCTTGTCGGTTTCGGCCGCGCCCTCTGGGCATTTTAGCCCGACGCTTGAGCCTTTGTCGGCTGGTTTGATAACCGTTTTGTTTCCCAAAATTTCGACAAGGCTTGCCCCCGAAATTTTGTCGGAGGAATCGAACAAAATTTCCCTTGCCGTATTTATGTTTGCCGAGCGCATAAGCGCCTTTGCGGCGGGTTTAACCATGCAAACTAAGCTCGACAAACTGCCGCAGCCTGCAAACGCAATGCCCGCACTTTCCAAGTCGCGCTGAAGCCCGCCGTTTTCGCCGTAGTCGCCGTGCATTACGGGCATTACAACGTAGTTTTTTTTGTCCAGCTTTTCGGGCAGTTTATTTTCGGCAAGCTCGAATTTTTCCACATCGTAGAATTTTTCGAGAGCCTTTGCCACATAGTTGCCGCTTACAAGCGAAACGTCTCTTTCGGGCGAAATTCCGCCGCAAAGCACGGCCAATTTAAAACTTTTCATTTTTCTGATATAAACTCCTTTGCCTTAAAATAAATGTCTCCCGCTCCCACAAAAGCCGCCGTATATTTTTTGCCGCCTGTCTTTAGCGATTCGACGGTTTTCTGCATGTCCGAAAATTCCACCTTTTTTAGCAGTTGCGAATTTTGCGTTATTTTGTCGGAAGTTCCAAGCTCGTCGAACCTTTCGCTTGCCGCATAAACGGGCAAAACGTAGACGCTGTTGCCGAGTTTTGCAAAATCCTCCAATATTTGCGCAAAGGTTTTTGCAAAGCGTTTTGTTCTGGAATATCTGTGCGGCTGGAAAAATAGAATGCTTTTGTTGCCGTATTTTTTGCCGAACCACTTTAGGAAGGCTTTAACCTCGTTGGGGTGGTGCGCGTAGTCGGCCATAGCAAAAATGTGCGGGGTGTTGCACAAAACTTCCTGCCTGCGGTATGTGCCTTCGAAGGTGTCCAACACGCCGCAGTCCAAATTTTGCCCGAAAACGCTCTTTAGCGCGCACTGCGCCATAAGCGTGTTTATTGTCGAAAAGTCGGCATCGGGCCGAATTTGCACAATCTCGAAATTTTTGCCCGAGGCTTTTGCCAATTCGCACAATGTTTCGTCGCAGCTTGGCACTATTATCTTTTGCTTTGTCCTTTCAAAAAGCCTGCAAAACATATTTTTAAGCTCGTCGGCGTTTTTGTAGGTGTCGGTGTGGTCTAAATCGTAGTTTAGCGCAACGCAAATTTCGGGCGAAAAGTTTTCTATTGTAGCGTCGCTTTCGTCTATCTCCGAAAATATGTATTCGCCGTCTTTGCAGAATTTTGCGGGGGCGTAGTGCTCCGACAGGGCGCCGACCATGTAGCCCGCATTTAGCGCAAGTTTGTTTATCGCGTGCGCGCAAAGATTGCTTACCGTGCTTTTGCCGTGGCTGCCCGTTATGGCTACAAGCTTTCGGGTTTTGCAAAAGTCGGCAAAGCAAACGCCGCGCCTTTGCGTTTTTGCCGCGCTTTTCAAATTGCGGCCGCAAAGGGCCGTGCTTATTACGAACAAGTCGGGCCTAACGTTTTCGTCGAAAGAGCTTTTACAGTCTATGCCGAATTTTTGCAGAAGCTTTTTTACGCGAATGTCGGCGTTGTCGTCGAAGCCGAAAACCGTGTTGTTGCCGGCCTTAAGCAGAATGGCCAAAGGCGCCATTCCCATTCCGCAAATGCCTCCCATGTACACTACGCCCATTTTTCGCTTTAAGCCTCCGCCAGCTTTTCTATGTCGGCAACCATTTCGGAAATGTCGTTCATGGCGTCTATCCTTGCAAGATTTTTTGCCATGCGCTCCTTTAAAGCGTCGTTGAAAAACAGTTCCTTTACGTTGTCGAAAAGTTTGTCTATGTCGCTTTGCTGTATAAGCAGGCCGCCGCCGCAGCGCTCTACAAGCTTTGCGTTTTCAAATTGGTGGTTGTCGGCCGAAGTGGGCAAGGGCACCAAGACGGGCACGCAGCCGCACCTGGCAAATTCGGCAATGGAGCCCGCGCCCGCGCGCGCAACAACCATGTCGCAGCACGAAAGCGCATACGCCATATTGTCGCAAAACATAATCCTTTTTATTTTAACATGACCGCCGTTTTTTGCGGGCAAAACCTTTTCGTTTTCAACGCCGAATTTTGCGCCGCAAATGCACAATACCGAAATTCCGTTTTCGGCAAAAAGACTTTCGTTTTTTGCAAGCCAGTCGTTAAGCGCAAAGGCCCCCTGGCTGCCGCCGAACACAAGCAAAACCCTGTCGCTTTCGGCGAAGCCGAAAAATTCTTTTGCTTCGGTTTTCGGCACGCGTTTTATTTCGGGGCGAACGGGGTAGCCTGCATATTTTACAACGTCGGGCTTAAAGCGCTCCATGCTGGTTCCGTGTGGAATGTATATTCTGTCGGCAAACACGCCTAAAAAGCGCACGGCCTTGCCTATTTTCATGTTGGCCTCGTGCAATACAAGGCGGCGTTTAAGTATTTTTGCGGCAAGGGCAACCCCAAGCGAATTAAAGCCGCCGAACGCTATGGCGGTGTTGCAGTTAAACTTTTTTAAAAGCTTAAGCGAAGCAAAAAGCCCCGAAGTTTGCATGTAGGCAAAAGTCAGCGCCTTTTTGGGGTTAAGCGAAAAGGGCGCGCCCGAAATCTTTACAAAGTCGCATTCCGGGTATTTTTCGACAAGGGTGGAATCTACCTGTTTTTTGCTTATGGCAAAAACCACCTTGTGCCCCTTGTTTATCAAAGCCTTGCCTATTGCGATTCCGGGCGCCAAATGCCCTCCCGTTCCGCCGCAGGATATCACGAAATTACTCATAGCAGTGTAGCCTTTATTTTAATGGGTTTGTTCCACGAGCGCAGGCAGTTTACAAGCAGCCCCGCAAAAACGAACATCGCCACAAGGTTCGAGCCTCCGTAGCTTAAAAACGGAAGCGAAATTCCCTTTGTAGGGAACATTCCCGTAACGACACCCATATTGAAAATGGATTGCAGTGTTATCATAAGCATGGAGCCCGCGGCTATGTACAGCTCGAAAATATTAGGGGCTTTTTTTAGCCTGGAAACGACAATCAAAAACATTGCTAAAAAGGCGGCCACAACCAAAAGGGTAAACACAAGGCCGAGCTCTTCGCCCACTATGGCAAAGATAAAGTCGGTGTGCGCTTCGGGCAAAAAGAACTGCTGTTGGCGGCCCTGGCCTAAGCCCGCGCCGTCTACGCCGCCCGCACCGAAGCCCAATATTGCCTGGTAAAGCTGGTATGCGCCGTCTAGCTTGTTGTTTTCCAAATCCAAATAGCTTGTAAGCCTTGCCCAGCGCACGGGGTCGAAATAGACCAAAGTTAAAATGCCCGCAACGCCCACTATGAAAATTGCGATTATATACAAAAACTTTGTGCCCGCCAAAAATATCATGCTAAGCGACACAATGGCACACAGCGTTGCCGTGCCGAAATCGGGCTCGATTATTATGAGAAAAAAGAAAAGGCCTGCAATGGCCATAGGGTATGCAAAGCCCTTCAAAAAGGTTTTCATATACCTTTGGTTGTTTTGCAAATACCAGGCCATCAGCACGACAAGCGCAATCTTGCCTATATCGCTGGGTTGGAATGTAATGGGGCCTATTTCTATCCAGCGGCGCGCGCCGTTTACAACCTTGCCTACGTGCGGAATGGCCACTGCAATAAGCGTTAAAACCGAAAATACGCCGAAGTGCAGGGCGTATTTTTTTAAGAGGTTTAGATTTATGAAAGCCGCCGCCGTTCCTATTAAAGTGGCAATTACAAGCCAAGTTGCCTGCTTTTTAAAGAACACCAGCGAATCTTCCTTTGCCGACCCCGCGCTTATAAGGATAACCAAGCCCAAAGTGGTAAGGAAGATTACGAAAAGCAAAAACAACAGCCACGACGGAATTGGAGGCTTACCCTCGGTCTTTTGTTTTTCTCTTCTCATTTCAAATGTATGGGTGCTTTCTTTTTTTAGATTATATTTCTATAACTTCGTCTTCGCCGGCTTTTTGTTCGGGGGCGGGAGCCGCCTGCTGAACCTGCACGGGTTGTGCGGGCTGTGCGGGTTGTGTTTGTACGGGCTTGGGCTGTTCTACAGCCTTGTTTTCGACGGGAGCTATTGCCTGCGCCTTTTGTTCGGGGGCGGGAGCGGTCTTCTGAACCTGTACGGGTTGTTGTGCCTGTATCTGCTTGGGTTGTTCTTTTTCTTCGGCTTTTACCCTTATTTTTACCGCTTGGCCGATTTTAAGCCTTTTGGGGTTAATGGAGGGGTTAAGCTTTTCTATCTGCGAAAGGCTAACCTTGTTTTTTCTGGCTATTGCGCCCAAAGTGTCGCCCTTTTGAACTTTGTATACTTCGAAATTGCCCGAAACTTCGCTTTTGGCGGCTACGCTTTGCGGTTTTGCCGAAGCTGATTTTTCCGATTTTGTTTCGGAGGCCGTCTTGCCCGACTTTTCAAGCGTAAGGGTTTGGCCTACGCGGATAATGTCGTTCTTTAAGTTGTTTAGGGCCTTTATTTGCGAAACGGTTGTATTGTGGCGCTTTGCGATTTTGCCGAGAAAGTCGCCTTTTTGCACCTTGTATTTTATGGTGTCGGTGCCTACGCTTTCAACCGAAGCCATTGCTTGCGCTTTGGGGGCGGCTTGGTTTACCACTTCGTCGGAGTCTTTTACGGGAACGATAAGCTCCTGACCGACTTTTATTGTGGGGCTGCTTAAGCTGTTTAGGCTTTTTATTTTCGAAACTGTTGTAGAAAACTTCCTTGCGATTTTGCCGAGCGAGTCGCCCTTGGCTACCGTATACATTTTCGTGTTTTCGGGCAGCTGCTTTTCGCTTTTCGCCGTAAGGGTAGAGGGCGCAATCAAGCCTTCGTTTGCCTGCGCTTTGGGAGAAAGTGTAGACGGCTCGCTTTCGACTATAACGGGCTTGTTTTTGCCGTTGTCCATCGACCAAACGGGTCTTGTTGGGTTTGCCCTTAGCGCCGAGCTGCCCTCGGGGGCTTCTTCCTGGACGGGGGTGTTTGCCTCAACCTTTTCTTCGTTTGCGGGAACTATTTCGGCGTTAACGTCTTTTTCGGTTTTTTGCTCGCTTGCCGAGTTGCAGCCCGACTGTGCGAATATAAGCAAGCCTACCGCAATATGCAGGGCGGCAATGGCCGTTATTGTAAGTGAGTTTTTCATAGTGTGGTTATCCTTTATATATTGAAATTATACTTGCCCTTTTTGCGCGATTTTCAAACTTAAAAGCTCTTCGTCGAAACATTTTCCGCGGTGCGCGTAGCCGTCGAACATTCCGAAGCTTGAAAAGGCCGGGCTAAACAGCACATAGTCTCCGCTTTTTGCCGCGCGGTAGGCTTCGCATACGGCTTCTTTAAGCGTTGCGCAAGTTTTTGCGTTGCAGTGTCTTTCGGTAAACATTGGCTCCAGCAAAGCCGCGCTTTGGCCTATCAAAAATACGCATTTGCAATTTTCGGCAACGGTATCCGCCAAATCGCTTAAGTCGCACTTTTTGTTTTTGCCGCCGCCTATCCATATAATAGGCTTTCCCTTAAGGGCGTTTATTGCCGCTATTGTAGAGTGCGCGTTTGTGCCTTTCGAGTCGTTTATAAATGTTATGCCGTTTATTGTTCCGCTTGTGGCAAAGCGGTATTTTGCAAGGGAAAATGTTTGGGCCGCCTTTTTCAAAATTTCTTCGCCGAGCCCCAGTTTTTTAAAAAGAGCTTTTGCCAGACAGTAGTTTTCGCTTTGTATATTGTTGTCGAAGGGCTTTGGGCAACCGCTTTGCCTTTGCACAATTTCGGCAAAGTCGGGCAGGGCAACGCCGTATTTTTGGGCATAGTCGGCAACGCTTTGCCCCGCAATAAACACGGGCTTTTTAAGCATTTTTACAAGGCCGAATTTTGCGTCGAAATATTCGCGCATATCGGTGTGCCAATCCAAATGGTCTTGGTCGAAATTTGTCCAAACATAGGCTACTGGCGACATATATTTTACGCCCATAAGCTGGAATGAACTTAGCTCGCAAACTG
Source organism: uncultured Opitutales bacterium (assembly GCA_934660865.1). Lineage (GTDB taxonomy): Bacteria > Verrucomicrobiota > Verrucomicrobiia > Opitutales > Intestinicryptomonadaceae > CAKUIA01. The sequence goes on from CAKUIA010000010.1 coordinate 41,427, forward strand.
CGGTGCAGTTTACCCCGCCGCTTTTCTCGACGCAAAATTTCGAAAGCGGAATGCCTATGTTGCCCGCGGCAACCGCGTTAATGCCCGCTTCGTTTAGGGCTTTGGCCAAAAACGATGTTGTTGTGGTTTTGCCGTTTGTGCCCGAAATTGCAATTATGTCGCCTTGCCATGCAAGCGAGGCCAAATCGGGTTCGCATAAAAGCGTTGAACCGTTTTTTCGCGCAAGCTCAACCCACTTGTGGTCGGGGCGAAATGCGGGCGAATATACCACAAGGCTGTGTTTTTTTGCGGCGCTTTCGTCGAAAAGCGGGCAGTTGTCGGCCGCGTTTTCGGAATATAAAACCGAGCCTATGCCGAGGCTGTCGAGCAGGCCTTTTGCGCACAGCGCGCTAACGCCCTTGCCGAATATAGCGGCGGGTTTGTTGTTGCAAAGCTCTTTGATTTTGTCGCTCATCTAAACTTTAGTGTTGCAATTCCCATAAGGGCGAACGCAAGCGAAATTATCCAAAACCTTATTACAACCTGCGTTTCCTTCCAGCCGCCGTATTCGAAATGGTGGTGTATGGGAGTGCACCTGAAAATTCTCTTGCCGCATAGCTTGTACGACGAAACCTGCATTATAACCGACACGGTTTCCATTACAAAAACTCCGCCTACAATTACAAGCGTCAGCGGTTGTGCGGTTAAAATTGCCATTGTGCCTATCAGCCCGCCCAGCGCCAGCGAGCCGGTGTCGCCCATAAATACCGAGGCCGGATACGCATTGTGCCACAAAAACGCCATGCTGGCCCCCACTAGGGCGGCGCACACAACGCACAGTTCGCCGCAGCCGTTTATTGCGGGCAAAAACAGGTAGTTTGCCGCAATGGCATTGCCCGCAACATAGGCGAACACGCCGTAGGCCAGCGTAGACGAAATCGTGCAGCCTATGGCCAGGCCGTCTACGCCGTCGGTAAGGTTGATTGCGTTGCTTGCCCCCGAAATTACCAAAAAGAAAAACGCGCACAAAGCCCAAACGGGCATGCCGCTTATTATCGGGCCTTTTACAAACGGCGCATACAAATCTCTTATAACGCCCTCGTACTGGCTGTTTACCAAAACAAATACGCATGCAAGCGACACTGCAAGCTGTACCAATAGCTTTACTTTGCCGTGAACGCCCTCGCTGCTTTTCCTTTTTATTTTTAGGTAGTCGTCGGCAAAGCCCAAAATTGTGAACGAAACATACACAAAAAGCGAAACCAAAACAAGGGTGTTTAGCTGCGCCCACAGCAACGCCGAAACGGTAAGGGCAAAAAATATTATAATGCCGCCCATTGTGGGCGTTCCCTTTTTTGCGGCGTGCAGCTCGGCAAGTTTGCCAACCTGCTCCTTTGTTCTGAAAGCCTGCCCGAACTTTATTTTGTGCAGAATGTTTATTGCATACGGCGCTATGAGAAAACCGATGAACGCCGCAAAGCAAAACGCCATAAGGCACCTAAACGACAAGTATCTAAAAAGCCTTAACGGGCCGAAAAAGTTTTCGTAGTCAGCCAAATAGTATAACATAGCCAAATTCCGTTAAAATCTTTCGATATCCTTGTCTATTTGCATGTCTTCGCTTTCGTCGTCGAAATCGTCGTCGTCGCAAAAATGGTGCTCCTCGCTTTCGTCGTCGCTTTCGTCGATACTGTCTAAAAGGCTTTGCGCATGTGGGTGTTCGCCGTCGTTTTCGGGCAGAACGGGCTGCGCGCTTTCGCTTTCTGGCTTTTCATCGCCGGCCGCTTCTTCGGCTTTGGGGGCGCCGCCGTTTATTGCGTTTACAACGCTGTCGGGCAGGGCGTTTTCTAGGGCGTATTTGCGGCTGCCTTTTAGGAACACAAAGCCCGATGCGTTCTCCAGCAGGGGTTTTACCTCTTGTGCCGATTCGCAAACGGTTATTTCGCTTTCGTTCCAGCCGTTTTCAAGCATGGCGTCTTTGTATATGTTTGCGCTTTCGCCGACCAATATTGCCCTGTCGTTTTCGCGGTGCTGTATGTGGTTTGCAATTTCCCTATGGTAGCTTAGGGTGGAAATTCCAAGTTCGGCCATCGAGCCCAAAACAAATGTCCTTTGCGGGGCGCCTTTCGATTTCAGCTCGAAAAACTCCAGAGAGTCCTTCATCGAAGTCGGGTTTGCGTTGTAGCAGTCTATGAAATATTCGGCGTTTTCGGTGTTTGCAAACAGGTTTCTGTAGCCTACGTTTTCGGTATTTTCTATGCCCGTGTATATAAGCTCTTCCTTGCAACCCAGCATAAGCGAAACGATTATGGCCAAAACCGCGTCTTCGGCGTTGCCCCTGCTCATAAGCGGGGTTTCGAACGAATATTCGTTGCCGCCTTCAAGGTAGATTTCTATCGAGCACTTGTCGGGCATATAGCCTATTTGGTATCTGAACACCAAGTCGGCCTTTGTTTCGGGGGCGTCCATGGGCAGGGCTATGGCCTTTTTGCATTTAAGTTCGTCGAAAGACTTCCACGAAAGCAGGCTTGCGGGCATAACGCAGTAGCCGCCCTCGGCGCAGTGTTCGGCAAGCTTTGCCTTTTCCTTTGCAATCTGTTTTATTTCGCCAAAGCCTGCCAAATGCGACGCCGCAACATTGGTTATAACCGCAATGTCGGGCTCTATCATCGAGGCTAAAACGTCCATTTCGCCCGGGTGCGAAACACCCGCTTCGATAACCGCCAAATTGTTGCTTTTGCAGTCGGCTTTAAGCAGGCTTAGGGCCACGCCCAGCTGGTTGTTCAGGTTTTTTTCGGAATAGCAGGGGCTGCGCCATGCAAGGATTTTCGCCAACAATTCTTTTGTGAAGGTTTTGCCGCACGAGCCCGTTACGCCCACTACGGGGTAGTCGAGCCTAAGCCTGTGCATTTTTGCAACGGTTTGCAACGCCTTTAAGGTGTCGGCAACCTGCAATACGGGAATTTCTATGCCGTCTAGCTCTTTCGAAGCTATTATTGCGCTAGCTCCCAATTCCTGCGCCGTTTTTGCAAATTCGTGCCCGTCGCGTTCCCCTACAAGACACACAAAGGCGTCGCCTTTTTCCAGCGTGCGCGTGTCGGTGGAAAACTTGTTAATAGTTATGTCCTTAGACAGCTGTTTCCATTCGCCGCCCGTCCATATTTTCAAGTCGTTAGATTTAAAGAATGGCATTTTTACCCTGTATTTTAAATTTATATCAATTCCCTTAAAGAGAGCAGCTCTTCGGCAACTTTTTTGTCGTCGAAGGGTATTATGGTGTCTTTAAGCTCCTGGAAAGTTTCGTGGCCCTTGCCCGCAATGAGAATGCAGTCGCCTTCCCTTGCCTGCGAAATGGCCATATTTATGGCCCTGCGGCGGTTTTCTACAAACTCTATTTTTGAATCGTCTACAACGCCCGTTTTCATGTCGGCAAAAATCTGGGCAATGTCTTCGCCGCGCGGGTTGTCGGAGGTTGCCCATGCAAAGTCGGCGTATTTTTGAACGGCTGCCACCATTTTGGGGCGCTTTGTCCTGTCGCGCTTGCCGCCGCAGCCGAATACCACCAAAAGCCTTTTCTTTGTAACGCTTTTTAGCATCGAAAGGCCGTTTTTAAGGGCGTCGTCGGTATGGGCGTAGTCTATGAAAATGTCGAAGGGCGCGTTGCTTTTTACGCGCTCCATTCTGCCGGGAACCCCCTTAAAATCGGCAAGGGTTTGTGCGGCTTTTGCAATGTCAATATCTTGTGAATAAAGCGCCGACAAAGCCGTAAGCACGTTCAAAACATTGTAGTGCCCAGGCATGGAAATCCTCAAATTTTTTACGGTGCCTTCGGGATATACCAAGTCGAAGGTTGCGCTTTGCGAATCCATCTTAAGGTTTTCGGCGCGGATAACGGCGTCTTTGTTGTTTATGGCAAAGCTTACAAGGCGCACCGATTTGTCCAGATTTTTCGCCAAATACGCGCCTTTTTCGTCGTCGATATTTATTGCGGCGCTTTTCGGCATTTTGCAAACCGAACCTTTAAAGAGCAATTCCTTGCATTTAAAATATTCGTCCATAGTCTTGTGGTAGTCGATATGGTCTTGGGTTAGGTTTGTAAAGCACGCGCAGTCTACCGAAAGCCCCTTAACGCGCGACTGCTCAAGCGAGTGCGAGCTTATTTCTATTGCCAGCGACTTGCACGAAGCGTGCCGCATTTGGTAGAGCATTGCGTATAGTTCCAGCGAATCGGGCGTTGTTCTGCCCGCGGGAATGCAGCGGCCGCCCAAGTCGTATTGAATTGTGCCTATCATGCCGCATTTTTGTCCGAGGCGGTCGAGCATGTGCTTTATAAGCCAGCTTACGCTTGTTTTGCCGTTGGTTCCTGTGACCGCAAAGGTTTTAAGGCTTTCGTCGGGGTTTTCGTAGAATGCCTTTGCAGCCCACGCCTTGGCAAACGCCATATTTTTCACCTGTATCCAGGTGGTAGGGCAAATTTTAGGGGCTTCGTTTTCGGAAACAACGGCCACGGCCCCCCTGTGTATTGCGTCGCCTACAAACTGGTTGCCGTCGCAGTTAAAGCCCTTAACGGCAAAGAAAACCGAGCCTTCGGTTATTCTTCTGGAATCGGCCAAAAGGGTTTTTACGGGAAGCGATTTGTCGTTTGTAACTTTTAAAGCCCCCACGCTTTTTGCCAAATCGCTTGTTGTAAAAACAATAGACGGGCCTTTTTGCTCGGCAAAGGAAAGTCTTTTGCCGCTAAGGCATATCAGGTTTGCAAGATTTAAAAAAGTATTGTTCATTTCGAAAATTTCCAGGCGACGCCCTTTGCGGCTTCCTCGTCGTTTTGTATGCCGAGATAGCTTGCCGCGGTTTTTGCCAAACTACTGAATGCGGGAGCCGCCGACACGCCGCCGTAGCCGCTGCCGGGTTTGCCCCTCGGGTTGTCTATGATTACCGTTATTACAAGTCTGGGTCTTTGCGCGGGGAAAAACCCCGTAAACGACGCAACGTGCTGTGTAGACACATAGCGGCCGTTTACAATCTTTTGCGCCGTGCCCGTTTTGCCCGCAACTTTAAAGCCGTCTACGGCGGCTCTTGTGGCCGTTCCGCCTTTTTCGGTAACGCCCACAAGCATGTCGCTCATAAGGGCGGCGGTTTTGGGCGAAACAACCCTGCGCATGGCTTTGGGCGAAAATACAATGCTTGCCCCGTCGCTTTTCGAGCTGACCTTTTTTATCACCTGCGGCTTCATATACAGGCCGCCGTTTGCAATAACGCTCATTGCGCAGTGTATCTGCAGCGGCGTTGCGTCTATCGCGTGCCCCATCGGAAGCCTTGTAATTGTAAGGCCGTCCCAGTCTTTTACCTTGTGCAAAATGCCGCTAACTTCGCCGGCGAGGCCTATGCCCGTCTTTTCGCCGTAGCCGAATTCTTTTGCGTATTCGTACAGCTTGTTTTCGCCTATTAAAATGCCTATTTGCGCCGAGCCGCGGTTGCTGCTTTTCTTTATTATGTCGCGCACCGAAAGCTTTTCGTAAACGTGGGTGTCTTTGGGCAGCTTTAAAATTCTGTTCTTGTAGGTTGCAGTGGAGTTTTTGCAGTCGAAAACGTCGTCGGCGCTGACAAAGGCTTCGTTTAGGGCGGCCGAAACGGGAACTATCTTGAATGTAGAGCCCGGCTCCAGCCTGTCGGAAATTGCGCGGTTGCGCAAGTTTGCCATCGGGAATTTGTTGTATGAATTCGGGTCGAAATTCGGGTAGTTTACCATCGACAATATAAAGCCCGAAGTGTCGCTTATTATTATGCTTGCCCCGTCGGGATTGAAGTTGGAGACAATCTTGCGCATTTCCTGGTGGGCGGCCTCCTGCAAAATAATGTCTATGCTGGTTTCCACGTTCATTCCGTCGACGGCGTCCTGCTCGCGCCCCCTAAACTGCGCCATTTCCCTGCGGCGGCCGTCGAATTCTATTTCCTTCCAGCCGTCCTGGCCCCTAAGGTAGTAGTCCGACATTTTTTCCACGCCGAATTCGGGAACGGCCTCGGCGTTCACAAAGCCTATTATGTGCGATGTCAAAGCCCCCGCAGGATACATTCTCTTGTATTTCCTTACGCCGTAAATGCCCTTAAAGTTCAGGTCTTTAATGCGCGAGTATGTGCCTTCGTCGAGCTGGTCGGCCATTTTGCGCCACCTTTTTTGGCGCACGGCGCCGTCCTGCGTTTTGTAGGTGGTTTTTTTGCAAAGCTCCCTTATTTGGGCGGTTGTTGTTCCCAAAATTTCGGCAAGCTTGCCGAATTTTTGCTCGTCTTTTTCTGTTATGCTTACGGGGTCGCAGCCCAGCTCGATGTAGGGGGCGGTAGTCGCCAAAATGTTCCCGCGCGAGTCTAAGATGTCGCCGCGGCGCGCGTCTATTTTAATTGTGCGGTTGCGGGTTTCCTCTATGGCCTTTACGCAGTACGAGCGCTTGAAAATGTGCAGCCTGCACAGGTTTGCGCCCACGCCCAAAAAGCCGGCCGCAACAAAAACGGTAAGTAGTGTAATTCTAAGCCTGTCTATAAACGAACGGTTCATTTGCTTGCGGTTTTATATGTTCCCAGTTTTGCGGGCGCCCTAAAGCTTAGCACCAGTTTTTCGCGCGTAGACGCCTCTACGCGGCCGCCTTCAAAATTGTCGTACGAAGCCCAAACGACCATTTTGTCGGATATGGGTTCGAGGTTGGCGGCGGCTCTTAGTTTTAAAATGTGGGGGTTTTCCTCGTTGGCTATTTTTACCTTTAAATCGCTGTTGGCTATGTGCAGTTTGTCCACCTTTTTTTCGAGGCTTTTAATGCTGTCGGCCAAGTCGGCTTGCAGGTTTCTTTCGAAGCTTAAAAAGAACGCGCCGAACGACATCGAGCAAATGCAGACGCCCACAAGCGATACGAGAATGTAGAAATATTTCGGAGTTTGTTTCATTTTTATAATTTCCTTACGGCTCTTAGCTTTGCGCTTCGGCTGCGCGGGTTTTCGAGGTTTTCGGCGTCGGAGGCTACAATAGCCTTGCGCGTTAAAAGCTCGGCTTTCTTTACGCGGTCCTGCTGGCAGGTGCTGTCGTTTGCGTCTATTGGCATTCCCGCAAGCGACTTGAAAAAGCGCTTTACAATTCTGTCCTCCAGCGAATGGAAGCTTATAACCGCCAAAACTCCGCCGCTTTTTAGGGCGTCGAAGGCCTTTGGCAGGGCGCTTTCAATCTCGCTTAGCTCGCCGTTTACGGCAATCCTTATGGCCTGGAAAGAGCGCGTTGCGGGATTCGTTTTTTTGCCTTTGTCGAAAGCCGCATTTTTTGCGATAAGCTCGGCTAGCGACTTTGTCCTTTTTAAAACGTCGGTGTTGCGGGCGTCTATTATCGCCTGCGCAACTTTGCGGTAGCGGGGTTCTTCGCCGTAAACTTTAAGTATTCTTTCAAGCTCGCGCTGCGACACGGTGTTTAGCAGCTCCAGCGCGCTTTGCCCGCATTCGGGATTCATGCGCATATCGGTAGGGCCGTCGCGCATAAACGAAAATCCGCGCTCGGCATTGTCCAGCTGGAACGACGAAACCCCCAAGTCCATAAGTATTCCCGCATATTGCGAAAAGCCCGTTTCGTTTAGGCTGGAAAAGTTTGTGCCAAAAAACGCGAAGCGTTCGCCGTATTTTTGGGAGAAATTTTGCGCAATAGCGCGCGCATTCGGGTCGCGGTCGAGGGCGTCCAGGCGGCAGTTTGCGCTTTCCAAAACCGCCTTCGAGTGGCTTCCGCCGCCGAAAGTGCAGTCTAAATAGCGTTCGCCGTCTTTCGGCGCAATAATTGCAAGCACTTCTTCGAGCATTACGGGGTAGTGCCCCGCAATCTCCGATTTAACGCGCTGTGCTATGCTATTGCTCATATAGTGCCGATTTTGTGCGACCTCTTTTAAATGTTGTGGTTTTGAATGTGTGTAAAATTTTCACGGTAATTAGAAAACGAGATTTGCCCAAACTTCGTTCGGGTCTTCGCCGTCGTCTTCGTTTATGAACTTGTCGAAGCGTTCGGGATCCCAAATCTGGAATGTTTGGTAGGCACCTACAAGTATTGCGTCTTTGGCTATTCCCGCCATGGACATAAGCTTGTCGGTTAGGCTGATTCTGCCTTGTTTGTCGCAGCCAAACCTTTCGCCGTTGCGGAATATTTTTAAAAGAACGCGCTGGCGCGAGGGGTTTGTAAGCCCCGCCTGCGAAATCTTTTCGTCCAACTTTTCAAGCATATTGGGCGGATACACCGTTATCGAACCGTTTGGATTGGGCAAAGCAAGGTAGGCGTTGTCTTTGTCGTCGCCGGAAAAGCGCCATTTTGCGGGCACTATAAGCCTGCGCTTATCGTCCAGCGAACGCTTGTATTCGCCGGCGTAATAGTAGGCTCTCTCTTTTATTTCCGAAGACATTTTCTCCCTTAATTTACCATTTTCCTCCATTCTTACCCAAAACCCTCCATTGTCAAGCAGTATTATCCCAAAATCGGCCAATTTTTTGCAAAAATTTAGCCTTTTTTGCCCAAAAGTTTTAATTTTCAAAAAAAATGCCCCCACGGGGGCTCCAAAAGCCGCCAAAAAAAGGGGCAAAATTTGAGTTTTTAAATAAAAAGGTACAAAAAAAGAATATTTTGTTGCGCTGTGTATAAAAATTTTTGCGTTGCGCGCAAAAAGCAGTGGCAAGCGCAGTTGGCCAAAATATATAACTTATTGCAAAGCCGATATATGCAAACAAAGATTTTATGGAATAAAACCCGCAAGATTTGCGTTTGCCGTGCAAAACAATTAAGAGATTGCAAAGCTTTTTGCGCTAAAAAATCGTTTTTTATAAGATGTTTTTTTTCGCACCTTTTGGCCGCATTTATTCGGGTTTTGCAAAAAAAACAAAGGGCAGGTTTTCGCCTAAAAAAATGGCGGTTTTTTGCAAAAATTTTGGCGGGTTTTAAATCCAAAAAGGGCTTTTTTTGCCGCGCAAACAAGGCTTTTTTTTGGGGGTAAAATTGCGCAAAAAAAAGCGTTTTACGAATATATTTATGGGCAAAATATGGGGCAAAATAGCGCCGTTTTGCGCTCAAAAAACCGTGTTTTTTTATGGTAAACGCCGTAATAAGACGCCGTAAAACCCCCGCAATTTATATGGCAAACACAGCGATTTTCACGGTAAACAAGGGCGCTTTTTTCCCGATTTTATGCCGAAAACAAGCCGTGCTTTTTGTCTTTTATTTGCGTTAAAAGTGTTTTTCGGGGCACAAAAAAACGCTCCCCAAAAGAGGGGAGCGGCATAAAGGAGAACTTATGATAATCTTTTTTTTAAGCCTATTTCCTGCGGCGGTATATCGCCAAAGCCAAGGCCAAAGCTCCGAAAATTGCAGCCCATGTTGCGGGTTCGGGAACTTCGAATGTTACATACATGCAGCCGTCGGCGTCGCCTTCGGTGAACTTTGCTATGTATTGGTCGCCAGTTGCCTTGTCTATGTATGTATAAGTTGCGCCGCTGTCGAGGATTTCCTTTAAGAAGGCGTTAGTTATATTTTCCTCTTCGGTAAACGAGAAGAGCAAAGTTTCCATATTCAATATGCCGGCAATGTTGCAGAATACAAAGTCTGTCGACAAAATTTCGCCGCTAAGCTTCGAGCCGTCGGTAAGGTTAATCGACACGTCGCTGCCCATGCTAAAGTCGAACATGAACGAAGCGCCGCTTTCCTTAACAATGTTTGCAACATTCAAACCGTTGCCCGCCGCGCCTAAAAATGCGCCGCTTTTTACGGTAATTGTTGTATTGCCGTCGGTTCTGTTCATAAGCAACGTGCCTTCGTTTACGGTGGTAGTTCCCTTGTAGGTGTTGTTGCCGCCTAGAACTTGCGTGCCAGTGCCGTTTTTAACAATGTTTACAACCTGGGCCGCCTTGCCGGACTCGTCGGAGATGCTGCCTGTATATTTGCCCGAACCGTTAAGGTTTAGCGTGTAGGTAATCCAGTCGGAATTGCCGTCTAGCTTAATTGTGCCGTAGCCGTTAAGGTTGCCGATATTGGCTGTTTTTTCCACAATGGCGCCGTCTGCACCGGTGTCTTTAAATGCAAATTCAAGCACGCCGCCGTTGCCCAAGTTTACGTTGTCGAGGTGCGAATAGCCTGTGTAGCCGTTCAACTCGCTTGTGCCAACCGAGCCGATGTGCAACCTTGTGCCTGCGTCTAGGTTTACGTTTTTAATATGAACTGCGCCCGCTTCGCCCACCGTGGTGTTAACTTCGGTCCAAGCGTAAAGCTCGCCGCCGTAGCCTGCCGAATTTTTTACAACCGCGTTTACGGTGTCGATTTCAACGCTCTTTGTGCCGCGTACATTAAAGTAAACTACGCCCGCGCCGTTTATTGCATTTGTAAGCGAAATGTCGTTTACGGTAATGCCCTGGTGGCCCGAAACTTCGCTGGAATTTGCCGTGCGAACATTGCCCGTAACTTTTTCGACCAAAAGTTTTGTGCCGGTAAAGTTTTCGGCGCCAATGCCGCCGTCGGAAACGGAAATGCCGTCTTCTATATTAAGTACGCCTATTTTCGCGCTTACCGTGCTAAAAGTGCTGAGCCAGTGCGACTGCTTTGCATAGCCCAAAACGTTTATTTTGTCTATAACCAAGGCGTAGTCGTCGCCGTAGTCTTTTTTACCTGTGTTTATACGGAATTCGCCAACTCTGTATGTTTTTGCGTCGGCGCTTTCGCCGCCCTGGAATGTCAGGTTTTCTATTGTTGCGGGGCCGCCGTTGCTTCTAATTTGGGCGTAGTTGTCGGTAATGCCGTTTGCTTCGTTTTCGGACGAAACAAGGTTGGTCAATATCGTTATATTCTTTGCCGAGAATGCGCCCGAGTCGGAAACGTAGAACAAGTGGTCTACGCCTTTTGCATTTGCATCTCCTTCAACGTCTTTTGCATAGCGCGAAAAACCGCCGCCTATTGTGAGGTTGTCGAACGAAACGTTTGTGCCGTAGATGTCTACATAGCGCGCGCCTTTGTCGATTGTAGTGTTCTTTTCGCCCGAGCCGTATACTTCAAAATCGGAGAAGTGCGCTGCGTTTGTTTTTGCGTTAAACACAACCCTGCTTGCGGTTTTGGAATATAGCGAAGAACCTTCCTGGAAGTCTATACCCGCACCGTTTAGGTTGATATAGCCACCGATGTTGTTTATTTTAGAACCGTTTGTAAACACCATCTTGCCCGCGTTTGTATTCGAGCCTATTGTGCCTTCGTTGTTGATAACGGCGTTTATGGTGTTGTCGCCCGTATTGTTGTCGATTGCGATTGTGCCGGTTGACTTGTTGTTTATAACACCCGAAAGCGCTTGGTTGCCCGCATATTGGCTATTTTGAATTACGGTTATTGTGCCGTAGTTATTGAAGTTGTTGCCTGCGGCAATAAATTCGGTATTAGCCCAAATGTTGATGTTGCCGTAGTTGTTTGTAGAACCCATTACGGCTTTAACTTGCTGATCGGCGTTTTCAAACTGTTTGCCCTGAATGGTAATGCTGGAGCCTTCGCCAATTTCGTTTACAAACATGTCGCTAATAGTTTCCCACTGTTGCTTTGTTTCGTTGTAAATGGCGTTTAGCTTTATAAGCGCGCATGTATTTTCAAACTGAAGCGTGCGCGAATTTTCTATGCTTACATAGCCCAAGTCTATAGACTTCCATGCGTGTGTTGTAAGCGCATTGAGGTTGTCGGGCCTAAAAACAATGTTTTTGTCGCCTCTAACTGTAAGGCCGCCCGTTACGGTGAAGTTGTTGTTTGCATTGTTTACGGCAACAATCGCAAAGCTTGAATTGCTTGGTGAAGCTTTTGTGGAATCAAAATCTAACAAAATGCTTGCAACGTTCAATTCGAATCCTTGCGTGTGCATACGGTTCGAGACTTGTGTGCCGCCGTCTTCTTCAACAGGGTCGTACGAATCGAATATTAGGTTGTCGTCTTTTGTGGGGACGCGGTTAAGCTTGTTGCCCTCGGCATCGCGCCAGTTGCTGGCATTTCTGCCGTTGTCGTCGCGCGACCCGTACAGGTAGCGCCAATACATTTCATCTGCTGGAGCGTTTACCGACATTGCCGATACAGCCGCCGCAACGAATATTGTTTTTAGGTATGATAGTTTCATTGTTGTGTAAGTTAAATATAGTGGGAAGTTTGAATTTAACAAAAGGAAAGTAGGCTTTTGATTTTGTAAAGTCAACCGAATTTTTGATACAGCAGGTTATTTTTTTTTTTTTTGAATAAAATGTGATATTTAAATAATCTGTGCAACAGTGTAAATGTTAGTAAGTTATGTATTTAATGTTAGAATTTGCCCTTGTTTGTTTTGGTATTTTTGGCGTTATTTGATTAACCTATAAAACACAACTTGTGCAATTTTATTAAAGCAAGTAGTATAAATATATTTTGCGGTTTTCTCATGTAAAATTTTTACAGGGGCGCAAAAAAATGCGCGTCTTTTGGGGCGCGCATTAAAAAAAAGGTTAATATTTATTAAAAGACTATTGGCCTTTGTCGGTTTTTGCCTTTACCGTGTCGTAGATTTCGGCAAGGTAGTCGTCGAAATTTTCGTCTACCTCCTTCATTGGGTCTTTTGGTCTCCAATTATTTTCGTAAACGCAAAAGCGCCCCTTGTTGAAGATGTCGGTAAAGTCCCAACCATAGTTTGTGGAACTTTTTATCGTATTCTTTAGCAGGGCTGGGGTTTCGGCGCCCCTAAAGTCGCTGCCGTTAAGCGTCATATGCTCGCTTATTGCCCAGTTGCGGTTTAGTATGCGGTTTATAGCCCTTACCCTTGCATACGCCTTGTCGTTTGGCGACCTTGTTTTTAAGTGCCAGCTCCAGTTTACCTGAATTATCTGCACGTCTTTAAGCGAAGCTAAAAATATTTCGGGGTTGCCCATGCGGTTTCGCATTGTCTCTTCAAGCGCGTCCAAATAGTCTACCGCCGCAAATACGGGCTTTTTGTAGGCGTCTTTAAAGGCTTTTATATCTTGGCTAACCCAGTCGCCCAAATTTTCGGCAAGGAAAATCCCGAAAACGGGGCTGTCTAAAAATTCGCGGCTTACGGGGTATTCGGCGGGCATTTCGGGGGCGGGTATGGCGTTGTTTTGTATGTATTCTTTATACGCCTTTCTTGCCGCGGGCGAAAAATCCAAAGTTTTGTTGCCTATATATTGGGGTTCTACGGTGCTTTCGAAATTTAGAATGTCTTTGTCGGCCAAAGCGCGGGCAAGGTTTGCGATATACAGGCGCGTGGCCTTAAGGTAGTTTTTGTCGAACAGCGAGGGAACGGCGGTGCCCTTGCCGTATTCGTCGTCTATGCACTTTTTGCCCGTGCTGTCTATTGCAATGGCGTCGGGAAAGCGCTTGAAAAACTGTTTGGGTATTGTGCCGCCGCCAACGCCGTAGGTTTCTACCGCAATGCTGGCAAACATTCCAAGCTCGTTAATTTTGTCGATTACCGCCTTTAGGGGGGCGGTGTCTACGTCTATTGTGCCGTCGCCGTCGCGGTCGAACTGGTGCCAGTAGCAGTTTAAAACAAGGTTGTTAAAGCCCTTTTCCTTTATCACGGGCAGGTCTTCGGCGATAAAGCGCTCGCACTCTTTTTTGCTGCCGAAATTGCGCAGGGGCTTGCCCGTTTTTAAAAATGTGTATTTGCCGTCTACGTAAAGCCTGCCTTTGTATAATTGGCAAAGCTTGCCGTTAACTTTTGCCTGATATGCAACCTTTGCGCCCTTGGGCAAAAGAATGTCGCCCGAGTCTGCGCGGGCGGTAAATGCAAATGTAGTTAAAAACAAAAAAAGTAGCGCTTTTATGATATTCATCTTTGGCAATGTGTGTAAAAGTTGTTCGCGGCAATTACTAATTTTGCAAAATTTTGTGTCAAGCGCAAAGCCGTAAAAACACCCGCAAAATATACAAAAAAACGAAACGCCCCCCGAAAAAAGGAGAGCGTTTCGCAAAAAAACGGTTATCTAAAAATAAAAACTATTTCTTGATTTCCCTGTGCAAAGTTCTGCGCTTAAGAGAGGGATTGTACTTCATCTTTTCAACCTTCTCGGCCTGTTTGCGGGGATTGCGTGTTGTCATATAGCGCGAGGGGCGTTTGCCTTCTTTGCGCGCTTCTGTGCATTCTATGATTACTGTTTCTCTTGGCATTTTATTGTCCTCTTAAAATTGTTAAAGTTATAAATGTGCCATATATTTTTTATTTTTCAACCTTTTTTTTAAGAAAGGCGCCGTTTGTTTAAATTTTTAGTTGTTGATGCCGATTTGTTTTGCGCAAAAGCGCGGCTTTTTGCGTATAAAATGCGCCGAATTTTGCTTTCGGGCTCTTTTGCCGAAGTTTTTGCAAAAAATTTACGCTTTATATATAATAGAAAGGAAACAAAACCGTATGAAAAAATATGTATGCAAGGTTTGCCAATATGTTTACGACCCCCAAAAGGGCGACCCCGATTCGGGTATAGCGGCGGGAACTTCGTTTGAAGACCTGCCCGACGACTGGGTTTGCCCCGTTTGCGGAGTAGGCAAAGACGAATTCGAGGAAGCCCAGGAATAGCGTTTTTTTTGGCTTTTACAAACAAGGTGCGTATAAAAGTGTTGCCCGAAGCATTTTTATATGCACCTTTGTTTGCCGCATACAACAGACAAAAAGAAATGACTTTTCAGGAAATAGCAAAAAACGTTATAGCCGTCAGAACCGACGACGCCGAAAGAAAACTGTTCGACCAGCTTGTTCCGCTACCCGAGGGCACAAGCTACAATTCGTATATAATTAGGGGGCAAAATGCCGTTATGCTGGTAGACGGCACCTACGCGCCCAAAGCAGGCGAATTTATAGCCTACCTAAGGCAAAACGGCGTGGACAAAATAGACTACATTGTGGCCAACCACGGCGAGGAAGACCACACGGGAGCGTTGCCCGAAATGCTAAAGGCGTATCCTTCGGCGAAAGTTCTTACAAATGCAAAGTGCGCCGAAATAATCAAAGACGCCCTGCATATACCCGCCGAAAAAATCGAAATTTTTGCCGACAACCAAAGCTACGATTTGGGCGGCAAAACCGTAAAATTTATGCTGGCGCCGTGGGTGCATTGGCCCGATACCTCGTTTGCGTATTTGCCGGAGGACAACATTTTGTTTTCGACAGACTTTTTCGGGGCGCACATTGCCAGCGACAGGGTGTTTTCGCCCGACAATGCCGAAACCGCGCTTGCCGCAAAGCGCTATTACGCCGAAATTATGCAGCCTTTTGCTAACTTTTGCCTAAAATACTGCGGCGTTGTAAGAAAACTAAACCCCGCAATTATTGCGCCAAGCCACGGCCTTGTTTATAAAAATCCCGATTTTATAATAAGCTTGTACGAAAAGTGGGCAAACCCCGTTCCCGAAAAGAAGGTTGTTATTGCATATGTTTCAATGTACGGGCATGTGGGGCAAATGTGCAAGGTTTTAAACGAGGCTTTGATAGAAGAGGGCGTAAAAACCGAGCTTATAGACATTGCCGAAAAGGACATAGGCGAATTTGCAATGTCGCTTATAGGCGCTTCGGTGCTGGTTGTAGGGGCTTCTATGGTATTGGCGGGGCCGCACCCGGTTGCGGTTTCGGCGTGCTATGTGGCGAACTTGCTTAGGCCGAAAATAAAATATTTGTCGGTAATAGGCTCGTTTGCGTGGGGCGGGGTTCTGCAAAAAAAGATAGAGGAACTGTTTGCGACAACAAAGCCCGAAAGATTGCCCGACGTTATCGTAAAAGGCGCTGCAAGCGACGGGCAAATGCAGCAGGTTAAAGAGCTTGCAAAAACCATAGCCGAAAAATTAAGGCAATAGAAAATCCGAATTTTTTGCGAAATCTTTAAACAAAAAAGCCCCGAAATTTTTTGCGTTTCGGGGCTTACTTTTGCGCCTTTTTTTATTCGCCTTTAGCCCTACTTTTGCGCAGTTTTCAGCACTGTTTTTACGGACTTTGCCGCCTGGTACAAGTCGCACTGTTTTATTGTTGGGTGCACCAAAAACATAAGCGATGTTTCGCCGAGCCTGTATGCGTTTTCAAGCTCGCTTTTGCCCTTGTTCCAGCCCTTTTTTACAAAGCACTTTTCCTCCGAAATGTTCGGGCACGAACCCGAATAGCATGGCACGCCCAGCTTCGAAATTTCGTCGATAATCCTGTCGCGCGACCACCCGCTTTTTAGGCGGTCGGGCTCCACAAAACAGTAGTGCTTGTATTTTGCGTGCCTTACGTTTCCGGGAATTTTCTCGAGCCTAATGCAGTTAAATTCCGACAAAACCGAATTGTATACCGCGGCATTTTGGTTGCGCGCCTTTATCCAGCTCTCCAGATTATTGTAGCCGTATATGCCGAGGGCCGCCTGCATTTCCGTCATTCTAAAATTTGTGCCGAAGCTTTCTGCAAGCCACCTAAACCCCTTTTTTTTCGCGGGGGCAAACACTTCGGCGTAGCTTTTGCCGTGGTCTTTATATTCCCACATTTTGCGCCACAAATCTTCGCTGTTGGTGGTAACGGCGCCGCCTTCGCCGCCCGTTGTTATGATTTTGTCCTGGCAATAGCTAAAGGCCGCAATGTCGCCGATAGAGCCTACGGGCTTTCCCTTGTAGATTGCGCCGTGTGCCTGCGCGCAGTCTTCTATCACATACAAATTGTGCTTTTTTGCTATGGCGCAAATTTTGTCCATATCGCACGGCATACCCGCCAAGTGCACAGCAACAACGGCCTTGGTGTTTTCGTTTACGGCGTTTTCTATGGCCTCGGGCAAAATGTTTTGGGTGTTTATGTCTACATCTACAACCGAAATTTTTGCACCCAAAACCGCCGCGGCCGAAGCCGACGCAATGAAAGTTCTGCAGGGGACAATAACTTCGTCGTTTGCCTTTATGCCTATGGCCCTGAATGCAAGCTCTAGCGCAAGCGAGCCGTTTGCCACGGCAACTGCGTATTTGCACTTTACGCTTTCGCAAATCTTCGACTCTAATTCGGTATTTAAGGCGCCCGTCCACCTGTTTACTTTGCCCGAACGCAAAACGTCGCAAACCGAATCTATGGCGTCTTGCCCGAAAAAGGGCCAATTTTTAAAACTGCTTTCCATATAAAATTTTTTAAAACCGCTGGGGTGTGTTTAGCTGCAAATTCTCGGCCTACAATGCCGTTGCCAACATAGCTTGTCAAGTTTTTAGGGGCTGTGCAAAAGCTTGGGTGCAAACACCGGTCAAGCGCAAGAAGCGTTTTGCCTCGGCGAATATCGGTTTGACAAAAAGCCCTCTTTATTGTGTTTATTGCTTGTGAAATATTTTTTTATAGACGGACACAATTTAAGTTTTAGAAGCTTTTACGCTTTGCCCGATTTGCGGAACAAAGAGTCGTTCCCGACGGGGGCTTTGCACGCGTTTTCGGCGGCGATTTTCGGTTTTGCGTCTATGCACTGCCCGCACGATACCGCAATATTTTTCGACAAGGGGCGCTCGAAAAGGCACACCGAAATACGCCCACAATACAAGGCAAACCGCTCGTCTATGCCCGACGATATGCGCCTGCAAATGCCGTATATAAAGGAAATATGCAGCGCAATGGGCTTTGCGGTTGTAGAGCGCGAGGGCATAGAAGGCGACGACCTTTTGGGCAGCGCGGTGCAAAAGGTAAAAGACAGCGCCGAGGAGATATACATTCTAAGCTCCGACAAGGATTTTGCCCAGTTGGTTGCCCCAAAAATATACCAGCTTTTGCCGCCCGCAAAATCGGCCGACGGTTGGCGGCAGCTAGACATTGTTGCAGTACGCGCAAAGTTCGGGGTTTCGCCGGCGGAAATGGTAGACTACCTTTCGCTTATGGGCGACAACGCCGACAATATAGAGGGCCTTGTCGGCGTTGGCCCCAAAACCGCCGCAAAATGGATTAAGGATTTCGGCTCGGTAGAAAACATAATAAAGCGCGCCGACTGGATTAAGCCCGAAAAATTCAGGGCGCAGATTGCCGAAAAAGCCAATTTGCTTATGGACAACACACGGTTGATACGCCTTAAATGCGACTACGACATCGGCCCGCTGGAAAACCGCAAGCCCGACTTTGAAAGGCTTGTGCAAATTTTCGAAAAAATGGCGCTTAAAAGGTCTATGGAACTGCTTAAACGCTACGCTTGGCAAGATTGGCAGGTAAGGCTATGATAAGGAGCATGACCGGCTTCGGCGGCGCAAACGCCGAGGTAGACTCGGTAAAATACGAAATATCCGTTTCGGGCATAAACCGAAAGGGATTCGAGTTTGCGGCGTCTTTGCCGAGGGAATTGGCCGTTTTAGAGCCGAAAATTGCGGCTTTGGCAAGGGAAAATTCATCGAGGGGCAGGGTGTATGTTTGCGTGCAAAAGGCGCAAAATGCGTCTTTTGGATTCAACGAGGCGGCCTTTGCCAAAACGCTTTCCGACTTTGCGGAGCTTTGCGCAAAAAACGGCATACAATGCAAATTGGATTCCCAAACCGTGCTGGCCCTTACCGAAAAATGCCAGCTGGCGCAAAGTTCCAACATACAAGCCGTTTTCGAACGGCTTTTGCCCCACATAAAAAAGGCTTTAAAAGACTTTAACGATATGCGCGCAAAAGAGGGCGTTGCCCTGAAAGACGATTTCCTGAAAAGGCTGGAAAAGCTGTCGAAAATGCGCGGCGACTTGGCCGATTTGTCGAAAGACTGCGTGCAGCTTCGCACCGCGCAGATTTTGGAAAGGCTAAACTCGCTAAACCTCGGCGTCGACGGGAAAGACCCCGCCGTTATGCGCGAGATTGTGCTTTACGCCGACAAAACCGATATTTCCGAAGAGCTTACCCGAATTTCGAGCCACATTGCGCAGTTTAAGTCGCTGCTGGACTCAACCGAAACTGCGGGGCGAAAACTCGACTTTTTGTGTCAGGAGCTTTTTAGGGAAATAAACACGCTTTCGAGCAAGGCCGCAAAGCTTGAGTGCGTAAAAATCGCCGTAGATTTTAAAAACGAACTGGAACGCATACGCGAGCAGGTTCAAAATGTGGAATAAAAGTGTTGAAATAAGCCGATTTTTGTAGGAGTATAAATCCCGAATACTTACAAATATGATGAGAGCTTTTTTAATTCTGTTTTCGGTGCTTGCGCTTTTTTGCGGTTTTGCAAATGCGCAGGGCATTTCCGGCGGCGTAGTTTCAATCGACAAGGGGCTTAGCAAGGCGCCCGTATACAACATCGCCGTTTCCTCGGATTCCCCCGAACTTAAGGCCGCGGCAACCCGCGCGTTTTCAAGCCACGGTAGCTACAACATTGTGCAGGAAAAATCCTCGCAGTTTGTTTTCCACTTTACCAGCGTTGGCGTAAATGCGGTAAAGCTTTCGATTAAAGGCGGCGGCACATTCGAGCAGATTGTTTACGGCGACAACACCTTTAACGCCCTAATGCGCGCGTGCGACTTGGCGGTTGTAAAAACCCTCGGCGGCAACGGCTATTTTGCGGGCAAAATAACCTTTGCAAGCGACAAAACCTCGTTTAAGGAAATCTACGCGGGCGACTTGTTCTTTAACAGGGTTCGCCAGCTTACAAACGACAAATCCGAATCTATATTCCCCCTTTGGAGCGCCGACGGCACTAAAATTTTGTATTCTGGCTACTACAGGTCGGGCTTTATGGATTTGTACGAGCTTGATTTAAGCAAGGGCACAAGAAGGCCCTTTGCCCAATACAGGGGCGCAAACGCAGGCGGCGCGCCAAGCCCCGACGGCAGCAGGGTTGCAATGATTTTAACTACAAGCGGCAACGCCGAAATTTGGCTTGCAGACTCCAACGGGCGCAACGTTAAAAGGCTTACAAAAACGCAGGCTGTGGAATCTTCGCCGAACTGGTCGCCCGACGGCAAAACTTTGGTGTTTGCCTCCGACGCGCGCGGCGGCCCGCAAATCTACAAAATGTCGGTTAACGGCGGCAAGTTTGTAAGAGTGCCCACAAACATAAGCGGCTATTGCTCGGAGCCTTCGTTTAACCCAGTAGACCCGTCTAAAATAGTGTTTACGGCCGCAGTTGCAAGGGGCTTTCAGGTTGCGGTATACGACGCCAAAGAGCGCAAAAGCAAGTTTGTAACCTCGGGCTCGGAAAGGTGCTCGCAGCCCAAGTGGCTTGCCGACGGCCGCCACATAATATTTACAAAGGAAAAGGGCGGCAAACGCTCGTTGTGGATTGTAGACTCGGAAAGGGGCAAGCAGACTTTGCTTCACTCGAAGTCTATAGGCAACTGCTGCGAAGCAAGCTACTTTTACCCCGTACGATAAATGAATATTTTTACCTTAGACTTGGAGGGGGTTTTAATTCCCGAAATTTGGATACGCTTTGCAAAGTCGGTTGGCATTGCCGAGCTGGAGTGCACCACCCGCGACGAGCCCGACTACGACAAGCTTATGCGCTATAGGCTGGAAATTCTCGACAAGCACAACCTTAAAATGCCCGACATAGAAAAGGTGCTGTCGAAAATAGAGCCGCTTGAAGGCGCAAAAGAGTTTTTAGACTGGCTTAAAAGCAGGGGCCGCGTTGTGATTTTGTCGGACACTTTCGAGCAGTTTGCAAACCCCATTATGAAGCATTTGGGGTATCCCACATTGTTTTGCCACTCGCTTGTGGTGGAAAAATGCGGCAGAATATCGGGCTATAAACTGCGCATGGCCGACCAAAAACGCAAGTCGGTGGAGGCTTTCCGCTCGCTTAATTTCAACGTTATTGCCTCGGGCGACTCGTACAACGACTTGTCCATGCTAAGGGCGGCAAACAGCGCGGTTTTGTATAGGCCGACGGCAAAATTCGCCGCCGAAAATTCGGATTTACCCGTAGCCGAAAACTACGCACAACTAAAACAAAAATTTGAGGAATTGGAAAAAATTTATGGCTAACAACAAGGGAAGATACGCACAGCGCGGCGTTTCGGCAGGCAAGGAAGAAGTACACTCGGCGGTAGACAAGCTGGACAGGGGCATATTCCCATCGGCATTCTGCAAGATTACCGAAGACTACCTTACCGGCTCGCGCAAAAAGTGCAATGTAATACACTCCGACGGCAGCGGAACAAAATCCATAATCGCCTATTTGTATTATAAGGAAACGGGCGACGCTTCGGTGTTTAAGGGCATTTCGCAAGACTCTATTGTAATGAACATAGACGACCTGCTTTGCATTGGCGTATACGACAGGATTTTGTTGTCGAACACCCTAAACAGGAACGCCAAGAACATAGACGGCAAAGCCCTTGCCGCCCTTATAAACGGTGCGGAGGAATTTTTGGCGACGCTTAGGAAATACGGCGTGAAAATCTACGGCGGCGGCGGCGAAACCGCCGACACGGGCGACATAACGGGCACCGTTGCGGTAGACTCGTGCGCGGTTGCCGTTATGGACAAAAAGTCGGTAATTAGCGGCGATGCGATTAAGCCGGGATTGGCTATTGTAGGGTTAGCTTCGTTTGGCAGGGCCACTTATGAAACTTTCGAAAACAGCGGCATAGGCTCGAACGGGCTTACAAGCGCGCGCCACGATATGCTTTGCAAATACTACGCAAAAAAATATCCCGAAACATTCGACAAAAACATCGACAAAAAATTCGTATACTGCGGCCCCTACAAGTTTGCCGACAAGCTGCCCGATTCGGATATGACGGTAGCCGAGGCGATATTGTCGCCGACAAGAACGTATGCACCCGTAATTGCAAAGCTTGCAAAAAAGCACAAGAACCTGATTAAAGGGCTTGTTCACTGTTCGGGCGGCGGGCAGACAAAATGCCTGCGCTTCGGCAAGGGGGTGCACTTTGTAAAAGACAATCTTTTCGAGCCTCCCGCGGTTTTCAAGGCCATTCAAAACGCCAGCAAAACCACGCTAAAGGAAATGTACGAAGTCTACAATATGGGGCACAGAATGGAAGTTTACTGCGCCGAAAAAGACGTAGACAAAGTTATTGCCGTGGCCAAAAGCTTTAAGATTGCGGCTCAAAAAGTGGGCTACACCGAAAAGACGCAGCGCGCCGACGGCAAAAACCATCTAACAATTAAACTCGGTTCCAAACGCATAGAATACGGGCCGAGAGACTAGTATTTTCGCAAAATGTTAAAAGCAGGTATAGTAGGTTTGCCGAATGTCGGCAAAAGCACTTTGTTCAACGCGCTGACACGCTCAAGAAAAGCCGAGGCCGCAAATTATCCCTTCTGCACAATAGAGCCCAATGTCGGCGTTGTGGAAGTTCCCGACTCCAGGCTGGAGCCTTTGGCGAAAATCGCAAAAACGTCGGTAATAGTTCCGGCGGCGGTAGAATTTGTAGACATTGCCGGTTTGGTTGCGGGCGCCTCAAAAGGCGAGGGCTTGGGCAATAAGTTTTTGGCCAACATACGCGAGGTAGACGCAATCGTTCAGGTTGTCCGCTGCTTCGACGACGACGATATACTTCATTCGGTAGGTTCCGTAGACCCCGTAAGGGATATTGAAATTATTTCGACCGAGCTTGCCCTGGCCGATTTGCAAAGCTGCGAAAAACAGCTTGAAAACAATATCCGCAAGGCAAAGGGTATGGACAAGGAAGCCATAAAGAACGTAGACCTGCTAAAGCGTTTGGTAGACCACCTAAATTCGCTTAAGCCCGCAAGCACTTTGGATTGCAACGACGACGACAAAGAGCGCATGAAAGGCTACTTTTTGCTTACGGCTAAGCCCGTTATATATGCCTGCAACGTTTCCGACGCCGACATTGCCGACCCCTCGCAAAACGCGTATGTGGAAAAGGTAAGGCAATTTGCCAAAACCGAGCACAATGCCTCTACATGCGTAATTTGCGCAAAGCTTGAAGAGGAGCTTTCGGAATTGTCGAAAGAAGAGGCAAAAAGCTACATTCAGGAAATGGGCGCAAAAGACAGCGGCGTTTCGGAGCTTATTAGGGCAACCTATTCGCTGTTGGGTTTGGCAAGCTATTTTACCGCGGGCGAAAAAGAGGCCAAGGCCTGGACATTTGTAAAGGGAATGACAGCCCCGCAGTGCGCTGGCGTAATACACACCGATTTCGAAAAGGGCTTTATAAAGGCCGAAGTTATTTCGGCAAAAGACCTTATAGAATGCGGCTCGTTTGCCGCCGCCAGAGAGGCGGGCAAATACAGGCTTGAAGGCAAAGACTATGTTTTTCAAGACGGAGATGTTGCCGTCTTTAGATTCAACAACTAGCCGCTTTTGCTATGAAAATTAGGCCGGCCGCCATATTGACGTCGCCGAAATTGGCGGTTGCCCTAATGCTGTATTCGGCATTTTTTGTTTTTGTGCTTACTGTAGACCAAACGCGCTTGGGCGTAGACGGCGCGGTCGAAAAGTATGTGCAGTCTTTTTTTTGCGCAGTAGATTTGCCGTTTTTTCCGTATAAAATTCCCCTGTTGGGCGGTTTTTTTGTGGGGGCGGTGTATGTTGCGGTTTTGTCGGCAAGCCTAATAACCTACAAAAAGGGCAAAATGCAAGCCTTCGGTTTTGCGATGGTGCACGCCTCGTTGGTGCTTTTGGTAATATCGGGTTTTTTGCAGTGTTTTTGGCGCAAACAGGCATATCTAACCCTTTCCGAAAACCGGACGGCAAACCAACTAACCCTGTATTCTCAAAACGGCAAAGCCGCAGGCAATATTCCACTTTTGTATTCTATAACGCTAAAAAAATTCGAAACTAAAAACTGGCAAAATAGCGATATTGCAAAGGAATATTCCAGCACGTTGGCATTCGAAAAAGACGGCGTAATAGACATAAAAACGGTTAAGATGAACGAGCCCGTGCAGTATGGCGCCTGGACATATTTTCAAAGCGGGCACCTAAACGACGGCAAAACAACGGTGCTTTTGGCGGTTAAAAACCCCGTAAAGATATTGCCGTATTTGGCGCTTATACTTGTGGTTTTAGGGGCGCTTATAATGTATTCGCAAAAACTTTTCGCCGCCCGAAAATGAAAAAGTTTGATTCTATTTTTGTTTTGTTTTTGTGCTTTGTGTGGCTCTTTTACCCGTACATTGCAGACTATGTTTTCGGTTCGAATGCAGCCTATTCGGGCATGGGGGCGCTTTGCGTGCAAAAGGAGGGCCGAAATATGCCGCTTTCTTCGGCGGCAAACGACGCTTTGCGAATGATTGGCGGCAAAAGCGCCGTTGTTGTAGACGGCAAAAAAGTTTCGGCAACGCAGTTTGTTTTAATGCTAAATGCGGCCCAGCCGCAGGCATACCAAGCCGACGTTTTCAGGGTAGACGACCCCGCTTTGCGCAAAGCCCTAAATTTAAAAGGCCGCTATTGCTCGTACAACTTTTTGGCTGAAAATGCGCAAAAACTTTCGGGCAACGCCGCCTTTTTAAATCTTGCCCGAAATATTTTGGCGTTCGAAGCTTTGGGCGAGACTTTTGTATATTCGCCCGACAATGCCGATTTTTCGCCGTCTAAGTTTTACGACTACTGGCAAAGGGAGGTTGCAATAGCGCAGGGCGAAATTTCGCGCTCGAGAGTCGAAAACAGGAAAGTGGACGATTCTAAAATATACAACGCGGGCAAAATTTTGGCAATGCTTAGGCAAAAACAGGCTACGTTCGACTCGCATAAAGATTTTTCGTTTAAGCCGCTGTATGCCGAAAACCGCCCCATGGGCGCGTTCGATTTTTTGTTGGAACGCAATCCCGACGGGCTTTCCAAAAAAACAAATTCGGCATATTGCAGGTATTTTGAGGCTTTAAACAAAGGCGATATTTCGGCGGCAGCCAAACTAAAACGGCAGTTTTTGTCCGACATTGCCTTTAAAATCGGGTTCGAAAATTTCGCCAACAACCTCGACATATTTTACAAGGCCTTTGTGCTGTTTTGCGCGGCCGCAATATGCGGTTTGCTGTCTTCGTTGGCGGGCAAAAAGGGCTTTTTGCATACGGCCTTTATTACGGCGTTTGCCGCTGCAAGCGTGTTTTGCTGCTTTGCGCTGGCAATGCGCTGCTACATACAGCTAAGGCCGCCCGTTACAAATCTGTATTCTTCGGCGGTGTTTACGGGCGCAGTTTGCGCGTTGGTGTCGCTTGTTTTGTGGTGCGCAAAAAGAAATTCGATATACGCTTTTGCGGGCTGCATTATAGGCGCCGTTTCTTCGCTGGTGGCGCTAAACTTGCCGTATAGCGGCGACACAATGGGGCATATGCGCGCCGTGCTAAACTCGAATTTTTACCTTACAGTGCATGTTGTTACCATTATGCTTGGCTACTGCGCGGCATTGCTGGGGGCCGCGGTTGCGTCGCTAAAGCTTGTAGGCAATGCCGTTTTCATAAAAAAATCCTCAAGGGGGCAAACGGCAAAATGCGCAGCAACGGTTGCCGCAATTATGCGCTGGGCTTTGCTTTTTGTGTTTGCCGGCACAATGCTAGGCGGCATTTGGGCCGACTTTAGCTGGGGTCGTTTTTGGGGGTGGGACCCAAAGGAAAACGGCGCCTTGATTTTGCTTTTATACCTGGCCGTTTGCGTTCATTGCAGGTCGTTTGCGCTGCTTTGCGACAGGGCTTTTTTGGGAATGGCAAGCCTTGCTTTTATTGCGGTTTTGTGGGCGTGGTTCGGCGTTAATATGCTGGGTATCGGCCTGCACAGCTACGGCTTTTTTAGCGGTAATTGGCCTGCGCTAATAGGTTGTGTGGTTTTGCAAATATTTGTTGCCGCGCTTTGCAAAATCAACGAAAGAAACGAATAGCCCGTTTTATAGCCCAAGTTTGCCGAAAATTTTTACCTGTCGCAAAGTTCAAGCGACGGCCTTACAGGCATAGCGCCTTCGGGGCAAATTGTGTTTGCTTCGTCGAGCCAGGCCGCAAAGGCTATCATCGAGGCGTTGTCGCCCCTGTGCTCTTTTTTTGCCGAAAAGAATTTGCAGCCCAGCCGCTTGGCCATTTTTTCGAACTCGTTTCTTAAAAGCGAGTTGTTCGAAACCCCGCCGCTTATGCCTATGCTTTTATAGGGCTTTTGCTTTGCAAATATAAGCGTTTTGCGCTTTAGCTGCTCTACAACCGCGCGCTGGTACGAAGCGCAAATGTCGGCGTAGTTTTCTTTTATTTGCCCGTCGCTTAGCTTTTCCAAAAAATACCTTAAACTTGTTTTCAGCCCCGAAAAGCTGAACGAAATATCGCCCTTGTGCCCCATTGCGGTGGGAAATATATATTTTTTCGGGTTTCCGTTAAGGGCGTTTTTTTCCAGCAAAGGCCCGCCGGGATAGGGCATTCCCAAAAGCTTTGCCCCCTTGTCCAGGGCTTCGCCCGCGGCGTCGTCTAAAGTTTCGGCAAGTATTTTTATTTGGCGGTCGGTTCCTATTTCCACAAGAATTGTGTTGCCGCCCGAAACTATAAGCGAAAGGTTGGGCAGCAAATCGGTAAAGTTTTTTTCGAAATTTACGGGGTTGCTTTCGTGAAGCGCAATAAAGGGCGAATGGCAGTGCCCCCTTAGATGGTTTACGCCGTAAAGGGGTTTGTTGTAGTACAACGCCAGCGCGCTTGCCGCGCACACGCCCATTGCCAAGCAGTTCGGCAGCCCCGGCCCGTAGGTAACGGCAATTTTGTCTACGCGGTTTATGTCGAATTCGCGGCATACCTTTTGGCACAAAAAGGGCAGCTTTTTAAGGTGCTCGGTGCTGGCCAAGTCGGGAACAACGCCGCCGTACAGCGCGTGCAAATCTATTTGCGAGTGTATTATTTCGCTTATAAAGCCCATTCGGGAATCGAATACGGCCAACGCCGATTCGTCGCACGAAGATTCCACCGCCAAAATTATTTCGTTTTTTAGAAAGCTCATTGTATGGTAAGTTTTTTAGATGCCACGTTCGACGATTGGTATTCGGGCAAAGACGAGTCGTACAGCTTGTCCATAAGCCCGCCGCGCCTGAACGAAAAGCTGTCGTTTTTGCCCACAATAATGTGCTCTATTAAATCCACATTTATTGTGCGGCATGTTTGCGCAAGTGTTTCGGTAAGGTATATGTCGTTTTCCGACGGCGTGCAGTTGCCGCTGGGGTGGTTGTGCGCCAAAACTATGCTCGACGCCGAAAGCCTTATTGCGTGCTCTACAATCTTTCGCGCGTCTACCGAAGCCGCCGAGGCCGAGCCCGTAGAAATTCTTATCGCGCCGCCGCCGAGCATTTCCAGCTGTGAATTTAGGCATACTATTTCGAAAACCTCGTAGGGATACTGGCAAATTCTGCTTTTAAAATATTTTATAAGCGAATCTATTGTTGCGGGTTGTCCGTTTTCGCCCGTAAGGTTTTGCCTGTTTGCGGCTTCTATGCAAAGCCGAAGAATTTTTACCGAGCTTAGCGCTGCAAGCCCAAAACCCTTTACTTCGAGCAGGTCGTTGTCGCTTGCAAAGATTACGCCGCCAACCGAGCCGAAGCGGTTTATCAGCGCCTTTGCAAGCGGCTTTACGTCTATTCTCGGTATGCACAGCATAAGAAAAAGCTCCATACATTCGTAGTCGGCAATGTCGTTTAACTTGCCGCTTAAAATGCGTTCGCGCAGGCGTTGCCTGTGTCCGCTTGCGGAGTTTTCCATGTCGAACGGTTGGCTTTTCATTTCTTATGGGGAAAGTGGTTTATAAAATTTTCGCCTGCAACTAAAACGGGGTTTTGCATTCCCTTTAAAAGATATTTTCGGGCGTTTTCAACCGAAGTTTCAAGGGAAAAGCCCTTTGCAAAATTTGCGCAAATTGCCGCGCTTAGCGTGCAGCCGCTGCCGTGCGTATTTATGCGGGGTATGCGCCTTGTTTGCCACGAAAATGTTTTGCCGTTTTTAGTGCACAGAACGTCGGTTAAAATGTCGTCCTTTAAATGCCCGCCCTTTAGCAGTACGGCAGTATCTACTATTTTAGAAAGCTCTTTTGCCGCCGCAAATATGTCTACAACGGGCTTGCCAAGCAAAAACTGCGCTTCGTCCAAATTGGGGGTTATAACTTCGGCAAGGGGCAAAAGGCGGTTTTTTAACGCGTCTACGGCGTTGTCGCTTAAAAGTTTTGCGCCGCTGGTGGAAATCATTACGGTGTCGGCAACAAACCTTATTTTAGGGTGAGCTTCGGCAAAGTCGGCAAGGGCGTTTATGCAGTCGGCGTCGAACAACATTCCGCACTTCATGGCTTTTGGCGCAAAAAATTTTGCAACGGCGTTTAGTTGTTCCGACAAGAATTGTGCCGACACCTTAAAGACGCCGCAAACTTTGCCGGGATTTTGCGCGGTTAGCGCCGCAATCGCCGAAGTGGCAAAAACGCCGTTTGCCGCAAAAGTAAGCATGTCGGCCTGAATGCCCGCGCCGCCGCCCGAATCGCTGCCTGCAACGGTTAAAGCTGTGCATAATCCCGTCATATTGCCAAAAGATAATGCACTATTTGACAAAACTTTCAAGATTTGCTTTAGTATCCGAAAATTTTTAGTTTTATGGATAGTCCTGTAAACAGCGTGTTCGACTTTGGCGAAAATTCCGAAAGCAAAGGGCGCCCCGTATTGCAAAGCGCGCCCCTTGCGGTAAGAATGCGTCCGCGCAATTTGTCGGAGGTTGCGGGCCATAAAAACATTTTGGGCGACGACTGCCTTTTGCCGAGGCTGATTAAAAGCGACACATTCGGCTCGATAATATTCTACGGCCCCCCCGGCTGCGGCAAAACAACGCTTGCCAACGTTATTGCGCAAACTACAAAAAGCAGGTTTGTTAAGATAAACGCGGTGCTTTCGAACGTAGCCCAGCTTAGGGATGAGCTTAAAATGGCAAGGCTGCACGGCTCCGAAAAGACCATTTTGTTTATAGACGAAATACACCGTTTCAACAAATCGCAGCAAGACCTTCTTTTGCCGGATGTAGAAGACGGCAACATAAGGCTTATAGGGGCAACAACGCACAACCCCGGCTTTTTTATAAACGCGCCGCTGCTTTCGCGCAGCCACCTTTTTAAGCTTGAACCGCTTTCGGTTGGCGACGTTGTTTTGGTTTTAAACAGGGCGCTAAACGACACCGAAAGGGGCCTGGGCAACTACAAGTGCACTTTTGCAAAAGACGCAATGACATCGCTTGCAAACATATGCGACGGCGATTTAAGGCGCGCCCTAAACGCCCTGGAAACCATTGTGTTGGCAAAGGGCGCAAACAAAACTATAGACGAAGCCGACATTAAGGCATTTGCCAAAGAGCGCCAAATACGCTACGACGCCGACGAAGACGAGCACTACGACACAATAAGCGCCTTCATAAAAAGCATGCGCGGCAGCGACCCGGATGCAGCCTTGTATTGGCTTGCAAAAATGCTAAAGGGCGGCGAAGACCCTCGCTTTATAGCCAGAAGAATGGTGATTTTTGCCTCCGAAGACATAGGCTTGGCGGATTCGCGCGCGCTTTTGCTTGCAAACGCCGCCTTCGACGCCTGCGAAAGGGTGGGCCTGCCCGAATGCGAGCTTAATTTGGCGCATGTTGTCATCTTTTTGGCAACAGCCCCCAAAAGCAACAGCGCAACCGAGGCGATTTTTGCCGCAAAAGAGGAGGTGCAAAACAAGCCCGTTCAAAAAGTGCCCGTATATTTAAGGGATTCGCACACGGCGTTCAACCGCAACTTGGGCAACGGAGCCGAATATATCTACCCGCACATGTGCAAAAACCACATTAGCGGGCAGGACTACACCGAAAAGCCCGTGCATTTTTACAACCCCAAACCTTACGGCGCCGAAAGACAGATTGCCGAACGGCTTGACAACTACAAAAAAATCAAGGAGAATTTGCGCAATGAGAAATGATATGCAAGACCCTAAAGACGATTTTACCCGTTTTGTGATAACAAGGCGCATAGAACTGCATTTTTGGAAGAATTGCGCCATTATAGGTTTCGGCATTTTGGCGGCAAGCTACATTTCGGGCGGGGCGGTAAGCTTTGCAAACATATTTTCGTATGCGGCGCTGGTTGTGGCGGTTTGGCTTTTCAATTTTATAATACGCCCCGTGCTGGTGGTGTTTACATTGCCTTTTATAGTGCTTACTTTCGGGGTGGGCATGCTGTTTATAAACGCCCTTGTTATATGGATAGCGGCGGGGGTAATACCGGGCATAAAATTTACATCGTATTTTTGGGCGCTGCTTGCCGCCTTTATAACCGACGCCGTTTTTTGGCTGGTTGCAATGTTCGAATCGGAACGCACATTGCGCAGGGGCAAAAAACGCCGCAATAATGGCGACGATACAATAGACATTTAACCTGCAATGGGCGGCTTTTTAAAGATTGCGTTTTTTGCGCTTTTTTCGGCATTGCTTGCCGCAAAGGCTGCGCTTTTTGCCAATTCGCCGTTTGTCTTCGATTTTGCGTTTACAAACGCCTACGGCGTTTTGTCGGCGTACGAGGGCAGGTGGCAGGGGCGCGAAACCCTGTGCATAATGCAAAAGCCCTTTATAAATTTCGAAACCGAAAACGCCTATGTGCGCAAAGACAAAAAAACTTTGGTGGGCCGCGGCGTTGTAAGCAGCAGGGGAATTCCCGTAAAAGTCTCTTCGGTAATGGAGGTTAAAGACGGACGCCTTACGCTGAAAATTAAATCGGGCAATTCCGACAAAACGGTGGAATATGCAGGGCAAATATCTTTCAACAAAGTACTTTGGTATAGACCCCAAAAAATATTTATGCTCGAATTTACCGAAGACGTATTTTTCAAAAAAGACGGTTTTGTTGTGGTAAGCAGCTACGGCGTTCACCCCTATATAACAAAAAACGGCGGCGGAGTTTACATAGAGTCGTATTCGCAAATATCGCGCAAAGACAATGCGGCTTTGCCCGCCGGCAAAAAAAGCGGCGAATTAAAAGAGCTTTCGCCCGCCGATTTGGGCGATTTAATGCTTTAGCTTTGCCGGGCTTAATGCAAACGGTTTAACGCGGGCTTTGCCCTTCGCCGAAAAATAGTGTTGAAAAAATAAAATAAATATATTGGATATTACCGCAATATGGCAGTTCCAGTATCACAAGTTTTAACAGTAGCAAAATACGCGATATCAAACGCAATTAAGGGCAAAAAAAAGTACCCTTTGGTTATGATGATAGAGCCGCTTTTCCAGTGCAATTTAAAGTGCTCGGGCTGCGGTAAAATACAGTATGGTGTAGACGTTCTTAAAAAGAGAATGACCCCCGAAGAAGCCTGGGCTGCGGTGGAAGAATGCGGAGCGCCCATGGTTAGCATTGCGGGCGGCGAGCCCCTTTTGCACGACGAAATGCCCCGCATGGTAGAGGGCTTTATAAAGCGCGGCAAATATGTGTATTTGTGCACAAACGCGCAAATTTTGCTCCGCAAAATAGATTTGTACAAGCCCAGCAAATACCTTTCCTTTAGCGTTCACCTAGACGGTACAAAGGAAATGCACGACGGCAACGTAAACAAACCCGGCGCCTACGACATTGCAGTTGAAGGCATAAAGGAAGCCTTAAAGCGCGGCTTTAGGGTTACTACAAACACCACTATCTTCAACAACGCAAACCCCAACGACGTGCGCCGCTTTTTCGACGATATGACCGACTTGGGCGTTGAAGGCATGATGATTTCCCCCGGTTTCCCCTACGAAAAGGCGCCAAACCAAGACCAGTTTTTGGAAAGAAACAAAACAATTAAGCTGTTTAACGAAATTTTGTCGAAGCCCTCAAAGAAATGGGTGTTCAACCATTCGCCCAGCTTTTTGCAGTTCCTAAAGGGCAAACAGGTTTACGACTGCACTCCGTGGGGCAACCCCTGCTACTCGATATTCGGCTGGCAAAAACCCTGCTACCTTATAAACGACGGCTACTGCAAAACCTATAAGGAATTGATGGACGCCATAGAGGGGTATTCTTTGGGCGTAAACGGCACGCAAAAGGAATGCAAAGATTGCATGTTGCACTGCGGCTACGAACCGAGCGCGGTTTGCGACACATTCGGCAGTTTTGGCGGGTTGGTAAGGGCTGCGAAAAACTTCTTCGCTTTCAGAAAAGGCGAATAGCATAAAAAACAATGATAGCTCCGAGCCAATCGGAAAGAATGGATTTGCCCAATACGAGCGAATCCATTTTTTGCAAGGGGGGCCTGCTTGAAAGCACGGCTTGTATGCGCCACCGCAGCCAGCAGGAGAATATGGCGTATTTTTGCGCCCAAAGTTTCGAAAGCGATTCTCCCCTTTTGTTCGAGGCGGGCACGGGTGTGGGCAAAACCCTTGCGTATTTGATAAACGCCGTAATTTTTGCCAAAAAGCACGGCCGCAAGCTTTATGTTTCCACCCACACAATGGCGCTGCAAGAGCAGATTGTAAAAAAAGACCTGCCGTTTATAGAAAAGTTTTTTGCCCAAACGCCGGAATTGGCCGAATATGCCGACTTTAAATACACCGTGCTATACGGCAGGCGCAACTACTTGTGCTCTACGCGTCTAAAAAAGGCGCTGGCCGAAAAGGGCGACTTGTTTATGCAAAGCGAAATATCGGAGCTAGAGCGCATTGCAAACTGGGCGTTGAAAACGAAAACGGGCTTAAGGGACGAGCTGGTTCCCCCGCCCGACGAAGAGGTTTGGAGCTGGGTAAATGCCGAAAGCGGTTTGTGCACGCCAAACGAGGGCGACGACTGCTTTTACCAGAACGCAAAAAAGCTGTTCGACAAGGCCGATGTTGTCGTTCTAAACCACAGCCTAGTGTTTTCGCTTATGGCGTCGGCGCAGTCGGCCGACAACTCCACAAAGGGCATACTTACCGCCGACGATTTTTTTGTTTTCGACGAAGCCCATTTGGTTGCAAAGGTTGCCGAGGAAATTTTCGGAATGGAACTTAGCGACTACGGCATTTTGCGCGAGCTTAAAAGAATTTACAACCCGCGAACAAAAAAGGGGCTGCTTAAAAAAATCAAGTATGCAACGCAGTACGACATAGATTCGGTTTTGCAGTGCATTTCGGCTGTGTCGGAATTTTTTGCGCAGGCTTCGGCAATGTACCTTACGGGCAAAGACATTGCAAGGCTTGCCGCCGAAGAGTGGCTAAATTCCGGCATTTGCGAAGATTTAAAATCGCTAAAACAAAGGCTCGACGCATTGGCTTCGAAAGCCACGAGCCAGTCGCAAAAGGCCGACATAGACGACTGCGCAAGAAGGATATTTTCGATAGCCCTGTCGCTTGAAGACGCCCTTTATTTAAGCACGCCAAAGCAGGTTTATTGGCTTGAAACTTCGGGCAAAAACAAAGACTATACAAAAATCTGCTCGGCTCCGCTAAGCGTAGCAGGCATATTAAGGCAAAGGCTTTTTGCAAAGGGAACAAGCGTTGTAATGACATCGGCAACGCTGTCGCTAAACGGAAACGACTTAAACGACTTTGCCGATTCTGTCGGCGGCGAAATCGCACAGCAGGGAATAGAAAAGTCGCCCTTTAACTACCGAAAAAACTGCAGGCTTTTGCTTTGCAAAGACGCCCCGAATATGGGCGACGACAAGAAGATGGACGCGGGATTTTTGGCCGACGCAATAGGGCGCTTGATTTCGGCGAACAAATACGGGGGCACGCTTGTTTTGTTTACAAGCTATTACGAGCTTAACAAAACGCTTAAAATTTTAAGGGAAAAATTCCCCAAAAGGGAAATATTTGCGCAGGGCGAAATGTCGCCTAAAGAGGCATTGCAAAGCTTTAAAAATTCGGGCAACGGCGTGCTGCTTGGCACCGATGCCTTTTGGACGGGCGTAGACATTGCGGGCAACGCCCTTAACTTGCTTGTAATAACAAAGCTGCCGTTTGTTAACCCCGACCACCCTTTGGCGGCGGCCAAATGCGAAATGCTTGAAAGCCTGGGCGAAAATCCCTTCCAAAAACTTTCGCTGCCCGAGGCCGTGATGAAGTTTAGGCAGGGCTTTGGCAGGCTTATACGCTCGGAAAGCGACAGGGGCGTTGCCGTTGTTTTGGATTCCAGAATTTTAAACAAGCCCTACGGCAAGAACTTTTTGTCGGCAATAGCGCCGAAAGATTGGGACGAATTTAACCTAAAAACGCTCGACGCAAAAATAAAAGACGCATTTTCGCAATTAGATTTTGACAAAACACCAACGCAATAAAAAATATACGCTACTATGGATAAACTGGAAGAAATCTTTAAGGAACAGTACGAACTTAACAAGCGCATAGGCATAGACACCGCGAATATGACCGACGAAGAGCGCGTTAAGTGGGTTTTAAACTACAGCCGCGCCCTGCAGCAGGAATGTGCCGAGCTTATAGATTCGGTTCCGTGGAAGTGGTGGGCAAAATACCAGAAATTCGACGCGCAAAACGCCAAAGTTGAAGCCGTAGACATTCTGCACTTTTTGGTGTCTATAGCCCAAGTTTTGGGTATGTCGGCGCAGGACTTTTTCGACGCGTACACAAAGAAAAACTCGATAAACCACAAAAGGCAGGACAGCGGCTACAAAACTAAAGACGCTTCGGACTGCCGCGGCATATAAGTTTTAGCACGATAATTCTGTGGTCGCTTGCGCCTTTTGTATCGCATACAAGGGCGCATTTTTGTGCGCTGTTTTCGGCGGCTTCGCTTAAAAGGAAAAAGTCGAACCTGCCGCGCTTTTTGCCGTTTTGCCAAGTCAGTGTATGGCTTTCGCCGTTGTCGTCGGCCTGCGGCAAAACAAAAAGGCGGGCCGTGTTTTTAAATTCGTCTATACATGCGTCGTTCGGCTCGCTGTTAAAGTCGCCGCAAACAAGCAGCTTTTGCCGGGAAAACGCCGCAAGCTTTTTTGCGATTTGCGAGGCTTCGGCCTTTCTGAAAATCCCGCAATGTTTGTCGGTGTTTTTTGCCCTGCGCCTGCTTTTTAGGTGTGCGGTAAAAAGATAAAAGCCGCCGACTTTTACGCCAAGCAAACCGCGCGGGCTTTTTGCGGGCTTGCCCATATACGCAAATTGCAGGTTGTCGAATTTAAATGTTTTTTCGAACGGCAGTTTAGAAACTACCGCCAAACAGCGCGCATTGTCGGCATTTTGCAGTATCTCGCAATAGGGGTAGTAAATGCCGGCGTTTTTTAGTCTGTCTAAAAATTCTCCGAAATTTTCGGCGCCCATTTCCTGCACAAACAAAATGTCGGGGTTTATTTGGCAAACGATTTGCGCAATGCGGCTTTTTTCGCTTTCCGTTTTAGGGTATTTTGGGGCGAATTTGCCGTCTATAATTCTCGAAGCCGAAGAGTAGTTGCCCAAATTCCAGCTGGCTATTTTTATTTCGCTTGGCGTTTCCTGCAGGGCAAAATCGCCGGCGTTTGTTTTGCCCCGTTTGCCCGACTTTGCCGCGCAAAAAAACAGGGCGGCAGATAGCGCCGCCCATAAAAGCAACAAAATTGTAAACTTCAGATTTTTGACCGCCATATAAAACTATTTGCGGTCTGCAAGGGCGATTTTTTCGACGTACTTTGCCAGTATGTCGAATTCGAGGTTTACGATGTCGCCCGCCTTTTTTTGCGAAAGGTTTGTTGCCTGCAATGTGTGCGGGATAATCCAAACCGCAAGGGCGGGGCCGTCAACTTCGGCTATTGTAAGCGAAATGCCGTCTATGGTTATAGAGCCTTTGTAGACGGCCCACTTGCCGAAGTTTTCGGTAAAGGAAACTTTTAAATAATAGTTTTTGCCCCTTTGTTCGAAAACCTCTATCTTGCCGCGCGTGTCTACATGCCCGCTTACAAAATGCCCGCCCAAGCGCGCGTTTGCAGCCAGGGGGCGCTCTACGTTGACAAGGTCGCCCCTTTTTACGAACTCGAAAGACGTAAGCCTTAGGCTTTCCTGCAAAAGCTCGAAATCGGCAAGGTTGCCGTTTTTCGACACAACCGTAAGGCAGCACCCGTTGCACGCCAAAGAGTCGCCGATTTTCAGATCGCTTGCAACGTTTTCGGGGATTTCCAAACGCAGCAAATAGGCGTTCTTTTGCTCGCAAAATTCTGCAACTTTTGCCGTGCCTTCAACTAAACCCGTAAACATACTAGCACTTCTTTAAAGCTTGTTCAAAATCGGCGATTATGTCGGCGGGGTTTTCTATGCCTACCGAAACTCTTATCAATTCGGGCAAAATGCCCGTCTTGGCCTTTTCCTCGTCGCTAAGCTGCCTGTGCGTTGTGCTTGCGGGGTGCAGCACGCATGTTCTTGCGTCTGCAACGTGTATAACCTGGGCCGCCAATTTAAGCGAATCCATAAACTTTACGGCTTTCTTTAAGCCGCCTTTTATGCCGAATGTGAATACGCCGCTGCATTGTCCGTTTAGATATTTTTTTGCCATTGCATTATACGGCGAGCTTTTCAGCCCCGGGTAGTTTATCCACGCAACTTTTTTGTGCTTTTCCAAAAAGCTTGCCAAAGCCAGCGCGTTAGACGAATGTTTTGCCATTCTAAGGGGCAAAGTTTCCAGATTCATATTGGTAAGCCACGCGTTCATGGGCGACATAACAGCCCCCGTGTCTCTTAAAACGTGGGTGCGCGCCTTTGTTAGAAAGGCGAATTTGCCGAAGGCCTTTGTGTATACCAGGCCGTGGTACGATTCGTCGGGCTCGCTTAGCCCCTTAAACTTGCCGTTGGCAAAGTTGTAGTCGCCCTTGTCTACAATAATGCCGCCCGTGCTGCATGCGTGCCCGTCGGAATATTTTGTAAGGCTGTGCAGCACAATGTTCGCTCCAAATTCGAAGGGTCTGCACAAGGCGGGAGTGGGGAATGTGTTGTCTATAGCCAAAGGCAAGTCGGCCTTTTTTGCAATGCGCGCAAATTTTTCTATGTCCAAAACCTTAACGCTTGGGTTCGACAATGTTTCGCCGAATATAAGCTTTGTGTTGGGGCGTATGGCCTTTAATATTTCCCTTTCGGGGGCTTCCTGGTCTACAAAAGTAACTTCTATGCCTAGCTTTTTCATTGTATGGCCCAATAGGTTGAATGTGCCGCCGTATATGGTGCCAGCGCTTACAATGTGGTCGCCAGCCTCGCATAGGTTCATTACCAAAGCGGTAGACGCCGCCTGGCCGCTCGAAAACGCAATGGCGCCAATGCCGCCTTCCAGGGCGGCCATTTTCTTTTCGAGAATTTCGGTTGTCGGATTGCTTAGGCGCGTATAAAAGTGCCCCGCAACTTTCAGGTCGAACAAATCGGCAAGGCTTTGAGCCGAGTCGTATTTAAATGTTGTGCTCATTGCAATGGGCGCAACTCTCGGTTCGCCGTTTTTGGGTTCGTAGCCTGCCTGAACGGCTATTGTGTCGAGTTTTAATTCGTTCTTTTTCATTATTTGTTCAACTCCTTTAATTCGTTTATCAAATCAATAAAATCCTGCGGTTCTTTTGCCTGAAGCTCCAAATGCCTGCCCTCTATTACGGGGTGGTCGAATGATATTTTTTTTGCGTGCAGCATAACCCTTTTCGGGGGTGTAAGCTCTTTGAATTTGTTTTTTTGGAAAGAGTAGGTGTAATCGCCCATAATGGGGTAGCCCATATCGGTCATGTGCACCCTGATTTGGTGGGTGCGCCCCGTGTGTATGCGGCAGCGCACAAGGGCGGCCATATTGCCGAAGCTTTGCTCTACAACCCAGTCGGTGTGCGCGTCTCTGCCCGATTTGGCGTCGCATACGCACATTTTTGTCTTAAATGCGGGGTGCCTGCCTATGGGCTTTTTTATAGTTCCGCTGCGCACGGTGGGCACTCCCGAAATTATCGCCAAATACTCTTTTTTTACCTGCCTGTTCGAAAACATTTCCACAAGCCTAAAATATGCTTCGTCGGTTTTTGCCAAGATCATAATGCCCGAAGTTTCCTTGTCGAGCCTGTGCACAATTCCCGGTCGCATTGCGCCGCCTGCGCGGCTTAGGTTGCCCTTTGTGTAGAACTGCATTGCGTGTACCAATGTATCGTTGCCCGTTCCGCTGCCGGGGTGCACAACCATATAGGGGGGCTTGTTTACAACAACAATATGCTCGTCTTCGTAGACGATTTCTACGGGAATGTCTACCCCCTCTATTTCGGTGGAGGGCGGAGGCGGAAGCTCTACTAAAACTTCGTCGTTGGGGTTTAATATAAACTTTTTGGGTATGGGTTTGCCGTCGAAAAGCACCTTGTTTTCGTCGAACTGCCTTTCGAGCTTTGTCCTTGAAGTTTGCTGCTTAAAATATTCCGCCAACGCCTTGTCGGCGCGCGCGGGGGCGGCGTCTTCGGGGTGTATGTAAACGGTTTTGTCCATTATCTTTTAAGCAAAGAGTCGGGGTTTAAGCCCAAAAGGCTCTTTTCGACAAAAAGGCCGTTTTTGCGTATAAGTTTGTCGTCGAAATATATTTCGCCGCCGCCGTATTCGGGCGTTTGTATGCAAACTAAATCCCAGTGAATTTTAGAGCGGTTGCCGTTGTCGGCCTCTTCGTAGGCCTGGCCGGGGGTAAAGTGGAACGACCCCGAAATCTTTTCGTCGAAAAGAATGTCGAGCATTGGCTTTTTTATGTAGGGGTTAACTCCCAGCGCAAATTCGCCCACATAAGAGGCTCCCTCGTCGCACGAGAAAATAGAGTTTAGCTTTTTGTTGTCGCCCGAGCATGTTGCCTTTACTATTTTGCCGTTTTTAAAGGTAAGGCAAACGTTTTCGAACGAAGTTCCCTGATATATGGAGGGGGCCGTGTAAAAAACCGTTCCGTTTACGCTGTCTTTTACGGGGGCCGTATACACCTCGCCGTCGGGAATGTTGTACTGGCCGCCGCATGGAATTGCGGGAATGTTTTTTATCGAAAAGCTCAAGTCGGTATTTTTGCCCGTAATCCTGACCTTGTCGGTTTTTTCCATAAGTTTTTTCAATGCCTGCATTGGCTTGTCGAACTTGGAATAGTCGAATGTGCAAACCTTAAAATAAAAGTCGGCAAACTGCTCGGTAGACATTCTTGCCTGCTGTGCCATTGCGGGGGTGGGCCAGCGCAATACAACCCACTTTGTTTTCGAAACGCGCCAGTCGCAAACCGCCTTTAATGCCGACTGCACTTTCGACATTTGCCTGGGGCTAATAAGCGAGCTTTCGTAGATATTGTTCGAGCCCCTTATCGCAATGTAGGCCTGCATGTTTTTCATTCTGAACATTTCGAATGCGCTGCGAGCCTTAAGCTCTTCGTCGGAGGCTTGCGCGTTTAATTCGGCGTTTATGCGCTCGTCGTTTATGTTTACAAACGCGTTTGCCTTGCGGCGGCGAACCTCTTTTATAAGAGCCTTCACCATTTCCGGCGGTGTTTCGAACATATCCAAAAGGACGTTTTCGCCCTTTTTCAGATTAACCGAATGCCCGCAAAGTGTCTTTGCCAAATCTTCGTATTCGCCCATAATGCGCCTAAAGTTTTTTCAAGTTAAACGTTGTGTTTGCTTCTTTGCCCAAATTTTCGGGCTTAAAAATATTATCGTCCAGATTTTCGTTTAAAGCCGCCCTTATTATCGAAAACTTGTCGCGGTCGCGCGAAATCTCGTCGCGTATTTCGGCGTTTTTCATAATCCAATAGTCGCCTATTTTCTTTACCGAGCCGAGTGTAAAGCTGCGCTGGACAATGCCGCTTTCGTCTAAAATTTGCGTTAAAACGGGGTGGTTAAATTCGCGGCTAAGCGCAATTTTTACGTCGGGCAAAACTCCCTTTTTGGGGCTTTTTGCAAGGAATAGATACGCCGCCTGCCCGATTCTTACGGGTTCGATATACTCGCCCTCCCAAAACTTATACGGGGTAAGTATGTCGAAATATGTATAGATAAGGCCGCTTTTTATGGGGCTGTTAAGCGCGCTTTCGGGTATTTTTGCAAGGGCATTGTCTGCAAACTTGTATGCGCAAATGTTGTTGGCGTTGTCTCTTAAAAAAAGGTAGTCGCACGTTTTGCCGCCGCCTTTTAGCGTAAGCCTTATAAGCGTTTGGCCCGAAAATTCCCTGCCGTACATGGTGCCGAAATATTCCATTTCTTCGGCCTGGCGGGGGTAGTGCGTAAGCTTAAAGTCGAAAACAAAGGTTTTTGCCTGAACCGACTGCGAAAATGTTGCCCACCTTTGCGCCGCGCTTTCGGCCGAAATTTTTTGCACTTTCGGGTTAAGCGAAGCCGACGGCAACGCTTCAAGCGCCTGTGTGCAGACAAAAATGAGCGTCAAAAAGACGCCCACAAGATGTCGAAAATTTTTCATAAAAAATTTTTATTTTTTTGGCGCCTCTTTTGCGGGAGCTTGTGGCTTTGCCGCATTTTGCGTGTCTGCCTTGTTTTCGACAGGGGCGGTTTTAGGCATTGCGGGCACTGCCGGCTGCGTTTGCGTTACGGCCTCAAGCGTGGGGGCTTTAACCTGGGTTGGCGTTGCGCTGGAGGCATATATGTAGCCCAAATACAGGCACAAGCCCAAAATGAAGTACCAAACAATGCACTTTACAGTTACTTTTGTTAAGATGTTCGACGTTTCGCCGCCGAAAGCCGATTCTGCCGCGCCGCCGCCGAGGCTTGCGCCCATACCCGCGTCGGCATTGGGCCTTTGCATAAGTATTACAAATACAACGAATATGCAAAGAAGCACCATTATAAAAGAGAATATTCCTAAAAGTATAGCTGCCATATTTATATTATATAGTTATCTGTTCAATACAATACAAGTTTTGCACGATAGGCAACATTTATTTTTCAAAATTCGCATCGGAAACAACCGCGCTTTCGGGCGGCACAACAAGCCTGTTTAGCCCCAGCGGATTCGGATATTGCGAAAGCATTGCGCTGAAATCCGAATCGCGGGCTTTGCCGAAGAAATTTTGCCTGCACAAAAACCCGGTTTTTGCCAGGCGCCCCGCGTATGCGCCGCCGCCTGAAAGCCTTTTTATGTCGGCTAAAACCTGGCGCAAAAGCCCGTTTGTAGAGGGCACTTCGTTGTCGGTGCAAATGTATGCGTTTATCGTTTTGTACAAAGGCGATTTTTCGGAAAGCTCAAGCCAAAGGGCGTTGTCGGAAAGGAACAATTCGTCGCCTTTGTCCAAAACTTTTAGCGCGCAGGCCAATATGTCTTTGCCGTTTAAGGCAATGGCGGCGTCCGTCAACGCCCTGGCGCACAGCGCATATTCGTTTGCCCCCGCAAAAGTTTTGCTGTCGAAATTTGTCTTAAGCGAATTAAACTGGCATTTTTGCGAAAGATTGCGGCATATTGCCCTTGCAAAATTTGCGTATTTTTCGCCGCCGCCAAGCTTATATGCCGTTGCCTGCACGCTTAATGCCAGCGCATTTTCGGCCACAAGGTTTTTGCTTTCGGGCGGGGTAAATACACCGTTTTCGTCTATAAAGGCCGAGCACTTTTCGGCAAAGCGCATGAATATGTCGCGCGCCTGCCGCGAGTCGAACAATATGGCAAATTCGCCTATTGCAAGGGCGTATTGCGCGTGTTCTATAAAGTTTTCGCTTTTCAACACAAAACCGTTTAGCAGCTGCGATTTTGCAAGAAGCGCACTTTGCGCGCAAAAGGGGTTGTTTGCGTCGAAAAACGCCGTTCTAAACGACACTTTTTCCGCGTTCGCCAAAAGCGCGGCTTTGTGTTTGGTGTTTGCCTGCCCCGACATAAAGAACGAGAACAGTGCGCCGCCGTCGTCCTTAAACGGGCCAAGCTGCGTGAAATTTCTGTCGAAAAACACCCTTTTGGGAAGCTTGTCGAAATGCTTTTTGTTTGTTTTGTAGGCGTTTAGCGCGCCCGAAAGAGCCGTCTTTAGCGAGGGGGCAAAGAAAGTGTCGTAGCCGCCCAAATGGCCGCTTAAAAATACGGGAAGCATTTTGGGTGTTAAAACGCCGTATGCCAGTTTGCCGTTTAGCCCGCCGTTTTTTGCGGCGCATTGCAATGCCCTATAGTCGGCGCCAAATTCGTCTATTTTTGCCGACACAAAGTTTTCGGATATTATTTGCCTTGCGGTATTGTCTATATTGCCGATGTTTTCGGTATGGAAAAATACGGGCATATCCCTTTCATTTGCCGCGGCGAAATTGCCCCAGTTTGCCGAATTTGCCCCGTCTATAGTTTCGGGTTTTTTGCCCAGCACGGCCTTTAGCGCAAAAAATACGCTAAGAACCGCAAAACCGGCCGCCAAGAATTTTCTTAAAAAACCCATACTTGCTAAGACACTTGATTCGCGTATTTGTGCCCGACTTTTTTAGATTGCTTGACTTGCCAGTTTTTTTCGGGGAAATTCGTATGTATATGAATTTTATATTGTCGGCTTTGGGAAGAATTTTTGCGATAACGCCCGATTTTATATTGAGGGGCTTGTGCCTGTTTTCGGCGGAATTTATTTGTGTGTTTATGCCGCGCCGCAAACGCGTTTTGTATTCGAACATAAAAAAGTGCTTCCCGCACATACCGTTTAAAAAGGTAAGGGCAATAGCAAAAGAGTCGTCGGCAAGAACGGTTGAAATGGCGCTGTTTGTTTTGGCGAGCCCGTATTTGTCGGACAGCGAGCTGCGCAAAAGGTTTAAGCTTTCGGATATGGTTGTGCAAAACCTGAAAAGATATGCCGAAAATCCGAAGCCGCTTGTTTTGCTAGTTCCGCATTTTTGCATGATGGAGGCCATTACAATGCTGCCCGTTTTGCACGACGGCAAAACCCCTAAAACGGGGGTGTTTTACCGCCCATTTAATTCTGCGGGGCTGGAAAAATGGATTAAAAAAAGCCGCTCGCGCTTCGGCATAAATTTGATTTCGCGTCGAAACGGATTCGGCAGGGCGTTCGAAATTTTGGGCGAAAACGGCTGCATGGCGGTGCTGTTCGACCAAAACCCGCTAACTGCGGGGTATCTTACCTGGTTTTTCGACATGGTTTGCTATACCTCGCATTTGGCGGGTATGCTGGTTAAAAAAAGCAATGCCGACTGCGCCGTGTTTTACGCGCGGCGCACGGGCTTTTGGCGGGCAACCATAGACGGCGAGTTTTTAAACGCAACCGAGGTGGAAGACGTTGTAAAAGAATCGAATCTATGGCTGCAGTTGCACATGAAGGCCGACTTGAGCACCGCCGAAGACTGGCTTTGGCTGCACAATAGATGGAAGTGCAAGCGCAACATAGGCGAATGTCTGAACCTAAAACACTCTAAAGACTTGCTGGACTATACGTTGCCCGAAAAATTCAACGGGGTGTATCCGCGCAAGCTAAAATATTTTATAACAATGCCCGACAGCGCAAGCGATGCAACAGCCCTTTTGCCGCTTGTCGAAAAAATGTACAATTCACGCCG
This sequence comes from uncultured Opitutales bacterium, assembly GCA_934660865.1. GTDB lineage: Bacteria > Verrucomicrobiota > Verrucomicrobiia > Opitutales > Intestinicryptomonadaceae > CAKUIA01. The sequence goes on from CAKUIA010000010.1 coordinate 84,642, forward strand.
AGACGCCGACATTGTTCTTTTGTGCCGAAAGGGCGTATATTACTCCTTAAAAGACGCAAAAATAGAATTCGACCTGATTAAAATGCCCGAAAAGCGCGGCGGCATTTTAAGGTATTACAAGGGGCTTATCGCCCTGCGCGACACATTCCCCGACGTGCATTTTGTATTCGATACAAGCGGCAAAAGCGATTTCGAAACATGGCTGATAGGGGCGTTTGTTACTGTTGGAATATCCGAAACGGGAAAGAACAAAAAGCTAAAGTGCCCCTTTGTTTTAAAAGAGGGCGACCGCGATTTGCCTTTGTACGGCAAGATAGAAAAAATGCTTTTGTTTTGCGGCCTAAAAGAATAGCGGCGCTTTTTGTATAAGGCAAAAAATCGGTAAAACAAAAAAGCCCTTTCCAAAGCGGGAAGGGCTTTTTGTATTTTGCGTATTTGCAGCCTACGCCTTTGCGCCTACTTTGTCTTTTAGCGCCTTTGCCGCAGTAAGAACAAGCGTTGTAAGGTTTGCGCCGTATTCGAACGGGGCCGAAAGCTTGCCTTTGCCGCAGATTGCGTTAAGCCAGTTAAGGTGGTGGTTGTCTTTTTCTATCTTTTCGCCGAATTCGCTATTAAGCTCGTCGGCGTATTTTTTGCCGAATTTGCGCGGCAACAACACGGGCTTGCCGCCCAAGTGCATTGCGGGCGAATACAGCACGCCCCTTGTGCCTATAATAAGCTGGCCGTCGCCGCAAAGGCGGTTAAAGGGCAAGTCTATGTCGTCGGGTATTATCGGCAGCAGGTCTTTTTGTATTTGCTCGTAGTATTTTTCGCCGGGCTTTACGTTCTTAAAGCCGGCGTACCAGTCTATCTGAACGGGGCTGTTTTTCTGGAATTTGCTGTTTGCGAACATTCTTATATGGTCGCACATGGGAATGGAAATTTCGTTGCCGCCAACCTGGTTTACGCAAATTGCGCTAAAGGGGCCTTCAAGCTCCAAAGCGTAGAATGGTATGTCGAGTATGTGCGACGAAATGTCGCCTATAGCTCCGTTCGAAAAACGCCAAAACGGCCTCCAAAACTGGTCTACATATTTATGGTTGTAGGGTATGTATTCGGCGTTTTCGCCGAGCCAGCCCTTCCAGTCTAGCCCCTGCGGTATGGGTTCTTCGGGATAGTAGCTTTGCATTGCGCAGCCCGCCCACGATTTAGACCTTATTGCGATAACCCTTTTTATGTCGCCTAAAATGCCCTTGCGTATTACGTGCGAGCAAATTCTGATGCCGCGTCTGGAGTGCGACTGTATGCCTAGCTGCAGGCAAAGATTGGGATTTTCGGCTCCAAGCTGTTTTAGGGCCTTTACTTCGTCTAAAACGCGGCACATCGGCTTTTCGAGGTAGACGTGCTTTTTTTGCGATATGGCGTATTTTGCTATGGGGAAATGCTGGTGGTCGGGCGTGGAGATTACAACGCCGTCTATCTTGTCGCCCATTTTGGCGAACATTTCCCTATACGATGTAAAAAACGGGATTTTCTGCGCCGATTCTATTTTTGCCGTAACTGCGGGGTTGATGTCGCAAACGGCGACAATGTTGCAGGGCAGCTGGCTGAATATATTGTAGTTTACCTTGCCTATAACGCCCAAGCCTATAAGCGCAATGTTTGGCTTGTTTTGCGCCTGCGCAAACGCCTTGTACGACATTGCCGCCATTGCCGAAAACGCAGTTGTTTTTATGAAGTTTCTCCTGTTTATTTCCATTTTTTCTGTTCCTCCTAAAAAATGCCTGTTGCCTATTATAGTTTTTGAATGGTCATTCCGCCGTCAACCTTAAAAATCTGCCCCGTGCTGTAGTCGAAGTCGCCGCGGGCTACGGCGGCTGCAACCTTGCCTATGTCGTCGGGAAAGCCCCAGCGTTTTGTAACGCAAAGGCCTTCGGATATAAGGCGGTCGTACTTTTCGGTTACGCACTTTGTCATGTCGGTTTTAATTACGCCGGGGCGTATTTCGAACACTCCTATGCCGTATTGCCCAAGGCGCGAGGCGAAAAGCTGCACCGCCATGGAAAGCCCCGTTTTGGCTATGCAATAGTCGGCGCGGTTTTCGGAAATTACCTGGGCTGAAACCGAGCTTACAATTATTATGTTCGCCTTAAAGTCGGGGTTCTTCTCCTTTTCGGCAATCATTGCGTTTGCAAAGGCCTGCGTAAGGAAAAAGGTTCCCTTTAAGTTTGTGTTTAAAAGCCAGTCGAAATTTTCCTCGGTCATTTCCAGCATGTCGGCACGAACTTTCGGGGCAACCCCCGCGTTGTTTACAAGCAAATTCGGCACGCCTACGGCCTTTATGGTTTTTTCGACAATGTCGGCGCGCGAGGCCTTGTCGGCAATGCTGCCTTGAATGTAGTGCGCCTTTTTGCCGCTGATTTTCGAAATTTCGTCTACGGCGTCTTGGCAAAGCGAAATATCCCTTGTGCCGTTTAACGCCATTTCAAAGCCGAGCTTTGCAACGTTTTTTGCAATGCCGAAGCCTATGCCCCTTGTAGAGCCCGTTATAAGTGCCTTCATTTTACGCCAATCCTTTCGATTTTGCAAATTCCCTGCCTTGCCTGTATTCTGGCAGATAAACTTTCGAGTCGAACATAACGCAGCCCGAGCGCGATTTTAAATCTTTCATAATCTGCGAGCATTTCGAGCACGTTATGCAGCATTTTTTGCCGTCTATTTCGCCGAACTGTTTCAGGTCGTTGGGTATGTTCGGATACGCCAAAAGCCCGCGCCCGAAACCCGCAAGCGTGCACATTTTGTTTTTCAGCATTTCGGCCGCCACATTAACGCAGCACTTGCCCAGCCACGAAGTTCCCGCCGAAACTACGACGGTGTCGGGGTTTGTTTTTTGGATTTTTTCGACTACGTCTATAAACCTTTTTACGCCCAAAATAGGGTGCTCGGGCGAGGCGGGGGCTCCCGCAACATTCATATTGTAGGGTCTGTTCCAGTGGGGGCTGGTTCTGGGGTAGCCTATCGAAACGCCGAGCAAATCTATGCCCATTGTCTTTAGCTCGGAAATTAGTTTTAAGGGCTCTGTCATATCGAACTGAATGGAGCCTTCCTCCTCTTTGACGCCCCAGCCGTAGGGGAAGGGCGATGGCTCGTAAACCGTAAGCCTTGTGCATACAAAGGTATTTTTTGAAAGCGCCTGCTTTATGTATTTTACGCAGTCTTTGTAAAAGCGGGTTCTGTTCTCGTACGAGCCGCCGTATTTGCCGGGGCGCAGCCTTGCCTTGAAAAGCTCTGCAACCAAATAGGCGTGCACCGACTTCATATCCACGCCGTCAAAGCCCGCCTTTTCCGCCAAAACGGCGGCCTGCACAAACTTTTCAACCAAAGCGTCAAGCTCGTCGTCCGAGATTATTTTTGCGTTGTCGTCCAGCGGCTGTATTTTTTCCAAATCGGGTATTCTCTGCGCTATTACGGGGGCGTTTACGCCGTAGGGGCGGCTGAACCTGCCCGAATGTGTAAGCTGCAAAATCATTGTGGGGGCTTTGCCGTTTTTTGCAAGTCCCGCCGCCTTGGTTTCGTCTACAAGCTTTTTATACGAGTCTACATTGCCGCTTGAAATGTAGAACTGCTTCGGGTTCGACTTGCCCTCGGGCACAACGGCGCAGGCCTCCGCCCAAATAAGCCCCGAGCCGCCCTCTGCCAGGCGCCTGTACCTTCTTAGCGAAAAATCGGTTATTGCCCCGCTTTCGGGGTCGGCGTCTACGCCCTCCATTGGCATCGAAACAATGCGGTTTGGCAAGTCCAGCGTTTTGCTTTTAAAAGGTTCAAGCAAAATGTCGGTGTTGTCGCTAAAGGGCAAGCTTACATTCTGTTCGGCCTGCACCCTAAAAAGATCGTCTTTAGACAATATTCTATCCATATTAAAACAGCTTTTTAATTATATGCAAAATTTGTAGTAGGGTTGTTTGTCGAGCTCTCTTTGAAGCAAAAGGGCAAGCTCTGCAAGGTGGTAGTCGCCCCACATGCTAGATTCGCCGTAGGGGGCGAGATTTTTGTCGGGCGCGTAGTCCCAGTTGTTGGGGCGGTGGTATATGGAGTGCAGCAAAAGCCCCTGGTGCCTTTTGTTTAGCGAAACATAGTCGTCGCTTAAAAGGCGCTTCGAAACAATTAGGGCATACCTTGTGTATTTTTCGTCTTTTAAGTATTTGCCGAGCCTGTATAGCCCCTGGGCCGCTATCGCGCTTGCCGACGAATCTACCGGTTCGTAGGGGTTTTTTATTTGGGCGGGTTTGTCCAGATAGTCGTCGCCCAATTTGTAGAGGTTTGGCGCGCCCGTGTCCCAATAGCAAATGCCGTCGCTTGGGGTATATTTAATGTAGAAATCGCAAACGGCTTTTGCGGCTTTAAGCATTGTTTGCATTACGGTTTTTTTGGGGGCTTTTGGCGAAAATTCCCCTGCGTCTATTTCGCTTAGGGCTTCAAGCTCTTCGGCAAAGCCGAGCATTGCCCAGGCCAGGCCCCTTGTCCAGGTGGTAAACGCGCAATAGCCCTGCTGCGAGTTCGGGCACCTGTAGTTGCCGTCGTTTGTGTTGAAAACCGATTCGTGCGCAACCCTGCCTTTTATGTCGTAAAAGTCGCGGTTTGTGCCGTACCAAACATTGTATTTTGCCGTGGTTAAAATGTGTTGGCACGCCCTTTCCAAAAGGCTTATTTTTTTGTCGTTTTCGCCCATAAGCGAATGCCCAAGCTTGTGGGCAAGCACCAATGCCCTGCAGCTTCTTATTGTGTCTATAAAAAGCGATTGGGGGCCGTTAAACGAGTATATGTATGGGTTTTGCGCGAAGTTGCTCCAGCGCGAAGCCTGTATGGCCCCGCTTGTTTTAAGCGCAAGCTCGCAAAAGTTTAAAAGCCATTCGTCGCGCTTTATCTTTTTTTCGACAATAAGCCTGCGCAGATTGCCGTAGGTTGAAACGTTGTTAAAGCCGTGGTCGTGAACGCCTATGTGCGAAACGTGCTGCGCCATATTTTTCAATATGCCGTCGCTTGCGTATTTAAGCGAAAATTTGTCCTTTGTAATTTCGTAGTGTATAAGGGGCATTCCGTACATGAAGCCCTGCGTCCATTCCGTCCAGCCGCGGGTTGTATATTTGCCCTTGACGGTAAATACCGGCGAGCCTTTTGCCGTGTCGTATTCGTTCGCCAAAAGTTTTATTTTTTCGCCCAATAAAGACCAAAGGCGTTTTAAGTCGCCCTTAAGGTCTTTTAGTTGAATAGACGGGTTGTCTTTTATCATAATTACAGATTCCTTTCCGACCAGGTGGGTTTAACGGTTCCCCTTATTTTCAAATCCTTCCACAAAACCGATATTGCATTGCCGTTTTCGTCTATTTCGGGCTCTTCGGCGCTGGTGTTTTTCGGGTTAAGCTCGAAGCCGAAAACAAAGCCTGCCTTGTCCATTTTTTGCAGGTTGAATTTGCGCGGGCTGCCCGAATATATAATGTAGTCTATATATGTTCCCTTTTTGTCGAATGAGGTTTCCCACTTGCCTTTGGGCAAGCCGTCGAATTCGGCATACATTAGCGCCGCCGAAAACAGCTGGTTGCCCGCCTTGAAAAACACGGGGCTGTTCCATTCTTTTGGTGCGTTCCACTCGGCCTTGTTGCAGTTTTCCAGCGCAAACCTAATCCTTATGTCTTTGGCCTCGAATATGCCGTCTTTTAGGCAGCCAATCCACGGGTGTTTAACGCCGTAGTTCTTTATGAAATTTATGAAAGACAGGGTTTTTTCTCCGCGTCTTTCGGTGAACATTCTGCCGCACGAAAAGTCGTAGAAATCTACATACATTCTCACCGTCATGCAGGCGGCTTTGCCCTCGCTTAAAAAGTATACCGAAAAGGGCCTGCGCTGGTTCCACATAAGCGAGCGGTTTAGCGTGCCGAATGCGTAGTCGTTTGTAAGCGAGCATACGCCCGTCATTTGGGGCTCTTTTTTCACGAAAATATCCCTTTCAACGCGCGGATATTTCGGGTCTAAAAAGTAGCTGTGGAATTTTTCGGGCACTTTGCAGTTCGAAGAAAGGCTGTATCCGTAGCGGCGCAGTCCCGTCTTTAGTTTGCCGTCCAGCGCCTTGTCGATGAAAGCGAGAACATAGTTGCCCGATATGCTGCTGTACGACCTGCTGTTTGGGCCTGCCCACTGCATTGTGGGTTTGTGCCAGTGGCGCGCAATCATGCTCCAGCCGTAGTCTACAAGCTCGTCCACCTTTTTCGAGTCTTCGGGGTCTGTAATTCTTTCCTTCAGGCGCGCAAGCTCCTCTAAAGCCACTATTGTGTAGGTTGGGCTGTTGAATTCCTCAAAGCCGTTGTTTTCGCGGGTGAAATTTAAAAATGCGTTTAGCTTTGCGTTTGAATATTCCTTTATGTCGGGCAAGTCGAAAAGGCGCGAAGCCGTATACGTCAAATATGTGCCCATAATTGCAATGTTTGTGTAGCTAACCGAAACATTGCGCTTTTTTACGGCTTGGCACGCCTTTATTATCGATTCTTTCATTACAGACTTTGTCTTGTCGCTTAGGCGGCCGTTAAAATCTATGTATATTTCAAGAAGCGATACCCCGCAAAAGTCGGCCCAGTTGTAGTCTATGGGAGATTTTTTTGTGGCCAGCGGCTCTTCCTTATAATACGGCCACACGCCGTAATAGGGTTTTGTTGCGTCTTTTTCCTGCAAGGCGCAGGCGTTTTGTATGCACTTTTCGGCCAGCGGCAAAACCGAGGGGTCGTTCGAGGCAAGAAGCACCCACGCATAGCTAAGCGAGTCTCTTACGGGGTGGTAGTTTGCCGCCTTTTGTGCGTCGGTATGGTAGTTCCAGCCGTTTATTTTCGATACAAGCATATTTTCGCTTGTGTCGAACTGGTGTATTGAGCGCTTAACCTGGTCTTTAAGGCTTGCAATGTCGTCGGCCGACAAAACCCTTTCGGCGCAGCGAATACCGTCTTTTTCGAAAAAGGCCCTGTTTTGGGCATTGCAACAAAACGAAAATACCGACGACAACAGCGCCGCCGATACCGCAAAGGTAGACATCATATATTTTAGCATAATATGCAGATACTAAGGAAAATCGCCTTTTGTGTAAAGATTTTTTTGAAAGGGCTGTTTCCTTGAAACGCAAAAAAAACCGCACAAATTGTGCGGCGTTAAATCTTTTCGGGCAAAGGCTATTTGTATAGATAAAACTTTTTTGCCCACAGGGCGTATTCGGCGTTTTGGGCGTCCCACATTCTTATGAATTTGCCCACATAGGCGTTTTTGCCCTTTGACGAAATTTCGTTCCACCAGGCCTGCGAGCCGGTGTGTTTGTTGAAAAGCAGTGCGTCGTTTGCCTTTGCGGCTGCAAACGGGTTTTTGCCTTCAAATTCGCAGGTAATCTGCATAAGGTAAAAACTAAGCTGGGTGGGCTTAAACTTTTCCCAATCGTCTACCGAAACATACAGGCCGTTTTTCTTGCCCTTGGGCGTGTTTAATGTGTATTCGGTAAACGAAACTCCCGCAATGTTTTTAGACAAAAGCGCTTTTTTTATTCTGGAGGCGGGAAGCTGCCCGTATGTTAAAAACCTGAACGGGTAGCCCATGCCGTAGCCGTGCTGGAAGGGGCCAATTTGGCAGCCAAGCCCCGTCATGGAATAGCCGACTACCGCCGAAAAGTCGGGAATTGCGGGGCTTGTAGGTACCCATCTTAAGCCAGTGGCGGGCCAGCGCATGGAGCGTGTCCAACCCTTCATGGGTATTACCCTTAGCTTGCCGTTTGCCTGCTGCTTGGAGGTGATTTCCAGCCAGCCTTTTGTGGTTTTTGCCATTTTTGCAATTTCGCCTATGGTTAGCCCGTGAACGTAGGGAACATTTATCATTCCCACATAGCTTTTAAATTTCATATCCAACATTGGGCCGTCTATCTTAAGGCCGCCGAGCGGGTTGGGGCGGTCTAAAACCAAAACCTGCTTTTGGTTTTCAAAACAGGCCTCCATAGCCCTTATCATGCAGCTTACATAGGTATAGGAGCGGCAGCCAATGTCCTGCAAATCTATAACCAAAATGTCTATGCCCTTAAGCATTTCGGGCGTGGGCTTGCGGTATTTGCCGTACAGCGAATAAACGGGCAGCCCCGTTTTTTTGTCTATTTTGTGGTCTACGGGAACGTTCGCCTTTTCGTTGCCGTAAATGCCGTGCTCGGGGCCGTATAGAGCCGTAAGGTTTACGTTTTTTGCCCGCATTAAAACGTCTATAGTGCTAACTCCCCTGTTGTTTACGCCCGCCGGGTGCGTAAGCAGCCCGACTTTTTTGTTCCAAAGCGGGGCAAACTGCATTTCCTCCAAAACGTCTATGCCCAGCTTTACTTTTGCGTTTGCCGACGCCGCAAAAAACAGCGCAAAAAATATAAAAACTATTTTAGCGATTTTTTGCATTCGAAAACCTTGCGGCATATAGCCTGTAGATTATGTCGGTAATAACCGCGCCAGATATTGAAATTACCACGCCGCCAAGCAGCACGCAAAC
>CAKUIA010000011.1 GCA_934660865.1 uncultured Opitutales bacterium
ATTGTAAGAGATTTTTTCTCTTCTTTGCCCTCCTTTTTTTTATCCATTCCACTATCTTTGACGATGAGCGAAAATATACCGCAGCAATAGCTTTGCCGTGGGCAAAAGATACGAAGTGCTAATGCAAACCAAGGGCGCGTATAGATGCGTTTGCAAAACACACCGAAAGGCTGTCAGAAAATTACAGATTAAGAGTACTCGTAGAATGCGGAGTAAAACTATGAAAAGCAAATTGCAGGAAAAACCTTATTCCACAACTTTTGGGGTTGACTCTTTAGCTTTTGGGTGCGTGGGAGATTGCCTAAGGGCCATCTCTAAAGAGTCTGCCAGAAAAACCGCAGAAAGCACGCCTGCAAAGCAGGCTACTTTTTTTATGAAAATATTTCCTTTATAGAACTTCGTTCTCTGCGGAAATATTTTCATAAAAAAAGCAAAACCTTGCGGTTTTGCTTTCTGCGATTTTTCTGGCGGAGAGGGGGAGATTCGAACTCCCGTTAGCGTTTCCACTAAACCTGATTTCGAGTCAGGCGCATTCGACCACTCTGCCACCTCTCCAAACCTAAATTCAAATAAGAGTGTTTATTTTCGCGTTAATTGCAAGAATAAAATTCTACTTTTTTGCAATATCGGCAACTATTTGCCTTATCAGCTTTTCGTCGAAATACTGCATTGCAACTATGTGCGAAAGTTTGCCGAAATGTTCGTCGTCGTTGCATGCAAGGGCGTATTTTTTTACGATTTCCTCTTTGGGTCTTTCGAAAAATACGGTGTTCGAAAACTTGTTGCGCCATGCCTTTACGTTTGCGTTTTTCAATTCCTCTTCAAGCAAAACAGCCATTTTCAACGAATGGTTTGCCTGTTCCTTTAGCCCGTTTTTGCCGACCGACATTAAACGCCAATAAAGTTTTAGCGCGTCGAAACCGCTTCTAGAGCAGCTTATTGTGGGGATTACCCCCTTTAGATACGGAATTGGCGTGTTAGATACGCAATTTAGAATATCTTTATGGCACACAAATATGCCCGCAGGCTCGTTTAGCGACAAAAATTTGTGCCCCGAAACTGCGATGGAATCGAAATCCATTTCGGCGGCGTTAACGATATTGTTTGCCTCTTTGTTGTCTAAATAGGGCAGGTAGCCGCCGAACAACGCAACGTCTAAGTGGCGGTAGTAGGCAACGGGTTTTTTTGCCTTTAAAACGGCGTCTATTTCCCTTTGGTTGTCTATGGCGCCTTTAAAGGTGCCGCCTATTGCTATGGCAACAAGCGCGGGTCGGGAAGTGTCTAGCTTGTCGGCAAAGTCTTGGGTGTCCATCTCGCCCATTTCGTGGGCGTTAATTGTCCTTACCTCAATATTTTGAATGTCGCCTATCTTTTTAAGCGAATAGTGCGCCTCTTTGGAAACGTATAAAATCGGGGGCAAACTGCTTTTTGCGGCAAGCGCCTTTCTGCCGAAATATATGCCGTGCATATTGCCGTCGGTGCCGCCGTTGGCTATAACGCCCCAATGGTTTTCGTCAAACCCGAAACTTTCGGCGATAAAGTCTATGGCTTTTTGCTCGAAATAGTCGGTGTTAAGCATATCCCAATCGGTCTTGTAGGGGTCGCCTACGTTGATAAGGGTTAGGTCTGCCAATTTTGTGTCTACAAGCCACTGGTAAAATTCCGAAAGGTCGGTTTCCTGGTTAAAGGGGTAGCCCAGTTGGTTGAAGCGGTGCGCGTATATGTCTTTTGCGGCTTCGTTAAGCTTTTGCAGGCATTCTTTATTGGGAATAAATTTTTTCATATTATGCAAACTATGGGTTTTAAATTGTAAAAAACAAAGGCGCAAACTTTGCCGTTTGCGCCTTGTGTTCGCTTTGTTTTGCCTAATTATTAAGCCTTGCCAGCCGAACCCAAAACGTTTTCGACTTTGTGCATATAAAGCTTTTTCAATTCGTCGCGGGCAGGACCCAAATATTTGCGGGGGTCGAATTCTGCGGGCTTTTCGACAAATACTTTGCGTACTGCGGCAGTCATTGCCAAACGGCCGTCCGAGTCGATGTTGATTTTGCAAACAGCCGACTTCGAAGCTTCCCTTAGTTGTTCTTCGGGAATGCCAACTGCAGCTTCCAACTTGCCGCCGTATTTGTTGATTTGGTCGACATACTGCTGGGGAACCGAAGAGGAACCGTGCAATACAATCGGGAAACCGGGTATGCGTTTTTCGACTTCCTTAAGAATGTCGAAGCGCAACGGCGGGGGAACCAAGCGGCCGTTAGCGTCTCTTGTGCACTGTTCGGGCTTGAATTTGTATGCGCCGTGCGATGTGCCGATGGAGATTGCCAACGAGTCTACACCCGTCTTTTTAACGAAGTCTTCAACTTCTTCGGGGCGTGTATACGAATGTGTTTCGTGCGAAACTTCGTCTTCGATACCTGCCAATACGCCGAGTTCGCCTTCAACTGTTACGTCGTATTTGTGGGCGTATTCAACAACCTTGGCTGTCAATTCAACGTTGTCGTCGTAAGAGTGGCTCGAGCCGTCTATCATAACCGACGAGAAACCGTATTCTATGCACGATTTGCAAAGTTCGAAAGTGTCGCCGTGGTCGAGGTGCAAAACTATCGGAATTGCATAGCCGAGTTCCTTTGCGTATTCGCAAGCACCCTGTGCCATATAGCGCAACAAAGTTTGATTGGCGTATTTGCGTGCGCCGCTCGAAACCTGAAGAATTACAGGCGACTTCTTTTCAACACAAGCCTGAACGATGGCCTGCATTTGTTCCATATTATTGAAGTTAAACGCGGGAATAGCGTATTTGCCTTCGATAGCTTTTTTGAAAAGCTCGCGCGTGTTAACCAAACCTAGCTCTTTATATGATACCATATATTTTCCTATGTTGAAATTTAAGCGCATATTAAAAAACGCGCCCGGCGCGATTGCAACAAAAAAATTAAATCCCGGCCATTTTGCCCAAAATACAGTCGCATTGCCAAGTTAATCAATTTTGCAAAATTTGCGCAAACAACCGTCTTTTATCGCCTAAAAATAGGCTTTACTAAGAAGCTTTTATATAGTTGCATATCTCCTTTTTATTTATGGTAGACATAAAAAACATATCCCTGCGTTTCGGCGACAGAAAGATTTTCGACAACATAAGCGTTTCGATAAACAAGGGCGACAAAATTGCCCTTGTGGGGGTAAACGGCGCGGGAAAGTCTACCTTGCTTAAGGTTTTGGCAAATCAAGAGGGCGTAGATTCCGGCGAAATTGCAACCCCTAAATACGCCACAATGGGCTATTTGCCGCAGGAGATTGTAAACAAGTCTGAAAAACCGCTTTTTGAAGAGGCCGAAAGCGTGTTTGCCGACATTGTAAATACAAGGAAAAATTTGCAGGCCGCAAACGACTTGCTGCAGACTTTGGACAAAAGCAGCCCCCAATATATGCAAACGCTAGAGGCCATAGGCGAAATGGAGATTTTTTTGGACGATGCCGACGCCGACCGCCTAAAGCCCAATATAGAAAAAATTTTAAGCGGTTTGGGCTTTGAAAATTCGGATATGCAAAAGCCCTGCTGCGATTTTTCGGGCGGCTGGCAAATGCGAATTGCGCTTGCAAAGCTTTTGCTGGCAAAGCCGTCGCTTTTAATGCTCGACGAGCCTACCAACCATTTGGACATAGAGTCGGTAGACTGGCTTGAAAACTATCTAAAAAGCTACGGCGGCGCGCTTGTGATTGTAAGCCACGACAGGCGTTTTATAGACAACCTTGCAAACCGCACATTCGCCCTTATAAGGGGCAGGCTGGACGTATACGAGGGCAACTATTCGTTCTACGAAAGAGAGTCGCAACAAAGGGCAATACAGCGCGAAAAGGCGGTAAAAAACCAGGAGCGCGAAATTGCAAGGGTAGAGCGCTTTATAGACAAATTCAGATACAAAAGCTCGAAAGCCGCGCAGGTTCAAAGCAGAATAAAGGCGCTGGACAAAATCGAGCGCGTCGAAAGCGACGAAAAACAGGGGCAAATAGCGTTTAAATTCCCCGAACCCGAACGCAGCGGGCAGTTGGTTGCCTCGGTTAAAAACCTTTGCAAAAGCTTCGGCGAAAAGGTGGTTTTAAAAGACGTTTCCTTCGACATTCAAAGGCTCGACAGAATTGCCATTGTGGGCGTAAACGGAGCGGGCAAATCCACGCTTGTAAAGATTATGGCGGGCGAAATGCAGCCGGATTCGGGCAGCGTGCAAATCGGCCAAAACGTTACAATTTCGTACTTTGCCCAGCACCAAACCTCGCAGCTAAGAAGCGACTATACCGTTATGGACGAAGCCGCCTCTACCGCCGATTTCGAGCAAAAAAAGCACATAAGAACGCTTCTTGGCTCTTTTATGTTTACGGGCGACGACGCGCTTAAAAAAGTTGCCGTGCTTTCGGGCGGCGAAAAGAACAGGCTTGCTTTGGCCAAAATGCTGTTAAAGTCGTTCAACTTCCTTATTTTAGACGAGCCTACCAACCATTTGGATATGGATTCGAAAAAGGTTTTGCGCGACGCCGTAGCCTCGTATAAGGGCACGGTTTTAATTGTAAGCCACGACCGCGACTTTATAGACCCGCTTGTAAACAAGGTAATAGAAATAAGCCACGGCAAAACAAGAACCTTTATAGGCAACGTAAGCGAATATCTCGAAAAAGTTAAGGCCGAAAAGGGGCTTGTCTCTCCCAAAAAAGCCGCCGAAAAGCAGGTAGACAGCGCAAAGCAGCGCAGGATTAATGTTGCCAATATAAACGCGAAAATTGCGGTAATAAAAAAAGACTATTCAAAAATAGAGTCGCAGATAACCGAGCTTGAAAGCGAAAAAGAGCTGATAGAAGCGGATATGGGCAACCCCGATTTCTACAAAGACGCCGAGCGCTCGGCGTCTACCGCAAACCGCTATTCGCAAATAAATTCTCAGTTGGAGGGCTTGTACGCGAAGTGGGAGGAAATTGCCTCGAAAATAGACGAATTGGAAAAGTCTAAGGCTGCCCTTTAAAATAAATTGTTGCAATAAGTTCTATAAATTGCCACAATCGGCACTTTACCAAACTTATTTGACAATTTTATGGAAAACGACAACCAATTTAACGCAAAACTACAATCGCAGCGCGAGCTTATCTTAAACGCGCAAAAAAAGGGAAAAATGGCAACGGCGGGCGCGTATATGCGCCTTTCCGGCCCCGGTTGGCTTCAAAGCGCGCTAACTTTGGGCGGCGGGTCTTTGGCGTCGTCGATGTATTTGGGCGTAATAGGCGGCTTGGCGTTTTTGTGGCTGCAGCCCTTTGCAATGTTTTTGGGTGTTATTATGATGAGCGCCATTGCCTATGTAACGCTTTCGATGGGCAAAAGGCCGCTAAGGGCAATAAATTCGGAAATTAGCCCCGTTTTGGGTTGGGGCTGGCTTTTGGCCTCTATGATGGCCAATTTGGTGTGGTCTATGCCGCAGTTTGCGCTGGCAACGGCGGCTATAGAGCAAAACCTTTTTACCCCGCTTTTCGAGGGGCGCGACCCCTTTGTAAACAAGCTTATTATAGCCCCCGTAATTTTGCTTATAACAATTTCCATAGTTTCCATATACAACATAGGCGGCAGGGGCGTTAAGGTGTTCGAAACTTTAATGAAGCTTATGGTTGCCTGCGTTGTTTTGTGCTTTATGGGCGTAGTGGGCCTTTTGTTTGCAAACGGCGGCGTTGAACTTTCGGAGGTGTTAAACGGATTAAAGCCGTCTTTAAAAACCCTGTTCGAGCCCGCAGATTCGTTTATGGCCTTGATAAAAGACTTTTCTCCCGCCGGCAAAGAATTTTGGTCGGCGCTGATTGTCGGCGAACAAAGAGACGTTATGCTGGCTGCGGCGGCAACTGCCGTTGGCATAAATATGACATTTCTTTTGCCGTATTCCATGCTTAGAAAGGGCTGGGACAGAGACTTTCGCGGCCTTGCAATTTTCGACTTGTCTACGGGGTTGTTCATTCCCTTTATTTTGGGCACGGGCTGCGTTGTAATAGCTGCAGCCTCGCAATTCCACGCAAAGCCCGTGTTGGGCTTGGCCTCTCCAGCCTACGAGGCAAACGGCGAGCAAATTCAGCCGCCCAAAAACCTGGTTGTCGCCTACAACGCTCTATTGCAAAAAAGGGTTAAAGCCGAAGTTGGCGAACAAAACTACCAAAAGCTAAACGACGCCCAAAAAAGCGCTTTTGCAAAGGCTTTGCCCGAAAACGAAAGGCAAATAGCCTCCATGCTTGTAAAGCGCGACGCGTTTAATTTGTCGTCTACACTTGCGCCTTTGGTGGGCGAAAAGGTTGCGCGCTATGTTTTCGGTTTCGGCGTATTGGCAATGGCGCTTAATGCAACTACAATGCTTATGCTTATAAACGGCTTGTGCTTTTGCGAATTGCTGAACAAGCCCGCAAAGGGCAAGTGGCAGACAATAGGCTCGCTTATAGTTTGCATAGGCATTTTAATGCCGTTTTTCTGGAAGGACGCGCTTATGTATTTGGCGGTGCCGACCAGCGTTTTTGCGATGGTGCTGCTGCCGATTGCGTATACGTGTTTTTGCCTAATGATGAACAACAAAAACATATTGGGCAAGGATATGCCGCGCGGGGTTTCGAGGGTGGTATGGAACATACTTATGGGCTTGGCCGTTCTTACCTCGGGCTCGGCAAGCTTGTATATTTTGTGGAGCAAGCAGGGCGTGCTGGGTGTTTGCCTGTTTGCCTTGTTTGTTCTGTTGGTTGCGGGCTATAGGCTTGTAAAAAAATCGGCTTCGGGCAAATAGGCCGCAAAATTTTTCGATTGAAAAAACTGCTCCGCAAACTAAGCTTTGCGGAGTTTTTTTATTACATAAAACTGCGGCAAAACCATGCTTGAAGATTGCGGACTTATTTTGGAGGGCGGCGGAATGCGCGGCGTTTTCACCTGCGGCGTGCTGGACTGCTTTATGGACTACGGCATAAAATTTCCCTATGCTATAGGCGTTTCGGCGGGGGCTTCGAACGGGTTGTCGTATGTGTCGCGGCAAAGGGGCAGGGCGCGATTTTGCAATATCGACATTCTGCGCCGCCGCAAATATATAGGCTTGCGCTATCTGTTTACACAGCGGTGCGTAATGGACTACAAATTCCTGTTCGGCGAGCTTCCCCTAAAGGTGTATCCCTACGACTTTGCCGCCTACAAAAAAAGCGAAACAAACTTTGTGATAGTGGCAACAAACTGCAAAACGGGCAAAGCCGAGTATTTCGGCAAAAGCAAAACCGAAAGCGATTTGCTTGCAAAGTGCAAAGCTTCGTGCAGCTTGCCCTTTGTGTGCAAAAAAACTCTTGTAGACGGCAAATATTACCTTGACGGCGGCATAGCAGACCCCCTGCCCATAGAAAAAGCCGTTTTAGACGGCTATCAAAAAAACGTTGTAGTTCTTACCCGCAACTACGGGTATAGAAAGAGCGAAAAGCCGCCTTTTTTGTCGAAATTTGTATATTCCGAATTTCCCAAGCTCAGAGAGGCTCTTTTAACGAGAACGCACCGCTACAACCAAAAAATGCAAAAGATAGAGCGGCTTGAAAAAAGCGGGCAAATTACGGTTATACGCCCAAAAAACAAGCTTGCAATCAACAGGCTCGAATCCGACCCCGACAAGCTCCGCTTTTTGTACGACGAAGGCTACGTTTTGGCGAAGGACTTTTGCGAAAGGCTTTGCGCGAAAAAATAATTTTGCCGAATTTGCCCAAAAGAGGGCGTTTTTTTCGGCTTTTTGCCTCTATTTTTCTACCGCACGGCAAAAATATGCTTGCTCAAAGCCGTAAATCGGGTTTTATTAAGGGTTTTAATTTTCTATAACAAGGATATAATTATGCAGTATTTTTACCTTTTCGTACAGGCGGCGGCGCAGTCGGGTTCGGCCGCACAAACACAGGGGGCAGCCTCCTCCTCGCAATGGCTGTTTTTGATTTTGCTGTTTGCGGGTATGTGGTTTTTGCTTATTGCCCCCCAGCGTAAAAGGGAAAAGCAGCGTCGCAAAATGCTCGCCGAAACCAAAGTCGGCGACGAAGTTGTTACCATAGGCGGCATATACGGCACAATAACAAATAAAAGCGAAAAAACATACACTTTGAAGATTGCCGACAACACAAAAATAGAAATCCTGATTGCCGCCGTGAACGAAAATCTTACGCAGGCACAGGCGGCGCAGTCGTCTAAAAAATAGTTCTTTAATACAATCACAATTATGAATCGAAGCATAGCTTGGAAACTTATTATAACCGTTGCAGTTGTCGTATGGGCGGCATTTGCAATGATTCCGCTAAAAGACACTCCTTTCGACGAATACATAAGGGGAGCCGCCACCAGCGACAAGGCGGAATTTGCGCAGGTAATAGAAAAGGCGCAAGCTTGTGTTGACCCCGTCAACTACAAGACTCAAAAAGACAAATATCCCACCTTGTACATTGCGTTGAGGGAATATTCCAACAAAAACGCGGTAGACTTGGCAAAGTATTTCCCCGACATAAATGTAAGGGACATTAAAATACTTAAGAAGAGAAATACCGTTTTGCTAAAAGAGCTTTACAAGCGCAGCAAAAGCGCTCTAAAACAGGGCTTAGACCTTCAAGGCGGCGTTTCGTTTACCCTGCAGATAGACGAAAACGAATTGTCGGGTGACCAAATGGCAAAGGCAAACCAGCTTGAAGACGTTATTACCGTTATAAACAACCGTGTTAACGGTTTGGGCGTAACCGAGCCTACAATCCGTGCGGTTGGCGGCAACTCTATAGAAGTTCAAATGCCCGGCGTTTCGCTGAAAGACAACCCCGAGGCCATCGAAGAATTGTCTAGGCCCGCCAAGCTTGAATTTAGGCTTGTGCACAGAACCATAAGGCCTTCGAGCGCAACTCCGCCAAAAAGCGAAATTCCCGTTGGCTACGAGCTTATGCTTGCCGAAAACGAAAGGGGCAACTCGGTTGTAGAAGTTCCCTACTATGTAAAAAAACGCCCCGAAGCTACCGGCGAAATCATCAAAAAGGCGGGCGTTGCAATTCAGGGCATAAACCAGTTTTTAGTTACAATGGACTTTACCGACGAAGGCTCGAAGGTTATAAAGAGAATTACCTCGACCATTTTGGAGGAAGACAAAAAAACGGGCATAAAGCAGCCCATGGCCATAGTGCTGGACGGCAAGCTTATGAGCGCCCCCAACATTCAGGGCGTTTTGGAGGAACACGGCCAAATTACGGGCAACTTTACCCAGCGCGAAGCCGTTGAATTGGCAAATGCGCTAAACAACCCCCTTTCGGTTGGCTTAAAGAGAACCTCGCTTAACGAAGTAGGTCCCTCTTTGGCCGAAGACGCAAAAGACGCATCTTTGTTTGCCGCCCTTATGGCGTGCGTAACGGTTGTGGTATTTATGTTGGCCTGCTACCTAAACTTCGGCGCGGTTGCCATTGTTACAATTTTTGTAAACTTGTTCCTGGTTGTGGGCGTGTTGGCAAGCTTCGGCTCTACAATGACACTTCCCGGCATTGCGGCTTTGGCGTTAACGGCGGGTATGGCAATCGACGCAAACATTCTTATATTCGAACGTATGCGCGAAGAGCTAAAACTCGGCAAAAACCTGCTTAGCGCGTTGGAAAGCGGCTATTCCATGGCCTTTTCGACCATTGTAGACGCAAACTTGACAACACTTATTACTGCTTTGATTTTGTGGTATTTCGGTTCGGGCCCGGTAAAGGGTTTCGGCGTAACATTGGCTGTTGGTATTCTAACTACAATGTTCTGCGCTTTGATTCTCTGCAGAGCCTTGCTCGAAATATTGGTGCGTACGGGCATATTCAAGAACGGCTTTAAGTTCTCGATTATGAAGGAAGACACAAAATTCAAGTTCCTAAACTATGCAAAATTTTCCTGCGTGGGGGCTTTGGTTGTGTTTATTGCCTCCATTGCCTTTATTGCCTACCAGGGCGACAAATGCGTTGGTATAGACTTTACCGGTGGCGAAGTTATTTCGGCTCAGTATAAGGAAAAGTTGCCGATAAACTCGATTTTGGGCATTTCAAGCGAAAACCCCGATTTGGGCGAAATTCAGGCGGCCTACCAAAAAGATATTGCAACGGGCGGCGAATATTTAAGCCTGCAAACCGAGGCCGACAAGGGCGACGCAGTTTTGGCGGCTTTGGAAAAGAAGTATCCGCAGGCGGGCTTAAAGTTTATGTCGAAGCAAAGCATAGGCTCGGCCGTAAGCGACAGCATTGTTAAAGACGCCCTGGTTGCGTGCTTCTGGTCGATGATAGCGATTATGCTTTATGTGGCCTTCCGTTTTGAATGGGGCTACGGCATAGGCGCTTTGGTTTCTACCTTGCACGATGTTGTAATTACAATAGGCATATATGTATTTATAGGCAAAGTTTTCGGAATTGGCACCGGTCAGTTTAGCGCGCCTATGGTTGCCGCAATTTTGATGATTGTAGGCTATTCAATTAACGATACCATAGTTGTGTTCGACCGTATCCGCGAGGAATTGCAGCTTAAGCCCGATATGTCGTTGCGCGACATTATCCACTATGCAACGAACAGGACACTGTCTAGAACAATGCTTACGAGTGTTTCGACGCTGTTGGCTGCCTTGGCGTTGTTCTTATTCGGCGCCGAAATTATACGCGACTTTTCCTTGGTATTTATAATCGGTATTATAGTCGGCACGTTCTCTTCGCTTTTCATTGCAACCCCCGTATTCTATTGGTGGCACGGCGGCAGCAGAAAGCGCGTAGAGGCAAAAGAGCCCGCCGCTACAAAATATTCTTGGGAAAGCTAAATATTTTAAAAGAGGGGCGCACAAATTTTATGCGCTCCTTTTTTTGTAAATCTTTGTTATAGGCAGCGGTTTTAGGCGATGAAATGGAATTTTATAGAGTACGACGCAAAGTTGGCGGCCGATTTGGGCGCATATTTGGGCGTAAGCCAAATGATGGCGGCTTTGCTTATACAGCGCGGCTTTACAGACCCCATTCGCGCCAAGATGTTTTTGCGCCCCAAACTGGCCGATTTAGACGACCCCTTTAGGGTTACCAACCTAAAAAAGGCGGTAAACAGAATAATAGAGGGCATAAACAAGAAGCAAAAAATTCTCGTTTTCGGCGACTACGATGTAGACGGCATAACAAGCACGGCTTTGTTGGTAAGCGTGCTAAAGCATTTCGATATAAACCCGTCGTACTTTGTGCCGCGCCGTATGGACGAAGGCTACGGGCTTAGCAAATCGGCTTTGGAAAGGGCTTTGGCCGAGGGCAAGCCCGACTTGCTTATAGCTTTAGACTGCGGCACAAATGCCGACGAAGCAATAGACTATATCCACAAAAAGGGTATAGATATGATTGTGGTAGACCACCACCAGGCCAAGGATTTTAACCCGCAAAACTGCATATTTTTAAACCCGCACGTTTTGGACATAAATTCGGCGCCGTGGAAACAGCTTTGCACGGTTGGCTTGGTGTTTAAGCTGGCGCACGGGCTTATCAAGGCAATGCGCATTTTGGGCGATTTGCGCTCGTGGACTTTTATTTTAAAAGACTACCTAGACTTGGTTGCAATGGGCACGGTTGCCGACTTAGTTCCCCTTACCGACGAAAACCGAATTTTGGCAAGATACGGCATAAAAAGGTTAAAGTCTTCGAAAAGAACGGGAATAAGAGCCCTGATTCAGGCAAGCGGCATAGAGCTTGGCGAAGACATTACCCCCATAGACATTTCGTTTAAGCTTGGCCCCAGAATAAACGCTTCGGGCAGGCTAGCCGACGCATCGCTGCCGCTTGAAATGCTTTTGGAGGACGATTTTACCACCTGCTACAGAGCCGCCTGCGAGCTTAACGACATAAACAAGGAGCGTCAGGAAATAGAGCGCGGCGTTTTTGAGGACGCAACCCGCCAGATAAGCGAATTTCACTACGAAAACGACAGCTGCATAATTGTAAGCGACAAAAATTGGCACCCCGGTGTTGTGGGCATTATTGCGGGCAAGCTTAGCCGCGAATACCACCGCCCGGTTATAGTTTTCGGCGAGATAGACGACAAGGGGTTTGCCAAAGGCTCGGGCAGAAGCATTGCGGGCATAAATTTGGTGGAATGCCTAAATTCGTGCGAGCGCTTTTTGGGTAATTGGGGAGGCCACCCCATGGCGGTTGGCGTTGCCGTGCGCCCCGACGACATTTCCGACTTTAGAAAAGCCCTAAACAGGCGCATATGCGAAATGATTAACGGCGACAAAACCGTTTTCGAGCCCGAAATAGAAATTGCAATGGAGCTTAGCAAGTCGAACATAGGCATGGAGCTTTTAAACGAGCTTGAAATGCTGCACCCGTTCGGCGAGGGCAACCGCGAGCCCGTGTTTATGGTAAGGAATGTGGTTCTCGAAAAACAGCCCGAAGTTTTCGGCTCGGCAATGAACTACAAGTTCCAGATGCCGCTGGAAAACGGAAACTGGATAAACGCCGTTGCATGGCGGGCAGCCGACGATATGCCGCCTACGCACACCCCGCTAGATTTTGCAATAAAACTTTCGTGGAACAAGTGGAACAGGCACAAATTGCCGCAGGCTACAATTATTGCCCACAGGCCGAGCATATCCTAGCATTTTAAATTTGCAAAATTTCGGCAAATCCGAAATAATACGCCGCAAATAATTATGGAAGACGGCATTTCAAGCATAAGAACCGAAAACCTTGTAAAGGAATACGGTGCGCGCAGGGTTGTAAAGGGCGTAAATGTAAACCTTAAAGCTGGCGAAGTTGTGGGGCTTTTAGGCCCGAACGGCGCGGGCAAAACAACAAGCTTTTACATGATTGTCGGCTTGGTAGAGGCTACTTCGGGCAGGGTGTTTTTAGACGGCAAAGACATCACAAAAGTGCCGATGTATAAAAGGGCGAGAATGGGCATTGCCTATCTGCCGCAGGAGGCTTCGGTTTTCCGCAAACTAAGCGTATACGACAATATTGCCGCCATTGCCGAAACTTTGGATATGCCGCGCAGGGAAATCAAGCCCTATTGCGAAAAAATGCTGGGCGAGCTTAATTTGACGCACCTGGCAAAGCAAAAGGCGTTTACCCTTTCGGGCGGCGAGCGCCGCAGGCTTGAAATTACAAGGGCCCTTACCGCAAAACCGAAGTTCATACTTATGGACGAACCTTTCAGCGGGGTAGACCCTATCAGCGTTGCCGAGGTTCAAGACATTATTTTGTCGCTAAAATCGCGCGGGATAGGCGTTTTGATTACCGACCACAACGTTAGGGAAACGCTTTCGATTGTAGACAGGGCCTATCTTATACACGAAGGCAAGGTTTTGCGCGAGGGCACAAGCGACTTTTTGGTAAACGACGAAACCAGCCGCAAATTCTATTTGGGCGAAAACTTTTCGATGTAGCAGTATGGATAAATCTAGCGAAACAATTACCGTAAGGGAATTTTTTGAAACATACAAAGACGAGCTAAAGCTTGAAATTTTGGCGGGCGAGGGCGGTTTGGACAAGGTTATTTTGGAACCCGTTGTAAACAGGCCGTCGCTTGCAATTACGGGCTATTTCGAAAACTTCGGCTCGCACCGCATACAGCTTTTCGGCGCGGGCGAAATAGGCTATATGCGCGACTTGCCCGCAAACAGGCAGTCGGCAATATTCACAAAAATTTGCGAAAAGCAAATCCCGTGCTGCGTCATTTCGCGTAGCATAGAGCCCATTCCCTCGATGAAGGCAATTTGCGACCGCAAAAACATTGTGCTTTTTAGCACGGGCATGAAGTCGAAAGACTTTACTTCGCACTGCGCAATTTTAATGGGCAGGCGCTTTGCCCCAAAAACCTCCATTCACGGAACTTTGATGGACGTTAAGGGTATCGGCGTTTTAATCAGGGGCGCAAGCGGCATAGGCAAATCGGAATGTGCATTGGCTTTGATTGAAAGGGGCCATTCCCTTGTTTCCGACGATTTGACATACTGCGAACTTTCAAACGGCGTTATCTACGGCAAAAGCAGCGAAATAAACCGCGGCTATATGGAATGTCGCGGCATAGGCATTATAGACGTTTCAAAACTATTCGGCATTAGGTGCGTGCGCACCGAGTGTTCCATAGGCATGGTTGTAACGTTTTTGGAATGGAAGCCGGGCATGGTAGAGGAACGAACCGGGCTTGCAATGCACTATTTCGACTTGTTGGGAGTTAAAATTCCGCATATAGAAATCCCCGTAAGGCCGGGGCGAGATATGGCAAGGCTGGTTGAAGTTGCCGCAATGGTGCAGGCATTGCGCCTTGTAGGCCACGACTGTGCAAAGGAATTTAACGAAAAACTCATAAGTTTGATGTCGAATACAAATGGCAG
This sequence comes from uncultured Opitutales bacterium, assembly GCA_934660865.1. Taxonomy (GTDB): domain Bacteria; phylum Verrucomicrobiota; class Verrucomicrobiia; order Opitutales; family Intestinicryptomonadaceae; genus CAKUIA01. The sequence goes on from CAKUIA010000011.1 coordinate 14,373, forward strand.
GGACAATTTGTAATTATACAAAAAGCGGAGCCTTGCTCGAGTCGCTTTTAAAGACGCGCATTGTCTATCTCGACGGCGCAATGGGTACTTTAATCCAAAAACGCAAATTGGGTGAAAGCGATTACCGCAGCGCAAAGTTCGACATTCTGCAAAATTCGCAAATAGAGCTTAAGGGCAATGCCGACTTGCTTAACCTTACGCGTCCCGACGTTTTAAGCGACATATTCGAGTCGTACTACAATGCGGGTTCCGACATTGTTACAACGTGCACATTCGGTGCAAATTCGGTTGTTCAGGCCGAATACAAAACCCAAAGCCTTGTGCGCGAAATGAATATAGAGGGCGTGCGCCTGGCAAAAGAGGCTGCAAAAAAATACGCAACCGAAAATTCTCCAAAATTTGTGGCGGCCTCCATTGGACCTATGAACAAATCGGCGTCTATTTCGCCCGATATGGCAGACCCTTCGAAGCGCAGCGTTTCGTTCGACGAGCTTATGGCTGCCTACAAAGAGCAAATGGCTGCTTTAAAGGAAGCCCGGGCCGACTTGTTTTTGCTTGAAACCACTTTCGACGGGCTAAACGCAAAGGCTGCAATTTACGCGTATTTAGACCTTTTCGAAAACGAATCCGAACGCATACCAATAGCCGTTAGCATGACGGTTTCCGACGCTTCGGGCAGAATTTTAAGCGGGCAGACAATAGAGGCCTTTTACAATTCGATAGAGCACTGCAACCCGCTATTTGTGGGGCTTAACTGCTCGCTTGGTGCCGACAAAATGAGGCCCTACATAGAAACCTTCAACCGCATAGCAAAGTGCTACACGCACTGCTATCCCAATGCGGGGCTGCCAAATCCGCTTTCGGAATCGGGCTACGACCAAACGCCCGAAATGACGGCAACCTATGTGGCCGAATACGCAAAGGAGGGCCTTTTAAACGTTATAGGCGGCTGTTGCGGAACAACGCCCGAGCACATTGCAAAAATAATAGAATACACAAAAGACTGTGCGCCGCGCACTCCGCAAAAGGGCGATTTTTCGCTTAAGGTAAGCGGTCTGCAACAGCTTGTAATACCCGAAAACAACGCCCCCTTTGTTTTGGTGGGCGAGCGCAACAACGTTATGGGTTCGGGCATTTTCCGAAAGGCGATAAAAGAGGGGCGCTATCACGACGCAGTTGCAATTTCGCGCAAGCAGATAGAAAACGGCGCAAACGTAATCGACATAAATTTCGACGAGGCCATGCTCGACGCCGTAGAGTGTATGCGCCACTTCTTGCGCCTGCTTGAAAGCGAGCCCGAAATTTCGAAAGTGCCCTTTATGATAGACTCGTCTAACTGGGCGGCGTTAAAGGAGGGGCTAAAAAACGTTCAGGGCAAGCCCATTGTAAATTCGCTTAGCCTTAAAGAGGGCGAGGAAACTTTCCTTAAAAAGGCAAAAGAGGTAAAAAAATACGGGGCGGCCCTTGTTGTAATGGCCTTCGACGAAAACGGACAGGCCGCAACCAAAGAAGACAAAGTAAGAATTTGCCGCCGCGCCTATCGGCTTTTGGTCGACAAAATAGGCTTTAACCCCTGCGACATAATTTTCGACGTAAACGTTCTTACAATAGGAACCGGCATTGCCGAGCACAACGACTACGGCAAAAATTTTATAGAGGCGGTAAGGGAGGTAAAACAACTTTGCCCGCATTGCAGAACAAGCGCGGGCGTAAGCAACCTAAGCTTTGCATTTAGGGGCAACAACCCCTTGCGCGAGGCAATGCACAGCGTATTTTTGTTCCACGCAATAAGGGCGGGGCTTGATATGGGCATTGTAAACGCGGGCGTTCTGCCGCCCTACGACTCTATAAAGCCCGAATTAAGGGAGCTGCTTGAAGACCTGATTTTCAACAAACGCCCCGATGCCACCGAAAGGGTTATGGCAAGAGCCACCGATTTCCACTCCGAAAAAAAGGCCGAGGCTGTTTTAGACAGGCCCCTTACGTTGGAGGAAAAGCTGCAGCACTGCTTTATAGACGGCGACGATTCCAAAATTGCCGAATACGCCGAAGAATATTACGCGCAGCTTAAAGACCCGTTGGCTGTTATCGAAGGCCCTCTTATGGGGGCCATGAAGATTGTGGGCAAACGTTTCGGCGAGGGCAAAATGTTCTTGCCGCAGGTTGTAAAGAGCGCGCGCGTAATGAAAACCGCGGTGGAAACACTCGAAAAATATATGTCGAACAAGTCCGAAAACGGCGGCAACGGCAAATTTTTAATAGCCACCGTAAAGGGCGATGTCCACGACATAGGCAAAAACATTGTTGCCCTTGTAATGGGCTGCAACAGCTACGCCGTGCGCGATCTTGGCGTTATGGTCGACGCCCAGACGATTTTGGACCAGGCCAAAGATTTCAACGCCGATTTAGTCGGTATGAGCGGCCTTATTACGCCGTCTTTGGCCGAAATGGAAAATACCATAAGGCTTTTCGAGCGAAACGGTATGACGGTTCCCATTGTTGTTGGCGGCGCCTCCACAAGCGAGCTGCATACGGCGGTAAAGCTTGCCCCGCTATATTCGGGGGCGGTAATGCGCGTAGAAGACGCTTCTACAATGTCGGTTGCCGCCGCCGACTTAACGGGCAAAAATTCGGCCGAATTTATAGCAAAGCTTAAAGAGTCGCAGCGCGTTTTAAGGGAAAACTTTTTGGCTAAAAAGGCAACCGCCGCGCTAAAAAGCCTGGCCCAGTCGCGTTTAGACGCCCCAAAACACGATGTTCAAGAGCCCGAAATAGCCGCCTTCGACGCAAAGTTGTTCGAGGTAGACTTCAACAAGGTTTTAAAATATTTGCGCTACGAGCCTTTCTTTGCCGTGTGGCATTTTAAGGGCATAACCTGCGCAAATTGCTCGGAAAATGCCGAGGCTAAAAAGCTTTATAAAGACGCGCAAAATGTGCTTGCTCAAATGGCCGAAATTGCAAAGCCCAAAGTTGTTGCGGGCATTTACGCCGCCGAAAAATCCGGCACCGACGACATTGTTTTAAAAAGCCAATCGGGCAAAACAACAAAGTTGTGCTTTTTTAGAAATCAGGAAAGCCACAATTTGTGCCTGGCAGACTTTGCAGGAAAAAAAGCGGGGCTTTTTGCGCTTACGGCGGGCGGCGAGCTTTGGCTGGCTGCGCAAAAAATAAAGGAGTCGGGCAACGAATACGAGTATATGCTTTGGCATACGCTTAGCGACCGGATTGCCGAAGCTTGCGCAGAATATTTCCATACCGAAATTTTGTGCAACGGCGGCAAATTTGGAATAAGGCCGGCAATAGGCTACCCGATTTGCCCCGACCACACCCAAAAGACCGAAGTTTTTGAAATGCTAAATGCAACCGAGTTGGCGGGTATTTCGCTTACCGAAAATTATGCAATGACGCCGCCTTCAAGCATATGCGCATTGTGGCTGCCCGACAAAACCGCAAAATATTTCGATTTGGGCAAAATTTCCGAAGAGCAAATAAAAGACTTTTGCGCAAGGCGAAACATTCCCGCAGAGCTTTTAAAGAAATATTTGGCAATAAGCTTATAATGAAATATAACTACCAAACGCAAAAGTCGCTTAAAGAGTCGAATTTAAAGTTCGACTTTATAACGCCCATTTTTCTTTTGCTTTTGGCTTTTATGGGAATTTCGTTCATATATTCGGCGCAATGCTATAATATCGACGAAGTTCCGTTTTTTAAACAGTTTTGGATTAGGCAGATTTTCTTTGTATTTTTGGGCGCGGGCGTTTACTTGTGGCTTGCCTTTACCGACTACGAAGTTTTAATGCGGCACGCAAACTTTATATATTTCGCAACTGTTTGTTTGTTGCTGCCTCTTGCAATACAAGAACATACGCCAATAAAATTCCCGCTGGTGCAAAGCCGCTTCAATGCAACTAGGTGGATAAACTTTTCGATATTTTCGCTTCAGCCGTCGGAACTGGCCAAAATAGGCACGCTTATTATGCTATCTTCCATATTTGCAAGGGCTAAAATATCTAAAGGGTCGTTAAAATCATTCTCGAAAGTAATTTTTAGGGTTTTAGTGGTATTTTTTATACCAATTTTGTTGATTTTTTTGCAACCCGACTTAGGCTCTACACTTGTTTTTCCCCCAATGTTGATTTCAATGCTATATCTGTCGAAACTTCCGAAAAAAGTGTATTGGTACGGCACCGTTATAGGCGTGCCGTTGCTGCTGCTTTTTGCGGGGGCTTTGTGGATAGATATTTCGGGCTATTCGTCCTTCCTTAAAAGGACAAATATGTCGGCCATTGCTTCGGCTTCGCAAAACGCATACGGCTTAAGCGATGACTCTCTGTTGCCGTTAAAAGACTATCAACGAAACCGCATACTGTCGTTCTTTGCCCCCGAAGTTGTAGACCCTAAAGGGCAGGGCGTAAGTTGGAATTACCGTCAAAGCCTGATTGCCGTGGGCAGCGGCGCCCTTACGGGCAAAGGCCACGCCGAGGGCACTCAGGCAAAGCTGGGCTATTTGCCAAGCGACGTTGCCTATAACGACTTTATTTTTTCGGTATTGGCCGAAGAATCGGGCTTTATTGGCGGGATAAGCGCAATATTTCTATTGTCGGGCGCAGTTTTCGGCTGCTTGAGGGCGGCCGCGTGCTCGCGCGACATGTTCGGTTGCTATCTGTCGGTGGGAACTGCCGCCGTGATATCAACCCACATATTTATCAACGTCGGAATGACCATAGGCATTATGCCTATCACGGGTCTTCCGCTGCCGATGTTAAGTTACGGCGGAACCTTTATTTTAACTTGCGGGATACTGTTTGGCATTGTGCAAAGCGTTTACAGGCACAGCCAATCGTATGCCTAGGCTAAAGTACGGGCTTCGTCTTAGATTGAGACTAATCTAATGAAAGAAGAACAAGTTATACAAAAGACAAGCAAAATTGAAGAGGAACTTACGCAAAAACCCCAAGAGGTTAACGTAGATCCCGTTCCCGTAGAGCAGTTGAACGCCGAAGCAAAGCTTAGGGCAAGAAAGCGTCCGCTGCTCGAAAAGATTATCAGACTTTTAAAACGCGACGAGTCTCCCTACAGAGAGCTTGTAATAAATGTGGAACCGCACGAAACAAGGGTGGTTTTGCTCGAAAACGGCGTTATGCAAAAGTTCGAAACCGAGCGCAAGGGCGACGAAAGCCTTGTAGGCGCAATCTTTAAGGGCAAAATACAAAATCTCGAAGCGGGCTTAAAGGCCGCCTTTGTTGATATTGGCCAGCAAAAGAACGCGTTTTTGCACTATTGGGATATTTTCCCCTCGGCTACCGACAACTCGTACGAAGTTGTGCGCGAAAACCGCAGCAAAGAGCAAAAAAAGCAGGTGGGCAAGCTTTCGGCAAAAGACATTCCCGAAAAATTCCCCATCGGCACCGACATTGTCGTTCAGATAACCAAAACGCAGATAGGCACAAAGGGCCCCAGGGTTACCACAAACATTGCAATTCCCGGCCGCTACTTGGTGCTTATGCCCTATGTAGGCCAGTGCGGCATTTCGCGCAAGATAGAAGACAAGCGCGAGCGCGACCGCATAAAGAAGATATTAAAGTCTATGAAAATCCCAGAAGGCATGGGCGTTATTGTACGCACGGCGGGTCAGGGCAAGCGTTGGACATACTTTGTGCGCGACCTAAACATTTTGCTTAAAACCTGGAAGCAAATTCAGCAAAAGATTGAAAACGAAAAGAACCCCTGCATTTTGTACAAGGAACCCGACCTAGTCGAACGTACTTTAAGGGACTTTTTGACGGAGGAAACCGACAGAATTTTAATCGACAACAAAGAAGAGTACGAAAAAATGCTCGAGTCGGTTTCGGACATATCGGGCAGGGCAAGGTCGAAAATCAGCCTGTTTAAGGAGAACATTCCGATTTTCGAAAGATACAATATAGAAAAGCAAATCGCCCAAACATTCCAAAGAAGGGTTGCGTTGCCTTCGGGCGGCGAAATCGTAATAGAGGAAACCGAGGCGTTGACTGCAATAGACGTAAATACCGGCGGACACAAGGCAACCAGCGCCGACGGCAAAGACTTTATAGTTCAGGCCAACATAGAGGCGGTAAAAGAGGCCGCACGCCAGGTAAGGCTAAGGAACATAGGCGGGCTTATTATTATAGACTCCGTTGACATGAAAAGCCGCAAAGACCGCCAGCTTGTATACAAAACCCTTAAGGACGAAATGGACAAAGACAAGGCAAAGAGCCACGTTTTGCCGATTTCGCAGCTGGGCATTTTGCAGATGACAAGGCAGCGCCACCACATGAGTAATGCAAGCAGCATATACACGGCTTGCCCGTATTGCTCGGGCAGGGGTCTTGTAAAAAGTACAATTACCGTATGCTCGGAAATTCAGCGCAAAATTTTGTCGGCGGCGCGCAATTTAAGGAACGCCAACAGCGCATTCCCGGCCGACAAGGAAGTTTCGATGCTTATTATGCTAAACCCCGAAAATCTTAAAAGGCTGCAAACCGAAGACTACGAGTATTTGGCAGGGCTTGAAAAGGAATACAACCTAAAGCTTACATTTAGGGCCGATCCTTCCTTCCACGTCGAAAATTTCCGCATTCTCGACGCCGAAAGCGGCAAAGTGCTTAAGTAGTAATGAAAAGGGCCGACGAGCTTTTGGTTGAACTTGGGCTTGCCCAAAGCAGGTCTAAAGCCCGCGCCCTTATCGAAGAAAACGCCGTCTTTTGCGACGGCGTTTTAGTCGACAAACCGTCGCGCAAAATTGCCGAAACTTCTGAAATTTCGGTAAACGAAAACGCGCAAATACTAAAATACGTTTCGCGCGGCGGCCTAAAGCTTGAAAAGCTTTTAGACTATTGCTCTATTTCGGTTGACGGGCTAAACGCGCTGGACGCCGGGGCCTCTACGGGCGGCTTTACCGACTGCCTTTTGCAGCGCAACGCAAGGCGGGTTTTGTGTGTAGACGTAGGCTCTATGCAGCTTCACGAAAAGCTGCTTGGCGACGCGCGCGTTACGAATTTGGAAAAAACCGACATACGCACTCTTACTTTGCAAAATACGCCCAACGCGCCTTTCGACATAATAGTTGGCGATTTGTCGTTTATTTCGCTTGAAAAGGTGCTTGAAGTTTTGTGGGCGCTGCTTAAGGACAAAGGCAGGCTGCTTTGTCTGGTAAAACCGCAGTTCGAGGCCGACAAAACGCTTATGCGCAAAAATAAGGGCGTGCTAAGAGACGAAACCGAACGCGAAAAATGCCTGCATAAGATAGAAAATTTTGTGCGCAAAAACCTTGTCCATTCCAGGATAATGGGGGTGTGCGAGTCTCCCATTTTGGGCGGCGACGGCAACAAGGAGTTTTTGATTGCCGTTTTAAAAGACGAAACTTTGTAGCCGAAAATAGCGTTTAATGTATCGGCGCGTTCGACTTGAGGTAAAAAATCGAGCGTTTGAGGGAAAGCACTATTTTCTGGGTAAAAAAAGCCCCTTTGCAATGGGTTTGCATTATGGTTGCAAGTTTGTTGCAAGGGGCTTTTTTGTGGCTAGAAGCACTTGACGAATTTTGTCTTTTTTATGTAGATTTGTGGTGCGAATTTGGAATCGATTTCGCTGGCGGCTATGGCGTAGTATTCGCCGTTGGCAATTCTGGCCTTCCATTCGGCGACTGTGGGTACGGTTTGTGTTGTTATTTTATCCGTTTCAACCCCAGAAGCCGTAAATACGACAAACTTGTCTGTTAGTGCAGGTAGAGTCGCTGTATACTCAATTTTAACGGCTGTTGGTCGAATTGTGTTTTTTGCGGCGGTAGCTTTGGCTTCTCTAATAATATATGTATCACGGGAAACATATGTACCATCAACATACAACGTAGCATTTAAAAACCATGAAATTTCTCGCGAACTAAGAGAAGCACCGCGACCACCATTAAATATACCAGAAAAGGCAGGCGTCTTCATCGTCCCAGCGTCTTTATCAATTTCAATAATATTAACTGTTGGGCACTCAAGGGGATAATAGTTCGAAGATTTAGAAGCCCCATAAAATCTAATACTATCGCCTGCAGCGAATTGCTTAACAATGTCCGTCCCCAAGTGCAAAAGAAACGTATTGTTTGCGGCGTCGAAATCGCACAAGCCACTTTTTGTAGTTATAAGCACTTTTAATGCGCCAGACGGATCTTCGATGCCTGGGTGCCACGCCACTTCCGCTGTCCACGTCTCGAACACCAAATTGGGCGCATAGCCATATAGCTCCGTTACCTTGTAAATATCTTGCCAACGGGTAACGGTTGCAACACTTTCGCTTATCAAAACCATGTTTTTTGCGGTAATTTGTTCTTTAACCGAGCCTGTAAATATAGGTTGGCCGCCCGCAGAAAGCATATTTGTATCAAGCGCGCGACCTACTCGGGTAGAAAAGGAATCTCTTAATATATAATAGTCTAGTTCCACCCAAAAATGGGTTTTATTGCCGTATTGTTCAAACTCAAAGTTGCGTCGAAAAAGGCTGTCATATTGCGGTATTGTAAAGTCCATATTATTTGCTTGTTGCGATGGTGTTTACAGTGCTTTTAAGTTGCGTAATTGTGGTTTTAGTTTCATCTAAAGTTTTCTGCATAGAGGTCAGTATTGCCACTAGCTTTGCCTCTTTTTCGCCCTCTGGAGTTTTATTTTTCTTCAGGTCAGATAATGCCGACGACAATTTTCCGTCGGCGACAGTGTCTTCTTTTTTGCTCGAACTCTCTGTCTTTTGCGGGGTTTTGCGTTCGGTTTTTACGCCAGCCATTGCGCCTGCGCGTTCGCCGACATTGTCTATAAAACGATTGGCGGACAATCGGAACTTATTGGGGTTATTATTACCCATTGACACTGTGCGATCGTCTTTTTCGCCCAAATGCGAACCCGTACGTTTGTCTAGAATATCCATAGTTTTGCTGGCAGACAATCTAAAGCGGCTTTGACTATTGCTTTTGCCTGTTGTGGATTTTGCCGCTCTAGATTGGCGAAAATCTGCAAATGTTTGCCCTGTGTGAGTGCCGCCTGCGGCTTTCCATTCTTCGTAAAGCGACATACTTTTCGCCGAAACCGTAGCGGGTGCTCTTGGCGGTTTTGGGGGCGTCGGGCCTCTGCCGCCTGTAGAGGCGGGAACGCTGCCATAATAGCCTCCACCCGCGCCGCCTGCAGGCGCTGCATAGCCGCCTGTCTGCGGAGTTGCCCTGTTATTTTGGCGATCTTTATATGAATTTGTTTGCCTCATCATATCGGCAAGTTTTTCCTTGTCTTCGGCCGATACGCCATCAAGACCGCCGAGAGTACGCTTTATGTCGCGCTCTTCTTCCAACGCTTTGGCGGCTCCAGTCTTGCCCTCTGCTTTTAGCTGTTCAATTTTGTGCGTTAAAATTATATCTTCGATTTTTGCCTGTGCATTTTTGGCAATGTTTTGTTTTTGCGCTTCATCGGTTGCCTGCCTTTCTAGTGCCACACGTTGCTGGGCTTGGGTTATGGCATAGTCGTGAAGTTTTTTCAGTTCGTCGGCCGTCATATTTTCGCGGCGAAGAGAATCGAATATCTGTTCTTGTAGCTGCAAAATAGACTTTTTATCTTCAATAGCCTCTACAGCGCGGTTGCGGCCTTGTTTATCGTAATTTGCCGAATTTGCCTTTGCTTTTAGAATGTCCAGCTCAAGCTGGTTAAGGTTTTTTGAGTTTTTATATCTTGTCGACGACAAGTCCAATTCAAACTGTTCTACGGCAAGCTTGTTGTCGGCAATTTTATTGGCTTGGGCAACAAGGTTGTTATAATCTTCGGCCGTGCGGCACGAGGCTTTAAGGGCGTCTACCTGCTCTTTAACGATTTCGCAACGGCGCAGCTCCAGATTGGCCGCCTTTTGTGTAAGTTCTAGGCTTTGTGCTGTTTTTAGGTCGCCATTCGTCTTTGCCTGAACGATTTTTATTTCCAAATCCTGCAATTTTGTGGCCGCTGCAAGCCGCCTGTCTTCGTTTTGGGCGGAGGCAATCTTGTCTACAATGCCGACACGCATACGCTCGCTATTCAAGATTTGCTCGCTTTTTTGACGGGCTTCCTCGACAAGGGCGTTATACTCTTTTTCGGTGCGGCAAAGGGCTTTACGGCTTGATATATACTCGCTTTGCAGCTGGTTTGCCCTAAGCAGCAAATCGTTTTGTATATATTCTTCGGTAAAGTCGTCGGAAGGGGTTTGGCCTTTTAGTGCAACAAGTTTTGAGTCTAAGTCTACCTTTTGGCTTTGCAGCTTTACAACCTGTCGCAACCGTTGTTCTTCGTCGGACGCTTGCAATAGGTTTAGGTATTCCTTTTCCCGGGCAATGCGGTCTGTCTTTGCGGCGGCAAGACGTTGCTCGGTCGCCAAAAGTTGGCCTGCGTTGCCAGAATTGCGCGCGTTGTTTGCGGCCTTTTCGGCGGCGGCCAATTCATCGGTGGCCTTTTTAAGCATTTCAGCGGACTTTTTTAACGCTGTATTTGTGCCTGCTGCCTTTGCCGCTTCTTCGGCCGACTTTTCGCGGATTTTGGCAATGCTGGCTTCCGCTTCAACAAGCTTTTTGGCGGCAAGCGCGTCTAGGTTTTTTACGTCGGCAGCGGCTTTTTGACGTTCCTGCAACTTTTCGATTTTTGCGCGGTAATTATCTAATTGGGCTTGCTCTTCTTTCGTGTAAACCTTGTAGGCTCCGCCTTGCCCGTAGCGCGTTTGCCCGTGCGAAGTGCCGTAGTTGCGTTGTTCGGTTTTTAATTTGGCGATTTCCGCCGCGACTTCGGCCGTGCGCTTTTTGTTGGCGTCGGCCGTAATGCCCCATTGTTTCAATGCGTCGATTTCGCTGTCAATCGCAGAGCGGTATTCTTCGGAATCGCGTATGTTCTCCTTATATGTCCTTTCGGCCTGTCCGCGAAAATACGAGAAAGCCATTGTAAGCGCGCTTACAGCCGTTATTGCGACAGACAAACCAAGCATAATGGGATTGGCTTTGATTGTCGCATTAAGCCCTTTTACTGCAATGTCTGTACCCAAAACGGCATTGCTTACAAGCTTAATTTGCGTAATCAAACTCGGCAGGCCGCCGATTTTTTGAAAAGTCAACGCAACGGCAAGCGTTGTAAGCGAGCCAGTAAGTATTGCCGTAAGCCCCTCCGAAGCCGAGAGTATTTCGCACATGCCTTTTAAAAGAGAGGCTACGTCTACCGCAACGGGCGCAAACACACTGCCCGCAGTTTCGGCCAAATCTCCCCAAGCATTTGCCGCCTGTTTTAACTTGCCCGCCGAAGTTTGCGCCAAATCCTTGGCCTGCGCAAAGCCAGACGACGCCAGTTGTTGCGCCTTTGCGAGCTTTTCGGTTTCGGACTTGCAGTTGCGCAGGCTGGGTATTTGTTCCTGTAGATTTTGAGTATATCCAAAAGTAAGCGATACGGCCGCACGCGTTGCTGATTTTAAATCGGTACCCAACGCAGTCGACAAGCCGATTGCACTTTTGATTACCTGATTCATTTGGTTCGGAAGAACGCCTATCGAAGCCGCAAAGGATTGGATTTCCAAAATCTGCTCGTCGCCGTAGGTTGTAATGCGCTGGATTTCGGAGGCAAAGCTTTGCATAATGGGCAACACATCCGATACGTTGCCGCCCTGCGAGCGTATTGCGGCAGCAAGCTTTGTAACGGCCATTTCCTGCCTACCGAACGCATCTATGGATTTTGTTATGGCACTTGGCAAAGTCGTGGCAAAACGTGCGGCCATTGCGCCAAGCTCCAGATAAAAGCCAGTAAGCACGTCTTTTGTCGAAGCCGTTTGCTGCTTAAAGCTTGCAGTTTTGTCTTGGGCGTTTTTTAAGCCGTCGGCCGCTTTGTCGGTAGATTTTTTAAGTTCGCCCGAAGCTACCGTTTGAGCCTTTATCGCGTCGGTCAGCGAATTGCCCGTGTCGATAAGTGCCTGTGCCGACTTTTCAACGCCCGAAAATGTTGCCTTGTTTAATTTCGAAATTTGGCCGTTTAGCGCATTAAGCTCGGCAACAAGCTCTTTGATTTTATCAAACTCGGCTTTGGCCTCTATATTTATGTTGTAAGTCTCTGCCATATTTTTGTGCGATTTTAATTGATTTTAGTAAAAACTTGTCCGATACTTTCGACAGATAAGAGGTATGGAAACTTTAAAAGCTATAGTTGTAGGCATAATGTTCGGTGGAGTTATACTCGGGCTCTATTATGCCTTTCTATGTTTCTTTACCCAACCGTACGAACATTCCGAAACGGTAAAAAGAATTCTAAAAGAAAAATAGCCCCGACTATTTCCTGTCGTCCCTCAATGCGTTATTTATACGGTTGAGGGCTTTTTCGTCTCCTATAACTGCGGCATTTGCGTCGAATGCGGAGGCTGTATCCTCGGCACGCATGCGGCGCACAGCCTTTGCCATATAGCTAAGTCTCAGCGGCGACAAATCCAGTACCGCCTCCCACGTCATAGCGCAGTTTGCACAAAGCCATGCTACGAGTTCGCAGAATTGCCCCCAAGTTGGGGGTTGTTCTCCTGCTGGGTTTGGCCGAGTATTTGGGCTTGTATTCTGGTTGCCGCGACTTTCCGCTGCAACCAACCCGAAAAAGGGACGCGGTTAAGCTCGTGGATTTTTTCGAAAAGCCTGCCGCTATCGTCGGGGTATATCATATCCACTTCCTCACGCGTCAAGTCTGTGGCAAATTCCACCAATTCCGACTCCAACGCAAAAAGCGCAGCATATTCGGCAAAAGCGCGCACAGGCAGGCATTTAACTTTAACTGTTTTTTTGCCGTTTACGGGCTTGTTTAAATCGACATTTTCGTATCCTAAAAATGTCGCAAGGTCGTTGTCTTTATTGTCCATATCGCTGTTTTTAATTGCGTTTGCAAAGGCGTTGCAACGCCCATGCAAACATTGTTAAAACTATTTACCCTGCAATTTTTCGTCGATTAAACGCGAGGTTAAGACCTTGCCGATTGCCTGTACCCGCAGGAAATTGGCGTCGTCTAGCTTATTGTGGGTTATGTACCAATTTTCCAATTCTTTGCATTTTGCCTTTGCTTCGGCAGCAGGCATATCAAGCAAGCCGTCGATTACCGCATTTACATACAGGCTTTGTGGCATAACTTCAGCAGCGGGTAAGGTACGCATATACGCTTTGTCGCCGAACGAATTTGCCGTAAACAACCTTTCGAACGCGCCCAGCTGTTTGCCGTTAATCTTAAAATCTGCGGCCTTTAGCTCGTCATACCAATCTTGCGATAAGTATTTAGCAACTTTACCGCTTCGAAGATTGCAAATTACGGCATCGCTGGCGGTCATTTCGTCGCCGTGATTGTCGTACAATTTTGCAAAGACCATTCGCAAATTTTCATTCTGTTCGATTTGCTCTTTAGTTAGTATTTTAGACTTGCGCACTTCGTCGGCCGAAAGCGCTGCCAACTCAGATGTTTTCCATGGGTTAAACGCCGCTAATACGTCTGCCTTGTTGTTTTCTGCGTAGGCCATAAGTGCGGTAAATTCCGCGCCAGTCGCGCGCAATGCGCCGTATTCGGCGGCAAGTTCGGTTGCCGACTTTGCAAAACACAAAACCGACAGAGTTAATGCTATGGTTGTAGATATTATCTTTTTCATTATTTGTCCTTTATTGTTGATTTTAAAATTTCGAAATTTGCCAATTTTTCAAAGCCGCTTGATTGTCCAAAATCCCTAAATATGTACCATAAATAGGTATTAGGCTTTGCCGTGCCGCTTGTGGCTAAGATTTCGGGCGACTTTACGCTATCCAAATATATAACGCCGTTTACAAGTCGCTCGGCTTCCTTAGCGGTTTGCAACTCGGCTTGTACGGTTTTATAGTAATCAATCAAGTCGTTTGCCGTTGCCGACATTGCCGACAACAAAAGTATTATCAGTAATTTTTTCATTGTTATTTTACCTCCTTAAAATCTCCGTAGCCCTCAAGACGCACAGGCCGCCAAAGTTTCTCCGAGAAAAAATATTCGCCTGTGGTTGTCGTTTGTCGCCAGCAGACAAAGGTATTCTCATCGTTCAGAAAAATCTCATGCAGGTAGTCGCCCCAAACAACCCACTTATAGCCTGCAGCCGTGTTGGCAGCACTCGAGTTGTCGCCTTTGCCTTGCTTTGGGTAGTTGACGGTATCCAGCGAATTTGCAGCCTTATAAACTGGTACTGCTCGCTCGGTAGTCGAGTTATAGTCTGGGTAAATCCAAATGCCCGAAATCGCCAAATATTTACCAATGGTTGCCCCAATCGAAGAGTTAAAGTTGGTAAACTTTTCGCGTTCCCCCCAACACCCACCCGCAGAATTATAAGTATAGTTTTCCCAGTAATATATACTGGGCGATTCGTCGATTAGTTCGGGGTGTAACTTGCGTACGTAGGCAAGCTTTAAGCCGATTGTCGAGGTAAAATAAATCAAATTGCCGAACTTATCTATGCCCTTAACTTCGCCGTCTGTCCACGCGCGCATGACTACATATTTGTCATTATAATAAACAGAATAGCTCGTTATTATAGTCCCATTGGAATTAACTGTTCTTTGCGTTTTTCCCGACGTGTCTTTGTAATAAAAAATGTTGGGATTATAAGAATAAGAACGATTTTCCGAATGGACGGTATACGCATCTTCGGGGCTGGGTGTTGTATCGATAAAAATTCGAATATCCTGCCGAAAAGCGCGCACATTCTTTTCAAAGAAAACTGCCTTTTGTGGCTGGGCGATTTCGCTTGTTATTGTGTTAAATGTTACGGGTTTTAAAGCCGCAAAGCAGCCCATTGCAGGAAATAGGCATAGTAGTAATATTTTAAGAAAGCGCATTGTATTCCTCCTCTGTAAGGTAAGTTGGGCTTAAATTGCCGTTTTCGTCTTCGTCGACAACTATATAGCAACATTTATTCGTGGCGTTTCGCACGCGCAGTTTTGCGGCGGTTTGCACTGGTATTTGCGCCGAAATTTCTTTTGCCAAAAACGTCGCCAATGCCGACATTGTAAGCCGACCACGCCCGCAAATAAGCGAGTCGGACAAATCGGGTGAAACCGCGTCAAATTCGGCCAAATCTTTTGCTGGAAAATCCATAATTAAAAGGGTTCGTTGATTGTTATAGCGAAATCCCCAACGCTTAGGACATTGCCGCCAATCAAAATGGCGGTGCTGTTTGCGAGGATTTCGCCCGTCTTAAATTGATACTTAATGTCGGTGTTTATGCCGACTTCATTCGCAATTTCGGCCGACACCAATACTGCTGCATTAAACTGCAAAAACTTGTTTAACATAGTCTTCACAGTCAAAACGCCTTTGTATTGGCTGTCGGTATATTGCGACATTTGCGCGATATGGCGCACCGCAAAAAGCTCGGCGCTGCCATAGTTTGCAAATTGTCTGCTTACGGTTACGCCAATGTTAAACGCAATGCCATCGCCGCGCGGTATTGTTACGGGGCATTTTACGCCGATAATGTCTAAATCCTCATGATTTGGTAGAGACAAACTCGGCTTTGCAACCGCAAGGGCGCAAACTCTGGCATCGGCGTCGGAGTTTGCGATTTCAATACTGCCAAGGCGTATGAACATTTTTTACAATCCTAGTCGCCTGTGTTTTCGGTTTCGGTTTCAAACTCGAAGTCGGCACTTGCCGTGCCAATCGTAAGCTTGTTGTCGCCGTATTGGTCGCCATGCGCTTCGAATGTAATTTCGTCCATAAGAGCGTCTTTTGCGGAGAACGTCGCTGTGGGATCCTTGCAGGCCGCCGATTTAAGCGTAAACAAAAAGTCCCCCTGTTTTGCCCCGCGCAACACCAAATCGGGATAGCTGGCTACTCCCGCAAACTTGCCGATTTCGTCTGTGGTTGTAATGCCCGTAAGTTTTTGCCAATTTGCAAGGCTTATGTTGCGCGGTTTAAACTTGGCCGACACCGATATGTCGGTAATGTTTTTGCCGTATTTAATTAAACGGTCGTTTTGCGCGTCTTCGGTAGATAGCGATATTTCAATGCTTGCACCGTCGGTATCAAAATCTATGGCTGTATTGCCGCTGCCGTAAATGCCCAAACACCTAAGCATAAATTTGCCTGCGTCTTCAAGGTCGCCGACTGTGGGTGCTGCGGTTAATTCGGTGGTCGTTACAAGCGGTGTAGTCGGGTTTAGAGGATCGGGGTATACAGTCCAACCGTGCTCGCCCAAAGGCAAATTTGCACCGAAAGTAATCGAGCCTATTGTATCGTGGATAGCGGGTGCAAACGCCCACTTAACCCATTTGCCCGAGGCAACGCGGGCAACGATGGACATATTTTCGACTTTAGGCAAACGCGTACCCTTTACGAGCGACAACTCTTTAAAAAGCGCGTCTGTATTGCTAAAAGCCACGGGCGAGCCCTTAATCGAAATCGACTGGTCTGTTAATATGTCGCCCGCCTTTATCGAGTTAGACGTCGCTACGTCCAATTTTGTCGAGGTTTTGCTAACCTTAATCGAGTCTTTTATGTACAGCACAGAGCTCCCGATGAACAGAAACGCCGGTGCTTTAATGTCTTCTAATGGGTATGCTTTCATTTATATCCTTTTTTGTTTTATGTTAAAAATTAACTTGAAATTTTATCTTCTGAACGAGAATCATTACGGGTTCGTTTTCTGGCGAAGCGTCTTCCAACGGCTGAAACTGCGGAATGCTACCCTCGAAACGCTCGTTGTAAATCGCGTGTACCACACACTCGAGCAAGTTGTCCGCATGGATTTCTACATCGTCTTTTTTTAAATCGTTTGTGGTAACGTTTTCCACTACGCTTACGGCTATTAATCCATTTTCGGCCACTATCCCGACAACCCTGTCAGCGTAATCCTGCACCAAATACGGAGATACAACCACGGCAAGCCCGACGCGCGAAAGAGATTCTTCTATGTCGCTTGCGATGTCTCCTTTTAGGCGCGAAAATATCTGTATGTTTTCGTTCGGTAACACGGCGCGGATTTTTGCGACAATCCATTCCTGTAATTCGCGCGATTTCGATTTTTTAAAGTGATAGTCCATAGTACTGGTTTATGTATAGGTTTATTGTTTCGTTTGCGCCCTTGAGCATTTCGGCTTCGGTCGGGAATTTGTCTTTATGCGGCTTAATTACCGCTTTCGGCGTAAGCAAATAGGCGATGCGTATTGCGGCTCCGTCTTTGTAGGCAAGATACCTTTTGCCCATCGCTCTGCGTTGTCCAAATGTAAAGAGCCTTTTGTAGGTAATTTCACGTGGGTTTCGCCCGAAGAATTCGGACTTAAGCGGTATAGCCAAGTTTTTGCCGTTTTTCGGACGAACGGTTCCGCCGTAATACTGCAACGCAACGCCGACTTTTTTTACGGCAACAGTTGCCGAAGAATCGGTATTCTTCTTGTAGATTGCTTGCGAAGCTTCCTGCCAAAAGCGTTTGCCGCCGTTCGAAACAAACTTGTCGCGTAAGTCAACTTCCATGCGTTTGGCAATTTTGCCCATCAATATACTGCGATTTTTACCCAAACATGAAAGCAATGTATCTAGGTGTTTGCGGGCGTTGTCATTCTGCGATATTGTGATTTTAAGCATTTAAATCCTCCGCTTTTAATTGGTTGACATTCCGAAAATTAGTCCGATGATTGGAAGTATGAAACTTGAAGGTGGATATGATTCGGTTGAAGAGCGCGACTTTTTTCAGTGGCTCAATGCCGAATATGCGCGTGTTCGCAACGATAAAAATATGCCGCAAGAAGAAAGTAGCGACCGCCGTAACGAGCTTACCGAACTCCACAGCATTTCGCAACCGAACAGACACCCCGATACAATCCCGTATTTTGTGGAACGGTATGTTGCCCGCCTTAAAAGCGGCAGAAATTATTACAGCCAAAGACCTCTTCATTGGACTTCCTCCACTGTTAAATAAAGCGTATCTCCGCGAACTTCATTTTTTAGGATTTTCATTTTTCCGCCTTTCGAGAATAGCACTTCCATTTCTTCAGCATTTGTATTGAAGTAGCGTTCTACTAGTTTGCCTATATATTTTGCGTTTCCGTGTTTTACTACGGTAATGAAAACCTTTGTCGGTCTTGTCATATATTTATCTAGCACCATTCCAGCGTCGGTTGAATACGACTCGAACGTTGCGCGCTCGAAATACCCCTTGTCAACCTGCTCCATAAAACTATAGTAAGCCTCTTTTTGTTTAGGATATTTTGTATTCCAGCTCATACCGCGATAAATTGGGGTATCGCTTTCCATAGGCAAAATGCGTTTTAGCAATCTGCCGAAATGGTATGCCTTATCGCTTGTCGTATGGTGCTTTATGTAGTTGGAATTTTCCGACCATTCTGCAAGGGCGTCCCTTTGGTGGTATGGGCTTTTGCCGTCGCCGTAAAAATTTTCAGGCAAAGGCTTATTTAAGACATCGACTATTTCAGTTGCCGAATACGGTTTTGTGCCGTTGGGATCCGTAAAAACAAGTTTGTCTCCGTCCCACTTTGCAAGGCCTTTCATTCTTTCGGATATATCCTTTTTTAAGGCGTCATTTGCTCCCGAAATTTCCGTTTCCAAATTTTCGTTCATAGACGGCAACTCCTGCGGTTGGGCAAAATGGTCGGCGTCAATAACACCCGATTCTACTGCTTCCTTTCTGGAGACATCGCGCAACCCCATGCCCGAGTTGAAATCGAACGGCGGATAAGGTTGCTTAAAGCGTGAAATTTCAGTCCAAATCGGCGAGTTTACTTCGGCAATCATTCTGCCATTGTATAGTTTCCCGCCTGCCGCCTGCCAACGGCTTGCCCAATCTCTCGGTTGGCGCGACTGCCTAATGCGAATAAGCTCGAAGCACGGATATAAATCGAGGTCTTCCTGCGCCTCTGCAAAACGTGCATAACCTTGCGCCATTTCCAAATTAGTGCGCAAAATCAAATCTTGACGCCTAAAAGAATTCAAATCCTTAACGCTGCCTTTCGTACCATCGGCAGGTTTGTAGCCTGTAGAATCCAATGCGTGTTGTATTGCCAACCTTGCGTCCGACATGGATAACTTGCCTGCTGCATAGTCGTTGCAAGCCCTGTGCATTGCATTCACAACCTTTGCATTATTTACCGTTGCAGACCAAAACGCACGTTCGCGGATTTGATAATCAAGCTCCGCCATTTCCCGCGATGTCAAATTCGTGGGAACGTCTTGCTTGCGTTTTAAATACGCTTCGGCTGTATCGTCGTATGGCATGGGTTAGGTTCTATAGGCCGTTAAAATCGCTTCGTTGCGGTACACCGCGTGCTGGACGCACAAGCACACAACCGCCCGAATTCTGTGTTGTTGGAGCGTTTTCGGGATTTTCAGGTATGGATACGGCAAAGTCTCCAGCGGCTATTTTGTCGAGCAACTCCAACGCCTTTAAATTGGCGGTTTTTTCGTCGTCTTTTAATTCTAGTGTTAAACGTGGTTTTGCTACGGCAACAATTAGCGCGAGGGCATCGCGTTCGAGTTCGGCTGGGATTTTCCCTGTATCCTTGTCGCACAAATATCCGCCTGCTTTTATTGCGCCGCGAATTTTTGTAACAACAATACGCACGGCATCGGGCAATGGGTTTTCTTGTCCCTCTGCGCGGGCTTTCGTTTTCATTGCATCGACAAGCTTCCCCGCTTGATAGGTTGCCAAATTAGATTCTGTAAGTGTTATCCAAGACATAAATTATTTTAAGCTGCTTTACGCTGTATAGTTGGCGTTTTTACGGCGTTGAAATTGTTTTGCAAGGCACTTGCAAGGGCATCGCAAGCGACAATCATTTCGGACTTTTCGGGGCGTATTCTGTCGCCCGTGCCCGCCGAATATTTAAAGGGGATTTCCACCCTTGCAAAGTCTGCAAAGATTTTTCGACAAATGTCGGAGCCGTCGCAGGATAGCAACCACTTGCCTTTAATGGTATAAAGTTTGTTGCGCAAAATCTCCATATCTTCTGGCGAAAATGCGTCGTATGTGCCAGAATTGCCCGTGCAGTACGGCGGATCAAAATAAACAAATGCGTTTGCATTGTCGAAATACTCAACAACGTCGCGCCAGTCGCGCTGCTCGATATAAACGTTTTTTAGACGGTCGTGCAGCTCCTTTATCATTGGCACATGGCGGTTTTTGTCGAAACCTCGATAGCCGCGATTATCCCTTGCGTAGTAGTCGCCAAATCCCGAAAAGGACGAAACTTTAAGCAAATACCAGCGGGCAACCTTTTGTAGTTCGGTAAGCCCTTGTGCGTCGCGCAGGCGGTTGAAAATGTCCACCGAGTGCAAATACCATTCGAGCTCCGACAACAACGCCTCCAAATGTTCGCGCACATATAGATAAAACCCCGACACATCGGCGTTAATGTCGTTTATAACCTCAACTTTAGCGCGTGGTTTTGCCAAAAATACGGCAAGGCCGCCTGCAAAAGGCTCAATATAAGTGCTATGCTCGGGGATTACAGGCAGAATGTATTTCAACAATCTGCGTTTTCCACCAGAATATGTAAATACGGGATTCATTGTTAAAAAAATTGCGTGTTAAAGAGAAAATGGGGAGCGGAAGCAGTTGTCCGCTCCCCGACAGATTTAGGAGTTCGAGATGGAAAGGCCTTTGCAGGCGCCTACGCCAGTTTGCGCGAGCAACGAATAGTGTTCTACCGTTACAATGGTGCGCTTTGTCTTTTTCTCGACATAGACTTTAAAGCCTTCTTCGCCCACAAAACGCTTAAACGTCGAGGCGTCGAATTTGCTAATGCCGTCTTTGCCGCAGAATGCCAAAACGTAGTTTGCCAAAAACGCCTTGTACTCTTTTGCTGCTTTGCCGTCGCTATCCTTTACCTTTGTTTCGAAGCGTTTGTCGCAGGTAAGGATTTTGTCTACGCCTACAAAACCGCGCAGGTTGTCCAACGTAAGCATTGCCTGCCCGCCAGCTGCAGTGTTTGTGGAGCCTAAAAGGCTTTCCATACGGCATGTCCATGCCCCAGCACCGATAAGCACACGGTTTGCGTTCAAGCCGCCTTTGTCACCTACCGAGGATATAAGTTTTCTTATGTCCAAATCGGGGTTTGTACCGCCGCCACTCTTCCAAGTTTTATTTTCGAGAGTGCCCGCTGCAGTTTTTGCCATTTCGATTGCGCGATTTAACTCGTTTGCAATAAGGCGGTTTTTAAGAATTCTCACGGCTTCCTGCTCGTAGTCGGCAAAATACTCATCTTCGTCGATTGCCAAAGTAAGGCCGCGGTTTACAAGCTTTGCGTTTACAACGTCGCCGCCGATGTTGATTTCCTTAAAAGTGCCGCGCACCGCTCTGGAGTCGTCATCGTCGACCAACATTGTGCCGTCGCCGAATTTGTTGTACTCAAAGCGTTTTGCCGTCTTTACCTCGGGCGCAATAAACGCCAAAAGTTCCGCAGCGTCTTCGTCTATGGGCAACCCCGCGCAATAGCTGGACAAAGGTTGCGACAAATTTGCGGCATTGTAGGCGTCGCTGTTTGCAAATATGATTTTGTTTTTCATTCAGTTTTCCTTTTTTTGTGATTGTTTTGTTAGGCTGCGGCTATTGTGAGGCTTTGCGGACGCTGTCCGATGATTTCAACTAGGTCGCCTTTGCCGACCGATTTTGCAAGCGCAATGCCGACTAGCTGTACAGTTTGTGCGCTTGCGCCTTTTGCAGGCACTGCCTTTACGGCTCCGTCGGCCGCCAAGCATACAGCGGCACCTGCCGCAATTTCGCCGTCTGCAAGGGCAACTATTGTGCGGTTTGTAACGCCGAGCAGTTCAACGGCAACGTTGTCGCCCTGTTTTACGCTATCCAGCAATACGCCGATTGCATCGGTATCGGTTGCGGCACACGCCTCAACTTTGTTGGCGTCGGCCGCAGTAAGTTTTACAACAGCCCCGCGCGGCAAATCCGCAGAGGCAATGCGTGTAATGTTGTTTATGTGTGTTCCTTCGTTCATGGTTATCCTTTGTTTTGGTTTAAATTATTTCGTTTCGCCGAACGCGCCTTTGTATTTCTCGTTGGCTTCCTTCCAAGCCCTGTTGTAGGCTTCTTGGCCGCCGCCGTATTCGGCCGTTTTTGTTTTAACGTATTCGTCGAATTTTTGGCGCAGTTCGTTTTGTTTGTTTTCGGCTGCCGTTATACCGTCCGTTTTAGGCTCGGTTTTTACGACTTTGTCGGCGGCATTAAGCGCGGCTTCGTCTTTGTCGAAGTCGGCAGAGTTCGCCAAAATCATTTCAGCCGAGTTGCGCTGGAATTCCGCAAGTTTGCCGTCCTTAATTGCGTTGGCGACAACAAGCTTCGCTCTCGCGGTCTGTGATTTTTTCAGAGCCGCCTGCGAATTTGCCAATGCAACTTTTGCCGTTTCAAGCTGCTTGTCTTTCTCGGAGCCGTCTTTTTGTGCGACCTCGAGGTTGTTGGCAATTTCGGTCTTTTTTGTTAGAGCGGTCTTTATACGCTCGAGCACGTCGGTAGGCGCATCGGCCGCTTTGTTGATTATCTTTTGCGCTGCTTCTTCGGAATAGCCCAAAAGTCTTAATATTTCCATGTCCATTATGATTGTTTCCTTTGTTTGAGTTTCGGAGTTTACGAAAGAGGTTTGTTTTATATTCGGGGTACGCGTAAGCCCAATGGAGATTAGGCGGTTCGGGCGCGCAACTTTGTCGGCAATGTCAAAAGCGTTCCAGCGCGGGGAAATCTGCAGCCTTTGCGGCAACGTTTCAAAGCCGTTTAGCCATTCGATATTGGCGTAAATACCGTCATCTCCGTTTTCCAACGAAAGCACTTTGCCGTAGGGCGTCTTATCTGGTGTGTCGGGGATTACATAATCGTCTTCATCGTCCGGGTGCTCGTAATACACGGGGCACGCATTGCCGAATACGTTTTTTATACGACTCCAAATTGTGCCGAGATTGTTTTTTAAAATTTCACCCGCTGCACTGTCGACGCGCTGAATGTAGTCGCCTTTTTTAAAGTCGCCATAGGGGGCAATTAAATATTTTCCGTGTTTTTCGGTCGGTCGGTCGATTTCAATGCCGTTGCAAAACGTCAAAACACCGTTGCAAAAGCCGTTTGATTGCTTTTTCGATAATTTATCCGTCCTTGAGGCAAAAAGGCCTAAAATCGCCGAATTTTTGCTTTTCCTGTTTTCGCTATTCATTTCCGATACTTTTCTTTAAAATCTTTTCCATTTCGGCGGCTTCATTTTCGCCGCCGTTAGACAGTTTCAAAATGTCGTCGTAAAGCTTTTGCATGGCGTCGGCATAATCGCCTGCGTCGGTAATTTTGCCGATTTCGTCGAGGCGTTTTATAAAAGGTGCAATATCTTTTCCTTTTGCCCTTGCAAGCTCGTCGAGCATTGCGTCGATTTCCGCTTCGGGTGACCGTGAATTTGCAAACGTAGGCAACGACATTGGCGTTTGCGAAACTGCAGCAAGCTCTACAGTAGCCTCTCCATCTTCGGGTTCTCGTAGCTCTAAAGCCTCGTACACGTCGCGTTTTGACACTTTGCAACCTAGCTCTGCAGCTCCCTTGTAAACGGCAAGCTGATTGAGTTTGTCTTTGCGGTTTTTGCGGGTAAGTTGCAAATATGCTGCAGGCTTTACCCCTTTGCCGAAACGCCACTGGAGTGCTGGCAGGCTTAGGTAATGTGCGATTGTTTCCTCTACAAGGGCGCAGTCGGCGTCTTCCAAGATTTCGCTTTCTTCGGCTTGCAAGCTTGCCCCAGTGTTGTTTTCGGCCGAAAGCGTGGACAAATCCGAACCGCGCCATATTAGCGCAATGTATCTATCCATCGCCTCCGACAAAGTTTTAAAAGGTTCGCTTGTGCCGTTGGGCAGTTTTAGGTCGAATGTTTCGCCGCTGGCACAAACAATACCGCAACCATTCATCAACCCTGAAATAGCCTCTACGGCGGATTCAAATTCTGGCGTATTGCGTTGCGCGGTTGTGGCATACACGGGCGTAGGCATTCCAAAACGTTGCGAGCAAACAGCCCAGTCGCCCTGCGCAAAACGCTTTACAATGTAACAAACGGCAGTAGCCTCCATTAATGCCGAATCGGCGACAGAAACCATCCACCCGTTTTTCTCCAGCGCAACACCTTCGGTAGCATAGCTGGATTTTTTAAAGCGCAGCACGCCGTCTATATTTTCGAAAAACCATAGAGGCACATAGCGCACTTCGGCCGAGAGGTTCGGAGCCTTTTCTGTGTGCCAGATAATTTCCGAAACGGCATATTTGTTTTCTAAAGCCGACAATATATTCTCTATCAACATTGACATAGAGCCATGCTTATTGGCGTCGGCCGCGCTCGATACCGTAATATTGTTGTAGAAATCCTCTAAAAATGCCGATTGCTCCGCGCTTGCATTGCCGTCGTCGCCCATTTCTACTATTGTCCATTCAAGGCGAGATGTGGCGCGTTTGCGTTTCTGCACGCATGCTTGTACAATGGCGTCTCTGCGGCGAATGGCGTCGTAGATTTTTGCGGCCTCGCTTAAATAGCCGCAATGGAAATCGTCCATAGCCTTTGTTATGCGCTTTGGATCGAGGTTTTGCAAGGGGTTATACCTTAGCCTTGCTTCCTCTTTTATGCGGGCTATGCCTATATGTTTTGTTTCGGTAATGTTGCTGTCTACCATACAAATCTCCTAGATTGTTCTACTCTTACGGATTCTGCGAAAGACGGCGTTTGCGTGCCCGCAGCTTCCACTCCAAGCGCCATTGCCCAAAAGCGGTCGCAGTGGCCGTTTGCATTGCGAGCGGCATCGAAGCGAATTGAACCCGAAGCACCTACCGTCTTTTTAACACCGCGCAAATCCGCGCGTATTGTGTCGGTATCGGGTATGCGAATTGTGCTATCTTCGAATTCTGCGCGTAAAGGGTATGCCATTTTTTCTTTGCTCGATGCGGTAAATTGAATGCCCTCAACGCGGTATTTGCCGAATTTTTCGGCGGCGCGTTCGGCGAATTGTCGCCCAAGCCCAGTTTGGTCTATGCAACACCTTCGCATTTTAGGTAAAGCCAGATACGGATATAAAACAGCCTCTTGTTCCGCAAACGTCATATTTTTAAGCGTTTCCACGCGTCGCGTAAAAAGCATGCCGCCGAGTTTTTCAAACACCCAAATTACGGTTAAGTCGTTATCGCGGCCTACGTCTACGCCAATATACAAATCTCCAGCGCAATTTTCTATGTCCGTTTCCCAAACTTCGCCGATTCTGTAAAAGCACCCCTCCGATACGTCGGGCGAAATAAACATACTCGTATCGTCGCAGGGTACGCACATATATTCCTGCAAAAAGCTTTCTCTGTCGGCGCACTTGCTTTTTACGTCGGCAAAGTATTCGGCTTCGTCCATATCCTGCCGAGGATCGTTGTCGGACAAGTTTTGCTGGAGCTTGAAAAGAAACCCGTCGTTTAAGGCGTCTTCCAGCGTAACTCTATGTAGCGAAATCTTTTTGGGATTGCCGCCGAACTTAGCCTCCATAACAAGTTTGTTAAAAAAATTGTCGGCTCCCCTGTGGGTTGAAATTATCGCCATTTGCCCGCCCCAGGTTATACCAGGGTATGCAATGGCGTAGAGCTTTACTGGATCGGGGTGCAGGGCAAATTCGTCTAAAACACGGGTGCCGCGCTTGCCTGCCTGTGCGTCGGCGTTTGAACTCATCGAATGTATAGCAACGCCGTTGTAAAATTTTAGGTCGAAAGAGGTATAAGGCTTGCCACCTATGTCGGTGTAAATATTTTGCCCGGCAACGGCCTCGACCATTTTTTTGTAGCCGTCTGCAAAGCTCTTGCAATCCTGCAAAAATAGGCGAGCTTGCATTTCGTCGCGCGAACTTACCCAAAAATCGTATTTTGCGTCCGAACGTATTGCTTGCGCTACAAGGTCGTTTGAAGTTGCCCATGAAAAGCCTACCTGTCGGGATTTTTCTACAAGCTTTATGCGCGAACGGTCTTCGCACCAACGCACCTGATACGGCAAAAACGCCGCTTTAGGGTTTTTCGGTACGCATTTCGCCTTTACTGTCTTTAAGCCGTCCATTCCTATTTTAAGCCCATTTCTCGCTGTATCTCGTCCAAAAATTCGGGGGTTATATTTTTACCTTGTGATTTTTTTGCCAAGGCCAACAATGCCGCCTCGCGTTCGGCAACTTTGCGCTTAATTTCTGCGATTTCACTTTTCAAAATTTCAACTTGCGCTTTCGATTTTTCGAGTTGTGCAGCAAGCCTGCGGTCTTCTATTACTTGACGTGATAACTGGTTAGCCGCCGAAATCCACCCGCGTAAATTCGGATCGGTATCTTTGTCTCCGTTTTCGAGTTTTTCAATTTGGCTGTAAACATAGCCGTTTAACAGTCGCGCAGAGGCATCTGGAATGTTTGCGTTTTGCTTGATTACAGTTTGCGCACGTTCTGCGATACATTTGCGTTGCCGTTGCAAACGTTCAAATGTCCATGCTGCATTTTTCCAATTCAAGGCGGAGGTAACGCTAGGCGGCGTTTTTGTAGGGAATAAGTGTTTTATAGCATCTATAATTTCCTCGCCTGTCGGGCTATCGGAACGCTCAAACAAATATTCCACAAGCCTGTTTCGCTCTTTCCACGATAACTTGCGGTCTATCCACGTCTTGGAAAATGTCGCAAATTTTTCCATTTTATCTATCCAAAAAATCGACACCTTTCTCTGTTATACGCCAAATGCGTACAACGTCAGACCAATCGGCACGGCTTTCTTCAACAAAGCCTTTTCTCGTAAGCCAACCTAGAGCATCTTCCACTTCAATGTTTGGTATATTGCCGAAACCGCCTGCATTTACGCCAATTCGGAGACTGTCGAACGGCAATCCCGTGCGTACAACCTCTAATTGTCTCAATAAATTTTCTCTAAGTATCTGTTTTTGAGTTTGAGTCATTTTATTTTCTCCCAAATCCTATCTATTTTTTGCTCCATTGAACAGAGGCGTTGCGTCTGAATTTCGTCGGTCGCCTTTAAAGCGGCTATGTTTTCAGACTGACTTTTTATCATAGAATACATTTCTTTACGCGAATTTGCTGAGTGTCCGCTCATTGCCGTCATGCGCTCGCTAAATTCGCGTTCCAAACGGTCATGCTGGACGAGGTTTGCATTGCAACGTTTTTCGCATTCATCGGCGTGTCGATATTTTTCCGAGTCGGAAGGCGATTTCCAAATCCAGCTACGAATCATAGTTGCAAGCGTTACAAACGCCGTTAGAATTATCAAAAGCTGGGTAAGAAAATTGCCATCAACATTTTCAAAACCTGCTGCAGATGCCAAAAATGCTAAGTTGAAAACATGCTGCTTCATTGTCTTTCCAGTTCCAATTCTAGGTTGTTAATTGTCGTTAAGGCGTCTTCTACCCAGTAGCGTGCGTGTATTGCGGCATCGTTAAAGTCTTCGCGTTGCATAAGTCTTTCTGCATTGTTATAGCGCAAGTGCGATTGACAGCCTCCAAGCGTTAATACCACCAAAACAGCGGCAGTAAGTATTGCACAAAAGGCATGCAATGGTTCAGTTGTCATTTTTTGAAACCTTATCAAGTGCTTGCTTTACGGCATTATTCTTGGATTTCCAGCGTTCTACTGCTTCGGCGACATTTGCCGATTGCGATGCCTCAAGGGCTATCCCGACTAGTTCGCGTAAACTTGGGATTGCCATAAATAAGGCCGCC
Organism: uncultured Opitutales bacterium; assembly: GCA_934660865.1. Taxonomy (GTDB): domain Bacteria; phylum Verrucomicrobiota; class Verrucomicrobiia; order Opitutales; family Intestinicryptomonadaceae; genus CAKUIA01. The sequence goes on from CAKUIA010000011.1 coordinate 42,091, forward strand.
AAAAGGTTTATTATCGCCGAAACCATACTATTTACTACTTACCGAACCTTACACTTACCCAGCTTAAGAGCTTATACCACCAAGACTCTTTGCTATTCGGGAAAAACGACAATATCGCGTTTATAACCGCAATTAAAGCGGCTATAACATAGCCCCAACTGCCGCCGTCCGATACGGTTTCGCCAGTGCCTGTTGCGGCTTCCTGCGCAAAGGCAATTCCGCAAAACGTGAAGATTGCAATCAATATAATCGATAGGTACTTTTTCATGGTTTTATTTCTTTCCTTTGGTTTTTGGTGAAATGCTTTTTGTGGACACAATACACGAAGTTCTGCCGTTTTTGGTCTTTATGCGCTGGGCTACTGCTTGTTTTTCAAGCCCCGAAGTTAATGCTGTTAGCCTTTCTGCTACGTCTGCCATAAGCGCAGACATTGCGGAAAATTCGTTGTACAAAGGCTCAAATTCGGCCGAAAATACTTTGCCGATTTCGTCGGCAATCTTTGCCGCGATGGTGTCGGAGCGGGATAACCCCGACTCCGACGGGGCGACACAAACAGATTCGCCCGTGTGGCTAGTAGGCAAAGTTTGACGCCCCACAACTGGGGCGGACGCTTTTTGTTTTGCACCGCTTGTCATCGCGGATTTTGCAAGGACGCCGTCTGCGTCAGCTGCGCCCCGTCTTTCAACAACAGAATATGATTGAAATTCATTGCGAATGCTTTTCAGCAACTCTTCATTCGCCAAAAAGGTTTGTCCGCCAACGGTAAATTCGCATGCGCCGTTTACAATGGCGGCATTAAGTTCCTCAACCAAGTTGGCGAGCTTATAAACGGAAATCGAACAAGTTTTCGGCGAATAGCCAAACACCCAAACTTTAAACGAAACATAGTCGGGGTTAATACGGCTTACATTAAAAGCGTAGGCCTCGCCGAGATTGGCGGTTTTTAATTGACTGTTTACAGAGCCGTGTTTCATAACGGCTCCTACAATATCATAAGCCCAAAACTAAGTCAAAACGCGGGCTTACAGCGTTAACGTCCATTACTAAAAAAGTTTTTATTTTTGTGTGTTTAGAAAAAAAGGGGCTATCTATATCGAAATGATAGCCCCCGAGAAGAGTTTTTTTATTTAATCAAAAAACTCAACTTCAGCAAATCCTTCACAAGCAAATCCATCATACGGGTTCATATTTATATCATATACGTTTGAAACCATATACTTTTTCACTTGAAACAGACCTAATGGTAACGAAGATGCCAATTCTTTGGATGGAACTTCACCGCTATCCCCATTCCGAAACAATAGCCATTTTATTAGGTATTTATTGCCTACCTTTTTTGAGCCTGTGATATCTACTTTTATATACACTTTACATACACCCCCTTTCTCTATACATCGTGTACTGGGTGTAACACGGATTATAGAGAAATGTAAAGATTTTATTTTAGAATTTTCCAATCGTTGGAAATTTCAAGTGTTGATTATTATATAGTTGCGTGTTTATGCGTTAAAGTTTTAACAGGCCATTTAAATTTTTTTATAAAAACTTGTAGCCCAGCTTTCATAGCATTTATTTTCTTTTCCTGTTTTAGTGCAGATACCACTTTTCCAATCGTTGGAATTTTCGGATATTGATTATTAGCAAATTACAAAATTTAGTGTTAATATTTTTCGGAAGCGCATATTGTTCTCTTATGGCATAAAAACATCGTTGCACGCTACATTTTAAATTAAAAATTTTTATTGTTTAGAATCTTTTCTATATTTGTAAGTCTCTTATCAAACATTGTCGCAAATTCGGAAAACGACTCCGTTATTTCATTTCTTAGTTGAACAAGTTTTTCGAAGTCATCTCTGACTTTGTCTACAGGCTTATTCACTGGAACAAGCTGAGTATCAGTATTAAAATCGTCATTAAGCAAATATTCATCACTTACGCCCAATATTGCTGCTATACGTTTTATTTTAGATATGCTAGGGACGACTTTTCCCGTCATCCAGTTACTTACAGTTTTCTGTCCAACACCGAGTCGTTCCGCTGCTCGTGTTTGGTTTAATCCGTTTTCGTAACATAAATTTTGGAATTTTTCTGCGAATTTAGCCATAATAGTAAAAATATTACTAAAATATTGTTGACAATTTAGTATTTTTAGTAATTTTATGACTACATAATGAACGCAACCGAAATAAAACGCAACATAAAACGTGGTAGACCTAAAGGTGCTACTGTAAAATTTCCAGGGGTTGTAGAAGATGCAAAAATACTTGGGGTAAACAGAATTACCCTTTATCGCACGCTTATAGGTGCCCCTGGGTTTAGCGGATTGAAAACGCTTCGTCGTCGTTACGACGAGCTGCTTAAGCGAAAACCACGCGAATTACGCGACTATATCAATGCAAATAAGGCGTGGTAATGGAAACTTTTTTTAAAAGCAAAATTCTGTCCAACAAAATTTCATATCGGCAATGTGCATTAGCAATGGGCATTCCTTCTGGCGCTCCACAATACATTTCTGCCGTTGCTAACGGCAAACGTAATCCAAGTCGCAAATGGCGTATGAAATTTTTGCAGGCTATGCAAAAAATCGAGTTAGGAGAAATTAAATTCCCTAAAAAACGCCTCTAAAAACACCAAAAAATCAATCAAAAGTATGCCCACAAACATACAGCAACTTACATTCTTCCATAGCCTTGATTTTCCAGGGCGCACCGTGCTGTATGTCAACGAAATTGGCAATAAACTGGGTATTTCTCGCCAACAGGTCGTAAACCTTATGGATTGTGGTGAATTGGGCTACATTAACGTGGCAACCGATCCTACAACAAGACCTTGCCGCAGGATACCCATAGAAAGCTACCGCAATTTTATAGTGCGACGTCTCGATTCGGACGAAAGATTGCAATTTTTGAGAGATTTACCCGTTTCAACCCGTCTTGAACTAATTTCCGAACTACAAAAATCACTGAAAAGAAAATGAAAAAGAATTCACAACAAACACAATTAACCCCGCTTGAAACGGCCTTGCAAAGGCAGTTCAGCGCAAATGCAGACAACTACGAAACCTTAATTAAAAAGGCCTACGATTGCACGGCAAAGTTGCAAAGTGCCAATATTGCGGCAATGGTTGGCTTTGGCCTATTAGCCTTGTCTATTAGACCGCAAATTGGGTACGGCAAGTTTGGAGAGTGGCTTTCTAAAACTTTAGGCGGAGCACTTTCTAAATCTACGGCATATTCGTGGATAAAAGCTGCAGAATGGCTTATTTACAAAATAAGCGTAGCCGACAAACAAACCGACATAATCTCCACACGCATTTGCGATTTTATAAAGATGGCGGGAATAAAAAATGGTGCCGAAGAAATTTTCGGCGACAAAAAACTTTCATCGGAGTTTGTTGCTTATGTTTCCTCGGGATTGCCGTTTAAAACCTTTTTAAATATCTTAAAAACGGCCAATGCCGCCGCTTTAGAAGCCGAAGATGAGGAAAACAACCCCGAAAAGCATCTAAGCAAGAAAGACCTAAAAGCATTGTCGGGCAATAACAGCGAACGCCAAATAAATTTTTTCGACGATCTTTTCGATGACGTTAGAGCAGTAACCGAAATCAAGCGTCAAAATGATCCTGGTTTTTTGAACCTCACAAAAGATGAACTTACAGAATACGGCAACTATCTTGTAAACGAAGGCAAGACCGTTCTACAACTTGCCGCAAACAAAAAGGACTAGTATATGGATACGTCGCTTTCTTCGGCACAAAGCTTTCTACCAAAGCCATTCGGCATTGCAAACCACGAACAACTTGCATTCGTGCGGCTTGGTCGCCGTGAACAGGTTCGCATTATAGACCTGCTTGCGGCATTCAAGACGATAGCAACCTTCAATGGCAAAAAGGGAGAAGCTTTTGCGTCGGTTGCGGCGTGCAACGGCGGAAGATTGGGCTTTTCACAAAAAAGTCTAGAACGCCTTTATTATAAATACATAAAAAGTCATTACGATTGGACTGTACTTGCACATAATTGGCGCGGTAACAAACCTGGACAACCAAAAGAATTTTTGGATTTTCTAGGCAAACTCGTTTGCGAATGCAACGGTAGAACTGACGTTATAGGCGGTGTTTGTGATAGGCTATTTAACGAATTTTGGGCAGCTGGAAAAGACGTTCCTGGTTATGGTACATTTAAAGCGTTTTGGGATAAAACAAATCCAGACAAACCGTATCCATCACGCATACGCCCAAGACAACCGTTTGTGCCACAAGGGTGGTCGCGCGGAAATATAAGCAAGCTTATTTGTAAAATTGCGCCAAAAAACGGAGCTTTGCGCCTTAGGGCTGCACACGGTGAACTTAGGGCACATAATGCCGAAGCCCAAGTGCGCAGAGATATGTCAAAGCTAAAACCCATGCAACTAGTTACAATGGACGACGTTGAGCTTGACATTCAAGTTATGTTTAAAATCGGGCCTCACATGCGAATGCGTACAGCACAAGCCATCGTTGCGATGGACGTTGCCACAAGAATGATTATCGGTTGGGGTGTACGTCCGATTTTGACCAAAGACGACAAACCGTATATGTCCGAAACAGACACCAAAGTATTAAGTCGCAAAGAGGTTAATACGGTTTTACTCAATACTATCTTAATGCACGGATTGCCCGCAAATTATCCAATGCGTCTATTGTTGGAAAATAATTCCGCACGTTTAAATCGAACCGACGAAAATATGCTTTTTGCAATGTTGCCTGGACGTTTTGTTATAGAAAACACCCGAATGGCCGACCGTGAATACCTAAATAGTGGTTTTAAAGATTCTCACGGGTTCCCTTTTCAAAAAGGCTGGTTGGAAAGCGGTTTTAAACCAATGCACATAAAACTATGCCACTTACCTGGGGCGACCGCACCTAGGTTCGACGATAGGCACAGCGTACACGAGGCCGTTACCGAATATTGCGAAAAACTCGAAAGACTAGCTGTTACGAAGAATATTGATCCTACAAAACTAAAATACCCCGTTCTTACAGAAAACGAATTTTTCGTTGTTTTCGAAAGGCTTGTTGCAATGTTCAACAATCGAACAAACCATAAGCTGCAAGGTTTTGATACTGTTTACGAATGCTTACTTCCGAACGGCGAATATTGCCGTCGGGAAGATTTGCCCAATAACCTTTCGGCTGAAGAATTGTCGAAACTTTCATTTGAGTGCCGTCCCGAAAGTCCATTTGAACGTTGGACAAGACTTCGTTCACAAAACGAATTTACAAAAGTTCCGACTGCCGCTTTATATCCCTGCCTATGCGATAAACGTACAGTGAAAATCCGCAACGGCGAAATCAAAATGGAAATTGCCGCATTTAGTCGGGAACCGCTTTATTTTCGCTCTCAAAATCTTCGTCAATTCGAGGGTAAAGAATTCATCGCTGCATTTACCCCAGACCATAAAACGGCTTGGTTGTTCGGCAAAGATGAAGGCTTCATTTGCGAGGTTCCAAGAATCGACTATGTAGACATAACAAATCAAAACGAAATCATACGTCAAAGCGGAATAGTCTTTAGAGACAGACAAATAGAAAATGAAAAACTGGCTCAATTTCATTCTGATAGGGATAACCTCTATAAGGAAATCCGCGTTCACAACCAAAATATTTTAAACGGCAATATAGCGGTGGGCACCGCAATGAAACTCGAGAAAGAAAACGCTGCCATTGACACGACAAAGAAAAAAAAGGCACAAGCAAAGGCAAATTCAGCCCGCAGAGCCGCCATAGCCGCAGCCGCAAGAGCCGTCGATAACTCCGAAGAATTTTAACCAATACCAAACAACAGAATATGAAAAACATAGAAGAAATCAAAAACGCCATAAAAGACTATCCTGCCGAGGCACAAGGCTATGTACTAACGCTTGCCGAGTTTTGCAATACACATTGCGACGGCTCCGAACAGCGCATTGCCGCACAATTCAACGGCAAGTTTCACTACTCTAAAGACTGGTTTTACCAGCTCTTTTCTGGACGCCGCTACAATAAAAAGCTTGGCAAGTTTCAAGTTGACATGGAAAAGCTTGCCGAAATCGCCAGCGATGCAAAAAGCATAACCGAAGGAGGCACGATAGGCGACGCAATTCCGCATGTTGAAACGGAAACAGTCCGCGAAATCAGAGACGCAATAGACTCCATACGCCCAGAAACAAACGTATGCAAATGGCTTATGGTATGCGGCACTACGGGAGCACAAAAAACCTACGCCGCGCGTTTTTATGCGTTAACGCACCCCGACGTTTACTATCTCGAAAGTCCGACGGTACCGAGCATTTGCGAATTGTCTATGATTATAGGCGAGGTTATTCCGACCTGCAGGGCTGATTACTCGGGCGCGAGACTCCGCCGCGAAATCATCAAAAACGTAAAACCCCGCAACTGCTTTATCTTCGACAATGCACAGCGTATGTACGATCCGAAGAAAAAGCTAAATCAACCGCTCTTTGGCTTTTTACAGGCTTTGCAAGACGCAACAAAGTGCTCGATTGTACTGATTTTTGTGGACGAAGCGACTGGTGAAAACTCCCTGCGCCGCGTAGTATTCGGTAAAGACGCGGGCTACTTCGAACAACTTGTAGGCCGTGCGGGTGGCGAAGAGTCGATTTTGTTTTTGCCCGATAGGCCTAGTGACTCCGATTTAAACGCATTTGCAAAGGCAACGGGCTTTCGTGACGTAGCACAACGCAAGGCAATGTTGCCTATAATGCGCAAGTTGGCATCGCAAAAAGGTAGGCTAAGGGTTGTTTTAAACGCGCTTCAACAGGCGGCACGCCTTGCGATAGCGGCTAAGCGAGAAATTACCACCGACGATTTTTTCAACGTAATTCCCGAAAATGACATAGCCATTTTAAAAACCATAGATAGCGTCAGAAAGGCTCTTCCATGCAACGCATAAAAAAGTTTTTCGCCGAAATCTTCGGTAAGCGGCAGACAAAGAAGCCAGAAATTTCGAAAATCCGTATTTTTGAAGCCGAACCAGGCCGTTGGAAGTTTCAGACAATCGACGGCGCAATAACATTCGGCAATTTCGACAGCTACCAAAGGGCACGATATTTTGCCAGAGAATACAACTTCTGGGAGGTTATAGATGACGGAACGGCAAGCAATCGATAAGGCGATGAGTATCTGCAAAGACAAGTTGGGTTACGTTAGCCGAAACGAGTTTTTACTTGCTATGTCCGACACTTCAATCGCCTTGCTAATCGCCGCAAAAATACAACTTAACCGTGGCTTAAAGCCAGTAAAAAAGCCAAAAGCCACGTTAGGTAGACAAACTCAATTCAATTTTTCACGTTAAAAATCATTCACCAGAAAGATAAATAAAAAAATGGCACGCACAAACATATCCCTTACACAATATAAAACACGCGACGAATTTGAAGGCGCAATCGACGAAATAGCCCGCTTACAGGTTAAAATCAAAAAACTTGAGGCAGAAAGAGACACAGAAAGTCAAAAAGTTTTAGATAGGTTTAACCCCGAAATCTTGGAGCTTACCGACAAAGTTACGGCTTTGCAAAACTCGGCAATGCCGTTTGCAATGCAAAACGCTGAAAGGCTTTTCGGCAAAGGCAGGTCGGCAAGTTGCTCTTTGGCAATTTACGGGTTTCGCAAAGGGGCAAAGAAAATCGTCAACATAACAGGACAAGCCGATAATATCGTAGCAAAAGAGCTGTACGACGCCGAACGCTTCGCCTGTGTGGAAGTTGCCTACAAACTGAATCGCAAGGAAATCCAGAAAGCCTTGAAGAATAACGACGCCTTTGTTTGCGCCCGCTTTGGAGAGCAGATTGAAGAACGTTTCTATGTGGACGCTAAAACCGATAAAGATATAGGAGAATAAACAAATGCCAGCAATTCTTGAAAAGTCAGCAAAAGTACTCCGCAGAAAGCTTGCAAATCGCAAATGGACAGCTCAACTGCAAAAGTACCAACTCCAGTGGACGGCGATTTACAATAAGCACGGTTGGGCGAACCGCTCAGCCGCCGAAAAGCGAGAGCTGCGACATTCAATTCTTGCCGATATTTTCGGTGATAAGAATTTCAACGTATCTTTAGCCACAAACCGCGAATTCGACCTTATCTTTCTGGCACAGGATTTTTTATTAGACAACGGCATTTTGGCTTGGTCTAAAGAAACAGCAAAGACAGCCATCGAATTGGGCATGCGTAGAAAATATATCTGGAACATCGAACATGCTGGCTACGATTTAAAAGAGGTTTGCGAATTTGGTGCCCCCGAAGAGTATATAACGGCGATTTCGGTCGATAAGTTCGGGGTTGCTAACTGGCGCGCTTTAAACTCAAAACAGCTTTGGCAGCTTTTCATAACTATAAAAAACCGCGTACGCAATGCCGCTGAATTGGGCAATTCACTTTACCCGACAGCTTCTAAACCCGTCGAAGCCGAAGACGATAATCTCCCGTTTTAGAAAGGCTTTTATATTATGCCCACAATCCACGACATTCTAAGAACCCGTTTGCTCCACCAAGCGGGTATTTTTGACTCCGTAGAACCTGCACCATGCCTTGAGGAAATCGCCAAAATCCAGTCTTGCCCAGAATTTGAGGAATATCGCAAAAACCGCATGATTATGGGCTATTTCCGTTACGGCTCGCTTACCAGCCAAATCGGCAAGGCCAAGTACGACAATATAGGCTCCATAAACAGGCGTCTTGCACTATATAATAAAGACCACAATAGAGAGCACCTTGTAGACATTGCAAATTTGGCCATGATAGAGTTTGCCACACACCCAAATTATCCGTTCATATCTGTCGACGATGGAGAGCATGCCGTCATTCGAAAATAATTTGCAATGCCTTTGCAAACATAAAACAAGGCTCTTGCAACACATTTGCAGGAGCCTCTTTTTATATTCTAAAACCACCTCGGCGGCCGAAAATTTTTCAAAAGGCCTCTTATGCGATATATGATTAGTTTTTCCCTCAAACGCTCGATTTTCTATTATAAAAGCAGGCATCTTTTTAAAATTTCCCCTCAAAACACGCTTGGAACAAAAAAATCTTATTTCCCCTTGTATTTTAAAGGCATTTAAAGCTTTTTTTAACTTTTTAAGCTTTCCTCAAACCTTTTGAATAAAATCATTAAAGATTTCCGCAAATTTCCGATTGGAAGACAAAAGGGTTTTATATGGAAAACAAATTGGAAGAATCGGAAGTTTTGGATTTTAAAAACTCGGTCGAATACGAGTTCGACAGCATTGTAAGCCGCCGCGTATTGGACAAAAACTCGGGAACGATAACGCTGTTTTCGTTCGACAAAGGGCAAAGGCTAAGCCCGCACAGCGCGCCATTCGACGCGCTTTTGCAGGTTTTAGACGGGCGCGCCGAAATTGTGATAGGCAAAAAACCGCTTTCGCTAAAAAGCGGCGAATCGGTTATTATGCCGGCAAACATAACGCATTCGGTATATGCGGTAGAGCCGTTTAAAATGCAGCTTACAATGCTTAGAAACTGAAATTTATACGCGGCAAAATAGCCGCGTTTTTTTTGAATATTTTTGTTGAGGGCAAAATTTTGCGGCTTATCGTATTTGCCTTGTATGTTTAACTGCCCCGAAATTTTTACCACATTTAAGAACGCGATACAACTAGCCAACGACTGCCAGCTGCGCAAAATTCCGTTTTTTATTATGGTAGACTACGAAATGCAAAAGGCGGTGTTTTTGCGCGGGTGCAATTTTAAAAAATACGCAAATTTTGTGAAGTTTAGGTTCGGCAATTTTACAAACGCAGCCGCAAAAAAGGACGCAGATTTAAACGCAACCTTAAGCGTGCTTTTGCCCGACAAGCGCAAATATTTTGCAAAATTTGAAAGGCTGCAAAATCACATAAGGCGCGGCAACTCTTTTTTGGCCAATTTAACCGAAAAGACCGAGGTTGTTTTAAACGCGTCTTTTAGCGACATTTTTTATTCCGCAAAAAGCGAATATGCGGTGTGCTTGGGCGAAGATTTTGTATGCTTTTCGCCCGAATGCTTTGTGAAAATCAAAGGCGGCAAAATATATTCGTACCCGATGAAGGGCACAATTAACGCCGACATTCCCGACGCCGAAAGCATCTTGCTAAACGACCAAAAAGAGCTGCAAGAGCACAATACCATTGTAGACCTAATACGCAACGATTTGGCCGTTGTTGCCGACTCGGTTAAAGTGAACCGCTTTAGGTTTGCTACCCGCGTAAAACGCGCTAACAAGCCCGACATTATACAGACAAGCTCGGAAATTTCGGGCAATTTAAAGGATATTTTAATAGGCGACATTCTAAAAAACATTTTGCCCGCAGGTTCAATTTCGGGCGCGCCAAAGCCCAAAACGATAGAAATTTTACGTGAGTGCGAGGGCGAAAAAAGGGGCTTTTACACGGGCATATTCGGCTATTTCGATTCCGAAAATTTCGATTCGGCAGTTGCCATTAGGTGTATGGAAAAGTCGGGCGCAAAAACCTACTACAAAAGCGGCGGCGGCATTACCTATTTAAGCGACGCAAATTCGGAATATGCCGAAATTGCCGAGAAAATATACATTCCGCTTAAGCCGAAGTTTATAGAGACAATAAGGGTAAAAGACGGCGTTGCCGATTTTGCCCTTAACGAAAAGCGCTACTTAAAAACCCTGCGCGACTTTTACCCCGAAGCTACGCCCGAAAATTTTTCGGAAATTGTGCGGACCAATGCAAAGCCGGGGTGCAACGGAACATACAAGCTAAGAATCGAATATTCCGACAAAATCGAAAAGGTTGAAATTGCAAAATATGCGCCAAAAAAAATAGATTCCTTAAAGGTTGTAGAAGGCGGCGACATAAATTATGCCTACAAGTTTGTCGACAGAAGCCGCCTAAACGAAATTGCCGCCCAAAAGGGCGAGTGCGGCGATGTAATTATATGCAAAAACGGCTTTGTTTGCGATAGCTCGTACGCAAACTTGCTGTTCGAAAAGTCGGGCAAATTCTATACGCCAAAAACCCGTTTGCTAAACGGCACAAGACTTGCAAAACTTATTGCCGAAAAGAAAGTTATGGAAACTGAAATCTGCAAAAGCGACATAAAAAATTTCGACAGCGTCTATTTTGTAAACGCAATGCTCGACATTGCCGACAACGTTAAAATTCCCGTAAAAAACGTTGTTTTTTAATGCCTACTTTTCGGCGCAAATCACGGCAAAATCGAGATATTCAAAAACGCATTTGCAGTTTTTAAACCCCGCGTTTTGCAGCATATTTATGTTTTCTAAAATTGTGGCGCACCTGTCGCATTTAAGGCGCGTTCTTGCAACCGCGGCCTCTTCGGGCGTCATATACTTTAAAATTAAGTCTTCGCGGGCTTGGGCGTTCCTTTTTATTTCAAATTGGTCTTTGCCCAGAATTTGCTCGGCGTTTACAAAAACAGCGCCTTCTTTAAGCGAGGCGTAAATGTTGTTGTATAATGCCTGCTTTTGCGGGTTTTCTATGTGGTGTATGGCCAGCGCCGAAACTACCGCGTTGTAGGCATTGTGCGGCAAATCGGGCTTTGTAAAGTCGGCAACCTTAAAGGAAACGTTTTTGTTTTCGCCGAAGCGCTTTTTTGCAACTTCAAGCATTTTGTCGGAAATATCGCTACATTCAATTTCGGCAAATGGCAGGCGTTCCAGCACTTTTGCGGCCAAAATCCCCGTGCCGCAGCCTATGTCTATAATCCTTGCATTTTCGGGCAGGCTTTTAAGCGCATTTACCGCCGCGCTGTAAAATTCGTCGAAGCACGGTATTAAGTTGCGCCTTTGCGAGTCGTATATTTTTGATATTTTCGAAAACTGCTCTTTGGTGTTCATACTTAAAGTATATGGCAATTTTTTTAAGATAATGCAAAATTTTTAGACAAATAAAATTGACGTATATTTCCGAAAAAACCAACATAAAAGAAAAAACCGTATCGTATATATGAAAAGAAGAAATTTTGTAAAAGGTTTGGCCTCTTTGCCTGCTTTGGGCTTTGCGGGGTGTGTAAGCAATGCAGTTGCCGCGGGCAATTTAAAATGCGAAGCCAGTTTCGACGTTGTTGTAGTTGGCGGCGGTACTGCCGGCACAATAGCGGCGCTGCAGGCGGCCAGATTGGGGGCAAAAACGCTTGTTGTAGAGCGCGCTTCGCAGCTTGGAGGGACAATGACAACTGCGGGTGTAAACTTCCCCGGGCTTTTCCATATAAACGAAAAGCAGATTATTGCCGGCATTGGCTGGGAGCTTGTCTGCAAGGCTGTAAGGGAAAATTCCGACAGCCTGCCCGAATTTAAAAAGCAAAAAAGACACTGGCAAAACCAGATAAGGGTAAACGACTATCTTTATGCGTGTTTGGCCGAAGAGGAGCTGATAAAGGCAAACGCCGAAATTTTGTATTACAGCTATCCCGAAAAAATCGAGGAGGCCGAAAACGGGTATAGGCTTTACTTAAGCTCGTCGTTCGGGCGCGGGTGCATTTTTGCGAAAAAGGTAATAGACTGCACTGCAAGCGCAAGCGCCGCCGCCTTGGCGGGCTACGAAAGAATGCGCGAAGCGCGCCGCTCGCCCGGCACTCTCGTTTTTAGGATAGGCAATTTCAATTTAAAAGATGTAGACTTAAAAGCGGTGCGCAAAAACTACAACGAGGCCGTAGCGCAGGGCAAACTCGGCAAAAAGGATATTTGGACAAGCATAGAGCACCTGATTGCCGAGCGCGGCGAAAACTGCCTGTATGTTAAAGACGCCGACAATTCCACCCCGCTTGCATTTTCGAAAAGCAATATTTTCGGCCGCAAAATTTTGTTGGGAATTTTCAGGTTCCTAAAAACCCAAAAGGGGCTTGAAAACCTTAAAATGGAAATGATAAAAACCGAAGTTGGCGTGCGCGAAACATACAAAGTTGTGGGCGAAAAGGTGATGACTATAGAGGAATATGCCTCGGGCAAACTTTTCGGCGACAGCCTTTGCTATTCGTTTTACCCCATAGATTTGCACGATGTTAACGGGCTAAAAACAATACACCTAAAAGACGGTGTTTTCCCCGCAATTCCGCTTTCGATACTAACGCCTAAGGGCGCAAAAAATATGCTGGTTGCAGGCCGCTGCGCCAGCGCCGACAGATACGCAAGCTCCGCCATGCGCGTTCAGGCTTCGTGCATGGCAATGGGGCAGGTGGCAGGCTGCGTAAGCGCGCTGGCCGCGCTAAAAAATATAGACAATACCAAGCTTGATTTGCTTGAGGTTCGCAAAACCCTAAAAGAGCACAAAGCCATTGTTCCTCCCCAAGTTTAGGGGGTGTGTTTACCGCAAAAAAAACGCCGCAAAGCACAATTTCGTTTGCGGCGTTTTTTGTTTATTTTGGGTTTTTGCTATTTAATTTCCTTTACAAGGCTTAGCGAATTGTCGAATGCCAGTTCGCTTTGTTTTGCCAATTTTTCGAATTCGCCTTTTACGAATTTTTCCTTTTCGGCAAGCTGCTTTATGCGCATATCAAGCATTTTTACGTTGCCCAAAAAGAATTGCGATTGCGAGAAAAGCGAAATGCCCTGCACAAGCAAATTTTCGGCGTTTTGGGCTTCGCTTTCGGCTTGCAGGCGCTCGTTTTCGTAGGCCGCGCATATTGCGTTTGCGTTTTGCGCCGCCTTGTTTAAAACGCGCGTTGCATACTCTATTTGCGCAAAATCCCGGATAATTTTGCCTGTATCGTAGGCCGCGCTTTCGCTTTCAAATTTAGCGTCTTTATACGAGGCCGACATTGGCAACTGCGAATTTGCCGACTTTGAAAGATAGCGGTTTTTTGCTTTTGTGGCCAAGGCAATCGAATCGCTTTCGGTGCAGGCCGAAAAGCCGAAAGGCGACGAGTTTAAGCTTGTGTCGCAATCTTGAAATTTTGACGGGTTATTTATGTATGCCCTTGTAAATTCGGTAAAGGCCGCAAGTGTTTGCGCCCTTGTGTATGCCTCCTTTTCGGAAAGGGCTGCATAGCTTTTTTGCAGCGCCTTTAATGCCGCCTTTGCGCCGTCAAAACTTTTTTTCATTTTGCCGAATTTTTCGCTTTGGCCATCCATTGCGCTTTGCGCTTTTTGGGCATAGCTTTTTGCGCTTGCCAACGACGACGCTGCGCCCTCGGTTGCAACCGCGTTCATCGGGGCCGTAAGCATGTACGACACCGCGCGTTTTTGCGCGTAGCTAAGCGAGTTTACCGCCGCATTGAAATTCGACTTTACAATTTCAAACTGCCTTTTGTTCTGGAAATTTTCGCCGGGGGCGGCCATTACGGTTTTCTCGGTTTCGGCAATTTTGTCTTTTGCCGATTGTATTGCGTCTTTCGAAAAGTCGTATATGTTGGCGACGCTTTTCAGCTTGTCGGCAAATTCGCCCAAAGCCTTTTTGTGCCCCGCCAAGTTGCCTTCGGTTTTTTCCAGATTGCAGTTGAAAGCCTTAAGCGATTTCTCGAATTCGCACAGCTGCTTTTTGTAGTCGGCATAAAGCTTTTGGGTAGAGGAATACGCCGAGGAGAAATCCTGCGCCATATTGTAGGCGTTGTTTTTTGTCTCTATTGCAGAATTGAATTTTGCGGCCGCCGCGCTTGGTGTTGCCTGCGGTTTTGCAGCCGTTTGTGCAAACGCGCACGAGCACAGCAACAGTGCCGATACAAATAAAAATTGGGTATGTAAATATTGTCTTTTCATACCCAAAATTATACGGAATTTTTCCGCAATTTGTAAAGCCCATTAAGGGCAAATTTTTTCAAAAATGTCCAACTAAGACTTGGGTATTGCAAGCGAATTTTTTTCGGCAAATTTCGCAAAGTCTTCGGTTGGAGGCGCCGTAAACGAAAAGTCCTTTATGGCCGCGCTTAAGTCCAGCTTAAAAGCGTGCAGGGCCTGCCTTTTCATCGGCAAAAGTTTTGCCATTTCGGCGGTAAAACCCTTTTCGATAAAGTCCAGATACAAAGTTTCGTCGGGTCCGTATATTTTGTCGCCCACAACGGGGTAGCCCAGCCATTGGGCGTGTACTCTAATTTGATGCTTGCGCCCCGTAATAATCCTTACCTTGCAAAGAGTGTAGTTGTTGGCAACGCTTTGGGGGGTAAAATAGGTACACGCCTTTTTGGCTGTGGTTTTGCGCATTGCGCACATTTGCTTTATGGCCACAAGCGAATTTTTGTCTTCTATAAGCGGCTGCGAAACGGTTGCCGAAAAGTTCATGGAGCCCTGCAAAATGGCCAAATATTCTTTTTTTGCCAAGCCGTGCTCCAGGGCTCGCTGCGCAACCGACGCCGCCTTTTTGTGCTTTGCAAGAACTACAATGCCGCTGGTTTCCCTGTCTAGCCTGCTTACCAAATGCAGCGAATCCAGCTTTGTATATACGCGGCTAGCCCCCACTAAACTGGAAAGGTCGCCGTTTTTTGATGGGTGGCAAACAAGCCAGCCGGGTTTGTTCAAAACAAGGTAGTCGGCGTCTTCGTATATAATCCACTTGGGAAATTCGTTTATGTCTACAAGCGGGGCTTCTTCGCCGAAGGGGTCGTGCGTCATAATTTTTCGCCCTCCATTATGGAAACGCTGTTTAGCGAGGTTAAAAAGTAGCGTCTTTTAAAGTTGCAAAAGTTTGCCTTTTTAAACATTTCCTCCATTTTTGCGCCGTCGGGGAAAAGCTTTGCCGTTTTCGAAAGATAAATGTAGTCGTCTTTGTTCGAGCCCGCAAAAGCCGCAATTTGCGGGGTTATTTTGTCCATAAAAAACGACACGATTTTGCCCGACAAACTTTTCGAAAGCGCAACCTCCAAAATAAACAGTTTGCCGCCTTTTTTCAGAACGCGGTTAAATTCCGCAAGGCACTTTTGGCGGTCCTGAAAATTCCTGAACCCGAACGCCACGGTAATCGCGCCGAATGTATTGTCGGCAAAGGCGTGCAGGTCTAAGCAGTCGCACTCGGCAAATTCGGCGTTTTTAAACGCCGCCAATTTGGATTTTGCCAGCCGCAATAGCTCGGGGCAAAAATCGGCGCATACAACGCCGCGGGGCAGCCCGACTTTCAGCGCCGAAAGCGCCACGTCGCCGCTGCCGCAGGCCGCGTCCAGCAAGGGGGCGTTTGAGCATAGCTTTGCCGCCTTTTTTGCCAAGACATTGCGCCAATATTTGTCCAGCCCAAAGCACATAAGGCGGTTTGCCCTGTCGTAGTTTTCGGCAATGCCCGAAAACATTTTTTTTACCTCTTCGGGATTCCTCTTTTCGAAATTATTGTTCATTTTTCTTTTCGTTGAACGAGCTTACAACCCACTTCGACAAAGTTTCGTCGGGGTTTTTAACCGTCTGGGCGTCTATTGTAAATTTCGTCTTTTTGTTGTTTCTCGAAATTATCGACAATGCGTGCTTAAAGTCCTTGAACTTTTCGGCGCACAATGTGGAAACTTCCTTGTCGCATTCGGCGGCCTCGGCTATTATTTCCCTTTGCGCCCCCTCGTCGAATTCAAGCTTAAAGCCCGTTTCGCTTTCGAAAGCGGCCGCAAATTTCGAGATGTCCTTTTCCAGCACGCTTCGGCGCAAAGGTTCCGAATTTTCCAAAATTTCCTTCAAATACTCCTTCGGGTTTTCGAGGGTGTCGGTTGTAATTTCGAACCTTGTAATGCCCGCGCTTGGCAGCTCGAATTTAAAGTCGCGCAAGAGCTTTTCCATTACGGTAAGCAGGCCGCGCGCGCCCGTCTTTTCAAGATAGGCCTTTTCGGCTATTTTGTCGATTGCCTCTTTTGTTATTTCAAAGTCTATGCCGTAGCCCTCGAAATCGCGCGTGTACTGCTTTAAAATCGAGCCTTCCGACGACTTTAAAATGTCGGCAAGGTCTTTTGCCGTAAGGGCGTCGCACGCAACCCTTACCGGAAGCCTGCCTATAAATTCGGCCTCGAAACCGTATTTTACAAAGTCCTGCGTTTCGGCAAATTTCAGGTATTCGCTAGGGTCTTTGTCCGACAATTCGCTTTCGGTGCCGAAACCTATTGTGCCTTTATTGAAGCGCTTTGCTATGTTTTCGGAAAGCTTGTCGAAAGCGCCGCTTACAATAAACAGAATGTGGCGCGTGTTTATGGTGCGCTTTTTGGATTTGCCGTCGTCGGCCATCATCTGCATTTGCGCCATCATATCCTGCGGGCTTAGAACGTTTACGTTCGAGTCTTCCATAAGCTTTAGCAGGTTTATCTGCACGCCGCGTCCCGAAACGTCTTTGCCGCGCGGGTCGGCGCTGCCGGCAATCTTGTCGATTTCGTCTATGTATATTATGCCGTATTGGGCTATGTCTACATTGCCGTTTGCGGTTTTCACCAAATCGCGCACAAGGTCTTCAACGTCGCCGCCAATGTAGCCCGTTTCCGAGAATTTTGTGGCGTCGGCCTTTACAAAGGGAACCCCTATAAGCTTTGCTATTGTGCGCATTAAATAGGTTTTGCCCACGCCCGTAGGCCCCAAAATAAGTATGTTGGGCTTGTTGTATTCGGCGTCTTTAAGCTTGGGGTTTTGCAGGCAGCGCCTCACATGGTTGTAGTGGTCGCATATTGCAACCGACAAAACTTTTTTCGCCTCCTCCTGCTTTATGACGTATTTGTTCAGAAAATCCCTGATTTCCTTAGGCTTCATCGAAAAGTTGCGGATATTTTCCAAAACCTTGTTAGCCTCGTCGTCGCCTTCGGGCTTGGATTGTGCGTTTCTCGTAAATTGCGGGCGCTCAACCTTTATGTTTGTGCCCTTAAAAAGATTTTCCAACTGCCTTTGAATTTCGTCGATTGGATTGCCTGTTTCTTTGCCGTTGTTTTCGGGCGTATTGTTTTTGTCGTTTTCCATAAAATCTGCTTGTTTTGCTTGACTTGAATGTTGAAAAAACCCAAGATCAGCGGTTTAATTTTTATTACACATTCTTATTTAAAAACGAAAAACGCAATGCAAAACCTAACAAAAAGAGAAATTGTCCACACAATATACGAATCTAAAGAAGAATGCAAACAGGGTTTCGTTCTTCAGAACGACGTAAAAGATATCGTTCAAAAAACTTTGGATATAATTCGCGATTCGTTGGTTCAGGGCAGAAATGTGGAACTGCGCAACTTCGGCGTGCTTGAAGTTCAGGTTCGCAAGCCCAGAATTGGCCGCAACCCCACAAAGCCCGAAACAGACATTGAAATTCCCAAAAGGGCTATCGTAAAATTTAAAGCGGGCAAAGAAATGAAGGCAGCCCTAAGCAAGCTTAACTTGGCAACGGTTGAAACGTCTAAGGCCGCCAGAGCAAGAGGAAAATAGGCCGTATGTTTAAAACGCTTCCGGGTTTTAGGGAATTTTATCCCGAAGACAGAGCCAAGCGCGACTTTATCTTCGACAAGTGGCGCAACGCCGCAAAAAGCTTCGGCTTTGTCGAATTCGACCCGCCCGTGCTCGAACCGTTGGAGCTTTTTACCGAAAAATCGGGCGAGGAAATAAAGTCGCAGCTTTTCGAATTTGTAGACAAAGGCGACAGAGCCGTGTCGTTGCGTCCAGAAATGACGCCGTCGTTGGCGAGAATGGTTGGCGCGCACGCAAAGGGCATACGCAAGCCCGTAAAATGGTTTGCCATAGGCGAAAACTACCGCTACGAGCGCCAGCAAAAGGGCAGGCTAAGGGCGTTTTACCAATACAACGCCGACATTTTGGGCGAGGAATCGCTTGCTGCCGACGCCGAAGTTATTGCCCTGCTTATAGAGTCTTTAAGGAGCTTTTCGCTTACCGAAAACGAATTTAAACTGCGCTTGGGCGACAGAAAGCTTTGGGTGTATTTCCTGCGCATGGCGGGCATTACCGAAGAGCTTGACATGAAAGTGTTGTCGGTGGTAGATAAAATCGAAAAGGTTAACGCGCAGGCTTTCGACGAAATGTTGTCCGAAGCACTAAGCGGCACAAACCTGAACGTTGCCGAAATTTCCGAAAAAATACATTCGTTTGTAAAAACTTCGTCGATAGAGCAGATATGCGGGATTGCCGAAACTGCAAGCGACGACTTTAAGGCCCGCGTTGGCGATTGGCAAAGTCTTTTGGCATTGCTTGGCAGTATGGGCTACGGCGGCTATATAAAACCCGACATGGGCATAGTTAGGGGCTTGGCATACTATACGGGTTTTGTGTTCGAAGCTTTCCAAACCGTAGGCACGGGCAGGGCTTTGGCAGGCGGCGGCAGGTACGACAACCTTGTAAAAAAGCTCGGCTACCCGGATATGCCCGCAGTGGGCTTCGGTATGGGCGATGTTACCGTAGGCGATTTGCTTGAGCTGACGGGGAAATCGGGGGCTGTAAGCGACGCTTTGGACATCTACGCCGTTATAGGCGACGAATCTTTGCGCGCCAAAGCGCTGCCGTATATTTTCGGGCTTCGCCGCAGGGGCTTGAAGGTAGACTATTCCTTTAAGGAAGCGTCTTTCGGCAAGCAGTTTAAAACGGCCGATGCGCTAAAGGCAAAGTACGCCGTTATTTTCGGCGGCGACGAATTTGCAAACGCAAGCGTTAAGATTAAAAACCTTGCAAACGCAAGCGAAACACTTGTAAAGCTTGGCGATTTGCAGGAATTCGACTTTTAATTAAAATAAAACTAAAAAAGCCCCCTTTGTCGCAAAACGGCATGGGGGCTTTTTTTGTTGCAGAATTTTCGGTTTAACAATTAGGCGGAGTTTTTTTACTTGCCTGGTTGTTGTTTTTGCGGAGGTTTTAGGGTTATTACATATTCCTTTACCTTTTGCGTTTGGGCGGGCTTGCTTTGAGCTTTGTCGGCTTTTGCGTTGTATGCCTGCAAAAGCGACTGCAAAAAGGCGATAGACGCAACTACAACCGCCGCAATAATCGTAAAATACACAATTTTTACAAGCGATTTTGCCTTTTTTGGAGGCTCGAAGGCAATGCCGTCTTTGCGCCTTATTTTGATTTTCGGACCGGCGTAGCTTGGCCTTCTTTTGGGCGACGCCAACTTTTTTAAATCTATAATCATAATCTTTGTAATCGACTATTGCCGTTTTTTATAAAAAAGCAAATTTTTACTTGCAGAAATAAACCGTGCAGATAGTCTTTTAACGATTTTATAGATATAATTTATACAAGTGCTCGATATATGAAAAAAATATGCAGATTTTTTGCGTTGCTATGCGCAATATTTGTTTCGACGGCGGTCCTTGCCCAGTCGGACTCCTATAAATTGTCTCCCCTAGACGTTATTAAATTGGACGTGTTTCAGGAACAGGATTTGTCTACAACCACAAAAATATCGGCTTCGGGCACGGTTTCGCTTCCCCTTATAGGCGAAGTTAAGCTTGCAGGCCTTACAATTTTAGACGCGACAACAAAAATCAAGGATTTGTATGCCGCCGACTATTTGGTCAACCCCCAAATAAACCTTTTTATTTTGGAATATGCCCCCAAGCGCGTAAGCGTTTTCGGCCAGGTTTTCAGGCAGGGCGAAGTTAGGTTTCCGCCCGAAGAGGGCATAACCCTTACAAAGGCCATAGGCGACGCCGGCGGCTTTACAGGCAAGGCAAACCGCTCAAGCGTTATCGTAAAGCGCATTATGCCCGACGGTACCCAAAAGACTTTCGATGTAAACGTTAAAGACATTCTCGACAACAAAACGGCAAGGGATATGCCCCTTGAAGACGGCGACATTGTTCAGGTGCAAGAATCCATATTCTAGTCTAGGTATTTATTTTATATGAGCGAAGATATTTCAAAAAATTCGGGCGATACAAAACAAAAGTCGAAGGTGCTTGTCAGAAAGCGCGTAGGCTCTAATTACGGCGGCGGCTACGGCAATTACGGTAGTTATGGTAGTTATGGCAACTACGGTAGCTACGGCAATTACGGCGGTTATGGCAACTACGGCAATTACGGCGGCGGCTACGGCGGTTATGGCGCGGGCGCTTCCGCGGGGGGAGCTTCGGCAATACCAAACCGTACGTTTAAAGACTATTTGGCAATTCTTAAAGAAAGAATTTGGTACATAATAATTACCTTCATTGTAATTTTTGCGGGCGTAATGCTATATACTGCAAGGGTAACCCCAACGTATATGTCGGCTGCAAGAATTCAGGTTTTGCGCGATTCCGACAAGTCCATTCCTGTGGCGGGGGCTGAAAACAGCCGCAACGAAGCCATTATGAACATAGAAGACTTCAACACGCAGGTAAAGATTCTCGAAAGTAGCGAAATTATAAGGCTTGTTCAAAGCCGAATGAAGGAGGACGAAAAAAAGGCTCTAATGCAGCCCTATCAAGATGTCTTTACTTTGGGCCCCAAGCTTACCGAAGAGGAAATTATCGGTAAAAGCCGCAGGGTTATACCCGAAAGGCTTTCGCTTATAATAAACATTACTTTCGAGCACCCCGACGCGCGCATTGCCGCGCAAATGGCAAACTTGTTTGCGCAGGAATACATAAGCTTTAACCAAAACGTAAGGGTTCAAAAACTTCTCGAAAGCCGCGACGAGCTTATGCACAAAGTTTCGCAGCAGGAGGAAAAGGTTAAGGCTTTGGACAAGCGCCTTGTAGACTACCGCGAAAAGTACGGCGCAATAAGCCTGGAAATGAACGAAGATATCGACAGGCGCGAGCTTGTAGAGCTAAACTCGATTGTAACAAACAACAAGCGCGTTTTCGACGCCTGCCAGACAAACTGGGTTCAAGTTCAGGAATACAAGGCCGAAAACAAAAACCTGTACGATTTGCCCTTTATTGCCGAAATCCCGATTGTAAGCAAACTTTTGCTGGACAAATCGCAACAGCAAATAACCATTTCGGCTCTCGAAAAGCGCTATAAGGAAAAGCACCCGAGAATGATTGAAGCCCGCAAGGTTATGGACCAAATCGACAAAGAATTGGCGGCGGCTTTGGATTCTTCGGCGGCTAAAATGAAGTCGAACTACGAAACTGCAAAGGAAAACTACGAGCGCTCGCTAAAGCATTTGGCCGACAAAAAGAAGGCCGTTTTGGAATTGGGCAAAGTTGCAATTACATACAATTCTTTGGAGCGCGAAAGAGACGTTGAAAAGGGTATTCACTCGGCTTTGATTACTTCGATGACGGTTAAAACCGCGCAAATAAGCCTTATTTCGCCCACGGCGCAAATCATAGACAGGGCGGTTCCCTCCATCAGAAGGTATAGCCCCAACTACGTTATGAATACGGTAATAGGTTTGCTTGGCGGCATTTTGGGCGGCTTGGGTATGGCCTTTGCAGTTGCATTTTTAGACGACCGCGTAAAGAGCGCCTACGACGTAGAATACATAATAGGGCTTCCGCTTTTGGGTGTAATTCCCAGAATAAAGCGTTTGAACAGCTCGGAAAAAGCGCAAATTGTAGCTTCTAACGCCGACAGGGGCGTAACCGAGGCCTTCCGCAGTTTGTACTCTTCCATTGGCGTTACCCCGATGGGCAAAAACGCAAAGCTGCTGCTTTCTACAAGTACAACGCCGTCGGAAGGTAAGTCGTTTGTTATGACAAACTTGGCGTTTATCTCGGCAATGAACGGCGAAAAGGTTGTTATTGTCGACGCCGACTTGCGCTTGCCGTCTATTGCAAAAACTTTGGGCGTAAAACCCGAAAAGGGCATACTTGCGTGCATAGAAAACGGCGTTCCCCTAAAAGACGCCATCGTCAGAGACGTGTTCCCGAATGTAGACGTTTTGTTCTGCGAAAGAAGCGCCGCAAACCCGACGCAGATTTTGAACAGCCAGGCCTTTATGGGCATTATAGACCAGCTTAAGGCCGAATACGACAAGGTGTTTGTAGACTCGCCGCCGGTTGGCGTTGTAAGCGACGTTTTGTCGATATTCCCGCTTGTAGACAGCGTAATGTATGTTGTAAAGTTCAACTCCGTAAAGCGCAGTTTGGTTAAAATGCACATAAGGAAAATGCTTGAAGCCAATGTTCCGCTGTTGGGCGTTGTAATGAATATGGTTAATATGAGCAATTCGGCCTATTACAGCACAAGCTATTACAACAAGCAGTACCAAAACTACTATATTTCGGGCGGCAGCGAGCAGGAAGCTGCAAACGATGTGTCGGACGTTGCGCCGCAAGACGGCAAATCCGGCGAAGATACAAACGCATAACACGTTCTAGAAATTCAAAAAACCGACTTTTAAAAGAGTCGGTTTTTTTGTTGAAATTGCTTGCGTGTTTTTTGCCGTTGGGCAATAATGTTCGGAATGAATTTTATATATCGCATATTTCTTGCGCTGTTTTGCGCAGTGCTTGTTGCATGCAGCTCGCAAAAAGAATGCGATAGTGTTGTGCCGATGGGCGTGTTTTTGCCCTCGCATTCCGACCCAAAGCTTGCCGAAGAAATTAAAAACGCCGTGCAGCTTGCCGTGATGGACGTAAACAGTAGCGCCTCGAAAATGAAGGGCAAGCCCCTTGTTGCGGTGTTTAAAAGCGACAATACCGATATGTTTTCGACCTGCAGGGATTTAAGGGCTTTTTTTGCGAGCGGCAACATAAAGATTTTCCACTTGGCGTTGGACAACCAGATAATTCCCGAGCACAAGTTTTTAAATTCATTAGGCGGGGTTTTTATAAACTATATGTGCAAGTACCCGCCTATAACGGTGCTGAACAAAAACAGCGTGCGCATATTTGTAAACGGCGCGCAGGAATGCGAGCTTATGGCTTCGGCCATAAACAAGGAAAAATTGCCCGAGGGTGTAGACACCAAGATAGTAATGCTTAAAAGCGACGACTTTGTAGGCAAAAGCTGCGGCGACTATTTATATTTCCACATAGACGGGCGCGACCGCAAGGTTTACTGCGATGTTTACACCAAAAACGAGACGGACTTTTCGGTATTTGCCGAGCAGATAGAAAGGCTTGCCCCGAAATACTTTTTTGCCTACACATACGGCACCGAAAACGGCGCAATTTTAGAGGCGCTTAAAAAATACAACTTTGGGGGCGTTTTTGTGTCGAACTGCGCCTATTACGAATCGGCAAAGCACGAGGATTATTTTTTGCCCGAGTGCTACACTGTAAAAACGGCGTATTCTTTGGACGAGGTTTTAACCGAAAAAAGCCGCTCGTTTAGGCAGCGCTACTTGCAAACCTATAAAAAACAGCCGTCGTATGTGGCGGCCTATGCGTACGATTCGGTTATGCTTTCGGCGCAGGCCTACAATGCAAGCGCAAACGAGGGCAAAATGCGCGACTATTTTCTGGGCCGAAAATTTGAAGGCGCGGCAGGCGAAATAACATTCGACACTGCGGGCGACAGCACAAGCCAGTTAAAGCTTGTAAGGCTAAAATAGCAATATGGGCTTGTTAGGCGAATTATACAAAAGGGCATATTCCCTTGCTCCCCTGTTGCCCGCAACATTTTTTATTTGCATAGGCTATGTGTTGGCGTATGCAATGCTAGATACTGCCGATGTATACATTCTGCTTGCCTCGTATTTTTGCCTTGCGCTTTTGTCGGCAATTTTGTTTTGGCGCTTCGGTAAAAAAATTTTTTTTTACATGTCCGTTCTTTTGTTTGCTTCGCTATATTTTGCGTATAGCGGCAAAGACGCCCCGCAATATTTTGCCGACTACGAAGACACGCTAACAGTAAGGGTAAAAACCCTATATGCGCAAAATTTCGGCAAAATTAGCGGAATAGGCGAGGTCTTAAAAAGCGGCATAAAAAGCACTCCCAAAAAAATTTTGTTTTCGGTTCCCGAATGCGGGGGGGTAAATGTTGGCACAAAATTTACCGCAAAGGGCGCGGTGTGCTATATAGACGCAAAAGAGGGCGGTTTTTACAGGTATTTGGCAAACAACGCCGTATACGCAAAATTTCAGTCGAACCAAAAAATAGAGGTTATAAGAACTTTAGACAACCGTTCGGGCAAAAACTTTATAGCCGACATATATTATTATATGCTTGGCTGCGCAAAATCTTTTGCAACCGAAAAACTTGCTTTGGGCGTGCAAGACAACGGCGCGTTTGGAATGTATAAGGCCATAGTTTTGGGCGATTCGCAGTGCATTTTAAAGGAGCAAAAAAACGCGTTTGCAAGGAGCGGCGCAATGCACATTTTTGCGATAAGCGGTTTGCATGTGGGCGTGGTGGCCGCATTGTTGTATGCGCTTTTTGCGGCTTTAAGGTTCGGCCTTTCGGGCAGAATACTTGCGGTGTTGCCGCTTTTGTTTGTTTACGTTCAAATATGCGGGGCAAAGCCGTCGGCCGTAAGGGCGTTTGTTATGCTTGCGTTTGCGGGGCTGGCCTTCGCATTTAAGCGCAAGGGCGAGTCGGTTGCGGCCATAACGGCGTCGGCATTGCTGTTTTTGCTTGTGTGCCCGCACATAATTTTCGACGCGGGCTTTTGCTTGTCGTATATGGCGGCGTTTTCTATAATACTTTTGGGCGCGCCCATAAGCGAATGGCTCTACCAAAACTCCAAGCTATACACCTATGTTTCCGGCGACATAAAAACGCCTTTCCAGAAGATTGTTTCGGGATTGTATAAATTCTTTTTAGTTTCGCTTGGCGTATCTTTTGCGGCCTTTTTGGGTTCTTGCGTTGCAAGCGCAGGCATTTTCGGCTATGTTTCGTTTGCGTCGCAAATAAACGCAACAATATTCGTTTTCGGGGCAACTTTGGTTGTTCCCTTGGGCGTGCTTTCGGTTATATTGCCCGCTTTTGTCGGGCAATATCTTAACGTGTTTGCCTGCAAATTATTGGCGTTTATGGCTAAAACCGCCGCAGTATACGCCGATATGCCCTTGTGTATTACATTCCAAAACGCTTCGGGGTATTTGTCGGTTTTGTTCGGCGTGCTGTTTTTGTCGGTTATTGTATACCTAAATAAATGCAAAAACAGCCTGCTTTTGTTTGTACCTACTTTTACGATATTGTTATATTTAATTTCGGCTTATATTCTGCAATGGACTGCTCTGTTTTAAACCTCTATAAAGACCGCATAAACAAGCGAATTTTGGCTTTGTGCCAAGAGCAGATTTTATGCGGCGAAAAAATCGGCATTGCCATTTCCGGCGGGGCGGATTCGGTATTTTTGCTTTTGTCGGCGGTGCAATATTTCGGCAAAGACAGCCTGCTTGCCCTGCACTACAACCATAAGGTGCGCAAAAGTGCCGACAACGACGAGCTTTTTGTGCGCAATTTGTGCGCAAGGCTGGGCGTAAGGCTTGTTTGCGAAAGCAGAAGCGAAGAGATAAAAAACGCAAGCGAGGGCAGTTTAAGGGAAATAAGGCTCGGCTTTTTTGTAAGGCAGGCCGCCGAAAACAATATAACGCTTATCGCGCAGGGGCACCATTTAAACGACGTTTCCGAAACCCTTATAATGCGCGTAATGCGCGGGGCGTCGCCCGACGGGCTTTGCGCGCCAAGGGCAATCTCGAAATACGAAAATGTGGTATTCATACGCCCGCTGTTGGGGCTGGAAAAGTCGCAGATAAAAGACGCTCTTAAAAGCTTGGGGCAAACCTGGTGCGAAGACGAAACCAACGCAAGCGACAAATATTTGAGGAATAAAATACGCCACAAAGTTGTGCCCGTTTTAGAGGAGGTTTCCGAAAGGGATTTTGCCGCAATGGCTGGCCAGTGCAGGGCTTTGCTTGAAGAGCGCGAGGTTTTTTTTGAAAGCTACTGCAACGCGATGTATAAAATCTTCAGGCTTTCCGACAACGTGCTTGTTTTAAACACCCCGTTTAGGACGGTACAAAGAACTTTAATAGCCAAGTTTTTGGCGGAAAAGGGCGGCGAATTGTCGTTTAAGGCGGCAAACATTTTGCTGGACGCAATCGCCGCAAACGAAAACCATAAATGCAGCGTAAAATGCGGTTTTTTGGAGTTTTCGGCGAAAAGCCGACAGTTGAGCCTTGCAAAAGCGCCGAAAGAGGCGTGCGACTACGAAATAAAGCTTTCTTTGGGCGAAAATGTTTTGCCCGACGGCTCTTCGATTTTTCTGGAATTTGCCGATTTCGGCGAAAATCCGAAAGAGAGGGCAAAGAAGGAAAGCAATGTTTTCCGCAACGTTTGCGTGAAGGCTTCGGCGTTTCCGCTTTGCGCGCGCAACAGGCGTACGGGCGACGCCTACGCATACATAGGCCTTAAAAGCCCCAAAAAACTTCAGGATATTTTTGTCGATAAAAAAGTCGAAAAAATGAAACGAAACGCCTTTCCCGTTGTCATAGATAGTATGGGGGAAATTGTGTGGACGGTTTCCGCGCCCCCCGCCGCAAAATATGCGCTTGAAAAAGGCGACAAGGTGTTGAGAATAGTTTACGAGTATAAAGAATAGTTTTATGGATAAAAAAAGCAAACTTCCGAACGAAAAACCAACCGCAAAAATGATGTCGGTTTGGCTTTTGCTGGGAATGGTTATAGTGATGTTGTGGACGTTCAATATGTCGGGCAATTCTTCGAGCGTAAAGAATTTCGACATAAAAAAGCTGATGAACGCCACGGTAGACGATTCGCTTGTTGAAATTCAGCTTACAAGCGACGAATCGGGCGGCAAAGACTGGTATGTTGTATCGGGCAAGATAAAAAACCCCCTGTACGGCAAAGAGGGGGCCGCCAACGCAAAGGAAAAGACTTTGGATTTTACGTTTTCCGGCAGGATAACCGAAAGCGCATACAACAAGCTTACCGATCCCAACAGCGCATGGAAGGTTGTGGAAAAACCCGCGGGCTCGTACTGGAAAAACCTGCTAAGCTCGGTGCTGCCGATTTTTATTTTGGTATTTTTGGCGTATTGGCTTTTCTCGCGTCAGATGAAGGCGGGAACGAAAGGCGCAATGAGTTTCGGCAAAAGCCGCGCGCGTTTGCTCGGCGCCGACAAAGACCGCACCACTTTCGACGACGTTGCGGGTTGCGACGAGTCTAAAGAAGAGGTTGCCGAAATTGTGGATTTTCTTAAAAACCCGAAAAAGTTTAACGATATCGGCGCCAGAATACCCAAGGGCGTGCTTATGGTTGGCCCTCCGGGAACGGGTAAAACCCTTTTGGCCAGGGCAATAGCCGGCGAGGCAAATGTTCCGTTTTACTCCATAAGCGGTTCCGACTTTGTTGAAATGTTTGTGGGCGTGGGCGCGGCCCGCGTGCGCGATATGTTCGACCAAGCCCGCAAATCGGCCCCGTGCCTTGTTTTTATAGACGAAATAGACGCCGTTGGCCGCCAGCGCGGAACGGGCATGGGCGGCAGCCACGACGAGCGCGAGCAAACCCTAAATTCGCTTTTGGTTGAAATGGACGGCTTTGACGGCCACGAGGGCATTATAATTATTGCGGCAACAAACCGCCCCGACGTTCTCGACGCCGCCCTGTTGCGCCCCGGCAGGTTCGACAGGCAGGTTGTTATAGACTTGCCCGACGTTATAGGCCGCGAGGAAATACTTAAAGTACACTCTAAAAAGCTTAAGTACGACAATACCGTAGACCTTAAAAAAGTCGCCCAAATGACACCGGGGTGTTCGGGCGCCGACTTGGCCAATTTGCTTAACGAATCGGCAATAACGGCGGCAAGGCGCAACAGCAAAAACATTTCGATGGAAGACATAAACACCGCGCGCGACAAGATATTTTTCGGCCGCGAAAGGCGCAAGCTTATGGACCCTGCCGAAAAGAGGCTTACGGCGTTCCACGAAGCTGGGCACGCCCTTATACAATGCCTACTAGACGACGGTTCTTTGCCCATACACAAAGTTACCATAATCCCGCGCGGGCAAAGCCTTGGCTCTACAATGTTTACCCCCACAAAGGATACCCATTGCGAATCCAAAAAGAGCCTGCTTAACCATATATGCACTTCGCTGGGCGGCAGGGTTGCCGAAGAAATTGCATTGTCGGACATAACAAACGGGGCTTCCGGCGACATAAAAAGCGCCACAAAGCTTGCAAAGAAAATGGTGTGCGACTGGGGCATGAGCGATTTGGGCCCGATTTCGTACAACGAAAACCAAGAGCATATCTTTTTGGGCAAGGAAATTTCGCGCTCGGAAAACATAAGCGAAAAAACGGCCGAGCTTATAGACAGCCAGGTTAAAAAGATTATAGACACGCAGCTTGAACGCGCAAGAAAGCTTGTTTTAGACAATAAGGCTTTGCTTGAAAAAATTGCGCAGGCTTTGCTTGAACGCGAAACTATAGACGGTGCGGAGGTTACCGCAATAGTTAAGGGCTTGCCCAAAACCGGGGCCGAAAGCGCCGCAACCGAAAGCGCGGTTGCCAAAAACGAAGCGAACGCGGCCAATGCCGACGGCAACGGCCAAGCGCAACAGCCTAAAGCTTAGTTGCTTGTAAAAGGCCAAACATTAGGGCAACTCGGGGCGAAATTTTGTTTTTTGCCCCGACTTTTTTTGTGCTGAAAGCGCTCCCAAAAAAATATAATTTTAGGCTTCAAAAACATTTCATTTTTGCTAGATTAAAAGACAATGATACCAGATATTTTAGCCGAAAGATACGCCTCGAAAGAAATGAAGGCAATCTGGAGCGTTGAAGGCAAGATTTTGCTTGAACGCGACCTTTGGATTGCCGTTATGAAAGCCCAAAAACAGCTTGGTTTGGACATTCCGCAGGAGGCTATAGACGCCTACGAAAAGGTGAAAAACAACATAGACGTAGAGTCTATAAACAACCGCGAGCGCATTACCCGCCACGACGTAAAGGCGCGCATAGAGGAATTTTGCGATTTGGCCGGCTACCAGCATATCCACAAGGGTATGACAAGCCGCGACCTTACCGAAAATGTAGAGCAGCTTCAGGCCTTTAAGGCAATGAAGTTGGTAAGGATAAAAACCGTTGCCGTTCTCGTTAAATTGGCGCAACTTGCCGAAAAGTACAAAGACCTGGCAATTTCGGCAAGAACGCACAATGTGATTGCCCAGCTTACGACATTGGGCAAGCGCTACGCAATGTTCGGCGAGGACATTTTAAAGGCTTTAGACCGCCTAAACTACACCATAGACAACTACGCCGTTAGGGGCATTAAGGGCGCTGTAGGCACCCAGCTAGACCAGCTTACACTGTTCGACGGCGACACCGAAAAAGTTGCCGAGCTAGACGAGCTTATACGCAAGCATTTGGGTATGTCGGCGTCGATTAACGCCGTAGGGCAGGTATATCCGCGTTCGTTCGATTTCGAAGTAGTTTCGGCCCTATACCAAATCGGCTGCGGGGCAAGCAGCTTTGCAAAAACTTTGCGCATTATGGCCGGGCACGAACTTGCAAGCGAAGGCTTTGCAAAGGGGCAAACGGGTTCTTCGGCAATGCCGCATAAAATGAATTCGCGCAGCTGCGAAAGGCTTAACGGATTCCACGTTATTTTGCGCGGATTTATGGAAATGGCGGCGTCGTTGGGCGGCGACCAGTGGAACGAAGGCGACGTTTCCTGCTCGGTTGTGCGCAGGGTTATGATGGGAGGGTCGTTCTTTGCAATAGACGGCCTGCTTGAAACCTTTGCCACCATATTGAACCAAATGGAGGTTAACGCGGCCGTAATAGAGGCCGAATGCGAAAAATATTTGCCGTTTTTGCTTACCACAACAATTATGATGAATGTCGTAAAAAAAGGCCTGGGCAGGGAAACAGCCCACGAAATCATAAAGACGCATGCGGTTGCCGTTTCCAAAGACTTGCGTTCGGGCAAAATACACAAAAACGATTTGCTTGAACGACTTGCGGCCGACGAAAATATGCCCCTTACAATGCCCGAATTGCTTGAAATTGCAAAGGCAGGCAGGGCAAAAACCGCAATGGCACATTCTCAAACCGACGTATTTTGCAAACGGGTTGCCGAAATTGCCGAAAAATTCCCCGAAGCGAAAAGCTACGCTCCAAGCCCGATATTGTAGGCAATGTTTAAGCTGCTAAAGAAAAGCGAAAAGTCTTCGGCGCGCAGGGGCGAACTTACTTTGCCGCACGGCGTTGTGCAAACGCCCGTGTTTATGCCGGTTGGCACGCAGGCAACGGTTAAGGGGCTAACCCCGACCCAGGTGCTAGACTGCAACGCCCAGATAATTTTGGCGAATACCTACCACCTAAACATTAGGCCTACCGCCGATTTGGTGGAACAAATGGGAGGGCTGCATTCCTTTATGCAGTGGCCAAAACCCATTCTTACCGACAGCGGCGGTTTTCAGGTTTTCAGCCTGTCGTCGTTGCGCAAGATAACCGAAAAGGGCATAGAATTTAAGTCGCACATAGACGGGGCGAAACTGTTTTTAAGCCCCGAGTCGTGCGTGCAAATTCAGCGCAAATTGGGTTCGGATATCTCCATGGTGCTCGACGAATGTATAAAGTGGCCGTGCCCGAAGGGCGAATGCAGGCAGTCGGTAGAGCGCACTTTGCGCTGGGCAAAACGCTGTTTGGACGAATACCGCTCGTATCCGAACGACGGCAGGCTTTTGTTCGGCATAACGCAGGGCGGTACCTACGAAGATATCAGAACCTATTGCTCGCAGGAGCTTGCAAAGATGGATTTCCCCGGCTACGCAATAGGCGGGGTTTCGGTTGGCGAGCCCGAAGAGGAAATGCTAAAACAGGTTGCCTATTGCACGCCGCATTTGCCCGAAAACAAGCCCCGCTATGTAATGGGCGTCGGCACGCCGCGCCAGTTGCTTGAAATGATTGCATTGGGGGCCGATATGTTCGACTGTGTAATGCCGACGCGCTTGGCAAGGCACGGGTGCGCCTTTACAAATTTCGGCACTATAAATCTTAAAAATTCAAAATATAGGCAAGACAAGCGCCCCATAGACGAGACTATGGCCGAAAATTACACGACGCAGTTTTCGCGCGCGTATTTAAGGCACTTGGTTGTTGCCAACGAAATGCTCGCTTGCACGCTGCTTTCGATACACAATATTTGCTATTTTCAGGAGCTTATGGCAAAGGCCCGCAAGCACATAGAGCAGGGCGATTTCGAGGAATGGAAAGCCGCCGAAATCTACAGAATGGGCCAGCCGCAAGACTAGGCATATCGGTTCAAATCGGATTTTTCAAAAAGCAAAAAACCTCCGTTAACGGAGGTTTTTTTTGTGCTAAGCGCTTTTTGTTTTGCGCTAAATTCTGCTTAAAGTGGCAACGCTTTCTATATGGCGCGTTTGCGGGAACATATCAAAGGGCTGTATTTTTTGCACCTTGTAGCCGTTGGCGGTTAGGCATATCAAGTCGCGCGCCTGGGTGTCGGGCCCGCACGAAACATATACAAGTTTTTTCGGTGCAAAGTTTACAAGCTGCTGCAAAAATTCCTCCGAGCAGCCGCTTCGCGGCGGATCTATAATCATGGACGATTCGCTACCTTTAAAGGCAATGTTTTTGAAAATCTCCTCCGACGAACCCAGCGTAAATTCGCAGTTTAGGGCGTTGTTTATCTTTCTGTTTTCTTCGGCGCAGTTTATGGCCTTTTCGCTTATTTCGATGGCGGCAACCTTTTCGAAATACCTGTGCGAAGCTATTGCAAAAAGCCCGACTCCGCAATAGGCGTCTACCAAATATTTGCTGCCCAATGCTTCGTTTACAATGTAGCCTACAAATTCGGGCAAAATAAAGGGGTTGTTTTGGAAAAAGTCGCCCGCAACAAAGTTGTAGGTAAATTCGCCCACTTTTGCCTTTACAACGGCGTTGTTGTCGCTGACAACGCCCGTAAGGGTATCCCTTAAAAGAATAGTGCCGCCGCGCTTTAATTTGTCGGCTTTGTCTATTATGTTTTTGCGGGCTTGCGGCAACGCTTCGTTTATCGCCTTAGACGCAATGGGGCAATAGGGCACGTCTACCAAAGTTTGCCTGCGCGACTGCATTATAAAGCCAACCGGCATTGAACCGTCTTTTAGGGGCTTGTTGTAGTGCGGCGTAAGCTTCGAGCGGTATCCCAAAACTTCGGGCGAAGGGTGCGTAGGCTCTACCGAAACTTCAAGCTTTGCAATGTGCTTCATTAAATCGCCAATTTGCTTTTGCTTAAGCTTTAGTTGGGCGGCGTAGGTTAAATGCTGGTATTGGCAGCCGCCGCATACACCGAAAAGCTTGCAAAAAGGCTCGGCTCTTTCGGGCGAAGGTTCCAGCACTTCAACTAAATCGGCCTCCGAATAGTTTTTTTTGTTTCTGTAAACCGACGCCTTTACCTTTTCGCCCATAAGCGCATAGGGCACAAAAACAACCCAGTCGTTTATTTTGCCCACTCCTATGCCCAAATTGCTTACATCGCATATATCGAGGACAATCTCTTCCTTATACTTAAACGGAAATTCTACAAAATTTTTGGGTTGCGATTTATTCATAAAGAAGTGTTATCGTATAGTAAGTTGAAATTGTCAAAATCAATATGGAAGAAGTTATAGTTAGCAGACAAAACCCGAGGGTAAAAATGCTTGCCGGTTTGCAGGAGCGTTCGGGCAGGCGCGAGCTTGGCAGGTTTGCCGTAGAGGGTCTGCGCGAGCTTGAACGCTGTGTAGCGGCCAACGCTCCGCTAGAGGAGGTTTACTTTTGCCCGTCTTTGTTTAAAAGCGCCGAGCACCAAAAGTTTTTGGATTCCCTTAAAGGCAAAATAGAGCTTTGCGAATTGGGCAAAAGCGCATTCGAAAAAGTGTCGAACAGGGAGGGCTGCGACGGCCTTATAGGAGTTAGCCTTCAATGGGGCATAACGCTTTCGGACATAGAGCTTAATAAAGACCGCCCGACTTTGTTTTTGGTTGCCGATTCCATCGAAAAACCAGGCAATTTGGGCGCATTGCTCCGCAGTGCCGACGCCGTTAAGGCCGACGCCGTGATTTTGTCGGACAGCGTTGTAGACGTATTTAACCCTGCCGTTGTAAGGGCAAGCCAGGGGGCTTTGTTTAGCATGCAAATTGCAAACGCAAAGAGGGACGAAATTATCGCCTACCTAAACGAGCGCAAAGTTAAGACCTTTGCAATGGCGTTGACGGCTTCAAAACTTATATGGGACGCCGACTTGTCGGGCAGCGTGGCTGTTGTTGTAGGCAGCGAAAAAGACGGCCTGCCGCAGGCGTGGATAGACGCGTGTTCCGACAGGATAAAGTTTCCGATGTACGGCGGGGCCGACAGCCTTAACGTGAATGTGGCGGCAGCCCTTGCCTTATACGAAAAGCGCCGCATAGACGCAAAAAAGGCGTAGGCTTTAGCTTGCATATTTAAAAAAATAAAAAAGGTGTTTTGGAATTTCCAAAGCACCTTTTTGTTTTGCTTAAAATCTATATTGCTATTTTACGTTTTGCGACTTTATGCCTGCGAGCATTGCAACAAGGTATACAACTGCGCCTATTGCAAATGTTATAACGGGGGGCATGGGCAATTCGCATACGCCAAAGTTGGGCAAAATGCCAACTGCAAAGCCTATAGCCCAAGCCAGCCAGCCGGCGGGGTTTAAGTCCTTTCTCGGGCCGCCCCATTTGCCTTTGCAAAGGAAATATTCAATAAATATTGCGCCGCAAATCGGGCCAAAGCTTACGCCTATTATGTTTAAAACGTCTACAATAGCCCCGGGTTGTCCCCTTAAGAAAATTGCAAGCAATATTGCAACCGCGCCGCCCATTGCAACCGAAATTGTAGAGTTGATATTGGGCAACATTGTTTTAAACGAGTTTGCCGCAATTAGAGAAGAGAAGCATGCCGAGGGGAATGCCGCCAAAGCCAGCGCCAAGAACATATATTCGCCCGCACTTTTGCCGAAGAATGCGCCCATTACATCGGTTGCGGTAATGCCCGCCGTGCCGCCTTTAGTTGCAATAACTTTTGCCGCAACTTCGGGGTTGCCCAAGGCGCCCGCAATTATAACCAAAGCGGCTATTGCCGTAAATATCATCATGCCGGCAACGCCAACTAGGCCGCCCATTTGAACGTCTTTTGCGTTTCTAGACCCCGTGCCGAAGTCTACGCCCGCAGCACCCGCTGTTGCAAAGAAGGCCACAAATGCGCCCACTATTGCCATAAATATTGTGCTGTTGTCGCACGAAGGAGCCGTATTTACAAGGCTTGCCTTTAATATGGCGGGGTTAAAATCGGCAACGCTCGGAACTGCCTTTACCAAAAGAATAATCAAAATGGCCAAAGGCACAAGCGGCAGATATGTGGAAATGCCCGCAACATATTTAATGCCCTTTAAGCCTATAAATGTCGCCAAGCCGCCCCATACAACTATGAAGGGAATTTTGTAGGCGTCGGGGGCAATGGCCGAAGCGCCTATGCAGTTTACCGCAACCCAGCCGAATTGCAAAATGCCCATAAGCAAGCCGGGCATTACAATGCCGCCTTTTTCGCCGAAAATAGAGCTGCCTATAACCGCAAGGGGAAGCCCCGTTTTCATGCCGAACATACCGGCCGAAAGATAAAAGAAAAAGTGGCAAACCAAAGCTCCCGTAATAACGGCCGCAATGGGAACAAGCAAACCGTTTACAAGGTTGTTGGAACTTACCATAGTCCAAAAAACAAACCACAGCAAAATTCCCGCATAGGCGGGCGCGGTGTTTTTAAACCACGGTGCGCGGTTTTTTTGAGGGTTTGGTTTTGCGTTCGCAATATACGAAGGGCAATTATTTTCGCTCATATCTATTTATTATATCCTTTATATTTACTGTTGAAATTTTTGCGAGAGAAACGAATGTCGCCAAAGGTTCAAATCGCTAGAGACAGTCAAAATTGTTTGCGGCCTTTGCTCAAGCAAAAAATGCCGACGGCAATGCAAAACGTTTTTTTTACTTAGCGTTTTTGCTTAAAAAACAGCCTGCGCTTTTTTGTTTTGCGCATTTTAAGCGCGTTTTTATATACCCTTAAAACAAGCTCTATGCACTGTTTTGCGCTTTGGTTGCCCAAAGATACGCATATGCCGCTTCGTATGTAGAAGGGGTATCTTTCCTTTAAAAGGCTTTCTATGCGCTCGCGGGGGTTTTGCACATTCATAAGAGGGCGCTTTGTAGACTTTGTAACCCTTTCGTAGATTACGTCTACGGGAGCAAACAGGCAAACGGAAATACCCTTAGACTTTATAAGCTCTGGCATATTGTCGCGGCAGGGCATGCCGCCGCCGCACGAAACTACGCACCCGAACGGCGGGTGGCCGCTTTCCATAAACTCCTTTTCAAGCTTCCTAAAATGCCCCTCGCCGAACTTTTCGAATATGTCTTTTATAGACATTCCCGTTTTCGCCTCTATTTCGGCGTCGGAATCTATAAAGCGCATTTTAAGTTTGTCGGCCAAGGCTCTGCCTATCATACTCTTGCCCGTTCCCATGAATCCGAGAAGGTATAAATTGGTTCGTTTGTCGGTTTGGCCGTTCATTTTCGGGATAATCCGACACTTCGGTGATTTTTTCAACAATAAAATTATTCTTGAACGCCAATATTAAATGGATTTTATATTTGGGGAATGAATTTATTTAAGAAGATTACCCAAAAGTTGTTGGGGTTGGGCAAAAAGAAAACTTTGCCCGCAAAAAAACGCGGCAATTTTAAAGGAAAGCAAAAAAGGCCGTCGAACGCACAGCGCGGCAATTCGCGCAACTTTAACGGCAAACGCTTGGAGGGCAAAACGGCGCAGCGCAGTTCCCGCCGTTTTGAGGAAAAGAAGCTTGTATGCAAAACCGTTCCCGAAACCCCCGTTGCGGCCGAAATGCCCGCAAGGGAGCTTTTTGCCGAAAACACCCGAAAGTTTGCCGACTTGGGGGTTGCCGACGCTCTTTTGGCTGCGATAAACGACATGCAGTATAGCGAGCCTACCGAAATTCAGGTTTCGGCAATTCCGTCGGCGTTGGGCGGGCGCGACGTTATAGGCACGGCGCAAACGGGCACCGGCAAAACGGCGGCGTTTGCCCTGCCGGTTTTGCAGCAAATTAAAGAGCACTGCCAAACGGTTTCGGCTTTAATGCTTGCCCCCACGCGCGAGCTTGCCTCGCAGATACACGATGCGGTTGTTTGCTATTGCAAATACACAAATTTGCGCTGCGTGCTTATTCAGGGCGGCGTATCAATGCAAAAGCAGGTAGACGAGCTTGGCAAAGGCGCCGACATTATAGTTGCCACCCCCGGCAGAATAATAGACCTTATGCGCCAAAGGCTTGTTTCGCTTAAAACGGTAAAATACCTTGTTTTAGACGAGGTAGACCGCATGTTCGACATGGGCTTTATAGAAGACGTAACCTACATAATAAGGTCGTGCCCCGCGCAAAGGCAAACGCTGTTTTTCTCGGCGACAATGCCCGACGCCGTACAAAAGCTTTCGTCTTGGGCGTTAAAAGACCCCGTAAGAATAGACATAGGCATTGTACATACTCCCGCCGAAACGGTAGAGCACTTTATATATCCCGTCGACAGAATGCAAAAGTACGATATGCTTTTGAAAATTTTGGAGACATTGCCAAACGACAGGATTATAGTGTTTACCAGAACCAGAATAGACGCCGACAGAATAGGCGAAAGGGTGGCGGCTTTAGGCTACAAGGTTTCGGTTTTGCATTCCGACAAATCGCAGCGCGAAAGGGATTTGGCTTTGGCCGAATTTAAAGACGGCAAAACAAACATTTTGGTTGCAACCGACATAGCGTCGAGGGGATTGGACATAAGCTCGGTTTCGGTTGTAATAAACTACAATGTGCCCGAACATTCCGAAGACTATGTCCACCGCATAGGCAGAACGGGGCGCGCCCACCACTTGGGCAGGGCAATAACCTTGTTTTCGTCCGACGAAATAGACTTTTTGCGCAGGATAGAGCGCTTTATAAATGCGCCCATTCCCAGACGCAGGCTTGAGGGTTTTGAATATAATTACGAGCCCGACTTAAACGAACAAAAAAAATGTCGAAAGAGAAATAGATGATTAAAGATACCGAAAAGGCACAGGTTGCGTTCGTATGCCCGTCGCCGTTCGGCTACGCGGTTTTTATGTCGTGTCCCAGTAAAACCTTTGTGATTTACATGGACAGGACTGGCGGTTCGAACATCGAAAAAGCAATGGCGGGGGAAAAGGGCGTAAGGCCGCTTTCGCACGAGCTTATGTTGTCGTTGCTAGACTCTATGGACTGCTCCGTAGAGTACGTTTTAATAAGCGACACAAACGAGGGCACTTTTTATTCCACAATAAGGGCAGGCGTTGAAAACGAGCTTGGCACGAAAATAATAGAGGTAGACGCCCGCCCGAGCGACTCGGTAAGTTTGGCGCTTCGCGCAAACGCTCCCATTTACGTTGCAAAAAACGTGCTCGAAAAGGTAAGCGACACTTCCGAAATTCTCGCCCAGTTAAAAGGTTAGAATGCTTGCCGAATTTTTCGATAAAAAGGGCTTTCTTACGGCGTTGGCTCCCATGCAGGATATTACCGACGCCGGTTTTTTTGCGCGCATAGCCGAATGCGGCGCGCCCGATTTTTTTGTTTCGGAGTTTTTAAGAATCACCCCTACTTCGAAGCTGGACCCAAAAATCTTAAACGCCGTATTAAGCAGGCCTGCGGGCAAAGATGTTGCCGCCCAGATAATAGGCTGCAGCATTCCAGATATAGAGCGCATTGTAAACGCCTATGCGCAGTATGGGCAAATAAACTGTTTGGATTTAAACGCGGGCTGCCCGGCGCCCAAAGTATACAAAAAAAACGTCGGCGGCTCGCTATTAAAAGAACCGCGGGAAATTGCCGAAATTTTAAGGTGTATGCGCAAAAACTGGAGTAAAACCTTAAGCCTTAAAATGCGCATAGGTTTTGAAAACGACAAAAATTTCTACGAAATTTTGCGCATAGCCGAGGGCGAGGGGGTAGATTTTATTACAATACACGCCAGAACCGTAAAGCAGCTTTACAGGGGGCAGGCCGACCATTCGTACACAAAAAAGGCGGTAGAATTTCTTAAAATTCCCGTAATTGCCAACGGCGACATAACCAGCGCACAAAAGGCGCTTGAGGTTTTAAACTACACAAAGGCACGCGGCGTTATGGTGGGGCGCTCTAGCGTAAGAAATCCGTGGATATTCCGCCAAATTTCGGAGGCCTTGTGCGGCAGAAAGATATACAAACCCACTTTGGGCGACGTTTTAAAATACGTATACGCGCTTTTTAACGACAATTCAAAGACATGCAGGGAGTGCAAATTGTCGGGCAGAATGAAAAAGTTTTTAAATTTTGTGGCGGTAGGGGTCGACAAAGACGGCAATTTTTTGAACGAAATGAGAAAAGCTTGCTCGACCGATGAACTTATGAAAGTATGCGAAAAACATCTAGGCGGAGAAAATTCGGAAAAACTGTTTGCTTTTGAACCGTATCCGGGTTTATGCTCGCGCCCTAACCACGAATCATAGAATTTTTATGTCAGCAAAAGTTTTTACAGTAGCAAACCAAAAAGGCGGCGTCGGTAAAACGACAACGGCGGTAAACTTGTCGGCGGCTCTCGCGCGCAGGAAAGTCCGCACCTTGTTGATTGATATGGACCAACAGGCAAGCGCAACAAGCGCGTTGGGCTTCGAAAAAAAGGCGGGAGCAAGCCTATACGATGTTTTGTTGGGCGAAAACACGGCAAAAAGCAAAGTAATTTCAACTAATAGGGAAAATTTGCATCTTATTCCGTCGGAAGTTGATATTTCCGCAATAGAAGTAGAGCTTTCGGCAAGGGAGAACTATTTGGTAAGGCTTGCAAACGCAATAGAGCCTTTAAAGGAGTCCGACGAATACGACGCGATTGTTATAGACGCGCCTCCCTCGTTGGGTTTGTTGTCGATGAACTCGCTTGCCGCTTCCGACTATTTGCTTATTGCGTTGCAGTGCGAATATATGGCAATGGAGGGGCTTGGGCAGATACTTAGCGTTGTAGAACAGCTAAGGACGGCCTCGGTTGCAAATGTAGAGCTTGGCGGCGTTGTTTTGACAATGTACGACTCGCGCACAAACCTTTCTAAACAGGTTGCAAACGAAGTCCGCAACTTTTTGCCCGACAACGTATTTAAAACGGTTATCCCGCGCACTGTAAGGCTTGCCGAAGCGCCGAGTTTCGGAAAGACAATATTCGAATATGCGCGCTTTAACGAGGGGGCTTTTGCCTACGACAAGCTCGCAAAAGAGTGCATAAAAAAGTTTGCGCTAAAGACAAAATAAGTGTCGGAAAATTCGGAGGACATAAACGGCTTTGTCGACGGCGCATTGGGCGCTTTCGAATCGCAAATAGGCTATGCCTTTAAAGACGCCTCTTTGCTTGGGCTTGCGTTGACGCACCCGTCGGCGAATATCGGAGTTTCAAACCAAAGGCTCGAGTTTTTGGGAGACGCGGTGTTGTCGGCAATTATTTCCGAAAAGCTGTATCTTGAATACCCCGACAAAAACGAGGGCGTTTTAACCGCCCTGCGCTCGGCGTATACGCGCGGTACGCACACGGCCGATATGGCGCTAAAAATGGGCTTTGCAAACGCAATAAAGTTCGGGGGCGTTGTAGACGCCCAAAGGCTTTTAAAACTTAGGTCTCCGTTGGAAGACGCATTCGAAGCCGTTATTGGCGCAATATTTTTGGATTCCGATTTCGAGACCGCAAAGAAAACCGTTTTGGCGTGGTATAAGGGGCAAAACATAAGCCTGTTTAACGCGCAAACCTCGCAAAACCCAAAGGGGGCTTTGCAGGAACTGTGCGCAAAGCAGGGGCAAAGTTCGCCAGTCTACGAAATTGTGTCGGAAACGGGGGCGTCGAATAGCAGGGAGTTTGTCTGCAAAGTTTCGGCGCTCGGCAAAAGCCAAACGGGCGACCCCGAAAAAAGCAAAAAAGAAGCGCAGGCGAATGCCGCCGAAAAACTTTTAAGAATTTTAAATGCTTAAGTGTAAATTTAACGGCAAACTGTTCACGCAAGTGCCGGCGGCAATAACTTCGCCCGTGGCGGCAAACGTTATTTGCGGACAAAAGCGCGATGTTTGCGTTCTGCTTTACGAGTCGTATTCGCAGTGCGAAAGCGCGTTTTATAAGCTCGAAAGCTTTTTAAAATCGCAAAATCAAGACGGCGAAACTTCGTATGTTTTGCGGCTGTTTCCGTCGGCAAATTCAAGCCTAAACCCCTTCGAAAGCTATTGCGCAAGGGCGGCGGTGCTGGGTGCGCTTTCGTCGCCCGTAAAGGGCGAAAAGCTTGTAATTTTAACCTCAATAGACGCCCTGTTCGAAAAGTTTGCCATGCCCGACGACAATTCGCACATAGTAATAGAAAAGGGGCAAAAAATTTCGATGTCGGACTTGGCCGACACTTTGGGCAATAAATACGGCTACTACAACGAGGTTTTGTGCGAAAGCCCCGGCCAATACGCCCTTAGAGGCTCGGTTTTAGACATATACCCCGTTTCGGCGCTTAGCCCCTATAGGCTGGACTTTTTCGGCAATGTAGTAGACGGCATTAAAAGTTTCGACAGCTCAACGCAAATGACAAAGGGCGCGGTAGATTCTATTAGAATAGACAGCGCCTCGTACAAAACCGAGCGCGCGCAAACGCTGGCAAATTTGCTTAAAAAAGGCTCGCTTATAGGCTTTGTCGACATCTCGTATATGTACCGCAGGTGTCCCGAAGTTTTTTTGTATAACGACAACGGCTCTGCAGGCAGCGGTTTTTCGAAAAGCGACCTAGGCAACTTCGAGTTTTTTGCCATAACTTCGCTGGACACTGCAAGCGAGCTTTTCGACGAAAGCTGCGCCGTAAAAATTTCGGGCGAACCCGTTTCGGTTTATCTTAATGTAAACTTCGGCAATCTGATAGGCGCAGAAAGGGTAAGGTCGGAATCGCAGGCGCGGGCCGATTTCCTGCAAAAACTGGCGCAGCTTCAAAAAGACGGCTACGATATTTTTGTTGAAGCCGCCAACGAATCCGAAAAAAAGCTGGTAAAAACCCAAATTAAAAGCCTTTCGCTAAAGCTTAGCGTAATTTTTACAGACCCGTTTTTCGGCGAGGGCTTTGTTTTGGATTTTCAAAAGTCGCACTTTAAGCTTAACGCGAAATCAAACAAGGGCGCGGTTTTTGTAAGCCAGGCGGAATTTTTCGGCCGCAAAAACAAGGTGTTTGCGGGGGCAAACAAACAGGTAAAGCCCGTAAAAACGCAAATAGACACGGCCCTAGATTTCTCGGAATTGGCCGAGGGCGACATTCTTGTGCATGTAGGCCACGGCGTTTGCAAATACAGGGGGCTTTGCTCGGTAAACTCGCCCGCGGGCGTGCAGGAAACCATTAAGCTGGAATTCGACGAAAACGCCTTTTTGTATGTTCCTTTGCACAACGCGTATCTGCTTACGCGCTACTTAAACCTCGACAAAAAATCGCCAAAACTTTCAAAGCTAGACGCAAAGTCGTGGTTGAAAGTTCGCAGCTCGGCCGAAAAGGCGTCGCTAGACTACGCCGCCGAACTGCTTAACGTGCAGGCAAAGCGCGAAAGCACAAAGGGCATTGCATTCCCCGAAGACGACGATTGGCAAAAAAGCTTCGACGATTCCTTCCCCTTTGCGGAAACGCCCGACCAACTGCATGCCATAGAAGACGTTAAAAAGGATATGCAGTCGGAAAATCCGATGGAGCGCCTTATTTGCGCCGATGTGGGCTTCGGCAAAACCGAGGTTGCAATGCGGGCAGTGTTTAAGGCGGCAAGCAGCGGCAGGCAGGCCGCGGTTTTGTGCCCCACAACCATTTTGTGCCAGCAGCACTTTATGAATTTTAAAGACAGGTTTGCGCCTTACCCGATTGTTGTCGAAAGCCTTTCGCGCTTTAAAACAAAGGCGCAGGCAGACGCCGTAAAGGCGCAGCTGGCCTCGGGCGCAATAGATGTTATTATCGGTACGCACGCCCTGTTAAGCGACGATGTAGGCTTTGCAAATTTGGGGCTGTTGGTTATAGACGAAGAGCACCGATTCGGCGTAAAGAACAAGGAAAAAATAAAAAAACTGGCGTCGAATATCGACATTCTTACGATGAGCGCCACGCCCATTCCCAGAACGCTTTATTTTGCAATGATGGGCGCAAAACAAATGAGCGTTATGGAAACTCCCCCGCGCGACAGGCTGCCGGTGGAAACCTTTGTAAGGGAATATTCGCCGGCGGCGGTAAAAGAGGCCATAGGCAGGGAGATTTTGCGCGGCGGGCAAGTTTTTTACCTGCATAACGAGGTAAAAACAATCGAGCAAAAAGCCGCGCAAATACGCGAAATGTTCCCGTCTTTAAGGGTTGCCGTTGGCCACGGGCAAATGGGCGAGCACAAGCTCGAAAAACTTATGTGCGAATTTATAGACGGCAAATACGACCTTTTGGTTTGTACTACAATTATAGAATCGGGCATAGACATTCCCAACTGCAACACAATAATTATAGATTCGGCCGACAGGTTCGGCTTGGCGCAGCTTTACCAGCTAAGGGGCAGGGTTGGGCGCTTTAATAGACAGGCCTATGCGTACCTGTTTTTGCGCGACAAAGACATTATTGTGCAAAAGGCGAAGGAAAGGCTTTCGGCCATAAGGCAATATAATAAACCCGGCGCCGGCTTTAGAATTGCCGCCCGCGACCTGCAGCTTAGGGGTTGCGGCAACATATTGGGCGCGCGCCAAAGCGGGCATATTGCGGGAGTTGGCTTCGATTTATACTGCTCGCTTTTAAGGCAAAGCGTTGCCCGCCTAAAAGGCGAAAAGGTTGCCTTTGCAATCAGGGCAAAGATAGATTTAGACTTTATAAAATTGGGAGACTACGAAGCCGCATTGGCCATTTCGCGCGCAAAAGCACCCGCAAGCGAAACGCAGCTGTTTGCCGAGAAAAAAGAGCCGCTAAAATTGGCGATGGCGCTGATTTCCAAAGACTATGTTCCGCAGGCGCAAATACGCATAGATATGTACAGAAAAATTGCGCTGCTCGAAACCGAAAGCGATTTAAAAGAGCTTA
The DNA here is from genome assembly GCA_934660865.1 of uncultured Opitutales bacterium. Classification (GTDB taxonomy): domain Bacteria; phylum Verrucomicrobiota; class Verrucomicrobiia; order Opitutales; family Intestinicryptomonadaceae; genus CAKUIA01. The sequence goes on from CAKUIA010000011.1 coordinate 85,968, forward strand.
AAAAAACTTTTAAAGACCGTTTCGGCAAAATTCCGCCCGAAACCGAAAGGCTTTTTGCGTTGGCGAAAATAAGGATTTTAGCCGAGCAAAACTCGTTTTCGTGCGTTTCAAGCGAGGGCGACCTTTTAAAGTTAAGGGAGGCCTTTAGCGCCAAAGACGTATTTTTTAGGGTGGCCGGCGCCATTCCGAGATTGACAAAACAAAATCCCGACGAAAAACTTTTGGAAATAGAAAATTATTTAAGATACACAGTTAAGAGCGTCAGAAAATGATAGGTAAATTTTTATATATGGCGGCGGCGTTTTTTGCCTGCACGCAACTTTATGCACAAAGCTACGGCACTTTTACGCAGTATTCGCAAAAGCCGCAGGCAAAGCAAATGGGCTACGACAGCATTGTTGCCATTGTCGAAGACAAGGTTATTACAAACGCGCAGCTGGCAAAGGAAATGGCCCCGTTTTTGTCGCGCTTAAAGGCGTCGGCGCGTACCCAATACGAGTACGAAAAGAATTACGAAAGCCTTAAAAGCGAAATACTAAACAACCTTGTAAACAAGATTTTGATTGTTAAAAACTTTAAGGAAAAGGGAATGCAAATTCCCAAAAGCTATCTAGATTCGCACTTCGACGAATACATAAAAAGCGAGTTTCACGGCGACAGAAACGAGTTTTTAAAGTATATACAAAACGAGGGCAAAACCGTAAAACAGTTTAAGCAGGAACAGGAAGAAGACATTATTGTAGACTACATGCAGGGCCAGCAAAGGCGTTCGGTTTCGGAGATAAGCCCCGCAAAGATTTTGGAATATTACAAGGCAAACAAATCAAAATGGTTCGAGCCCGAAAGCGTAAACCTAAAGCAGATAACGCTTTCGGCTTCCGACGGCGAGCTTGCAAAAACAATAGTTAAAGAGGCTGCCGAAAAGAACAATTTTGAAGACCTTGCAAAAAAATTCAGCAAAGACAAAAATACCGCAAAAAAAGGCGGCGATTGGGGTTGGTATAAAAAGGGCGAGCTTGTTCCGCAGCTTGATACCGTGGCCTTTGCGCTGCAAAAAGGGCAGGTTGGCGAGCCTGTTTTAATTGGCGATACAATATTTATTTTAAAAGTTGCCGACCGCCGCAAAGAGGGCGTGCAAGATCTCGACAGCGTAAGGGAGCAAATAGAGTGGGCTTTGGTCGGGCAAAACGCCACAAAAGCCTACAAAAAGTGGGTTGAAAAACTTAGGAAAGACGCCTACATAAAATTCGAGCAGTAGGGTGAATTGCGGCAAACAAGGTTTTGCCGCTTTTTTTTTTTGAAGAAAATCAACGTTTCAAACCGCTTTTTATTTTGCAAATATAAAAAGGCTTTTTGTTTTAAGGGCCAAAAAGAAAACAGAATTTTATTGACTGCAAAACAAAAATATAAATGATATTTAGGATATTTTCACCACCAAACGGAGAGATGTCGGAGTGGTCGAACGAGCGCGATTGGAAATCGCGTATAGGTCAAAAGCCTATCGGGGGTTCGAATCCCCCTCTCTCCGCGTAAACGGAACAAAAAGCAAAACCCCGATGGGGTTTTGCTTTTTTTATGAAAATATTTTACTAGAGAACGAAGTTCTATGAAGAAAATATTTTTATAAAAAAAGAAGCCCGCGTTAGCAGGCGCAACTTTTTGTTTTGTTTTCCACGCAAAGAGGCAAGGGATGGCCGCAAAACGGCAATCCCTCTTTTCTGGCATTATGTTGCGAATATGTCTTTTCTTATGGTACCACCCTCTGTTTGAAACTGCTTCATCGTATGGGTTTAACTGGTGTGTTTCGCGCTCAGATGTGCGACCAAACCGCAACATCGTCTCCGCAAAATCCGTTGAGGACGGAACTATTAAACTAACAAAATTGGATATTTTGGGTCAACCCCAAAGGTTGTGGAATAAGGTTTTTTTTGTAATTTGTTTTTCATAGTTTTATTGGGTCAACACCAAAGAGAGTGGATATTAATGAAAGACGCCGCATAGGACCAAGACCCTTAATCTGTAATTTAGGCTTCGAAAAAGCTTTTTGCTTGGGTGCGGGAAATGCCGTGCATATTGACGTAGCGGCTGCGCAGGAGCGATAGGTCGCTATGGCCCATATTAAGTTGCAGGCGGGGCAAGTCGGCATAGTGCTTGGCGTGGAAGCTGGCGTAGGTATGGCGAAGAACGTCTTGTACCCAGCAACCGCGAAAGCCAGAGTTGTCGCGGAT